>CAZPQG010000016.1:0-9368 GCA_964588685.1 uncultured Pseudomonadales bacterium | reverse complement strand
CATGAAATTAAATAAATAAAGAAAGCGCTGAATGGCGCTTCTTTATTTATGTGACCCCACGGGGACTCGAACCCCGGTCTTCACCGTGAGAGGGTGATGTCCTAGACCACTAGACTATGGGGCCTCAGCTCGCATAATGCTTTTTCATAGCTTCAACAAGCCCTTAAGCAAACAATGTCTTATATTATATTCATTTCAGAGGTTTCAAGCAATGACAGCCATAATTTATTTTGAGCATAAAGCAAGTATTGTAGTAACTGTCAACAGCAATAGTAATAAAAAATTTAAGCAGCAAGAATAATAATTGGTCAGCAGAGGCTGACATTTTTTTTATATTAATCCCTGTTTTTGATTAGAGCATCTCTTTTACAGTACCCACTTGCAGCACTCAGCTTATTTCAACTACCCATTTTTTTTACTGTTAATTTCCATCTTATTTTTTAAATAAGTTTTCAGTTTAAAGAGTTATTTTATTGCTCAATGCAATCTCATCAGCAACTAAAACAGCAATATTTACCCTTATATACAGGCATAGCTTTCGGCCTAATTTGTCTCAGCTTTATTCTGTACTGTTATTTGCACGGATTTAGAATTTTCGTAATTACTTCTGGTTCTATGGAACCGGCTTTAACAGCTGGTGCTGTTATTGCCACTCAGCCGCAGGCTCGTTATTATCAGGGCCAAGTTATTACTTATTATGCTTCAAAACCGACTAATCAACCCCGCAATGCTTCCCAAACTGCCAATGGTTTCACACAACATAACTCTCAAGGCAGCCAACTTGTTATCACTCATCGTATTGTGTCAAGCTTAATTAAAAATGAAAGAAGAAAATACACAACTCAAGGCGACAGCAATCCTTATCCGGATCAAAATTCAGTTGATCAAGACGATGTCATCGGTCGAGTCAGGCTAGCCATTCCGTGGTTAGGCTTTATATTCACTTGGCTGTATTCAAAACTGGGGTTTTATTTTTTAGTATTGCTGCCTTTAATGCTTGTTATGATGTTTCAACTTAAAAATATTATTGCTGTCTTATTAAATTCTTCCAACCATCATTAATTAAAATTTATGCGCTTCATCAAAAAGCCTAAATCAATTTTGTTTGTTGTAGTTTTTATTTATCTATCAAGTTTATTATTAACTTTGTCAGCCGGCCAATGGCAGGATATTGCTGAGCTGCTAATGACTATCTCTATCAGTGATTTATCTTCAGAAGCGCAAAATTTTTCTTTAACAGTTGAAGATAACACTGATTACGCTTCAGTTTCAGTCAAGGAAATAATTGCTAATTCTGATTTTAAACAGGGGCTGCAGGATTGGGGTTTTAAAGGACACGTTAAGGCTAAACAAGATGGGACCAATTTCTATGTTCAACTAGGGCATGAACAAAGCAGCAACTTATTGCAGGAGAATTGTATTAGCCAAGAGATTTTTACAACAGCTGCCGATATTTTTCTAGGTGTATCTTATCAGTTATCTTCAGTTGAAAATCTAGTTGGATTTGACACTGTTCCGTGGGTAATTTTGCTTAATGATCAATTAGTTTATGCTGCAGCTAATATTGCCAATACAGCTTTTAATACAACCGCAGACTGGCAATGGAAAGTGTTGAGGCTGCAGCCGCAAGAGCAGGGGAAACATTTGCTCTCATTGTGTGCCGGCAATATCGGTGATCGTTATCAACCGAGTTGGATTAAAGTCAACCAGCTTACTACTCACGTAGCAGCTGTAAACGCAGATCAATTTTTGAATATTCAAGCTGCTGATGAACAATTAATTAGTGTGAGCTATGAAACCTCAAATCAAAAAATAGCATTTGAACCGGCAGTGCAACAGCAGCTTCACCTTGATCAACCACTTGAACAAAATCAATTAAAGTTGGAGTTTTTTGAAAATGATCAGTTAGTAAGTGAAAAAAATGTGCCTGTCTTTTACAGTTCTGGTCTAGCGTTGGCAGGTGGATCAATAGCTGATTTTTATGTTTTTAGAATGCCGGTGGAAGCTGAGGAAGATCAACAAAAAATCGCATCATATTTGTTAGTTTTTCCCAATATTTTTTCATCTCATGTTGAACATCAATACCAGCTGCAACATTATTTTGATATTCGTTATTATCAAGTAAATTTTACTGACGAAAACTGGTCCTTACTTGACCCCGTGCAAACCTTATCGCGCGACCTGCCGCTAAATTTAATTCAGCCGGATTGTTATGGTGATTTTTGCTTCTTGAATATTGACGCTCCTTACTCTGCTGAGCCGCTTTTTTTTGCCTTAAAAGTATGCGATGTCAGCCGAAACTGTTCAGCTATGTCAAAAGTGATTAAAGAACAGTCCTTTAATCTTAGTCTATTAAAGACCTTTGAATTGTCATTGATTGAATGAAAATAAATTAAAATACATTTTAAAATTTAAGTTTGTTGTCAGGTAAGACACTTATTATTACTATAATTCACAAATTAGCGTTCACTGAAAGGAGGGAAGAAATGAACAACACAAAGCTTAAAAAAATTGTATACTCACTGCTGGTGATTATTATTAGCTTCGGTTTAGCTTTAGGCATCAGTCGAGCTTTATTTGAAGATAAGCAAACATTTGATACTACTATTAGCATGGGTACATTAGAATTGCAGGTAGGTGAGGACGGGCCTGCTGGTGTTCCTTTGGATTTTGATAATATGGTGCCCGGAGAAACAAGAACTGTAATTTTTGATGTAGACAATGTTGGTTCAATTGAAGGCAACTTTTGGGCGAGAGGAGAAATAATTGAAGCCAGTGAGAATGGAATAAAAGACTGCGCTCGCCTTAGTCTATATCGGCTCAAAGATGACGGCTTATTTGATAATGTAATCAATAATATGTTGCTGCGAAATATTGAAGATGATTTTGATATAGATCCAAACACGGCTAATGATGCCGCCATTAATAATGGGCCGGCTGAAATGCACCTAATTGTTAATACTTTGGCATGCGGCAGCGAAACCATGGGGGATGTTTTACAGGCAAATCTTTATCTCTACTTAACTCAAATAGTTGAATCTAATTGAGATTAAAGATTATTGTTCAGCAGCTCGGTTTTTTCGGGCTGTTGAGCAATGTTTTATGAATTTTGTTTTTTTTAACAACTTCTGAAATTTTTATAATGTAGGCGCGGTAAACTTTTCTCTGGTAATTTATAATATGAAGCGAGCAACTAGACAAATGCTGTTAATTTTTGCATAATTAACTTGTAATATGATTCGTCAAAATAAGTCAAAAATCCTGTCCAAGCTGTCAAAACTCTTTGTTCCCCAAAGAAGCAACAACTACCGCCCCGAATTACTGCATCCGGATCATATTTTAGTGCTGGCTTTTATAGTGGTCGGGTTTTTTGCGCTGGTGCAAACGCTCAGGTTTTTTCCTTCGGTTTATGATTCAGTTTTAAGTTTTCATTCTACTATTACCAGTGAAGAGGTTATTAGGGCCACAAATCAGAAAAGACAAGAGCAAGGCCTACCGCCATTAACTGCTAATTCCCAACTTTCAGCTGCTGCTTTAGCGAAAGCGCAGCATATGATCGATAATCAATATTGGTCACACACTTCACCTGACGGCAAAAAGCCTTGGGACTTTATTAAAGCAGCTAATTATCAATATCAAGTGGCAGGAGAAAATTTGGCTAGAGATTTTGGTAATACCAATGATATGATGCAGGCTTGGATGGATTCTTCAACTCACAAAGCCAATATTTTAAATGAGCGTTATCAAGAAATTGGGGTGGCGATGGTGCAGGGTAAATTTCAAGGTTTTGAGAGCGTGTTAATAGTGCAAATGTTTGGTACTCCGACGGGTGCCGCTAGTCAAATTGGTGACAGCGCTGTTGATGAACCAGCTCAGCAGCCTGCAGTTCATAATCCGGTGCTGGCATTAGAAGAGAAGGAAGCTCAAGTAGAAGATCCGGTTGTGAGAGAAACTGAGCAAAAAAGCGATGCAGCAGCTTTCGATCCTGACGACACTCAAACTGTTAACAGTAATCAAAAATCAGAAGAGCTGGTAGCTGAGGACCGTCCCATATCATCGTCAATTTTTACTCCCCTGCAATTAACAAAAGCAGCGTTTTTAGCCGTCATTATGCTGATCATTTTGACTTTAATTTATGACTCTTTTGTGATTGGCAGTAAAAAGAATATGAGATTGGTTGGAGAAAACTTAGGCCATATTATTTTATTTATGGGTGTTGCTTTTTTAATGATAGTCTTTCAAGGAGGAGTGATTAAATGAACAAATTACCGATTAAATCTAAGCTGCCTTATTTAGTGTTAATAATTTTTTTAAGCTTAATAATTTTTTTATTTTTTACTGCTGCTTACGAGGTTGCTTATCAACGTTATTTAATTTTATTACTGGTAGTTTTTTATTTTTTTTGGGGGATTGTGACACAACATAAAGCAGGCCGCTTAACCAAAAAACTTATTTTAGAATATTTAGGCATTTCTTTTTTAGCAGCGCTGTTGTTATTTTTAATCACTCTTTAAGTTAATTTTTTACCCATTGTGATAAACTATAAGAAATTATTTGGTTTATAATCAGACTGTTAAATTTAAGTTGTTATGATGAGTTATTAAATTATTAATGGTTAATAATTTAATTAAAATTCAATCTTAATAATAATTTTAAACTGCTCACAATATTAATTAATATTCATTTTATGAAAGGTATTATTTTAGCTGGAGGTCGAGGCACTAGACTACAGCCTCTTACATATGTGACCAGCAAGCAATTACTCCCTATTTACAATCAACCGATGATTTATTATCCGCTGCAAACTTTATTAAAAGCGGGTATTAAAGATATTTTAATTATTGTGGCTCCTGATCATGCCGGCGACTTTCTAAAGTTACTGGGCAGTGGTAAAGATTTTGGCTGTGATTTTACTTATGAGATTCAAGACAAACCGGAGGGTTTGGCGCAGGCTTTTACCATTGGCGGTAATTTTATCGGCAATGATGATGTAACCTTAATTTTAGGAGATAATTTATTTGAAGACGATTTTTCCGAGGCAATCCAGGGTTTTGAGTCCGGCGGCCGAGTATTTGCAAAGAAAGTAAAAGATCCGCAGCGCTTCGGAGTAGTGGAATTTGATCAGAACAATCAAGCCATTTCTATTGAAGAAAAACCAACTGATCCTAAATCTGACTATGCTGTTACCGGTCTTTATATTTACGACAATACTGTCGTTGATAAAGTACAAACGCTTAAACCTTCTGATCGGGGAGAATTGGAAATTACGGATCTTAACAACTTATATTTAAAAGAAAAAGAGCTAGATGTAGCATTTGTTGAAGGGCAATGGTTTGACACTGGTACTTTTGAATCTATGCACAGCGCTGTTATGTTTGCTCGTGATAAAGCCTTAAATAAAAATAAATAGACCTCTATGGCTATTAACCAGACAGTCAGCTCACTTAGTTTTAAATGGAGACTAGTTTTTACAGCTGCTTCAATTTTGAGTTTATTATTTTTCTTCAGTTTTTTTAGCTGCCCTCTTAGGTCTTTTGCACAAAACAGTTACGATTTGATGGAATTTACCGAAGAGATGGAAGCTGATGAACTGGATGAGGAAACTTCTCAACAGTATATAGTTCAAAAGAAACGGCTGGCAGCGGAAATCGATGATTTAAGACTTCAGCTGTTGGCTGCTCTCAATGATTATGAGCAAGATGAAAGAGACTATCGAATTGTCATTGATCAATATCAAAATCTGCAGACCTTAAGTTCGATTGAAGAGGCAATTACTGCCACTAAAAAGGCAATGCTATCGCGTAATCAAGTCTTAGATATTTATCAAAATTTATTGAGATTAAAAGTTATTGAAGCAGAAGGCATTGAACTTTCTCATAAACGAAGACTCATTAGCGACATAGAGACTAATAGATCTCAGCTGGATCAGTTTGAACAATCTATCAAACAAGCTTATGATCGGGATGATGTAAATAATCTGGCGCTTGAATTTGAGCCCTTAGGCAAACAAGTTAAAGAATCCAGCTACTATGCCTTGAGCTTATTGGCTATTGGTAAACTTCATTCAGTTTACGACAAAATGCTAATTGTCCATCAAAAAATTATTTCTGCTTATGAAGTAGAGTCTGATCCCATCAATCAACCCAAAATTGAAAGATCATTTGATGAAATTGATAAGCTAATTGTGCAGCTGCCGCCTATGTTTGAACAAGTTTGGGCAAAGGTTGACCAAAGTCATGCCACAACTGATTCAGATTCTCGTTATGCACGCTTATATGCTAATTTAAATAAAGACTTAATGCCAATTTACAGCAATTTATCTAAAGTAATTACTTATTTAGAAGAAATAGAGCGACTTAAATGAATCACAAAGACTTACAACAGCCAGTTAGGTTTGATCAGCAACAGGATGCTTTCAAAGAAAATCGAGAACAATGGTGGAGTCTGGGCGAGGTTAAGTCACGTCTTTCTAAAAAGAAAAAATCATTTTATATTAAAGTCGGTGCAAGTATTGCTGCTTTCTTATTAATTACCGTTTTAATAGCTGTTATTTTTATGCAGCCTGAGGAACAAAGAAAAAAACCCGAATCTGGTGAGCCTTATTATGAAGAGCCTGAGCAAACATTAACACCTCTGCAGAAAGAAATTCAAGATTTAAAAAATCAATTGGAGGATGCCGATCCTTCTGTTAAAGAGTTATCACTTCCCAATGTCAACATGAATTTAACAATTGATAGAATATAAATAGTAATAATGGTAGAATAAAAGCTTGCAGGCTGGAAAATAAGATTGGTTAAAAGTTTTAATACTCAATCGTATTTTTAAATTAATGTTAAACAACAAATCATAATAAAAAATAATAAAAACCGATTAAATAATAAACTTATAAAACCCGGCAAATTTATTAAACATCTCATCAGTTATGTATGATTTTTCACCATTTCGAGACAAACTAAAAAAAATAATTGACCATGTCAGGGAGCAGATTAATATGTTGAGAACCGGTAAAGCTAATGTGGCCATGCTCGACCCTGTTAAAGTACAGGTGTATGGCAGCTCCATGTCAATTGATGAACTGGCTAACATTAATGTGCCTGATCCCGAATTAATTGTTATTGAACCATGGGACAAGAATGTGATTAAAAATATTGAAGAAGCAATTCAAAATTCAAACGTAAATTTAAAGCCGGTTGTTGATCAAGACATTATTAGAATTAAAGTTACCCCTCTAACTGAAGAAAAAAGAAATGAGCTTGTTAAAAAGCTAAAGCAAAAAATAGAATCAGCTAAAATAATGATGAGAACAGCCCGCAGCGATGTTAAAAGTGAAATTGAAGCACAAGAAGGACAAGCTGGAATTAGCGAAGATGACATTCATCGAGATCTACAAGAACTTGATCAAATGATGACTCAATTTGAAGAGCAGCTGGAAGATTTGTTTCAAGAAAAAAAAGAAGATTTATTAAAGCTTTAGCCTTTAGTTTTATTTTTCTTATATTAATCATTATCATTGTTTTATTTATAAATTAGTTTTGTTTTAAGTTTTGTTATTTTTACATGTCAATTTTAATTGTCATTCTTATTATCTCCTTTTTGATTATTATTCATGAGTTGGGTCATTTTATTGCAGCGCGTAAGGTTGGTGTAAAAGTTAAAGAGTTTGGCTTAGGATACCCCCCTCGTTTAGCCACAATTTTTTCTTGGGATAAAACAGATTTTACTTTAAATTTAATTCCATTTGGGGGCTTTGTTAGGCTGGAAGGAGAAGCAGGTCCGGAAGATATTTCTCAGCCGGAAGTGGAAGAGTTAATTCAATCTCAGAAAGATGATCCTAAGGCTGAGGCCCCTTTTTATGCTAAGCCGCCAAATTTAAAAATGAAAGTTATTTTGGCCGGCACTTTGGTAAATTTAATTTTTGCCGTCGTTGCATTTTCAGTAGTTTTTTCTTTGATGGGCATCCCCGTGCCTTTATTGGATCAAGCTAGAATCGGCCAGGTAGCGTCTGATTCTCCAGCTGAACAGGCTGGTGTGCCGGTCAATGCAAATATTACTAGTGTCAGAGTGGATAACGCAATTTATCAAATTGAGAGCTTTACTGAAATGCAGGCAGTAGTGGCAGATTATCGCGGTGAAACATTGACTTTAACTATTACAGAACAGTGTGATAATCTGAAGTGTCCGGATCAAGTAAATGAATACCAAGTTTATGCTCGCACAGCCGATGAGACACCTGAAGGAGAAGGGTCTTTAGGTGTAGTTTTTGACGATGTAATCTTTAATTTTTATCCTTGGTATGAGATGCCTTTTAGAGGTAGTTGGTACGGGTTAAAGCAAGCAGCAGCGCTGGCCTATTTGATCTTAGCTGCTCTGGCTGACATGATGAAGCAGTTAGTTACCAGCGGCACTGTATCAAGAGAAGTAGCGGGGCCGGTAGGTATAGTTCATGAAACTCAAAAAGGGAATATTATCAGTGATAATCACCTACATAATTTAAGTTTTGCCGGCATGTTGTCTTTAAATTTAGCTGTGGTTAACTTACTGCCTATTCCTGCTCTGGATGGAGGCCGGGCCCTGTTTATTTTTCTGGAAAAATTTTTTGGGCAGAAAAAGATTAATAAAATTGAGCAATATGCTAATTATGGCGGTTTTGTACTGTTGGTGTTGCTGATTATCACCATTACCATTAGCGATATAAACCGTATCATCAATGGTTAAAAAAAAGCGGCAACTATAATTAATAGCTGTTAATAAATAGCCGCTTATATTTAAACTTAAAAAGCATCTAAAATCATTCTTTACAAAGAGAGGCTGAGTTTAAATTTTATCTTGTAATTAATTTAAATTCTGTTTTAATATTATAGACTTGCTTGTTATTGCCAGTGAACACTAAGCGAAACTGCCGGCAATTAGAATAATCAATTGCAATCAGAATATTATCAATTAATTTTGAAATCTAATATAAATACTTATTTTGTTATGCCAAAAAAATCTTTAATTATTGCTCTTGTTATTTATTTATTGTCAGCAGGAATTTCCTACGGCTTTTTTTCACAGATTAATGCTACAGATACGGCTGATCAAGAATCTGAAACAACAACTTCAGAAGAGGCGGGAGAAACTGCATTGGGACAATTATTGGAAATTGACCCCAATGAACCTAGAGACCAAGAGTGCCCCTTAAATGGAGCCTTATGCACTCAAACTGAAAGAGAAGCCTGGGAAAATAGACGGCCATTATTTGTTATGATTGAAAATTCGCCTGACGCAAGGCCCCAATCCGGTTTAAGCAAAGCTGATATAGTTTTTGAAGCTGTGGCTGAAGGTGGAACTACCAGATATGGTGCGTTATTTTATTGCGCTGCTCAAAT
>CAZPQG010000015.1:0-12762 GCA_964588685.1 uncultured Pseudomonadales bacterium | reverse complement strand
TTTTTACTTGGAGCTGCTTTATTTCAAATCAATACTACCAACGCCTTCTTTTCCAACACAACTGTTATCAGCGGCAATACTTTTTCTACTGCTGATAGCTGGTCGTCACCTCCGGATTCACTTTCTGATATAGATATAGACCTTGATTTTTACCTCAGACCGGATCAAAAAGCAGTCGGCCTCAAACTTATGGGTGAAGATTTAGCTGCATTTAAGCAAGCCAATTATGAAATTATTTATGATTCTCAGGATAAAGATTATGCTATTAAAGGAAAAATTCCTTTCAACAAGGAGGACCTCAGTCATCAAACTGAAATTCAAGAAGATGATATTTTGTTAGCCACTTGTACTGCCGGTGGAACTTGCGTTTACCACCAGGGCATCAATCATATTTCGCTCACGGTAGAGTTGCAGGGTCCTGTACAAAGAACCTTAACCGAGAAATTGGAGCTCTAAGTTATGCTGCATAAAATTAAACCTTATTTGCTTGTTATCCTTTTTGTGTCTTCCTTTGCCATCATTAATATTGGTGTCTCTCGAGCTTCTGACCAAACTATTACTTGCGACGATACATCATGCTCTGCCGACACAACCGGTGCTTTATTTGCTGAAGAAAATTTAGCCCCCGGAGATTCAGTCACCAAAACAGTTGAAGCAATTAATAACTATTCAGAAGCAAGAACTTTTGCAGTAGAAATTGCCAATTTTTCTGATTCTACACCTTCTCTTGCTGCAGTGCTTGAAATTACCATTAGCGATAAAAATAATGATATAGTTTATGGTCCGAAGACTATCAGCCAATGGCAGGAGGACGGTTTTGTGGAACTTTCTTCAGCCAGCCCTGAAGAGCCGGAAGAATATTCTTTTACTGTTGCTGCGGATAGTGCTGCCGGCAATGATTATCAAAATCAGACTTTAACTTTTGATTTAAATTTAGGCTTTGACAGCCTTGAGGAATCTGAGGTTGCTGGTACTACTACACCAACACCAACACCAATACAAGCTGATACTCCTGATTCTGAGCAAATTTCGTCAGCAGCTGAAACAGAAGACGAAGAAGAAACGCCGCTTGCTGTTGAAACAGCGTCTGTTTTAGGGTTATTAACTGCCGAGGAACCCTTCGAAGAACCGGAAGAAGAAATCAGCACCCCGGAACCGGAGCCGGATGATCTGCCTGTGGGCGAGGTTAGAGGAATTATCTGCGATGAACAAGATTATCTTTGGTGGCTGCCTTTAGTAATTCAAGCTCTAATTACTGCCCCGATTTTATGGCAAGCTTATCAAAAGAAATTTAAAAAATGGTGGTTAATTCCTGCTGTTTTAGCACTGCTGTCGCAGCTGGCTCATTATATTTTAGGAGGCTGTAATTGCGCTACCAGCGACTGGTGTTTAAACTATTGGCTTTTCAATTTAGCTATTTTAATACTTTCTATAATTGTCTATTATCCTTTTGCTAAAAAAGCATTGCAAAATAACGATCAATAATATCTTTGCGCTCTTAAACTTTCAATTTTTGGTTTTATTTTCCCATAGCTGCTTGCCGGGTTTCTTGCTATACTAATTTCATGTTTTTTCAACACTTTTTCATTAAAAAGCAGCTTTATTTTGTGTTGCTTTTTTCTCTTATAATTCTTGCTATTTTAACTGCTAGCCAACCCTCGCTAATTTTTGCCAAATCCTACACCATTGATTCAGTTCAAATTCAAGCGCAGCTCCACCAAGACGGTTCCATGGATGTCACTGAAGAAAGAGTTTTTAATTTTGACGGCAGTTTTAGTTTCGCTTACTTATACCTCAACGCTGATCCGGACCAAACCAAAGCTTCCGGCCGCACTACCGCCTATGAATTAACTGATTTTCAACTTTGCGAGCAAGCAGCGTGCTATCAGCAAGTCAGTCCGGAAGTTGGTGAAAAGAATAACACTGCCGGCACTTTTTATTTGCGCCGGGATCCCGATCGCTATTATCTAAAGTGGTTTTATCAAGCCCGTGATGAGCTTAAAACTTTTACTCTCTCTTATACAATCAAAAACGCCATTACCCGCCATCAAGATGTAGACGAATTTTATTGGCAGTTTATTGGTGGTGACTGGGACATACCTCAAAATAATGTAGAGGCAGTTTTAACTTTAGATTTTCAACCGCCGGATCAGGATTTTGGCGATCAACTTCAAGCCTGGCTGCATGGACAGTTGGGCGGCGAAATAGCTATTGAGACTGACCGGCGGATACGTTTTAGTATTGACCGACTTGAGCAAGGTAATTATTTTGAAGGTCGAGTGCTATTCCCTAAAAATACTTTTTCGCAGGCAGAAGACGGCACTTTAAGCGCAGCCGAAATTCAACAGCAGGAAGATAAATTTATTCGTCAGTCACAACGAAAAACCTTGCTGCTTTGGGCTGTACGAATCGGCCAAGTGTTATTAAATTTGGGGGTTGCTTATGTAGTTTTTAAAGAGATTCAGCGCTTTAGAAAATATGGCAAGAATGAACCGCTGCCTAAAGTTAACCCGCCAAATACTTTATGGGAGCCGCCCAGCGATTTAAATCCGGCCCAGGTTCATCAGTTGCTTCACTCTAAAAAGAGTTTTACGCCGTCAGTTTTTACCTCCTTAGTGCTGTCAATTGTGCAAGCTAAAAAAGCTAAAATTATCCGCAGTGATCAAAAAAAGGGTTTTATCAAAAAAGATTATCAATATGGATTGCAACAAGTCACTGATGAGTTTCAACTGCAAGCTGCAGATTTAGACACGAT
Organism: uncultured Pseudomonadales bacterium; assembly: GCA_964588685.1. Lineage (GTDB taxonomy): Bacteria > Patescibacteriota > Microgenomatia > UBA1400 > PJMF01 > CAYVBW01. The sequence goes on along the minus strand of CAZPQG010000015.1, from coordinate 10,007 downwards.
CCAGCAGCAAGTTTATGATTTTATTTTTAAGACAATCGGTAAAGGCGCAGATAAGGTTATGTTTGATCAAATCGTTAATTATTGCAAACGTCATTCAACGAGCGCCAGTCAATTTTTTAAGAAGCTAGAGAAGATGGCTTTAAATAAAAACTTTTCTGAGAATTATTTTGATCACGAGGCTTATCAACAACTGAAACAGAGAAATTGGCTGCTGCTGGGAGCACTAATTATTGCTGTTTTGCTTTTAACTTTTGGTTCACCAATGGTTTTTATTTTGATTGCTGTTTTAATTTTTAGTTCAATTTATATTTTAAAGCGGACCGACAAGGGCACTCAGGAAGCCGCACAATGGCGGGCTTTTGCCAGACATCTCAAGCAGTATCAAAAAACAAAACGTTACCCGATTGATTCGATTATCATTTGGGAACAATATTTGGTTTACGGTACTTTACTGGGCGTGTCAATGAAAGCCCTGTCGCAGCTGCCGCTTAAATTTGATGCAGCTGAAGAGCAGACAGTGGTTGATACTTTAGGTTATTGGGGCATGGCTGATAATGTCAGCCGTTCTGTTGCTATGAACCAAATGAGCCATTTAACTTCCAGCTTGGGATCGCTCACTCAAGCAGTTAACTCTTTATCATCTGTCAGCCGCTCTGGATATGGGGCGAGCGGCGTGGGTTCTTCCGGCAGTTCCTCTGTTGGCGGCGGTGGCGGAGGAGGAGGGGGAGGAGGCGGTGCTGGTTAATTATTAATTAAAAAAATTAATAGTACTGAGTAAAATTTAGTATCAGCCAAATCCAAAATTGTTTATGCTAAGAGTTTGTTTATTTGTTAAAAAGTAGAAGTTAAAAATAGTGTTATGCCAAAAAAAGACTGGCTGGTTTACATTGTTCAGTGTGCTGACGACACTTTCTACACCGGCTGTACTAATGATTTATCTGCCCGCCTGCAGGCACATAATCAAAATCAGGGGGCTAAGTACACGCGGGGACGTACTCCTGTTAAATTAATTTATACCGAGAAAAAACTTTCCCATTCACAAGCTTTACAGCGCGAATATACTATCAAGCAGCTAACTCATCAACAAAAACTTAATTTAGCTCAAGAACGGTCATAATAATAATCTAATTATCCTTTTTTCTTTCTTTATTTAATTTACGCTTTTAATTGTTTGCAAAATATTAACCTCTGGAATTATTGCTGTTGTTAGCAAATTTTAAAGTATTTTTATCGCTTTGTTTTTTAGTGTTATTTTAGAGCAAAAATAGCAATAATATTTCCTGATGGGGCTGATATTTTCATTTTTATAATAAAATGCTATGCTGAAATTATGATCAATTCTGCCCAACTTGAAAAAATACTACTTGCTGCGGAGGCTCTTGACCAAGAAGCTATCAATGCTGCTAAAACTTATTCCACTGAACAAGATGTTTCTTTACGGGAAGCCTTGATTAAGACTGAGCAATTATCTGATGAAGAAATTGGGGCTTTGGAAGCAAAGCACTTAGATACACCTTTTATAGTCTTAACAAAACTCAATATCGCACCGGAAGTTATTAGCATCCTTCCTGAACATGTGGCTGAAAAACAACAAGCTGTGGCTTTTGAGCGCACTGATGAAGAAGTTAAAATTGCTTTGGCCGATGTGTCTAACGATAAAATTGCCCCCATTATTGCTAAAAAAACAGGCTTGCCTGTGTCAGTATATTATGCCACCCCGCAGGACATTAACAATGTTATTGCTATGTATAGGCAGGACTTGCAAAAAAAGTTTGAAAAGTTGTTAAAAGAAAGTCTTGATACAAAAAGCAAATCAACCAAGGTTGCTGATCCCCCGATAGAAAAAATTGTTAATTTGCTGATTACTTCGGCCTATGGACAAGGAGCTTCAGATATTCATATTGAGCCAAAAGAAAATAAAACTTTGGTTCGATTCCGCATTGACGGCGTACTGCATAATGCTTTAACTGTTCCGACCAAGCTGCACGACCGTATTGTGACTCGTATTAAAGTTTTATCGCAGCTGCGCACAGACGAACATCTCAGTGCTCAAGACGGCAAGATGCAGTTGGCTTTAAAAGAAGAGAATCTTAATTTGCGTGTTTCAATTTTGCCGATTGCCGATGGTGAAAAAATAGTTTTGCGTTTACTGTCATCAAAAGCAAGATCACATTCTTTAAACGATTTAGGCATGAATGAAGCAGATTTAAAAAAATTGACGCGCGCCTTTAATAAGCCTAACGGTATGATTTTGTCAACCGGTCCCACGGGCTGTGGTAAGACCACTTCAATTTACTCTATCTTAAAGGTTATTATTAGTCGCGAAAAAAATATTACTACTATTGAAGATCCGGTGGAATATAAAATTGAAGGAGCTAATCAAGTTCAAGTCAATCAAAAAACTAATTTAACTTTTGCTAATGGTTTACGGTCAATTTTACGCCAAGACCCTGACTATGTTTTTGTCGGAGAGATTAGGGATACAGAAACTGCTGCCATCGCAGTTAATGCAGCCTTAACCGGCCATCTGGTGTTCTCTACTTTACACACCAACGATGCTGCTTCTGCCATTCCTCGCTTAATCGATATGAAAGTAGAACCATTTTTGGTCGCATCAACAGTGAATGTAGTGGTTGGTCAGCGGTTAGTAAGGAAAATATGCAGCAATTGCCGCCGGTCTTTTACTGTGACCAGAGAAGAATTATTAGAGGATTTTTCTGTTAACGATATTGATCGGCATTACATTCCGGTCGGCGAAAAAAAAGAAATTAGGATTTATGAGGGCAAAGGCTGCCCACAATGTCATTTTAGCGGCTATAGCGGTAGAATTGGTATTTTTGAAGTGTTGGAGGTTTCTAAAAATGTTCGACAGTTGATTACTCAGAAAAAAGGGACTGATGAAATATTTAAAGCGGCTCGAGAAGAAGGTATGACCACTATGCTTGACGACGGCTTAGACAAAGTAACTCGCGGTTTAACTACTATTGAAGAAGTGTTAAGAGTAACTAAAGTTGAAACCACAGGTGAAGAAATTGAGACAAGCGAGCAAAATATTACAGCTGAAGTGAAACCTAATCAAAGGGAAAGCAGGCAGCAGTAATTTAACAATTAGCAGCTAATTTTATATTTTTTAAGTTTACTATTATGGCCGAAAATCAATATTCAATTCGAATTTCCGTTAAAGAAAAAATGCAGCTGATGGGTAATCTAAGTACTATGCTTAAGGCCGGCATTCCGATTCTGGAGGCAGTGGAATCTTTGTTGGAGGAAGCTAAAGGGGGTAAGCAAAAAGTTTTGCAAACAATGAAAGAAGACTTGCAAGCCGGGAACAAGATTAATAAATCTTTGAGCAGATATCCTAAGAGTTTTGATAAAGTAACTGTCAGCTTAATTAGGGCAGCAGAGAAAGCAGGGAATTTAGAGGTGACTCTTAAAGATGTGCAGCAAGGCTTGCAGCGGGATATGGAATTTTCAGACAAAATTAAGTCGGCTTTAATGTATCCTGCTTTTGTCTTGTTGGTTTTTGTGGGTGTGTTGTTAATGATGTTGATCGTGGTGATGCCTCGTATCTCGCAAGTATTTTCCAGACTTAGAATGGATTTGCCGCTGCCAACTCGAATTTTAATTAAATCATCTAATTTGCTTATTAACCATTATTGGTTCATTGGAGGCGGACTTATAGCGATAATTGCTGTCGGAGTACTTTTTTACAAGCACAACCGCCGCTTATTGGCTAACATTTTGTTTTCACTGCCTTTTTTGTCAGGTATGAGGCGGCAAATTGATTTAACTCGGTTTTCCAGAAGTTTGGCTTTATTATTAGGTTCCGGTTTGCCGATTGTGGTGGCTTTGGAATTGGCTGAAGACGTGGTTTTAAAAAATGATTTACACCAACTTTTAACAAGAGCTAGAGAAAGAGTTTCTGCTGGTGATAAATTTTCTGAAGGCTTGCGCTCAGAGGGCAAATTAGTGCCCGGTATTGTCATTAAGCTAATTGAAGTGGGTGAACGTACCGGCTCATTAGATGAATCAATGGTTGAAGTTACAGAAATGCTTGATTATAAGGTCAGTAAAACTTTAAAAACAGCTACTAGTTTGTTGGAGCCAATCATGCTGGTTGCTGTGGCCTTGTCAGTTGGGGCAATGATGCTGGCTATTATCGGTCCAATTTACGGCATGATTTCAGACGTTAATATGGCGGCTGGATCGGGCTTGTAAAAATTAACCAACTGCAATTTATCGACAAATTAATTTTTTATTAAAAGTTAAGAGTAAAAATTTAAGAAAAAACCGGCTGCTAAATTTTTTTTGCTCCTTTTTTTCCAGTGCCGGGAGAAGTAGTTGACTTGCTTGCAGGTTTTTCTGCTGAAGTTTTTGCTGAAGTTGTTGACCCTGACGAAGCTGTAGTCTTTTCCTCTTTTAGTTCATCTTCATTATTGTCTGCTTTTGCAGCCAAACTGTCTGTTTTTTCGGTTTGCTTTACTCCTAATGTTTTTTTAACTTCCATCGTCAGTTCTTCAGGAGTAATATCAGATTTAATTAATACTTTCTTAATACCTGTTTCAGCCACTTCTTTTATAACCGGATCATTGGCTAGATTAGTCAATAGAATAATTGAACTTAAAGGAGTTGAACTCTGACTATCTTTTAATTTAGTTAAAATCCCAATGCCGTCTAATTTAGGCATCATGATGTCTAACAAAATTAAATCATATTTATTATTAGTGATTTTATTTAAACCGGCCTCTCCATTGGCAGCTGTTTCCACCTCATAACCTTCATTTTCTAGGATTTCATTGTATAATTCGCGAATATAGAGGTCATCATCTACTAATAATATTTTTTTTGACATAGTTATAATCTTAATCAAGTTTTTATATAAAAACAAGAATTGCATAATTTTTATTTTTTTGCATGTTTTTTAAGTGCTATAATAAAATATATGATTAAAAACGAACTTCCGACTGATCCGTCTACTAAAGAAAAAAAAACTCCAACTTTTAAAAAATTTAAAGAGGAAACACTACATTTCCAAGTATCTGAAGAAGAGCTAATCAGAAGCGCTGTTAATAATGATGCTGCCGAATTGGCTGCAATTTATATCGAAGTATATAAAGAATGGGATGAAGAACATGATGCTGTAGAAATGGAAAAAAAATTCAGGCAGTGGATTGAAGATTTTAATTATAATGTTAATGTTTATCTAAAAAATGATAAGCCTATTGGGTTTGCTGTTACGAGAATCGAATCAGAAAAAGTGATTAAAACTATGTTTAGAGAGATGGAAGGGGTGAGCGGGCTTACTATAGAAAAAGAAAAAAAGAAACAAGTTGAGCAGAATATTAAAGATTTAATTGTCAACACAGAATTGAGTACAAAAGATCTTGACAAACTGTCAGCAGGTGTTATTCAAGACATTGGAATTTTAGAAGAGCACAGAGGTATCGGAAGCTCCTATATGGTTTTAATGATTCTTGCTCTGGAAGAACTTTTAAACGAGTGTAGTGATTTAATTATTACTTATGTAAAAAAAGATTCTCCAACTGCTAAAAGCGTAGAAAATTTTTTCCCCGCAATCAGAGCTTATGAGAAAAATTCAACGTTATTATTAGCAGCTTTAACAGAAAAAATTAAGAGAGAATGGCCTACTTTTAGAAAGAGATTTAATAGAATAATGAAAAGACAACAAAGAAAATAGCTTTTTATATGTCTACCTCAATTCCCACCAGCAACTATGAACATTATTGTGCCGGCTATCAAAATCCTGATAATCACGGGACAGGCTATATTTTAGGCGTATCCTTAAATATTGGTAAAGTTCCTATCTCATTTAGGCGCACCGGCTCTCAAATGCTGGATAAAATTAATGCTTTTGATATGGCTGAAGTAACCGGTACTTATTTAGGAGAAACTAATATGATTACTGTTTCTTCCTTTTGTGGTATCCAAGGAAAAATTTGGGGCTTTGATATTGTTAAGCACCCTAATTTAGAAGAAAAATCTTCTTTTCTAATTGATAAAATAAAAGATGCTGAAGGCAGATCAATTCCGGTTTATTCTGCTAAACCTATTCTGGATGCTACCAAAAGATTGCTGGGAACTAAAAGAAAAAAAAGATTTCCTATTTTACCGGGTTCTCATGTTCCTTGTGCCACTAAACATATCGTAAAAAATGGACCCTGCCGTCTTTATTGCGCTTTAGCAATTGGTATTCCCAAAAATACGACCACACACGCTTGCTTATTAATGGAAAATATTGGCGAATTTGATTTAGGTAATCAAAATAAATATTTTTTTAAAAAAATAAAGGAAGAAATCATTTTAGATACTGCTAAAAGTATTTTAGCTGTCGGCAGCAATCAAGAAATAGAATATCAAGAAATTTTTGTAGAAATTGCTGACATTTCTATTAAGGGGGGATACATGGGCTGCGCTCTAGTAGCAGCTCCCTATCTTAGCTTAGCCCAAAAAGCAGTTCCTGAAAAATTTAGCACTATGGAAAAGATGAGCCGACTCTCTCTCAACAATTGGGAAAAACTGGTCGAATCTTCCTACCTGTCAGCTCAAAGAAAAAATGATAATATGTGATAAATGCCAATACATATTGTCGCTACTTATTTGATTTCATTTTTATTGACAGCAGCCTTAGGTGCTGTTGTTTTTTTTAAAAACCCGTCTCATAAAATTAACAAATCTTTTTCTTTTTTAATTTTGTCAATTTTAGGTTGGCAGGCAACTCTTTTCGGATTTTATTATCTAAACCAACCGGAGCTTGTTTTGTTGCTGGGCAGAGCTAATTTTGTATTTGCAGAATTATTATCCTTAAGCCTATTTATTTTTTGTTTTTTCTTTCCTCAAAAAACAAAGTTAGGAGAAAAAAAACATCTCTATATTATTGCTTCAATAATTATTGTTCTGGCTGTGGCAACTTTATTTACTCCATTCCTTATTAAGGATGAGGTAATTGTTGCTCCAGCTGCCAGAGAAACCATATTTGGCTTTTTATATCCTTTTTTTGTACTTTATTTCATTATATTTTGTTTTGGCGCTATTGCTGTATTATTGCAAAAATTTAAATATTTAACCGGTATTTTTAGGCAGCAAGTTTTATATTTGGCAGTAGGTTTTTTTCTAGCAATAGCAACTGGATCAATTACTAATATTTTTTTGCCTCTTCTTTTTGGTATTTATGATTATCAGCATTTGTCACTTTTTTCTTTACTTATTTTTGTCTCATTTGTAAGTTATGCCATTGTCAAACATCGATTAATGGATATCAGGTTTTTAGTAGCTAGAACCATTTCTTATTCCTTATTAGTTTTTATTTTAGGAAGTCTTTATGCTCTTGGTTTATTTTTGGTTGGAAATTCTCTTTTTCCTGGATCGGCAACTTCTAAAAGCCTGTTAATTTCTACATTACTGGCTTTAATTTTAGCTTACACTTTTCAACCAATGAGAAGAATGTTAGAGAAAACAACTGACAAGATTTTTTTCAGAGATCGTTATGATACCCAAAAATTACTTAAAAAACTTAACACACTATTGGTATCAACTTATTTAGTAAAAGATTTACTAGATAATGTTCTGTCATTAATTCAAGAAAAGCTTAAAGTCAGTAGAATCGATATAATCTTGCTCAAAGATCATCAAATTGGGTTTCATCTTTCCAAAGGGACTGAAGATTCTTCAGTTGAATTCAGCTATCAAGAAATAATGAGATTAAAAAGATACGCTAATTTAAAGGAAATATTTTATGATGATTTAGAAAGTTCTGACATTAAAGAATATTTGGCAAAAAGAAATATTAGAATTATTTTTCCTCTTAGAAATAGAGGAAATTTTATAGGTTTTTTAATGCTGAGCGATAAGCTTTCTGGAGATATATATTCTAAACAAGATGTTACTTTATTGGAACTTTTTATTCCGGAACTTTCCTTAGCTATTCAAAATGCAGAAGCAGTTGCTGAAATATCTAAATTTAATATCACTTTAAAAAAGAAGATCGCCGAAGCAACCAGAGAATTAAAAGAAGCAAATTTACAATTAAAGGAATTAGATAATTTAAAAGATCAGTTTCTTTCAGTAGCATCTCATGAGCTGCGCACCCCAATGACCGCCATAAAATCCTACTTGTGGATGGCTTTAGACGGTCAAGGCGGAGAATTAACAGAAAAGCAACAATATTATATTGAAAGATCTTATGATTCCGCTGATCGTCTGATTAAATTAGTAAATGATTTGTTAAATATATCGCGCATTGAATCCGGCCGGATTTCTTTTGAGATAGCAAAATTGAATATAGTTGAATTATGCCAAGCTGTAATTGAAGAAATAAGGCCCCGGGCAGATGAATTAGGTTTAGAGTTAATAATTAAAAAACCTGTTAAAGATAAGAAAAAAGAATCTTATGATGTGATAGCTGATGCAGATAAAATTCAAAATGTTTTAATGAATTTAATAGGTAATGCTTTAAAATTCACTCCTGAGGGCGGTTCAATTACTCTTTCTTTTGAACTGCAGAATGAACATGTAATTACACACATAACTGATACCGGTGTTGGGATTGAGGAAGAAAATATGGATGATCTTTTTAAAAAATTTGGTTTAATGGAAGATTCTTATCAAACTAATCAAGATGTTTCTCAGGGAACCGGGTTGGGTCTTTATATATGTAAATCCACAATAGATCTTCACGATGGCGAAATTTGGGCTCACTCAGAGGGAAAAGGCACAGGCTCAACTTTTAGTTTCTCATTATTAAAATTTTCAGCAGAAGCTTTTCGAAATTTAAAAAAACAACATCAAAAAACAGAAAGAAATGCCAATAAAAATTAACAAGCCAAAACAAATTAAAATAAGTATTAGCAATGCTTAATGATATGAAAAATCCTGCCCCGATCTTCAATCAAGGTTTCACCTTAGCAGAATTACTGTTGACTATGGGCATTATCAGCCTACTGTTTGCTGTGTCTTCAATTTTAATAAGCAACTTAATTCCTAAAACCAATTTATCTGCTCAGGCTGAAACTTTAGTTTCAGAATTGCGCCATCAGCAGTTAAAGGCTATGACCGCTCAAACAGGGGGAACTAATGAAGCCTTGTCATATGGGCTGCATGTTTCTTCGCAAGAATATGTTTTATTTCAGGGAGAGACTTACGATCCTGCGGCTGATACTAATTTCTTTGTTGAGTTGAAAGAGCCGCTTTATCTAGAAACAACTTTTCCTAATCAACAACTGGTTTTTAAAACAGGCAGCGGCCAGATAGTTGACTATAATTCTGACTTTGCCCAGCTAATGTTAAACGATGCTCAAACAGGCAAATCAGTTATTATTAAGTTTAATCAATATGGTGTTATCAAAGAAATTAACCAGCTTTAAAAAAAGGTTTTATCTAAAACAAACAGGATATTCGCTCGTAGAATTGCTGTTGGCAATTGGTTTGTTTGGCATTATGACGCCAGTTATTTTTGCCGGTTTTATTGCAGTTAGAGACGGCAAACCTCAACAAAAACAAAGAATGCAAGCGGCCCTATTAATGCAGGAAACAGTTGAAGCTCTGCGAGTGGTCCGGGAACAAGGCTGGGATGAGTTTGCAATAGAGGGAGTATATCATCCGGTCATTGATGAAGCTAAAGGAACCTGGTCATTGGCAGAGGGAGCGGAAAACAACGGGTTTTTTACTCGCCAAGTGACCATCAGTGAAGTTTTTCGCAATGAACAAGGTGAAATTGTAGCTTCAAACGGTAGATTTGACCCTTCAACTAAACGTGCCGATATTGAAATTAGCTGGCATCAGCCATTAGTTTCTAATTTAACCTCCACTCTTTACTTTACACGTTATTTGGATAATTTAGCTTTAGTTCACACTACAGTTGCAGATTTTGAGCAAGAAGGACATGTCAAAGAAAATGCGGCTATTATTGCCTCATCTACAGTTGAAGAACCTGAGAATGGTCTGATTGAGCTGAGTCCTTTAGGAACAGGCAGAGGCGATTGGTGCAAGCC
>CAZPQG010000014.1:0-17200 GCA_964588685.1 uncultured Pseudomonadales bacterium | reverse complement strand
TACAATTAGTCATAGCAGTTTTAGTTGAATCCCAATAAACTGAGGAAAAATCAGAGTTATCATCCACCTGGATTTGATAATTGTCTGCTATATCTCCTGACTCCGGATCATTATAGACAGCAGAAAAATCAGGGGTGGTGTTGGTAATTTGGGTTGGATTAGTTTGGCTTTCGGTTAAAAGATTGGTAGGAGCAGAAGGAGAAAGATCAATTTCATAAGTTATACGAATTAACCCCGGAGCTCCTGCCCCACCTAATGTTGAACCGCCAGAACGATAAGTGCCGCCGCCGCCGCCGCCATAATCTGAACCATCATAGCCAGCACCGGCAGTATCTCGACCAGCGCCACCATCTCCTCCATAATCAGCTGTACCGGTTCCGGCTGTGCCGCCTGAAGCATGGCCGCCAGCCCCTCCGGATCCCGCTCCTCCTCCCCCGGCACCACTTATAGATGCGGATGCATCTGAACCATCACCGCCAGAATATGTCACATTTCCTACTCCGGCAGCTGCATCACCCCCCGAGCCACCTGGTGTTGTAGCTGAGCCTCCAGCTCCTCCTTTTGCCATCACTGTTGAAGTGTCAACCCAATAAGTGTCTCCGCCTGCAGCACCTGAATCTCCACTGGCAGCTCCAGGTTGACCGCCTGTTCCTACTGTGTAGCTGTAATTGCTGCCGCCAGTAACAGTAACAGTATCACTTGAATAAGCACCGCCGCCGCCGCCGCTTGTATAAACTTTATTATTTGGCGAACCGCCTCCACCGCCAGCACCCCAAACCTCCACCAATACTTCTGTCGCTCCAACAGGAGCCGTCCAAGTGCCGGAACTATAAAAAATTTCTGTATTTGCTTGAACAGGTTTTGCTCCTAAAAAAAGATTGAAAGGAATAATCAGTTGTAAAATCAGCAACAAATAAAATATAGACTTCAACAGCTGACGTAATTTTTCTGTTGTTTTAATTTTCATTTATGGTTTAGTTACGTTTCTCGGGAACAATTTCAATAATAAAAGAAGTTGTTATTGGGAATTGTCTTTCTGCACTCGTAAGCCAATCAGCATCAGCAATCGTCAACTGAGCTGTTATTTTTTCTTTTTCTGCTTCTTCTTGATGAACATTAATCTGAACATTGTTAGTAAAATCGCTGGCTGCATCCTTGGCAGAAGAACGAGGGATGCGGAATAAGTCCGGACCATCTTGTTGTTTAAAATACCATACTCCATGGCCTCTAGGTTCAAATGCTATATCCTGATCCAATTCTATTTCAAATTCTACTCCGTTTTGAGAAAAGTTTCGCGCCTGAGCTGCATCTGCTAAGATAATTTTTTGAGTAATTCTGGTTGAGTCTTCACTTGGTTCAACTAAAAAAATTTCCTGTGTTGTATCTTGTGCCGTCAACCGTGTTTGAATTTCCTTGCCTTCACACTCTAAAGTTTGCCATAAAGATGTCTGGCTTGGAGCAAGTTGTTGTTGAGAGCTAAATTGTTGTCTGGAGCTAAAATCGAGACTCTCTTCTTCCCTCAAATAAATGCCGACAAATATTGAAGCCAGCAAAACTACAACAAAAATCAATAAAATTAACACTTTTGAAGAGGAAGCAGCTGAAGACTTAATTTTTGATTGATTAGGAGTATAGCTGCTGGTTTTGCTAAATAAGCTAACAATACCTGTTAAACGAATTAACCGCAAAAATAATTTTGCTAACCCGGTTGCTAAATTTATGACTAAATTACCAACCCAATTACAAAAAGATAAAAGAAGATTAATAATTTGCTGCATGAATGATCTTAATTCTTTGTCTAATTAACTCTGCTGTATTTTATTTTTATCTTATTTCATAAAAATAAATATTACTTTAACTATACTAAACTCTTACCCATAAAATCAACTATAAATCCGGAGTTAACCAACATTTTTTTTAGCCTTAAAAAGAAAGCTCCGGCTGTAGGTAAAATTTATAAAAAATAAAAGGCTGAAATTAAAAAAAGCTATGAGATTAAAATTAAAAAAGTTGCCAAGTACAAAACTACAAAAATGCGAAATGGGCTGAAATCAAAAAAAGTTACCAAGTATAAAACTACAAAAGCACAAAGGGGGAAAAAGAAGAAAATTAAGAAATAAACTCTTCAAACCACCAAATTAACAATTTTGCCCGGCACCCAAATTGCTTTTTTAACAGCTTTAGTCTGCCCTTTTTCATCAACCAGCCATTTTTTAACTGAATCCAATTCCTGAGCTTTTTGCACAACCTGCTCTTTTGATATATTTTTTACTTTATCAGCCTTCAGTTCTAATTCCCCTCGTAGCTTGCCGTTCACTTGCACGGGAATCACGATCAATTCTTTTTGTGCTAAGGCCTCATCAAAACTAGGCCAAGCTTGGCAATGAACGCTTATCTCTTGATCTATCTGAGACCATAATTCCTCTGCCAAAAACGGAGCTAAAGGAGCCAGCAATTTTATTAATTTGTACAAATCATCATCTTTTAACAAAGATGCAGCCACAACCACGGTTTGTTCCTCTGCTGCTAATTCCTTTTGTTTTACCGGCTGCTGCTGTTCAATTTTTATTTTTTTCCAATCATTAGCAAACTCCATTAAACAGGCAATAGCAGTGTTAAATTTCAGCATGGGCACATCATGGCTCACTTTTTTAATGGCAGCGTGCAATTTTTGTTCTAATTGAGGATGATTGTTCTCCGGTTGAGCTAAGGACAAAGCTTGTGTCAGCAAATCATGTATTTTACGCAAAAACCTATATACCCCCTGCACAGCTCGATCATCCCACGGCTTGTCAGCCTCTAGAGGCCCGATAAACATTTCATACACCCGCAGAGTATCAGCACCGTATTGCTCCACTATTTCATCAGGATTAATGACATTACCTTTGCTTTTACTCATTTTTTTGTGATCGGGACCTAAAATCATACCCTGATGTCTCATCTTGGCAAAAGGTTCACCGCTAGGTAAATCTAAATAACCTTGATCGCGCAAAAATTTAGTAAAAAAGCGCGAATAAAGCAAATGCAGCACAATATGTTCCGGACCAATTAAATAAAAATCAACTGGCATAAACCGATCTAGTCTCTCCTTATCAGCAAAACAATCTTCATTACGCGCATCTAAATAGCGCAAATAATACCAGCTGGAATCAACAAAAGTATCCATAGTATCAAACTCCGGCACCCAGCCCTTTCCCGATTCATCCCAATTATTATTCTTAATTAAAGCAGTAAACTCGTGGGCAGCATAGTCTTGGGTGCGCTGCAAAAACTCGGCAGAAGATTTTAAAGGTGATTCACCGGTCGGTTTAAAATCAACATCAGTCGGCAGCAGCCAGGGTAAATCTTTATCTTTAATTAAATGAGGCTGGCCTGCCGGGTCATAAATTACCGGAATTGGCGTGCCCCAGTAACGCTGGCGGGAAATCAACCAATCACGCAATCTATAATTTACCTTTGCTCTTATCTGTTGGAAAAAATCCTGCATTAGTTTTTGCTGCCCTTCACTAGAAGTTAAGCCGGAATAATCACGGCCTCCCGCCTGCTTGGCATTGGCATTAATCATCAGGCCATAGTCGGTAGTACACTTTTGAGGGTCAACTTCATCATAAATCTGCTCTTTACCGTCTACCTCTATCTTGCCGTCAACTGGTTTAATGACCGGCCTAATCTCCAAATCATGCTTTAAAGCAAATTGCCAGTCACGCTCGTCATGAGCCGGCACTCCCATCACTGCACCGGTGCCAACATGAGCTAACACATAATCAGCCACAAAAAGCGGCACTTCTTCCTGATTAACGGGATTAATTACTGTTAAACCGGTCTTGACTCCGGTTTTATCTTTCTCTCCAATACTGCGTTCTTCCTCGGTTTTTTGAAAAGCTCGCTGTAAATATTGCTGCACAGTTTTCTTTTTGCCTGCCGGCACCTGCTCAAGCAAAGCCATGTCTTTAAATTTTTCCGGAGAAATCACTAAAAAAGTAACACCAAAAATAGTATCCAAGCGAGTGGTAAAACAGGTTAATTGTTGCTGAGTTTCTTTAAGCGTAAAATCTATCTCGGCTCCTTCAGTGCGGCCAATCCAATTTAGTTGCTGCTGCTTAGTGGCTTTGGGCCAATCAACTTGTTTTAAACCCTGAATTAATGCCTCTTTATAGTGCGTAATTTTAAAATACCACTGATCAAGCTCTTTTTGCCGCACCGGACTGTCGCAGCGTTCACACAAGCCTTCAACTACTTGCTCATTTGCCAGTACAGTTTGGCAGGAAGGACACCAATTTACCATGCCAACATCTTTATAAGCTAGATCATTGACATACAGCTGCTTAAAAAGCCATTGCGTCCATTGGTAGTAACTAGGATGGCAAGTGGCAATCTCATTAGCCCAATCATAACTAATACCTAACCGCTTGATTTGGCGGCGAAAGGTGTTAATAGCCTCACGGGTGGTTTGAGCCGGCGGCACTCCGGTTTTAATGGCATAATTTTCTGCCGGCAAACCAAAAGCATCCCAGCCCACCGGAAAAAAAACATCTTTCCCCTGCATGCGGTAAAATCTGGCTAAAATATCAAGGGCAGTTTTTGATTCCACATGGCCTACATGCAAACCCGACCCGGAAGGATAAGCAAAAGCAAACAATAAATAATATGGATCAATAGCTTTACCTTGCTCTTTTTTAGCTAAAACCTGTTCAATCGAGTTTTGAAACAATTGCTCCTTCTGCCAATACTGCTGCCATTTCGGTTCTATGGCTTGAGGATTGTAAGTAGATAAATTTTTACCAGAATTTTCATGGGTAGATGAGGATTTTGATAAGGATTTAGAAGATTTAGTGGATGAGGCTTTAGCAACTTTAGCAGATGAAGATTTTGGAGATGCAGATGATGACATAAAGAAAAACTTCTTTTTAGAGTTTCTTATTAGAGTTCAAATTTTTTAAAATTTAACTTTTTTATTATATCAATAAATACTGTATACTAAAATTAAGTTGTTAGCTGCTATTTTTTAGCTATAACACTAATTAATCATCATTACGTTGATTATCCACCATAAATTAGCCAGCAATCAGCTTCATTAACAATTTCTTAACACTATGCCTGCCTTTTTATCATCCACTCGTACTCGCGAAACTCTTGCTCAAATTTTAGTCTTGTCCGCCGGCATTATTGGTGCTTACGTCTGGCTGAATGTGACCGTGTTGGCTCAATTTTCTTTACAAGCCTTTGCCAGCTGTGTATTGGTCTATTTTATACTGAAAAAAATAAATGAAGCCGGTGTCTGGCAAGTGCTGCCCACCACAGCAGTTGACGAAATGGTGCTGGTAACTTTTGCCTTTTTAATCCTTATTGGTGCTACCGGCGGGACTACATCTGTCTTTTTTTCTTTAATTTTTGTTTATTTGTTCTTTGTCTCAATGACTATGTACCGTTGGACTTCAATTACAATTACTCTGGAGACGCTGCTATTCTTCTATGCTCTTAATCCCAACTTAAACGCCGAGCTTAACTTATCACATCTGGCTGGTATTCCGCTGGTAATGGTGTTCTTCTTATTTGCCAGGTATCAACATGAACAAAGCAAAGAGAAGCAAACTCTAATTAACATAGATAAAAATGAAATTTATAGTTATAAAATTTATTTAGAACAAAAAGAAAGCGAATTAGTGCAAGCTGAAGATAAAACTTGGGATTGGCTCTACTTTTTTGAGAATTTCTTATTTGGCTTTTTGCAACCTAAGCTTGATCAATTAATCGAAATGGCTGATTTTTCACAAAATCAAACTGCCATTAAAGGACAACTAACTCTCATTAGATTAGAGTTAGAAAAACTTAAAGTTAAGATTAAACATTTGCAAGCCGCTAACAAATCAAATTCAATTTCAGCCCAAGATGTCATAGACGATCAAGTTAATAACTCCGATGAACAAGCCGGCGCGGCAGACAATCAGCTTAACAATAAAGATAGTCAGCCTGACATCACAAATAATCAACTTGACTAAAACATTGTTTTAATTAAATCCATGCATTAAATCTATGCAGCTGCATCAACTTTGGCAAAATCAATTTTGTCGACTAAAAATTCGCCTTAGCCGTATTGCACCCCTTTTTTGTGCCTCAATCCTAATTCTTTTTGCTGCCAGCTTAATAATCAGCGCCGGACAAATAATTGTTGACTACTGCTTATCCCCCGGCCTTGCCTCAGCCCAGCCCATGAAATCTGATTCTTATTTAATTCAATTCGGCAACTTTAATATGGGCGCCGGTCAGTTTAACCCCGGCGACTCTTACAATATCAGTTATACTTTAGGCCAAATTGCGGCCGGACCTTACGGTGATTATGGGGCTGAAGAAGAAAGTTACTATTTTATCGGCGCCGGCTTTCAATATATTTACCAGATAGGAAATTTTAATTTTACGATTTCTGATACTAACATTAACTTAGGCACTTTAACGCCCGGAGTCCACAACACTGGCAGCAACTATATTACTATCAATACTCGCGGCGCCGGCGGCTATACTATTTATACTTATGAGCAGTATCCCCTCACCCATCAAGGTGGTTTAAATTTTATTGAAGACACTACTTGCGATGTAGGCTACACTTGCTATCCGGATCAAGCTCAACCCTGGCAAACAGAAAGCACGCCCGGGTTTGGCTACAATGTCTCGGGTGATAATGTTGAAACAGATCTCACTACCAGCAACCCCAACTGTTTGACTGACACTTATTGTTTTAGGCCCTTTGCCAACGCGGCTGAAGGCGCAAGCATGCAGCCCATCATGAGCTCAGATGCTATTGCTAATAACGAAAGGGGTGACATTATTTATAAAGCCGGAATTGAAGGTGGACAGGCCGCCGGCCGCTATGAAACCGGCATTGTTTTTGTAGCAGTACCGGGTTATTAAATTTTTTACAACAATAATCTTATTGAACTTAATTATTAAATCCGGCAATTAAATACTTACGGCGGCGGCCTGATAACAAGTAAACACAAATAATATAAATTATTAAATAGAAAAAAATTACTGCCTTTGCCACAATGCGGCTCACAATAAAAAATCAACTATTTTGGTTTATATTTTTCTTTGTTGTCTTTCTATGCAGTGCTGTGCAGCTGACTCAGGCTGTTCTTACCCTAGCTCAAACCGCTTTTGCACCAACTGTCATGGCTCAAACCACAGATGATAATTTTAGCATCTCTGTTTCCCCGCCTGTCTCTTATTTGCATGTTAAGCCCTCGGAAAAACTGCGCCACACTATTATCGTTAAAAATCAAGGCAATAAACCGGTGCAAGCTTCAATTAATGTCACTGATTTTAAAGCAGACGGCAAAACAGGGCGGCCAGTGCTGCAGCCGGGCAAAATTTTTAATCGTGAGGCCAATCCTGATTTGTCTTTTGGCGAACCATTTACCCTCTACCCCAATCGCAGCCACAGCGTTAATTTAGAATTTAACGTAGCAGATGTAACTCAGGAACGTGAATATCCATTGGCAATCTTAGTCAATGCTCATAATATTGTTAATCAAGCAGCACAGCAAAGCCCTGATCACTCCGGACTCCGTTCTGAAGCCCAAGTGGCAGGAACTGTAGTCAGTAATTTGATTGTTTATATTGGCGAAGATGAAAAGAATCAGGGCCATCTAGAGCCGGCACAACTTAATTTACCCAAAATTGTCGATAGTTTCGGCGGCATTAATTTTGACATTTTAGCCAAAAACAGCGGTACTACCGCTACCTTAATTCAAGGCCGAGCCATTATTGAGAATATTTTTAACCATACTATCAATGAGTATATTTTTTATCCTGATTTCGTTTTAGCTGGATCCACCCGCATGGTGCGGGGTCTTGAATTTAACCCTAATATCCTGGATGATGACGGTTTACTTGATCCGGAAAAAGTGGACACTTTAACTACTCACTTTTCATACCAGCCTCCATTTTTATTAGGGCTCTATTCTATTCATTTTGAATTAGGCCGGCAGCAGTTCACACAAACAGTCATTGCCTTTCCTTTTTCTTTGCTCATTGTTTTAGGAATAGGCTGGTTGATACACTGGGGATATAAAAAAATAAATGCCCAATTTAAAAGTTAATAATTTAAAAATTAACAGTGTAAAACTTAGCAGTTTAATTAAAAAATTAATAGTGCAGTTAAAATCAGCAGCAGTTTTACTCTAGTCAACTTCTTATTGCGTTAAAAAAACAACTATGCTATAAATTTACATATACAATTATTTTATTAATGAATTAAACTTATTATTATCTTATTATCAATTATTTACCCACAGCAATCTTTCTCATGTCCACAGTCAAACCCATCTACTTACGCCTGCTACTGTTCTCATTTTTAATTTTAGCTACAATTCTTGCAAGCAATTCTTACCACAGCCAAACTAAAGCAGGGAATCTTTCAGGAGTCTCAGTGACTATGGACAATTCCAGACTGTCTTTCAGGGGCAAAGTAGCAGCTGATCCGGGTACCGGCACCGTAGTCCAAATTGCCATTGATGACGATATTGATGACTATACTGCTTCTGCCGACACTGAAATTACTGATGTCTTAAAAGTTAATGACACCTTAATTTTTTCTACTTCCGGCTCACGCACCATTGAAGAAATCGTCAGCGCTGATACTATTATCCTTAGTGATACTGTTGATAATCTTGAAACTTTTTATCTAGCTGAAGAAAGTAACTTGCAAGCTGTTTTTACTACCCAAACTGGCTTAACAGACGGCTCTTTTCAAGTCATGGTGCCCGCTGCTGACACAGGTTCTGCTAATGGCACTCCTAATCAAAACTATTTTGATTTTGACGATTGGGGGGTTGGCAATCCTACTATTACCTGCCAAAGTGATGGCACCGGCCATGATTTTTCTGGTGCCTCCTACACTGCAGCTGCAGAACAAAGCGTTTCAGGTTACGATGGCTACTGGCACACTTACACTTGCACCTATACTGGCAGCGACAACAATGAACAAATCACCATTGATATTGATCACGTGATTAATCCTGCGCCTAAATATATTGACGCTGCGGATAAACACGCTACTGGAGTAGCTGATACTTATGATGTAGTGATAAGACACCTAAATAGCTCTGATACCGAGATAGATGCTACTACTGTTAGAATTGGCGTGATTGAAGCTGTTAAAGTCAGCGCCACAGTGGCACCTTCACTCACTTTTACCATTACCGGTGAAAGCTTGGGTGCAACTAGATGCGGCAAAGCTACCACAGTCACTACTACTGCTGCTGAAGTTCCATTAGGTGAGCTAAGTACCGGCGCTTTTACTTACGCTGCTCAAAACTTGGCAGTCACTACCAATGCTGTTAACGGCGCAGTGGTAACAGCCATTGCCAATGATCAATTAGGGCTCAATGGAAATACTTGTACTGGCACTACCTATAATTCTACTTATGAGTGTATTTGGGATGCTAATGTTACTGACATGACACATGAGGACAGTACCGGCGGCACCCCAGGAGAACAAGATTGGACCAGCACAGATGAACCAGGCTTTGGCTTTTCATTAGAAGATGCTACTAATACTGATCCTGATTTTGAGTATAATGACGGCACTGGCGATTTTGTAGCCCGCCATTTTGCTGACGCAGAAGCCCCACATGATCCGCAAAAAATATTTAGCGCTAGCGCAACCGGCGGCCCTACTAACGACAGCAATCTCTACTTATGCTATCGAGCTTTGGCTGATGCTTTAACAGTAGCCGGTGACTATTATAATTTTATTACTTACACTGCTACTGCCACCTTTTAATAAAAAATAGATAGCATTAACCTAACATCAATAATTAATAACAACTTGTCCATGAAAAACCTGCCCATGAAAAACTCACCGCTTTATTTACTGTTTTCAGCTATCACTCTTATCGTTTTAACTTTATTAAGCCCCCAAGCGATTCAGGCACAGATTGGTGTCCCTTCTCCTGACAGCCGCACCCTGGTGACTATGCCGCCGCGAACCGGCGAAGATGGCCAACTTAAAATTAAACCGGGCGAAAAAATTCAAACTAATATCAGAGTCCGTAATATTTCTGACAGCACCATCTCCTTGCGCTCTTATGCCCAAGACTTTATTGTCAAAGAAGACGGCTCTACCCCGATTCCAGTCCAAGAAACAGTCACTAATCGTTGGAGTTTGGCTCACTGGATGGTAATCACGCCCAACCGACATACTCTTGCTCCGAATGAAACAGCTGAGATGACAGTCTTAATTGAAGTACCTGAAGATGCCTTGCCGGGAGGAAAATACGCCATGGTAGTACATGAACCGGTTGACGGCACAGACATTACTGCAGAAGAAGGCTCCGGGACTGGTGTCAGCCAAAGAATAGGCACTTTATTTTACGTTATTACTGAAGGACCAATAAACGAAGAGGCTTATATCCGTGAATTTAAATTTAAAAAATTCCAAGAATTCGGCCCTGTGCCCTATTCTTTTTTAATTCGCAATCAATCCGACATCCACATTCACCCCAGAATGAATATTGATATTTTTAATATGCTGGGCCAAAAATCAGACTCTTTTCAGCTCGATTCTAAAAACATCTTTCCTCTTAACAGCCGCAGCTTTGCCGGCAAATGGGAAAAAGTTTGGGGGTTTGGCTTATATACTGCCAAACTAACCGCCAGCTACGGCGATAGCGGTCAAGTAGCTGTAGCTTCAACTAATTTCTGGATTATTCCAGTCAGAATCATTCTTTCGATATTATTTGGAGGCTTGCTGATCGGCATCATTGTTCTAGCCATAAAACGATACAGTGAAAAACAGTATCAGCTTGAAAAGGAAAAAATTAAAGAACTGCAAAGAAAACTGGACCGCTATGAAAGGAGAGATGATTAATAAATATTAATCATGCTCATAGTTGAAAGTTAAGCTGTAGAGAAACAGTCTAATTAAAATCCAATTAAAGATAATGCCGGCAGAGCAAAAAGCAGTTAAAAAATAGCTAAAAAATCAATAATAAAAATTTGTTATTATTTACGAAAAATTTGTTTGAGGTAATGGTAACTGCACCATTACCTTTTTTTGTAAAACCTTTTTGTAAAACAGGTGACAATTTGTAAGAATTAATTTTGTAAAAATTGGCAAAAACAAATTAGTGTAAAAACAGATTAACCAAGACGAACAGCTAAGTAATTAAGCTAATTTTAACTATTTTCTAACTATCCTGAGACATTTTAAATTTTAAGACTACAAAATTTGAAGAGCACGAGAACACAAAAACGTTTTAAAAAAGGCCTGTTTTTTAAAGGACTTGTTAATGAATAAATACAGTCTGCACCAACCATTGTTTATCTTGCTCTCAAGCCTGATCGTTCCGGCCAGCTTTTTTTTTCTTCACTCTAGTCCCTTGTTTGCCCAGGAAACAAAAACACAGCAGTTCCAAATTCCTGTTAAGGCTACCATGCCTGATGTGGTTCCTCCCTCAACGCCAATTCTAATTTCCCCGGACAACGGAGCCCTGCTAAGCACTGACCGACCTCAATTTGTATGGCAGAAATCGACTGACAAGGTAGCTATGTCTCATCATCAGCTTATCATTAACAACGAGCTGGTCATTGATGATATTTTTGAGCCCGGCTCTTTTGAACAATACAACCTAGCCTTTAGCAGCGAGTTGGACAGATATTTTCTTGATATTAAATTTAGTCTTGATGACGATCATCACTCCTGGAAAATTATTGCAGTTGATGAAGCTGGCTTGAGCAACAGCTCGGCTGCCTGGAGCTTTACAGTTGATACTATTGCCCCTTATTTCGTCCTGACGCAAATCGGAGACAAGGAGGCATCAATCTCAACTCTTGACGCAACCACCGTTCCTCAAGAACCATTACAAATCTTAGTTAATGAGCCAACTTTACTAGCGCATGGCGAAGCTTTGAGCACTGTACAGCTGACAGTCATGATTCCGAATCGAGATGATTACTTTATTGAAGAAGATATTGACGCACAAGGTCAATGGCAGCACAACCTGCCAATTTTACCGCGCGATACTGTCATTACCCTTAATTTCACCATCATAGATTTAGCCAGACATATTTCTGTAATCGAAAATATTCCAATTGTTATTCCTTCAAAAATGCCAGTACCAAGAGAGATAATATACGATTTGGTCCGGGACTTAACTCCTACGCCTATCTGGAGAGTTACTACCCGCAGCTGGTTTCAACAAACTTTATATGCATTAGGCCCATATCTAACACTCTTAATTGTCAGCTGGCCTGCTATCACAGCCACGCTGCTCTTATTTTGTAAGTTGGATTTAGTCATTTCAGGTAAAAACTTGATTAAAATTTGGCGAGCTTTAGAAATTTTACCTTTTGCTGACCGGGCAGGCTGGGTGTTTGACAGCAGGTTAGCCAAGTTAGACCAACAAGGCAATTTAATTTACGATCAAGCCGAACCGACTGAAGTGACATTTCCTGCTGGAGTTCCTTTTGCCAAAATTTTTGCCGTCAACGAGGCTGAGCAACCGGGCTTTCCCCCTTTTTATAAAACTACCTTAACTGATCACCGAGGTTTATATCTGCCGCTTAACTTGCCTCTAAAGACTTATCGAATTTCAGTCCAACATCCTGATTATCAGTACCCAACTTTACAAAATCCACCGCCGCACACCAAAACAAAAGATTATTACCAAGCCCAAGAAATTGAAACTAACATTAATCAAACTAGTTTATCGCTGCAAATTCCGGCTGACAGCGATCGAGCTCAGTTAAATACTAAATTTGACAATTTGATTAGTTTAATTAAAAAGCATGACTGGTCCTGGTCCACCCGCTGGCAGTTATGGCTGGCTAAATTGATCAAATTTGATAATTTATTAGTTTTGTTCAATATCATCCTAGCTGTCACAGCCACTCTTTTTTGGACTAATTTAATCAATATCATAGCCTTAACAATTTATATCTTATTTGGTCTGCTCTGTTTATTCAAACAAAAACTATTTGCCAACATTAACGGCATGGTACTTGATAAAAATGGCAACTCTGTACAAAATGCTATGGTTAGACTAACTAGTCTGGACGAATCTGGCCAAGTCTATGCTGATGTGACTAATAAAAAGGGGCAATTCAACTTTTACTTTAAGAAAGGCCGGTTTAAACTTGACGTAGTTAAATTTGGCATGAAGCAAGCAGAAAGCAGTCCTGAAAGCAGTCAATTACAAGCCAAAGCTTGGTGGGAGCAGCAGAGGATAATGATTATGATGATCAAAGAATGAAGGCACTAAAAATAAGAACTATAAATAAAAAACAGGTAAGCTGCAGCACTTTACGACTACTGCTAAAATGCTTGAACTGTTTTTAAACGCTATGAGGTTTGAACTAAAGAGGCAATCCAAAGCAGCTACAAAACACCATCCCTCATTTCAGTGAAGTAGTATTATTCAACAGTTTTAATCAACTAACTCTAAACAATTACACCAGCAATTGGTTAATAATGCCTATCAGCTAACTTTAGCCATCATTAGTTGCTCCAATCAAACCTCTCCCTGCAGCCAAGCCATAACAAACCAACATCTTATATCATTGCTGAAAATTAACAAAACTTAACTCTATAATTTTCACTTTTTTAGCGTCTTTAAAAAATACTGATTTGTACAATTTTTCACTATTTTCGCTTTATTTTCTTATAAAAAAGGCCTTTTACAATCTGCAAAAATAACCATATTTATTATTGCATAATTACTGAACTATTACCGCAACCTCTGGCATAGCTATTCTCGCAAAAATGCTAAAACACTTATAAAGCTATCAATCTATTATTTAATATTAACCAATTTACTCAAGTAAAATAGTACCCGAAAGCAAAAAACCAGATACCAATAAAAATATAAGCGTAGTAAAAAGTCTTAAATTCGGCTTTTGTTACACGAAACAAGCACCTACAAACTAAGTTAAATTCATTTTTAACTTATTAAGCAGCTGCAACCCATCCTCCACTTGAGGAAAATAATAATTAACTATACCGCTGTCAGTCTCTAAATTAGAAACCAACCGATGGTAAACCGAATAAATAGCTTTTTTTTGCTGACTGGTCAATGTTTTACAACTTAATTTTTTATTTAGCATATTATTTAATTCTGTGCTAATTCCAGAATAGATATCAACCAAACCCATTAAATTAGTTTTTTGTCCTATAATCTTACGGTCGTCCCCAAACTCCCAATTGTCAAATTGAACAATTATGACAGCATTACGATATGTTGTTTGCAGCAGCTCCATTACATGCACTGATAATTGACCAGGGTGCAAATAGACTCCTCTTTTGAGAGCAAAGCAGTGTTCTTTTAGCAGCAAACTTCTTAAGTAGCGAAAGCTGTCATCGGCCGGCGGCGATTCTAGAAAAACAATCATTGACCAAGTTCCTTGCCATGGATTAGTCGCTTGTTTTAAAACCGGAAATTGGGCTTCTAATTGACTTTGACCATAACTGCTGATGCTGGCGTTAAGTTGCCCTCTTAGTTTATCAGTAAATAACAAGTCTTTATTCTCTAGTAAACGCAACAGCGATTGACGGCCGGCCTCAGTTAAATCTGACAACAAAATCTCTATCTGGGTATAAGACACTCTGCGGCGGCGGGCTGCAACCTTCGCTGCCTCAGCTGCCTTGGTTGCCGCGTCAATTGCTGAGTCAGACGGAACGACAGGATAAAGCCAAAGCAGTAATTTTTTACTGGATAATTTCATAGTTTGATTTAATCTAATTTAAGTTTAAAAATTTTTAGATTTTAAGTTAGTTAAAAGCACCTAGTATTGGCCAATCAATATTTTTAACTCAACGCAGGCAAAAATTATAACTATATCTTTTTACACAGCTGAACAAAGTTTTCCACAATAAACAGCACCCGAAATAAGTTAACCGGTAAATTAACGAGTAATTTGCAGCCTTTTAATTAATTTTTAAAACACTGATTCTCTCTCCACCTGAGTAAAATTAGCTCTAATATTATTAAAACAAGTTTTGTCACAATCATCTCTCGTAGATTTTACTTCACTTATTACATCAGTTTTACAAAAATTTACAAGGAGCAAAATTGTGGATAACCTTATTAAAATTAACCATGTTTTGCAGGCTAGTACTATTAATACTCTTTTTACCGATATATTTTGATCGCTTTTGATAATTGTTTTCCTTTAAATTTGTCCAATTTGAACGATGAACGCTATTCTTGCAGCAGCAAATTTTGCTGTTAGCGATCCATACTAACTTTTTAAGCTCTTTTTCCCCTTAAAATCAGAGGTTGAACAATGCTTGTTTTTTTCTTACACTTTAAGCACTTAATAAGCGTCTAACGAATCAAGTATTAGACAAAAAAAGAAAAAATCCTTGTGACTGCCCAACAAAGATACATCGCCAGCATTTTGTCAACATTTTCCACATTTTTGGAAAATTTTTCTTTAACCGAAGCAGCTAAAGATAGCGGCATTGATAAACAAGAGTTGAAAATCACGGCTCAGGAGCTTTTAGTCAAGTTTTTAACCCAAAAACAAGACTTTTCATCCTGGTCTGTTGAGGAAATTGAAGCCTTTGCCCAAAAAAGTAATCTGCCGCTTACAAAAAAATCTTCGGCGGCCACAGGCAAAGCTTCGGTTGTAAGCACTGCCTTATCTATTTTGACCCAGTTTGTAGATGAGTATCCGCCTGTTCAGACTAATGTCTTTCTTCAAGAATTCCTATTAGCACTTAAAAAAGATGATTGCTCCCCTGCCACTATTAAAAATTATCGCAGCGATATCAGCCAATTTATTGAATTTAGTGATGAAAAAACAGTCGAAGCTTTACTAACAAAAACCAAACTGGATGATTTTTACCGATTTCAAAAAGAAAAAGGCCTAAAAAAATCAACAATTAGGCGCAAATTCAGCAGTATAGTGCAGTTCGGGTTGTGGCTGAAGCAAGAAAATATCTTATTGAAGGCGCCGAAATGGCTGCAAGTGGGCTATGTTTATCAACAGCCGAAAGAAGAAGTTGTAGAAGAAGAAAAAGCAACTCAAATTTCAACCGCTGCCGCTGCCGCCAAACCCTCAGCCACAGCTGATTCAAATTCTAAAACCATTACTACTGCGCCGGGCAAACGCAACTTGCTCAGTCTAAGCACACCCCCAACTAGCAAAAATCAAAGTCAAGCAGAAAAAAAAGCTGCAGCCATAACCGGCCGGAAAAAATCAACTGCCCGCAGCCATCAAGAAAAACGAGCCCGGCTCAAAAACCGGCTCAGTCAACTCACAGAAAAAATTTCAAGTACAGTTAAAGATAAATGGGCAGGCTCAGCAGCAGCCAGCTCACGGCAACTTAAAAGAAATATTAAATTTAACATTTTGACATATGTCAATTTGGCAGTAATGGTGTTATTCTTTTTAGGACTAGGTTCGCTAGGGTATAAACAGCTGATTACCAATGCTCCGCACCAATTTGCTTATCCCACCAGCCCTACCCCGCCCGGACGCACCTTATCGTTTCAAGGCCGGCTCACTGATCCGCAAATGAACCCTATTACTGAAAATGCCGATATTGTGTTCAAATTGTACGATGCCTTAACTACCGGCAATCTGCTGTATGAATCCAATACTTGCGTGGTTGAGCCTGATCAAGACGGTATTTTTTCAATCGGCATTGGTGATGTCAGCGAGAACTGCGGCCCGGCCATTGGCGATGATGTTTTCAGCGAAAATCCTAACATTTGGTTAGAAGTAGTAGTCGGTACCAGCCCCAATGATGAAACCTTAAGTCCGCGCCAGCCAATTCGCACTGTCGGTTATGCTCTCAATACTGAAACCTTGCAAGGCTATCCCCTGGCCCCTGAAACAGGCGCCACTACTAATACGGTGCTGTCAATGAATAATGAAGGCATCGTGCTGCTGGGCGAAACTAATCCCAAAATTGAAGCCACCGGCACCAGCCTAACTCTAGAGGGCAAAAGCCTAGTCTTTAATGCCACTGGCGGCACAGGCGATATTCAGTTGACAGCTGATAATGAAATCAGTTTGGTCAGTTCGACAGATTTAGTCAATTTAAACAATTTGTTATATGTAGAAGATAGTACGGGCGGTGTTGGCATTGGCACTACTCAACCGGATAATAAATTAACAGTGGCTGGTGATGCTGACTTTACCGGCAACGTTGGCATTGGGACAACTTCTCCAAATGAAAAGTTAGATGTTTCCGGTA
>CAZPQG010000013.1:19728-22097 GCA_964588685.1 uncultured Pseudomonadales bacterium | reverse complement strand
CCCATGGCCACCATCTTACCAAGATGGTGCTCTACCCCTGAGCTACTTCGGCGCTGCTATTTCTCTATTATTTTTGAAAAATTGTAATTATTTTTATTTTTAAAAAATATTCTATTTTTCAGCCGACAGTCGCATTTACTCAACTTTCAATTAGTTTTCAGCAATTTATAGCTGATTGCATCTGCCAAGCTATTATAAACGCTATTTTACCACCTTTCAGCGTTAAATGGCAGGAGCTTAATAAGTTTTCAAGCAGCATTTAATACAAAAAAAATCTTTTCTATCATCAATAGCAAAATAAAAATCTGGCCTATTAAGCCAGATGAGCCAATAAATTCTTGAGTTGCCTTAACCTCCAGGTGTGAGAGGTAATGTAATGTTCCCGCAAGATGCAAAGTGGGTAGGGCGCTCCCAACTCCACGGAGCTGGCAGACAACCCATAAACCCTTTCGAGAATTGTTCAGGAAAAATTTATTTACCTCTCACACCTGATTGTTAAAGATCGCTTGTCATTTATAAAATATCTTAGTTTAAAGATCATCGATAACATTCTAGCTATACTAACTTAAATTTAGTATATATGTTTTTAATATTGTTAGCTATTGTTAATTATAATTAACTTTACTTTATTTTTAAAGTTAATTTTAATTATACTCGCAGCTTGTCCGCTTTCATTCCTCTTGACTCCTTCCAGCTGCAACTTGTATTCTATATACAGTGAAAAAAAAGAAAGACTCCA
Source organism: uncultured Pseudomonadales bacterium (assembly GCA_964588685.1). Classification (GTDB taxonomy): domain Bacteria; phylum Patescibacteriota; class Microgenomatia; order UBA1400; family PJMF01; genus CAYVBW01. Next base: position 21,358 of record CAZPQG010000013.1, on the reverse strand, counting down.
GCATCCAGAATTTTTCCCAATTTTTTGAAATTCCAATCTTGGTAGTCTACTTAGTAATTGGCGGTACTCTAATTTTCGCCGGCATTTTTGCTTCATCTTCCGCCCTTCACCAAAGACAAAACCTTATTGGCCGGGCAGACTATGAACAAAGTCAACTGTTTGACTGCAACGAATCCTGTACTCATAACCGCCAGTGTCAACCCAACCATTTTTGTTACAACGGCCGCTGCAGGCTGGCTGCAAATCCTGAAAGCCCCGTCTGCAAAATTGACGACACTCGCTCTAAAGGCGAAGAGTTAATTACAGCTGATTTAAAAAGCTGTAATGAATTTTGCACTCACAATCACCAGTGCGAACCTAATCATTTTTGTTTTAACGACCGCTGTCGATTAGTCACTAATCCTGAAAACCCCGCCTGCGAACCCCCTTCTGAACCAACTGAAGTAGAACCTACCACGCCTCCGGCCATCACTACGCCCACAACTGTGCCCACAGCAACTCCGACTGCTGAACCGACTGAACCGGCAGCTACGGCGCCGGCTGAAGTTTTAACTACGCCTGAACCGGATCAAACTGCGACTGACACCGCACAGGAAGAACCGCCGCTCATTCCTCAATTTCCGGAGGAGGAAGAAGACACTCCCTCAGCTATAGTACAAGCAATTAATAATTTTCTGGCAGACTCTGACGTTTCAATATTTTTTATCCTTGGCATAGGCTTGATAGGTTTAGTGGTGCTGGTAGCTATTATCACCTTAGTGAGCACTAGGCAAAAAAATGTTTATCAACCGACTGACTTTTCATCATTAGAAACAAGTTCCGGAAAAAAGGGCGGGGCCGGAGAAAAATCACAGCAAAAGCAATCTCAAAAAGCTCAAACTGCCGCCAACAACAATGAGACTATTCCTATTAATCCTGAAGCCCAAAATGCTTCCAAAACTTCAAAAAATCAACCAACTTATTCTGACGCTGAACAGCACACCCCTCCCCCTTCGGCCATGGTAAAAAAAGAGTAAAATATAATTTTCTTAACACATTCGTTAAATTTAAATTCTTTATCTCACTCTTTTTACTTAATTTAGCGCTATTTTTTTGACATTATGCTTAGGCATATTTACTCAACAGTTCGTATTGGTTTGCTTAACGCTTTGGTGTAAAATACTGCCAGACTGCCGATAAAATAAGGCCGCGGGCATACCAAATCCTGCTCTTTTATGTTAAAATAACGAATTCAAGAAATTAAAAAGACAATAAAGTTTCACCAACAGAGTTTCACAGCCTCTTGGCAGAATTTAATAAAAAATTAATCAGCATTAAAACAGTTGGAGCAGTATTAATCACAGTTAATAACAAAACAGCCAGAAAATAAGCTAGCACAAACAGTTAAAACTCATCACTTAAATTTATTAAACTATGAAATCTATTAAAAAATATTTTAATCAGGTCATTGCTGAGTTAAAAAAAGTCAGCTGGCCGACCAAAAAACAAACTATTAATAAAACGCTGTTAGTGATTCTTGTTACTGCCCTGGCGGCGCTTTATATTTCAGGAATAGATTTTATTTTGCAGAGTATTATGCGTATTGTCATTAATTAAATAAATTTGCCATGTCAGATCAAAACAAAGCAAA
>CAZPQG010000013.1:0-19628 GCA_964588685.1 uncultured Pseudomonadales bacterium | reverse complement strand
TGGTTGATTGATAATTGAAAAATTTATTGAAAAAAATTATTTAAAAAACTATGGCAAAAAAAGTTATTAAAGTCTTAAAACTCAATTTACCGGCAGGCACAGCCACGCCGGCTCCTCCTGTTGGGCCAATTTTAGGCCAAGCCGGTATTAATATGATGGATTTTATTAAAGAATACAATAAACGAACTGCTGAAAAAAAAGGCGAGATTATTCCGGCTGAAATTACCGTCTATCAAGACCGGTCTTTCACTTTTGAATTAAAGCTGCCGCCCGTTTCCGCCATGATTCTACAAGCTGTCGAAGCAGAAAAAGGCAGCCAAGAACCAAAAACAGACATTGTCGGCGAGCTCACTCGCGAACAAGCGCAAGCAATTGCTGAAAAAAAATTGCCAGACTTAAATACCAATAATCTGGAAGCTGCAATTAATACTGTTATCGGCACTGCCAAAAGCATGGGCATTGAGGTCAGTAATTAAGCTATCCACTTATTTAAAAATCAAAAAATTATTAACTATTTGTTCCAGCGTCTTTTCCTCTAGACTAGATGCGTTATGAGAACACAAAGGAATCATCAATCATGGGAGCAAACAAAACAGTTGACAAAACTTCAGACCAAGATGAAATAAAAGTCGTTAAGCTTAAAAATCGACAGGCAAATTCAAATCAGCCGGAAGATAGTGAAACGCAGCAGCAAAACGACGATAAAACAAACGGAGACAAAGCAGAAAGCGGCAAAACAGAAATTGCAGATAAAGATAAAAATTCTCAAGAAAAAAAGCAGCAATCTCCAGCTAAAAAAAGCGAAAACAAAAAAACCTCAACTAAAACCAAAAAAACCCGCAGTAAAAAATACCAAGCAGTGCGCTCTAAGGTTGACCGCACTAAAACTTACGACCCGTTTGCTGCTATTGAACTGGTAAAAAAACTTTCCTACACTAATTTTACAGGCACCATTACTGCTCATTTAAATGTCAACGAACAAGGTTTAACCAAAGAATTAACTCTCCCCCACTCCACAGGTAAATCCAGAAATATTGAGATTGCCACTGAAGAAACTCTGGAAAAAATTGAGGCCGGAGAAATTGATTTTGATGTCTTATTAGCCAGTCCTAAATTTATGAGCAAAATTACCAAATATGCTCCGATTTTAGGACCCAAGGGCTTAATGCCTAATCCTAAAAATAATACTCTAACCCCCAACCCTAAGCAAAGGAAAAAAGAATTGGCAGCCGGCACCATGACTCTAAAAACTGAACGAAGAAATCCCATAATTCATGTAGTCATTGGCAAAACTGATATGGATAGCAAAAAACTGACGGAAAATCTCAAAAAATTAATCGATACTTTTAAACGCAAGATTAAAAAGCTTACTATTTCTGCTACTATGAGCCCCGGTATTAAAGTTGAAGTTAAAGACGAAGAACAAGAGAGTTAAGGCTGCTCTTTGCTCAAAAAGAAAAACTACTCTTTACTATCTAAGCTTTAATTTTCTGCTCTACTTCTTGGATAAACTCATCAACAGTCATCGCTTTCTGTTGCTCTTGATCTCTAAAACGAACATTCACTTCTTTTCCCTCCTCTTCTCTTGCCCCGACAATCAACATGTAAGGCACTTTCATTAACTCAGCATCTCTGATTTTTGACGACAAAGTAGCACTGCGCTCATCAACCTCTACCCTCACATCAGCCTCAGCCAATTTTTGCGACACTTGGCGAGCATAGTCAATCTGGTCATCAGTAATAGGCAGCACTTTCACTTGTAAAGGGGCCAGCCAAACTGAAAAATTACCGGCTGTATGCTCAATCAAGACCCCCATAAATCTTTCCAGTGAGCCTAACAACGCCCGGTGTAGTACAAACGGCTGCTGCTTTTCTCCATCCTGATTAACATAAAACATATTAAACTTCTCCGGCAAATTAAAATCTACTTGAATTGTGGTCAACTGCTGTTCACGGCCTAAAGCATCGGCAAACATAAAATCAATTTTTGGACCATAAAAAGCAGATTCACCTTCAATACGCTGGTACTCGATATTTTTCTTCTTCAAAGTTTCTTCCAAAGCTTGCTCTGCTTGCTCCCACATCTCATCTTGGCCCATATATTTGTCTTTATTATTTGGGTCCCGCACTGATAAGTTAATTTTAGGATCGCTAAAACCAAATTTGGCATATATATCCTGAGTTAAATCAATCAATTCCAATAATTCCGCTCGCAATTGATCAGGAGTGCAAATAATATGAGCATCATCCTGAGTAAATGCCCGCGGACGCAAAATACCATTCAATTCGCCGGATTTTTCATAACGGTACACTGTACCCATCTCTGCTAGGCGTACCGGCAAATCACGATAGCTGTGCATTTGAGCATTATAAATCTTAACGTGGCCGGGACAATTCATTGGTTTAATCATGTACTGTTCACCATCAACTTCCAGGGGAGAATACATTGAATCGCGATAAAAATCCCAATGCCCGGAAGTTTTCCATAATTCTAAGCGGGCCAAATGGGGCGTTGATACAGGCTTATAGCCACGACGCAAATAAGTATTAAAAGCAAAATCCATGATCAGTTTGCGCAGCATAGCGCCATTAGGCAGATACAATGGCAGACCCTGGCCAAATTCTTCATCAAATATAAACAATTCTAACTGTTGGCCAATCTTGCGATGATCTCGTTTTTTTGCCTCTTCTCTCTGCCAAATAAAATGGTCCAACTTTTCTTGACTAAAAAAAGCAGTACCGTAAATACGAGTCAACATTTTATTTGCCTCATCACCGCGCCAATAGGCTCCGGCCACTGACAATAATTTAAAAGCCGCGATCTCTTGTGTCGAAGCTAGATGCGGACCTCGGCATAAGTCAATAAAAGCTTCCAGTTCAGCCGGATTAATCTTGGCCGAATCCTGCTGCAGCAAAGCTTCATCGTGTTTAATTTGTTCCGACCGGCCCATTAAATACAAACTGGCTTGATCTTGCTCTTGCTCAATCTCGTCCAACCACTCCTGCTTGTAAGGATTATCAGCAAAAAGCTGCCGCGCTGCAGCTATTGGCACCAACAGCTGCTTCAGCTGTAAATCCTGCGCAATAAGCTGCTGCATCTCCCGTTCAATTTTTTTAAACATATCTTCATTCACAGCAAAATCTTGAGGAGTATCAAAATCAAAATAAAACCCTTTTTCCGTAGCTGGACCCATAGCCATAATAATTCTGTCTTGGCCATAAAGATTTTGCATAGCTAAAGTTAACACGTGCTCAGCAGTGTGGCGCAAAGCTTGAAGATTAGCCTGAGACTGCTGCTCTGGCGATGGAGATGACTGCAACGCTTTACTTGATTGAGATAATTGTGATGAAGAAGATTGCGGCATAGAAAATAATCGATTACTTGTTAAATATTTTTTAATTTGACTTTTTAAATTGGCTTTATGCCAAACAGAGTTTAGTTAAGCAATGTTTGCCAAGTGTTTTGACAAGCATTGCACAATCATGGCCGTATTATAGCAAAAAAAATTATATTATAGACAAAACAACAATCTTTGCTTTTTAAGACTTTTAAATTTTATTCAACTCAAATTATCTTTATAAATCTTTAAGATATAATAATACTACATAAACATTAATTTAATACATAAACATGAAAAGCATTGAACAAAAACAATTACAAAAACAGCTAAATGAAAAAACAGAGCAATTCAAAAAAGCAACAGATTCAGAAATAGCTCTTTTATTGATTAAACACATTGAGAATCCCTGCGCAGATTTGCAAGGCAATGACATCAGAGAATTTTATATTAGACTAGCTGAAAAACAATTAACAACAATGAAAAACTCAGCAGCTAGAACCTTACTTGGAAAAGCTATCAAAAAGTATTCAGAATAATCAAAAAAATTATGAATATATTCTTTTTAAACAATTCTTGCAAATTTCATCTCAACCCCTAAATTCCAATTGCATTTTCCTTTTTCTTACCCTATAATATCAGTCTGCTTCCTAAGACAGCGTGGTCTTTGCTCTTTAGGCCGACAAGTTGGCAGTAACTTTAAGCTGGCAAGAATTACACCAGCGGCTTAAAATAAACAACTGTTAAAAATGCAAAGATTAAAAATCACGCCGAGGAGAATCACGACAACTTTAAATAATTGTCCCTTCCCTCTTTTGTTTTAGCAAGCATCTTTGAAAATAGTGCAATTTAGCCTTAAAATCTAAAGTCTAATTACTTTTAATTATTATGCCAAGCCAATATAACAAAGAACAAGTTAAGCTTATTAAAGAAAAATTATCTCAAGCTAAATCAATGGTGCTGGTTGACTATTCAGGCACTGATGCGCAGGATCAAACTAAGCTCAGAGCCATGATTAAATCTGCGCAGGGAGAAATGTTTGTGGCCAAGAACAATCTGATTAAATTGGCTATTGACAACAAAGAACTTGAAGAATCTTTGGTAGGAATGAATGCCTTGGTTCTTTCTTACGAAGATGCTGTAGCAGCTCTGAAACAAGTATTCGAGTTCAAAGAAGAAACAGATAAATTAGAAATCAAGCAAGGTCTGATGGCGGCTGACGACGGAATGAGAGTTCTTTCTTCAGTTAAAATTGAACAGTTGAGTCAAATCCCGGGTCAAGATGAGTTGATGGTGATGTTAATGCAGCGCTTGCAAAGCCCGGCTTACGGCTTAGTAAATGTCCTTAATGCCGGACCAAGAAATTTAATTTATGTACTGCAAGCTATTGCTGAAGAAAAGGAATGAATAATAAATAAACAATAAATAATTGAATCTACAAAATATAGTTAATTACTAATCATTCAGGAGGCAATTATGGCCAAAAAAAAGAAAACTGAAGAAAAGGAGCAAACATCTGGCACAGATGAACAATCTAAAGAAACAGAGTCTGCTCTTCCTAAAAAATTACAAAGTATTGTCGACGACGTTAAGGAGCTAAGCTTACTCGAAGTTTCAGAACTAGTTGAAGCTCTGGAGGATGAATTTGGAGTCAGTGCCGCTGCTCCAGCTGCAGCTGCAGCCCCGGCAGCCGGAGGTGAAGGCGCTGCTGAAGAAGAACAAACAGAATTTAATGTGGTACTTAAAGACGGCGGTTCAAATAAAATTAAAGCCATCAAAGCAGTGCGGCAATTGAAAAGCGACTTAGGCTTAAGCGACGCTAAGAAGTTTGTGGAGGATGCTCCAAAAACTGTACTGGAGGACGCTAATAAAGAAGACGCAGAAGCGGCCAAAAAAGCGTTAGAAGAAGCAGGCTGCACGGTAGAGCTTGAATAAGCTTTGCCATCTGTATTTAAGATTTCACAACCACCCGGCAGCAATTAAATTCTGCTCGGGTGGTTTTTTTAATGACTTCCCTCAAACAAAATCTTTATCAGTCTTTTTAAATTCAAGATTGATTCTTTTTCTCTTATGAAATGTGTAATATTCAAAGTTAAAATAAACACCCAAAAATCACTCTTTTCCTCAAGAAATGACTGCTGACTTAAAATTTTTTCCAACATCTTTTCCAACTTGAAAAAATATAGGCTACTGATCAAAATATTATAAGATATTTTTGTGGATAACTTTATTAAGTCTATGCTTCATTTTGCAACTCAACCATAAATAACCCAAAACAAATAAAGCTGCCACACTGTGGCTGCAAATTATAAAAAGTGTCCCTTTCAAACTAATTTAAACTTATTGCCCACGATTTTAAAATTGCCTATTGACCTAGTTTTAGTTATTCTGCTAGTTTAAATATAGTGATTGAAAATATTTGACACACTTTGACTTTGCCATTTGTTATTTGGTGTTTATTAAATAGCTGTCAATTCATAATCTATTCACTTATTTTTTAAACTTAATTATTGTCTTTAAATTATTATTTATTTTTATTGAGAAAGGTTAATATGCCCAACAAAAGCGCTGCCGAATCCACTAACAGTCAAACCAACTCTTCATCTGACACCAAACGTCAAACCGGTAAAGCCGCAGACGCAGCCAAACTGGATATTAATAATCTACCTGACCTCCTGACTGTGAGAGAAGTAGCTGATTTGCTGCGTGTCTCCCCTCTTACCATTAAAAGATGGGGCAAACGCGGTAAACTGCCGGCTATCCGTATTAACTCAAGGGGCGACAGGCGCTATAAAAAAGAATCAGTTTTGTGGTTATTAGGCATGGATCCTAATGACGAAGACAACTAAATAAATTCTGAGAGAAGGGCCTCAACGTTTTGTCCATTAGATATGGGTAAAGCCTGTTAAGCAAAACAAACAAAGCCGTCTCAGTTATACATTTATAAATTTTCGCCTTTAACCGCTTGCTGTATAACTAAACTTACAAACTTAATTAATCGTGTCTGCCTCTTCCATCTCCAAGGTTCTTGCAACAACCTAAATAACCATTCTAAACCTGATTTTCTCATCCAAACCGGTGCTCTCTGCAGCTGATTAAAGATAACATCAAAGGCACCGCCCACAGACATAACTAATTTCACTTCAGCTTGATTTAGCAGCGGCAGATGCTCTATCGCCCACTCTTCTTGCTCCGGAGCGCCGAAAGCGGCCAATACTATCGCCGGTTTAAGGTTTAATAATTGCTGCCGTAGCCTCTGCTCTTCTTTTTCTTGCGGCTGCGTAATCTGTCTATAACCAGGCGTCCAAAATAAATTGTCAGCCAGTTGCCACAGCTCATCTTTTTGCTGCAAAGGCAGTTTAGCTTCTTCCTGCTGCGATGGTTGAATGGTATTTTGCCGCGGCTCCCTATCAACCGCTGACTGCTGCTCAGCTGCTTGCGATTGCTTAACAGCCGACCGCTCTTTCGAATTAACTATCAACTGTTGGTAATCTCTGCCGCCTACCAACAAAATCGGTAGCTGCTGCTGCCGGCTAATATTTAATAAATCTTGAGCTAAATCAATGCCGGAAATTCTCTGCTGAATAATTTTGGAACGACCCAGCATTGACAATAGCCGGCTGGACCAAACTAAACTGATACCGTCAGGGATTAACCAATCAGCCTGCTGCAGATATCGGCTAAGCTTTGGGTTTTGCCGCGCTTGCACTATTTGTTCAGCGTTGGGGGTAAAAATAATTTTAGTTGAATCACTATTAGTTAAACAATTCTCTATTTCTGTTAGCAATTGAAATTTTTGTTTGCTAAAGAAAGAAAAACCAAGAATATTAGCTATGCTATGCATATTTTTAAATTTCTTAAATTATTCATAATCGCTGTTTTTAGCATTAAATTTAATAACTCGGTATTTTTTTTGCTATACTGCTATCGAAATTTGTATTTATAATTTTTTTTCGCTTTGCTTTTTTTATATATCATATCCTATAACTTATTTTTACTGTACTTTTTGTACAAAATTTCACTCATTTATTCAAAATTTTTATTTTTTTCGTTAAAAATTTGTTATCCGCAATTTATTATTAGCAATTTTTATTACTTTTGAGTAAATTTTGTCTTGAGTAAAATAGCTAATTTTAGTTAAAAACATTAATTTTTGATCAATAATGTTTAAAAGCGGTTCAAATTTAATGCTAATAGCAATTTGCAACACATTTCGCGCGCTGCTGCGCACTTTACTGTTTAAAAATCTTTATCTGTCTTTGGCGGCAAGCAATAATTTTAAAATTACAGGTCTTTCAATTGCAGCTGCCGCTTTATTGCAACTTTCTCTATTATAATGCTCTATTATAATAAGTAATGTTTAAATTATAAATTTACGCTCTTGCTGCAAAATATTACCCTTATTATGGCGTAAAACACAAGATACAGCAAGCTGCGGGTATAATCAAAATTAATTATGACTATTCCTAATAGCATTACTCAACAGTTGGCTGACAAAAAAATTTGTATTCTAGGCCTGGGCAGGGAGGGTCTCTCGACTTATCGTTTTTTAAAAAAAAGACTGCCAAAACTTAACTTAACCCTAGCTGATAAAAAGTCGTTACAGGACTTAAGTTCAGCCATGCAAACTGTGATTAAAAACGACGCTTCAGCTAAATTGAAACTGGGACCTGGCTATTTATCTCAGCTAGATGAATATGACTATATTTTTAAAACTCCGGGCATTCCTTTACACCAAAAACCTATGCAGCAAGCTCTGGAGGCCGGAGTAAAAATAAGTTCGAATTTACAGCTTTTTCTGGAAATTATTGAAAGGTTAAAACAAAACACTGTCAAAACTAACATCGGTTTTGGAAACTATCAATCAACTTTATCGCAGCCTGTTGTAATCGGTATTACCGGTACTAAGGGCAAAAGCACCACTGCTGCCCTCATCCATCATCTATTAGTTCAGAATAAATTTGAAACAATATTAGTGGGTAATATTGGCCAGCCGGCTTTAGATCAAATCAACCAAATCAAAACAAAAACTAAAGTAGTGATTGAATTATCCTCACACCAATTAGCGCAATTAACTATCAGCCCCGACATTGCAGTAGTGCAGCAAATTACTACAGAGCATTTAGACTATTTTCCAAATGAACAAGCTTATGTCGCTGCAAAAGAAGCTATCACAAAATATCAAAAGGTTAATCAGTATATAATATTCAATCCACAATGGCCTAAAACAAAACGTATTGCCCAACTCTCCCCCGGTAAAAAACTTAAATTTAACACTAAATTAACTGATAGCCATCACAAAGATGATATATTAGTTTACCTTAAATCATATTACTTAACCTTTAAAGATAGTAAAATAGAAAAAACTATTATTAAAAGTAATAACGTACCTTTGCTTGGCAGGCACAACTTAGAAAACATTGCACCGGCCATTGTTATCGGCAAATTGTTTAACTTAACAGCGCAGCAAATTGCCAACGCTATTAAAAACTTCGAGCCTTTACCCCATCGTTTGGAAAAAGTAGCAGTTAAAAACGATATCACTTATATTAATGACTCGATGGCGACCACACCAGAGGCTGCAATTTCAGCTATTTCTTGCTTTATTAACCAACCAATCATCTTGTTAGCCGGCGGCCATGAAAAAAATCAAGATTTTACCCACTTGGCAAAAAAAATATTAAGCGCAAACGTAAAAGCTGTGGCTCTATTTCCTGCTAACGGCCCTAGGTTGTGGGAAGCAGTTGAACAGCAACACCAGTCAGCGGCTGAAGACGAGCAAGAATTGCCGGCGCACAAAGTAGTACATTCTATGAAAGAAGCTATAAATTTTGCCCACCGGCACGCCCAACCCGGCTCAGTAGTACTATTAGCTCCCGGCTCTGCCAGTTTTGGTATTTTTGAAAATTATGCTGATCGCGGAGAACAATTTGCAGCAGCAGTTGATATGGACAATTAAGTTTTGAATTCATCCAAGTGCTGTAAAATTTGGCCGACTCCCCTAATGACATTGCTCTCAGGCTCATCAACCAAAAAAACAGGAACCCCTAACTCGCTGATTAAATAATCCTCCAACCCGTCCAGCTGGGCTAAGCCCCCGGATAACAACAAGCCCTTGTCAACAATATCGACTATCAAACTGGGAGAAATATTTGCCAGCAATTTTTTCACTAAAGCTGAATAGCTTTGACCGTAGCGTCTAACGATAGGGCTAATTTCTTGAGCAGAAATCTCCACTGCTTGCAGCACTTCATCACGGCTATCTAATTGGGAAACAGTCAAAGTCTGCTCTTCTTGAGGCATAAAAGCAGCTAGCTGCTGCTGGATCCTTTGAGCAATTTCTTCACTTATTTCCAAATTTTTATGCTGTTTACACCAATAAATTAAATCTCGGCACATACTTTGCCCGGCTTGAGTAGAAACATAGGTTTTAACAATTTTGCCCATTGATAAACTGGTTGCCTCAGCCACACTGGCACCTAGCTGTAATAAAAAAGTACCGGAAGCATCAGCCACCGGCACGCCGGCGCCAATCGCTGCGGCTAAGGTTTGATCCACCACCACTACTTCACTCGCACCCAACTCAGTTAATACTTTAACCACCACTTGCCTCATGACAGGATAAATGTTGCTCGGTAAAGCTGTCAGCATGGTGGGGCTGAAAAAATAAACTTCTTGACTAGCCTGTTGTAAAAAAACTTTAAGCATGGCTTTAACCAAAGCCTCATCAGTTAATTTTGGATAATCCACCGGAGCAAAAACTTGAATTTGTTCACTGACTCGATCTTTCATCTGAGCAGCCTGCTCCCCTACTGCCGCCACTTTTTGACTAGTCTGATCCACAGCGATTAAGCTCGGTTCATCAATCACCAATCCATGATCCTGAATCCAGATTCTGGTCTGAGCTGAACCTAAATCTATTCCTACGCGGCGGTTAAGTTTGCTAAAGGGGTTAAGCATAAAAAAGTCAATAGACGGCGGAATAATTTTAATAAATTAAATTCAATAATAATGATTAATAATAAATGTTAATTCTAAATCTAATCTGATATAATTTTAACATGTTTTCTAAACTGAAATTAATCAACCTTTTTAAAAAAAATAAAAACAATAGCGGTTCTGCCCAAAAACTTACCCGAACCCCTCAAGTTTTTGCTTCTTCTGAATCAAAAATCTTTTTCAGCCTGCTGTCTATTTTGGTTATCATGCTTGGTTCTTATCTAGCTATTCAATATGCTAGAGGCAGCTACCGTTTCACCAAAAAAGGCGTGCTGCGGGAATCAGGTTTGTTAACTGCCAACTCCTTGCCAACCGGAGCTCAAGTTTATCTAGATGATGAGCTGGAAACAGTGACTGACAACACTATTTATCTTAAGCCCGGAGAGTATCAGGTTAGAATCATAAAAGAAGGTTATTCTTCTTGGCAAAAAACTCTTGAGATTAAAGAGGAATTAGTAACAGAAACTAATGCTCGTTTGTTTCCCACAGCTCCGTCGCTTACTCCGCTCACTTTTACCGGTGCAGAAAATGTTCTGCCCTCACCTGACGGCCGCAAAATAGTTTACTACACTGCCTCAGCCAGCACTGAAGCCAGAAACGGGCTTTATGTGTTAGAACTAACCGACAGCGTAATGCCCTTTCAAAGAAGCTCCAGACAGATTGCTGAAGATGTACCATTGTACAAACTTGATGAAGCAGAGCTAATTTGGTCCCCTGACAGCACGGAATTAATGGTGCTGGCTAACTTAAAACAGATGATCATAGATGCCAGTCAAAAAAATAATTTGCAAAGCCTGCCTGATATTAATTTTAAACGCAACCAAATTCTATCCGAATGGGAGGAGGAAATTTATCTGCGCGAAAGACAATATTTAACAGAGTTCCCGGAAGAAGTGCTGCAAATTGCCACTGAATCTGCTAAAAATGTTTACATTGCTCCTGATAAAAAAAAGCTGCTGTACACAGCCACTGCCAGCGCATTTTTACCTGAAAATCTAGTCCCGCCTCCACCCGCTGTCAGCACACAACCGGAAAACCGCACTCTCGAGCCGGAAAAAATTTATGTTTATGATGCAGAAGAAGATAAAAACTTTTTAATTAAATCGGAAAAAGAAGCTACACCTGAAAAAGATAGCGAGCTAAAGCTTGTAAAGAGTCTGCTGGCAGACGATCTACTTGTAAAAGAAGCAAAAAAATTACTGACTTCGCCCACTGCTTTTTCCAGGCTACAAGCTGAAACAACAGCCCAAACAGCGCTCAATTTTAATACTTATCACAATTCACTGCTGATTAATACTCTACAGTGGCTGCCGGATTCCAATCATCTAATTTTTGCCCGCAACAGCCATATTCAAATTATTGAGTATGAGGGCACCAACAACACCACTCTTTACTCCGGACCTTTTGCTGAAAACTTTATTTACCCCTGGCCGGATGGCAGTCAATTGATTATTTTAACTTCCTTTAGCCCGGATTCTCCTAAAAATTTATACGCAATTGAGTTAAAATAGTAGTTTACTTTAAAAATATAAACGGAAATATTGGCCGATAAATTGCTAATAATTATTGGCTAATGACTATCGATTATCATTATGATTACATGGCTACGGAGTGTAGCTCAGATGGCTAGAGTGCGCGCTTCGGATGCGCGAGGCCGCTGGTTCAAGTCCAGTCACTCCGACATAGAGCACCTTAATAATTATTGACTATGGCAGTTTTAAGGATGGTGGGAGGAAAAACAAACGTCTATTTTACGGATAGCAGAAGAAAAATACAAAAGCCGAAACTATTACTCCTAATTTTTTTCTAAATTCTACAAATCGACAACTGACCCATGACTCACCTCACAGTCCTCACAGTTTTTATTTAAATTTTGGCATTAACTCTGAACACAGTAATTTCACTTAAATCTGAAGCGCAATGCTCGTAATTTTTATTTAATATTTTTATTTAATTTTAGCAGCTACTCTGAACACAACAATCTCATCTCAATCTGAAGCGTAGTATCTAAAATTAAACAAAAATTAGGCCCTCATAGTTTAACGGATAAAACAAAGGTTTCCTAAACCTTCGATCCAGGTTCGATTCCTGGTGGGGGCACAATTAAAGTAAACGGTGATTAATTGTTTAGTTGATAAAAACAAAGGAATGGAGGCGCAACCATAAAAAACACTAGTCTTCATAGTTCAACCGGATAGAACATCGGTTTCCGGAACCGACAATGTGGGTTCAAATCCCGCTGAAGACACAAAAACCAGATAGTAAAAAAACCAAAAACATTAAACCAATAGCATCAACAAGCATCAATCTCAATCCCTAGTTTCTCAATTAGCCTCTCTCAATTTCTAATCTCTTTCATGAGCCGCGTAAACTAAATCTCCCATCGGCCAGCGATAGTCAAACAATTCGTCCTCAGCAAACACAATTTCAATCTCATTTTCAGCAGCCTCATCTTCAGAAGAAGCATGAATTAAGTTCATCTGCTGACTCATGCCAAAGTCGCCGCGAATAGAGCCTGCCTCTGCTTCTCGACCTAAAGTGGTGCCGACAAGCTTGCGCACTACTTGCACGGCATCAATCCCTTCCCAAACCATTGCAATCACCGGCTGAGACCCCATAAAATTTTTTAGTTCGCTGAAAAAGTCTTTACTCCGATGCTCTGCATACCAGCGATCAAGCATATCGTCATTCATTAAGGTCATCTTTAAACCGACTAATTTTAAACCTTTTTTTTCAAATCGAGTGATAATTTCTCCAATCAGCCCTCGCTGCAGGCCGTCCGGTTTAACTAAAACTGCGGTTCTGGTTGGTTTCATAATCTAAATATAATTTATAATTTTTAACTGCGTTAATATTAATTCTGTTTTCAGCAATGGCGGCTATTTTAATAAACGTAAACAGCGGCAGCTCCTAACCCTGCACCAAACCAATTCGAACTTCATCTTTTTTAATAATTTTGGCAGCCAAAGCATGTACTTGTTCTAATTTTATATTTTTGATCTTAGTGATAATTTTATCAGGTTTTTCTATTTTTCCCAATAAAATCTTGCTTAAGGCATACTGTTGTGCTACTGAGTAAGAATTTTCTAAACTTAATAAAATTTTACCAACTAAATAATTCTTGGCTCTACTTAGCTCTTGGTCGGTAATTGGCTCTTTGCCGGCAGCAATTTTTTCAAATTCCTCAATAATAAGCTCAATCCCCTCTTCTGCCTTTTTGCTATTAAGACCGGCATTGGCTCCAAAAATACCTCCGTCATGATACCGGTCAACATTGCTGTGAACATAATAAGCCAAACCGGCCTGCTCGCGAATGGTGCTAAATAAGCGCGAACTGCGATTACCACCCAAAACTGTTGACAAAGCAGTCAAAACATAACGCTGTGGATCAGTATGTTTAAGACCCGGCCAGCCTATGATGACATGAGTTTGCTCAGTGTCTCGATTGTACTTAATTTCTTTTTTAGTTGAAACTGGATTTTCACTTAAAAAGTGTTCGCGCTTCTGTTGATGGTGATTGGCTCTACCCTCAGGCTGCTGAGAAAAAATAGCTTCTACTTTTTTAAAAAAGTCTTGTGTAGTTAATAACTCTTCATCACCGGCAATAACCAAAATCATATTTTCCAAGCCATACCATTGTTTAAGAAACTTCATCAGCTTTTTAGAATTTAAACCAGCCACTGATTCCAAACTACCGCTAATAGGATGGCTTAACCCGGTATCTTGATAAACCATTTGCTCAAACTTTTGAGCTATAAAATCATCCGGAGCATCATGATGCATCCGTATCTCTTCTGCTACCACCAATTTCTCCTGCTCTACATCTTCCTCACGCAGCAAGGGGTAAAAAATTAATTCTTTTAAAATTTTTAAACTAAGCCATAAATGCCGACTGGCTGCTGTCACATAATAACCAGTGCTCTCTTTGCTGGTGAAAGCGTTGGACATAGCGCCAACGCTGTCTAAAGCAATTGAAAGGTCTAAACTGGTGGGATAAGAACGAGTGCCTTTAAACACTAAATGCTCCAGCAGATGAGCAGCCCCAAAATAACCCTTTTTTTCAAAACGTGAACCGGTATTAACTACTAATAAGGCGGAGACTGATTTTAAAGCAGGCAAAGGAACGGTCACAACTTGCAAGCCATTTTGAAAAGTTTTTGTATGATGATTAAACATTATTAGAGTATTTTAACATGAGACGGCCCACATAAGCAGCTAGTAATACAAGCAGTATTCTAATGGTTTGAATGGGAAGGCGGATTGGATTAGGTTTGGGTTAGAAATTGAGCTGGGTTGGATTAGGCTTTGGCTAGGACGAATTTGGATTTTTAGAGTTAAGATTGAAATTCAACTATTAACAGTATGTAATTCTATTTTTTAATTAATATGATATTAATTGATGGCAAGAAAATAAATTATATGTACATTTATAGCTTAAAGTAATAAGAAAACCCAAACAAACTGGGTATATTAATTATTCATTACTAATTTTAAAAATTTAATTAAAACCGCATGCACCAGATAAAAAAATATTATTCTGCTGCCTTCCAAAAACAGCAAAAACAATTAATTAACAAGAGAAAATAACAATCTATCCTGTACTGCGAAACAAACATAAGCCAAAAATTGGTTAAATTTTTCAATTTATATATTTTTAAAAGAAAAATTCTTGATTTAAATAGTGCCTAAAAAATTTTTATTTTTAAAATTGAACATATTTTGTCTTGAGTAAAATTAATTTTTAAACAAAATTTACTTTATTTTTAAATTGGTCCTTGCAATCTTTTTATTTTAGTGTCATATTAATTATTAGTGCCCTTTAACAACCAATGCCGTTGCTTTTATTCACTTCAAATAGACTAATTTCATTCTTCGGTTTTTGTTTATTTAAATTAAACAAATTGTAATATTGCCATTGGCTTAAATTAATCAAAAGTTTAATTGCAAAAACTGCTAATTAAATTAGGCAACTAAAAACAGTTAATTTATGATGTTGCTTCATTTAAACTGCTCCGGCAGCTTAAAATAATCAATCTTTTTTAAAAAATTAGCTTTTTTAGAGAGAACAATAACAGCTTTAATAAGCATAGCTATCAAATAAAATATATAAAAATATATTTTAATATAGCTTTTTAATCTAACAGCTGCTTCTTATCATTTATAAAAGCCAATAATACCGGCCGTTGGTAACCAGATGAATTGTGCCTAATTCATCAGTACGCAGAATTTGCGAGTTAATAGCCTGCAAAGCCTGCAGTACCTCAAGAGAAGGGTGATCATATTTATTGTTAAAACCGCTGCTTATTACAGCAAGTTCGGGTCTGCATGCTTGTAAAAAAAGCTCGCTGGAACTGGTATTTGAGCCGTGGTGCCCTATTTTTAGGGTTTCTACTTTCTTTATCAAACCCTGTTTAATTAATGCTAATTCATTTTTTTTAAGCGCATCTGCCATCAGCAATAAGTCAAAATCAAAATATCGTAAAAAAAGTACGATAGATCGTTCATTTTCATCACCAGGACTTGCATATTCTGCCAGCATTGCATCCGATAACATTGTTTCGGAAAATTGCTTAAAATCACTTTCCAGCAATGGTAGCGGACTGACAGCAGGCGCCAAAATTGACAATTTACCACTTGGGGCAAAAACGATTCTTTGGCCTAAAATACCGATTTTTATTTTATTTGCGACCCAAGATTGCTCTTTAACAGCTGCAAGCACTTTTTTAAATCCTTCAGTTGGCGAGACGTCAGCTAAAAACAGAGCTCCCACCTGGTAATTAGCAAAAACGTCCGGCAGACCGTCGATATGATCATGGTGCATATGAGTAGCCAACACTACCTCCAGATGTCTATCCCAAAACGGCACATATTCTTTTAAGCAGGTCAAAACTTTGTCATCGGCACCGGCATCAATCAGCATCTGCCAATATTTATATTGCACCAAGATAGCATCCCCCTGCCCCACATCACAAAAAATAATATGGAGATTGTCATCCGGCCAATCTCTGACCACCTGCACTGCCAAACCTAAACTAACTACCAGGCATAAAATCAAAATAGTTTTGTACATTTTTTACTATTTGGCAGAATATCTTAATATAAACATCGGCCGCTGAAAACTTTAATCGCTAATGGCTTGATCTTGGCTTTAACTTTACGTCTGTAATGCTGCCAGCCCAGCAGCCCCCAAGCCAAATACCAGAGGTAAATTTGAGTGTCACTAAACTCCGGAATCTTGACAACAGCTGCTTCCAATTGTGCAAAAAATTGGCTGGCCGCTAAAAATAAATTAAGCGGCAGCGCTAACAATAAGCCTACTACTCGAGAAAAAGGGACAATATTAAACAGTTGTATGTTCATTAAAAGCCAAGTAAAAATACACCAAGCAAACCATACCAGGCCTAAAATGACTAAAATAGGCAGCACACCGGACAACAAACTGTTGCTGAGCACTGCCAACAAGCTTAATTCACCCCAAGTAGAGCTGATTAAGGGCAATAAAGCAATCTGGACAGAAAAAAATAAAGTAAAATTCTTACAAAAATAGCGCAACATCACTGTCGCTGCTTTAAAAAATAATGACTGCCGCTTCGTTTGAACATGTCTGCTGCTAAAAAAACTTTTATTATTAAAGCCATTACGAATAAGGCTGGAGAAAAAAGACTGCAAAACAATAATTCCCGCAGTGGCTGCTGCAGAAAATTTTAATGAGAGTGAATTAATTAAATTGGGCTCCAATGCGATTATTAAACTGATGGCCAACAGCAGAGAGTATAATGGCTTTAGCTGTTTGAAAAAAAGACGTCGTATTAACAACGATAAGCCGGTCATCAGCACTGCTCGCTGCATAGCAGGTCCTTGACCGCTGATGTACCAGAAGAACAAAACGCTCAGCAGCAGCAAAATCGTCTTTAATTTATAACTACAGTATGAAACTATATTTAATAAAAAAACAATTGAACTTAAAAACAAAGTAACATTAAAACCCGACGCTGACCAAATATGCAACATCCCTATAACTTTAAAACTACGATGTAAACTAGAATTGAGAGAATTTTTAGCTCCAAAAATTAAACCTAACATTAATTGCGATTGATTTTTTCCTATCAAACTATTGCTTAATACCTCAACAAGTACTTTCAAAGACACTGCTCTCTGCTGGAAAAGGTAGCACCAATCAAATAACGAAGCTGCAATTAAATTTATTATTGAAAATAATTGATTGATCATTGCTTTTTTAATTAATTTTTCTGCCAGCAATTACAAAATTTATCTGCTAATTTTTAATTTTTTTTTAGAGAAAAGCAATTTTTTAGCCAAAAATACGCTTAAGAATAATTAAAGAAACTAATATATCTAAAATTCAAAAAACGTTTAAAGCCAAACTGCAGCTTTTTCCTCAAGTTAACCGTGCAGTTTCCATCCTCTTTAACCGGCAATCACTAAGCCCCCATGCTCTTTTAAAAATAAATTGCTAACAAGTTGTACGAAATAATAGTAAAATTAATCAATTTTTGGGTAAAAAATATTTTTTGTATTTTTTGCTTTTTTATAAAAGTATCAAAATAATATTTACTATTTACTAATCCCCTAATGCAACAATTATTGGCTGTACTTTTAACTGATCTAAAGTGATTAACTTATATATGTTGATAGCAATTTATCTTTTTTGTACAATTTTTTTTAAACTTTGTTGTACAAAATATTTAGATAGTTTCCATTTTATTTTTTTAAATTTAAAAAATTTTTTGTCTTATAGTAAAATCCTGTAATAACTCAGCTTGCTGCAAACCAATTGTTTATATAACTTTACAAGCAAATATCAGGTTCTAGTTTTTCTAAAGTCACCTGTCCGATGCCGCTTACTTCCAGCAGCTCGTTAATATTTAGATATGGCCGGTTGTCAATAATTTTTTCAGCTGTAGCCGGTCCCACACCACTTAATGTTTGCAGCTGGGCACTGCTAGCCTGATTTAAAGAGATGCAGTCCTCCTGCACGTCAGCTGCATCGCTGCTTTCGTCAGTTTCAACTAACTCCTGCTGCTGAAGCAGTAAATAGTCTTGATCTTGTTTGTCTAATTGATCATCTTGACTAGTAACAGTTTCGACAACGCTGTTATTGTCACTAGTTTCCTCGCTGGCGACACTGTCGTCATGATCTTCTTGATAAAAATTAAAGGGCTGGTGCTCTGAATCGCTGTCAGCAGACTCTTGAGTGTTGCTAGCAACAACCGATTGCTTTAATTGACAGTATTCTGCCAACAGCACGCGCAGTTCTTGCTCCTGCTTAAAAGGAATATAAATTTTTTGCTCATCTTGAAGCCGTTGTGCCAAATTAAAATTTCTAATAATATATTGACTATCTGCATCTTGGGTGAGGCCGCCTGCCAGCCTTATTAAATCGCCAAAACGTTGAGAAAAGTTTAGTTGATAAAGACCGGGTTCCTCCACAGCACCTAAAATTTGCACAGTAATTTGGCCTAAAGATTGAGACAGCGGCTGCAGGCCGTTGGAAAAATCAAAGCCCTTTACTCTTTCTTTTTCGACTACAGCCAGATTGTCTTGATCAGCACTTTCATTATTTGTATTTATTTGATTTTGAACATTTTGTTCAATTTGATTAAATTGAGCAGATTGTCTCAATTGCCACTCTTCATCTACTAAATACGCACACTCCGGTACTTGAGTATGCGCAAGAAGATTAAACCCAGCCCAGCTAACTGCGCTAACCCCTGATAAAAAGAAAATAATTGAAGCCATAGTCCGCCAAGTGCGGCTGTCAAATTTTAAAGCATTAAGAAAAGGTAGAGAAACAGAAGAAGTTCGCTTTTGTTTACCGGGAGCTGCAGTAGAATCAGCTGGTACTGTTTTTTGTTTAAGGCCTTTAGAGCGAATAAGTTTTAATAATTTTAAAGACATGCAGCCATAATGACTGAAAAGTCTGACAAAAAGCGTACAAAAAAGCTGTTAATTAAAAATTTGCTGACAAGTTTTAAAAAAGAGATGAGTAGTATTAATTTGAATAAAATTAGTTAAGGTCTATTGCACGAAATCAAACTTTAATGAATTAAATTGAAGATCATTTTCAAATTTAAAAGTATTCTCAAAGACTAAAAAATGAGCTTCTTCTGTACTCCAAGCTCCTTCTGCTCCCCCCTCATCCCAATACTTAATTCGCCAGTAGTAAGTAGTGCCTCTTGTCAGGGCCGAACCATTATAGGTGATGTCTTGACAGCGAGTACCTTCAGTACAATTAGTCATAGCAGTTTTAGTTGAATCCCAATAAACTGA
>CAZPQG010000012.1:11856-24242 GCA_964588685.1 uncultured Pseudomonadales bacterium | reverse complement strand
CTAATTTTTATGAATGCGGAAGCGGTGGGATTCGAACCCACGAACCGGAAAACCCGGTCAGGTTTAGCAAACCTGTGCAATTGGCCACTATGCGACGCTTCCGAATGCAATTCTCTACTTGTTCACACTCTTTAAACACCTTTTTTACCTGCTGCCTAGCCCGGCAATGGTTTCAACCATGCTCATAATTTTACCAACTCAAATCATTTTTGAATATATTATTATACCAGTTTTTATCCTAAGCACACTAGTCTTTACCACGCCACACAATTCAAAAATAAAGCTTAAAATATCTAGTCTCTGATGTTAGAATAACAGTCTTATGCTGAAACGAATTCTAGCTTATACCAAACCTTATCGCAAAACTTTAATTATTATTGCGATTTTAATTGTTTTTTCAGCAGGACTAAAGCAGGTTCAACCTTATATCTCTAAGCTCATTACCGACATCTTGGTGGAAACACAACTTACAGAACTACAGCCAATTCTTCTTTTACTGGGCGTACTGCTGCTTACCAAGTTTATCCAGACTGGCCTAAATCGACTTACTTGGTATTTAACCAATGTTTTTGTAATTAAACTTGAGATTCGTCTGAAAAAAATCGGCTTTGATCACTTAATGCAATTATCGCTCAGCTTTTACAATCAGCAAGCCACCGGCAAAATTATGAGCAAACTCGATCGAGGCGTGAATCGCATCATTAACATTGTTAATAATTCAGGCATGCACTTTCTGCCCAGTGTCACCAGCGCGCTAATCGCTTTTAGTATTGCCATAACTCATGAATGGCGCCTTGCTCTCATGATTCTAATCGGCTTTGTTCCCTACATTATTATTAACCGCTGGCGTTTTGAAAAAAACAATAAGCTGGAGCGCAAAGAGTATCAATTGTATGACAAGCAATACAGCCATTTTTGGGAAGTGTTAAACAATATGCCTTTAATTAAAGCTTTTAGAGCCGAGCAGTATGAAAAAAATCGTTTAAAAAAATTCTTTGATAAATATTTAAATATCAGAACCAATATGGAAATCAACACCAACAAAGCAGTGGCAGGTGATTTCTTTTTGGAGTTGATGTTGTGGGGCATGTATGCTTATCTAGTTTGGCTGACTTGGCAAGCTGAACTAACTGTCGGTACCCTAGTCATGTTAGTTGGTTTAATTCAACTGATGCGAGAGCCGTTGTGGCAGCTTAACTGGGTTTTTTGGGAAATTAAACGAGCCCAAATCGGAGCCAAAGATTTCTTTAAATTAATTGATGTTAAACAGCACATTCCTGATCCGGAAAAACCGATTAAACTTAAAAATATAAAAGGCGAATTTAAATTTAACGACGTCACTTTTGTCTATCATCATCATGATCAACTCTTGTTTGGCTATAAGGGATTACAGCAAAAAGAACAAGAACAAGGGAAAGAAGAAGAACAAGTTTTAAAAGATGTTTCTTTCACTATTGAACCTGGGGAAATGACAGCTTTGGTTGGTCCGTCAGGTTCGGGTAAAAGCACTGTGGCCAGCCTACTAATGAGATTTTTTGACCCTGATCAGGGCTCAATCACTCTGGACGGTGTTGACTTGCGGCAGCTGGCTAAACGTGATTTAAGATCACACTTGGGCTTAGTCAGTCAAGATAGTCATTTATTTGCCACCAGCATTGCTGAAAATCTACGCTATGCTAAACCGACTGCTAATCATGAGGAAATGATGCAAGCTTGCCGCGTCGCTTATGCTAATGAATTTATTCAAGATCTGCCTCAAGGTTTAAAGACTGAAATCGGAGAACGCGGTGTGAAATTGTCCGGCGGTCAAAAACAACGGTTGTCAATTGCTCGTACTGTCTTGGCTAATCCTAAAATTATTATTTTAGATGAAGCCACTAGTTCACTAGATTCTCAATCAGAGCTTTATATTCAACGGGCTTTAAGCAAACTGCTGCACAATAAAACCTCAATTGTGATTGCCCACCGCCTATCCACTATTCAACAGGCGGACAAAATTATTGTGCTGAAAGATAAAGGTATTGTTGAACAAGGCCAACACCAAGACCTAATTAAACAAGACGGTTTATATGCCAGTTTATTTGATATCCAAGCCGGTCAGACTAAATTACTCAAAGAATGGGAACTGGTTGATTAAAAATAAATTCTAAAATTATTTATTATTTAAGAAACATTTCAAACTTTTAATTAGTCTTTTAATTTATAAAATTTCTGTGTATACTAAAAAAACTATGCCAAAATCTAAACAATCCAAACAATCTGAAAAAAAGACCAACGAAAAAAATAACGAAAAAAAATCGAAAAAAAATAAAAATAAGAAAACTTCTAAAGAAAATACAGTCGAAAAAAAAGCTGAAATGAAAAAACAAGAAAAAAAGAACAATGCAAAAGATAAAGAAAAAACAGCTAAAGCTGCTAAGATTTCTCCTCTTTCAAAAATTAAGAAACAAGAATTGCCAAAGCCTGTTTTAAGTAAAACAACTATTATCTTGCTAATACTTGTATTATTAATTGGTTTAGCTTATATCTTTCGCAGCCTTTTTATAGCTGTCATGGTTGAAGGCAGGCCAATCAGTCGCCTTAAAGTGATAAGAGAGGCTGAAAAAAATGCCGGCCCGCAAATCCTAGACCAGCTAGTGACAGAAGCTTTAATTGAACAAAAAGCACAAGAGCAAGGTATTCAAATTAGCGATGAAGCAGTCGATGCTCAAATTGAAGAGATCAAAGAATCTGTAGCAGGACAAGGGCAGGACTTTGATCAATTACTGGAAATGCAAGGCTTAACAATTAATGAACTTAGAAGACAGATTAAAATGCAGCTGGCAGTGGACGCCATGGTAGGGGCAGACGTACAAATTGATGAAGAGGCAATTGCAGAATATTTAGAGAATAACAGGGATTTTTTACCTGAAGATTTGTCTGATGAAGAATTAGATGACTTAGCTGAACAGCAGCTGCAGCAGCAAAAAATGGGTGAAAAATATCAAGAATGGATGGACGAGCTTAAAGAAGAAGCCAATATTCAATATTTTGTTGACTACGGCTTGAACAATGAAGCAGCTTTATAATATATACTAAATTCTAATAAGCAATCTCTTAAACTAATAGGCAGTCTGTCCGGACTGCCTATTTTATTTATTTTTTATACAAGCTAATTTAATATCAGTAAACAAATATTCTTTCTTCTAACTTCTAAACTGGATATATATTCCCTTATTCTTTCGCACTTTCTTTTAACTCCAGTGCTTCAAAATAACCTTTTCTTAAAAGAATGGCAATGACAGCATAAACTGCAATATCCAGCCATGTTTCGTTGATTGATTCATTGACTGGCTCTTTGTCTCCGGCAATCAAATTCTGCAATCTCTTCACTTTATCATTAATGCGAAAAATAATACCCAATTCGCCCGTGTCTAGAATGTTAGCCTTGCCATAATCTTGATGTTTCTTAATAAAAAGTTTGAGCATTTCTTCCAGTTCTTGAAAAAAAGCTTCATCTAAATATTGCGGACTTTGGTCAGGATTGGTAGGCATAAGAATAATGAATAATTAATAACTTCTTAAAGACTTAAAACTTACGGCTTGCACTGCATTCTTTTCATCGATATTATATTACAAAAATTACACTACTATCAGCACATCTGTCAAGAGAGGTATCGATATCAAAAAACGCCTATTTTTCATAGGCGTTTAGTTTTTTAAAGTTAGGGAAAAAATTAATTAAAATTAACCGATTTTTTTCTTAAGCTTAACAATGAATGCTCCGGCTCCGGAAATTATTGTCCCAGCGGCAGCTGTAATAGTTTTAGTGTCTAAAGCGGTATCAGCCGGCTCATGTACTAATTCTTCTTCCGGTTCCAAATAAACAATTTTCTGCTCTTGCTCTTGGCTGACATCTACTTTACAGCGCGTAATAATTTGACCATAAGCTCCTACAACAGTTTCTGTTTCACATTCTGCTGAAGCATCTTGGTTTTGATATTGATCAGCAGCACCAACTGCATTAGTGGGGGTTAATACTGCTATTGAGCCTAGTAATAAAAATAGGCTTAAGCAGAGTAAAGTTTTTTTCATTTTTATATCTTCTTATATCTTTAATAATAGTTCTATATATTATATTAGTCTTATATATTTTATTATAAGATTTAAATTTGTCAACACCCTATCCTGATTAAGACTGCTTTTGAACACAAAAACCTAATTTAATTTTTAGCTGTCTTGAGGCATTTTTACTAAATGAAAGATAGCAATGTTATCTTGATTATCCTGTAAATTATCTGCCATTACTTCTAAACCATAAAGTTTTATTAAAATTTTTGGTCTAAAAATAGTGGTGCTGAAAGTTAATTGACTCTTAACCAGTGCTTCAACTGTCCCAGTTGTACCTATTAACTCATCTTTTCCACCCTGCTTGCTACCTGCTATTATTCTAACTTTTTCAAATTACGCTTGCATTCTTTTCTCAGCATGGTTTCTAGTCAATAATTAATAATTATATAACTCATTAGCTTGGATGAATGCTGTTCATTAATAAATAAAAAACCTTCTGTTTCAGAAGGGTAAAACAAAAAGCAAGCTTAAACCAGCGCTGATAAGAATTTATTTATATCGGTTATTTATGTTGGAGTAAAAGTCCTGACACTGGTAATTTGACCGGTAGTATATTTATCACTGAAATTCATGTCTGCCTTATATAAAGGATCATTCATAATATAATCGCCGTTGCTGCCGGATTTAAGCACTATGAAATGAGTTGCATATCGATTAAAAGTAACAGAAACCCTTACAATAACCGGTCTATTTGCCTCCAGTTCTTGATCAATTAAATCTAGATCACGTTTATCAGAACGATTGTAAGTATATCCCGGCGGTGCAGCTATAGGATTTCTCATTAAGGCTGTATTCAGGACAAAATTGCTTGGGTCGCGGGCAATGTCAACCGGAGTGATGCTGTGACCGTAATTTTGCCAAATCATGGCTGTGCTGGTAATTAAGCAGCCAACAGCCCCAATACTGTAACTGGAGTTGCCAATCGCAGTATTACACCACCTTGAATCACGCTGGCTGAAAAACATGCCGTCCGGCTGCGGGGCCGGAGAATCCAGACAGTAAGCGCTGCCGAATTGCGCTGTTACAAAACTACGGTATGAAGCTAATTCTCTTTGCGCTTCACGCAGCAATTTTTGATAAGTAACTTCATCATTCTTGGTATCAGCTAGCAATCTCTGCTTGGCTTGTTTATTTTTTTCCAATTCATATTGCTGGGCCTGCAAATCACGTCTCTTTTCCTCTAGTTGAGCCTGCTTAATTTCTTTTAAACTTTTTTGCTCGTCATAAAGCAGGCGCTGGCTTTCAGCCTCCTGCATAGCGCGAGCGATTTGTCTTTCAGCTTGTTTTAAGTATTCATACTGATTAATAAACTCTGAAAAAGTATTAGAGGTGAACAAGGCAATCAAAGGATGGGTTCTTTTTTGTTTATAAACTGCCTGAGCTCTAACGATCAACATCTCGCTCAACCGATCTAGAGATAAAACTAACCCCTCTATGCGCTCACTAAGATCAGCCAGCTCTCTCTCTAAGCGGCTAATCTCAGCCTGAGTTTGAGCAATCTGCAATCTTTGCAGTTCAGTTTGATTATTAATCAGGTTAATAGCATTGTTTAGGGTTTGAGCTTGCTGTTGAGATTGGTCAATCTTTTCTTCCAATAAATCTTTTTTTTCATTCATACATTCTTGATAATCATCGCTGTCCTGATCGCACTCTATATCTATATCTACTTGAGCCCAACTGGTAAAATGTAAAGCTGTGATGGACTCAAAATTTAAAACAAGCGCAGCAATTAACAGCCAGGCTGTCAATCTTAATAAATTGTACCGGTGAAATATTTTAGACATCTTAAGTAATTATTTCTTTGAAAAATTAATTGTCTTAATACTTAACCTGATTATACGCTGTTAAATTCAGCCGAATTAAGCCTTATAAAATTTTACCCACACTATGCAAGCGTAATCTAATCAGATTAATAAATTATTCAATTTTATTCTAGCGTTTGATTAAATTTTTAACAGCAATTAGACTGCCTAAACCGCTAAAGATTAGGGCTAAAGAAGTACCCACCGCTAGCTGCAAAAGAAGAAACTCCCAAGATAAAGGAAAAGAAATAATCTCACCCACAAAAGTTTTTAGCATTGGAGTGAGGTATAGCAAACCTGAACAGACTAGCCCCCAGCCAATAATCGAACCGATCAGTCCATAAATAAAACCTTCATAAATATAAGGAATAATAATATAACTGCTGTCAGCTCCGATAAATCTTAAAATTGAAACTTTTTTCTTATGACTGCTCACTTTAAGACTAATGGTGTTGATAATGATAACTAATGAAATAACTGCCAACACTCCAATAATTATCAAGCCCACAATTCTTAAAAAACTCACCCAGTCACTTAACTGCTCAACAACTTCTTGGTGAGCCACAATTTCTTCTATTTGTGAAAATTGTTTTAATTGCTGACTGACTAAGGTTAAATTTTCCGGACTAGTAGCTGCAACTTCAATACTGGCTGGTAAAATTTCAGCTGTCACTAACTCCAGCAACAGCGGATTTTGCTGAATATCTTGATAATATTGAAAAGCCTCCTCACTTGAAACTAAAGTCATGTCATAAATATAGTCACTTTGTTCCAAAGCTGTCACCACTTCAGCTATATCATCCTGCTCTGCCTTGAGCTCAAAAAAAGCAAAGACCTTAGGTCTCGTTTCAAAAAATTGTACTACTTGATGTGAGCCTAATAAAAATAAGGAAAAACCATAGACCATGAAAAAAGTTAACGACAACATCAAGATCGTGGCTAAACTTTTATAAGGGGTTCTTCTGATATTAACAAAAGTGGCTCTAATTGATTTCATAGATTGATTTGTGATTAAAACTAAATTCTTCTTTATTTTATTTACTTTTTATTTTTTTTACCCTTTCCAAAAATTGATGTTAATTTTGATTTTATCTGTCTTGTTTTAAGCGGTAAAGATAATTTTTTGCGCTCTTTTCCAGCTGCCTGAGAAGACTGCTTTTTGTCTTTTTTTGCTGTTGCAACAATTGCTGCCGAATCTTTTTTTTGTTCTTTTTTGCCGGCATCCTTTTGATTCTCTTGCTGCTCTTTTTGCTTGGCGCTTGCTTTAGCAGCATCCTGAACAGTTTTCTGATTGTCTTTTGGCTTCTCTTCCGGCTTGTCTTCTTGCTTATCAAGACTGCTCTCAGCTTTGTTCTCAACATTTTTTTGCTCAGACTTAATTTTTTGGGAAGGAGAATCCTTTTTATCAATTTTTACTTTACTCTCAGCTTGATCTTGAGGCAAATTAATCACCTTAGCCTTAACTGCTTTTTTTATTAAAGGATCATGAGTGGCAATAATTAAAGTAGTGCCAAGTTTATTAATCTTAGTTAACAAATTAATAATATGCCGGGCAGTCTTGGTATCTAAATTGCCGGTTGGCTCATCAGCAAAAACTAAATCCGGGCCAGTAGCTAAGGCTCTAGCAATGCTAATGCGCTGCGCTTCACCTCCGGATAACTGTCTAGGGAAAACTAAGGCTTTATCAACTAAGCCTACCAATTTAAGCAAGTCAGTGACTCTATCTTCAATATCAGCTTTATTTTCCCCTTGAATACTTAAAGGCATTGCTATATTTTCCCAAACATTAAGCTCTTCAATTAGCTTATAGTCTTGAAAAACAATTCCAATTTTTCTTCGATATTTAGGCAAACGACCGCTTTTAATTTCCGATAAAGATCTATTCTTGAAATAGATTTCTCCTGAATTAGGTTGATACTCATTCATTAGAAGATTCATGACAGTAGTTTTACCACTGCCGGAAGGACCTGTAATCAATACCAGCTCCCCTTCTTCAACAGTAAAAGAAAGATTCCTAAAGGCCACAGTGCCATCAGCAAATTTCTGGGTAACGTTTTTAAATTTAATCATGAATTAAAAAGCTAATTGTAAAATATAAAACAAAATTTTTACTATCTGCTAATCAAGATTACTGTTAACATCCATGCTCTTAACAGTAATTATCTTTTGTGCAATTTTTTTGTGTAAAGTATAAAAATGTTTTAAATTTTAAAGTATTTACTCTGATTCTATTAAAACACGATTCAGCTTTTTAAACAAGAAATTTTAGTTTCAATTATGCCGCCATAAGACATTGGCTTGAATTTATATAATCTATCAAGGTTTTAGTTAATAACTGCTTAAATATATAAGAGAAAAATCTAATTAGTTCGGAAAGGCTCTACTTATGAGAGATAACATCCTGCTGCCTTAAAAACAGCTAAATACAATTCTCCTTCTAAGAGTAAGGCTTACATTTCTTCTTCAAACGGGACTTCGCCTTCAACTTCAAGCACTTCAACTTTACCCACATCCATTAACCAACCGGCTTGCTGACCGCGATAAGTTTCGCCCCATACTTTAACCTCCATCCCCACTAATTGATCTAAATCAGTAGCCGTAGAAGTTAAATAAACAGTTTGGCTCTTGCCGCCCGGTCTTAACAGTTTATGAGACCCTTCACCGTTAATACCGCCAGCCTCCAAATAACCAATAGCAGTATCTTTAAATATCTCCTCCTCTTGTAAACCAAAAACATCACCCGCTTTAACTTGATCACCTGCCACGCGTTGAGTCGGTTCTGTTTCTACTCCGCTGTGTTGAGACTGCAAACGATGCACTCCAAAACCGGTGCTGACGCCAGCAATTAAAGCCATGAGACTAATAATAAGAGTTATTTTTTTACTTTTTTTATTCATGTCTGCTTTATCCTTGCTAAAAGCAATGGGGTTAACCGTTAAGCCATTTTCCCCATTGAAATTTTGATTTTGACTGATTTGATTAGCTTCGTCAACCGCAATTTGATTGGAGGTTGTCTTTGTTTGATCTTCATCGGCTGAAGCCGCCTGTTGTGCTGCCTGTCGAGTAGACTCAGAGTCAGTTTCAGCAGCAGCTTGATTTGATTGAGATGATAGATTTATTTGTTCAATTTGATCCGAAGAGCTGTTCATAAAATGATGATAGTTTATTTTATTTTATTTTTTTCTTATTAAATAGATTGATAATAAATTGATACAAATCAACTATACCACAAGCTGCTTTGCTCCAAAACAGTCTTAATAAATTTTGCTTTAATTGTCAGCAATACTTAATCCTCCGTAATCAAGGCAGTAATAAACGGCTCCAGCTCTCCATCCAAGACTGCCTGTGCATCGTTAGTTTCCACCTCGGTTCTAGTATCTTTCACTAATTGATATGGATGCAGAACATAATTTCTAATCTGAGTTCCCCAGCTGGCCGGCTGATAAGAGCCTTTTTCTTGGGTTAATTTCTGCTCCATTTTTTGTTCCTGCAAAGCAGCCAGTTTAGCTTTCAGTATCTTTAAAGCTTGTTTTTTATTAGCCACCTGGCTTCTAGCCTGCCGGCTCTTGACTGTAATTTGACTTGGCTTGTGTGTTAATTCTACCGCACTGTTAGTTTTATTAACTGATTGCCCGCCGGGACCACCGGCACGAGTAAAATTCCACTCTAAATCTTCATCCTTCAAGTCAACTTCTATCTCTTTATCTACTACCGGCATTACTTCCACCAAAGCAAAAGAAGTCTGCCTGAGGTTATCTGCATTAAAAGGACTCAGTCTAATTAAACGATGAGTGCCTTTTTCTTTTTTTAAATAACCATAGGCAAAAGGAGCTTTAACCTCAAACACTGCTTCTTTAATACCAGCCTCCTCCCCTTTTATCTCTGTAATAAATTCAAAGCGCCAATCTTTGCGCTCAAAATAACGCTGATACATTCTCGCCAGCATCGAAGCCCAGTCCATAGCTTCAGTACCGCCTTGACCCGGATGAATTGAGATAATGGCGTGATTGCGGTCAAAACGACCGCTCAAAAATTTTTCGATTTTAAGCTGCTGTACTCTATCATCCAATTGAGCTGCCAACTGTTTAGCTTCTTGCTGTAATTGCTGCACAGAGTCTTTCTTGCCGCTCTGATCAGTTTCTGCCAATAAAGTGAGAGAGGTGCTTAAATCCTGTTTTAATTGCTCAATCTCTTGTATTTGTGCTAAGCGATTATTTAAACGGCCAATTTCCTGCATAGTTTCCTGTGCTGAAGTGTGATCCCAAAAATCAGGCTGTAAAGTTTCTGCCTGCAAAGCAGAAAGCTGCTCTTTTAAAGCTGTAGCGTCTATTTCAGCTAATAAATCTTTAGCTTGTTTAATAATGGCAGCCGGATCATTTTTTTTATTCATAATTTAGAACTTTAAATCCTGATTGAGGACCGTCTCAAATAAATTATCAAAGTGATTAATATTATACCTCGTTGGAGGCAAACCGGGCTGCTTAATAATAGCCCATTCACTGTCCGGTTCAATTGTTGCCGCTGGTGAGATAATAATTTCGCACTCAGCTGCAGTTTGCTCCGGAACGGTTAATAAAAAACCAAGCTGATAAGCCTGTCCCTGCCAAGTAGGAACTAATTGTTTTTCTTGTAATTCTTTGGTCTGGCCATTACAGTTGGCTGTAATTTTTTTTATTTCTACATCTGTTAACAATCTTAAATAATTAACATATCCTAAATGATCTGCCTGCAAAAAATCGGGGTTGTTGTGAATTATTTTTATTTCTTCTGCTGATAAAGGGTGGTTAAGATTTTCAAAAATTATTTTTAAAAAAATAGTTTCAGCATTAATTGTCAATTCTACTACCCGCTCAATATTTTGATTAGCCTTGTTAATGCCTACATTTGATTCTACTAAATATAAAAAATGGTCGGCAGCCGGATTAATAACTCCAGCTAAATTATGGTCAACCAACAAGGCTTGCACTGACGGTTGAACACTATAGAAAAAAAATTTCTTAGCCTGTGCAGCAGTACTTATTTCAGCAGCCAAGTGCAATAATTGTGCTTGCTCTAACTGCACCAACTCCAGTTTAAGAGCTGTATAAAGTTGCTGCAAAAATACTTTTTTCTGTTTATCACCAGCAAAAAAATCATAACGATTTTGACGCGCCAGCCGGCTTAAATTGTTAGCTGTTACTGTTTGATTGACGGCAGAATCAGGCAAAGACACGGGCCCGATAACAGACAAAATATCACGTATTAAATCAAGATTAACTGCTATTAGTAAATCAGTATCCGGCAAATCTGTTTGCTGTAAAAGTTTTAAGATATCTTGGGCTGAACGGCTAAAATCAGCCTGCCAATTAGCGTCAGTCAAAGCTAATTTTTGTGTGCCGGCGCTTAAATACTGCTCCACTCCGGCCGGAGCCGGGTCAAGCTCGTCAACTTGGCCGGCTAAATCATAAATATCATAAAAAATCGGCCGGCTCATTTGCCCGTTTGTTAAAGAAAAATGAGCAGCTGAACCCATAAAACCTCCGCCCGCTCTAATCTCGTCATTATTATGCAGCAAGACAACCACTTGATGTTCTCCGGCCGCAAAATGATCTAAAAAATAATGAGCAGCTTGTGTTAACTCAACTAACTCTAGT
This sequence comes from uncultured Pseudomonadales bacterium, assembly GCA_964588685.1. Classification (GTDB taxonomy): domain Bacteria; phylum Patescibacteriota; class Microgenomatia; order UBA1400; family PJMF01; genus CAYVBW01. Next base: position 12,697 of record CAZPQG010000012.1, on the reverse strand, counting down.
AATTTTTGCTGCTGTTGATCAGGCACCAAAAAATTCAAGAGCCGACTTTGATTAACATAGTGCGAGGTTTGAGTGCTTAAGTGAGCCAGGCGTTCTATCTGCGTGATCAACCCGGAGCTAAGCACTTTCTGCTCGAGTTTTTTGGAATCTTGATCAAAATCAAGACGCTGCTGTTTTAATTCTGTTGGCAAAGCAGTGCCGTCCAGAGCTAACAAGGAAGCATAAATTTCTTTTTCTAAAACAGGTATAAGCTCCCCCATACTTAAAATATTGTCCCAGGCTTTAACTAGTGGACATCGATTAACAGTCACCCAACGAAGAGGGGCCAAAGTTATTTGAGCCCAGCCGGCATATTGGCCGGTTGCTTTGACATCAAATTTCTGTGCAGCACCAACAGCTAACACCGTGCCGGCTATAGTTAAAATTAAACAACTGACCAGAGCTGCGAACAGTCCTGTTAACAATTTTAACCATATTGGTGCAGTTTGTTTTAATTTGTGGAGCATTTTTAATTAATTAGCTGGATACGAAAATTGATATAAACCAGTTCTGTTTAATATTTTTTATCAATAAGTCTATTATAATAGACTTATTGTGCTGCTCAGCTGCAGCTGCCCGGGTAAAATATTAAGTATTGCTCAAATATTTGGTGCTTATTAATTAATATAAATACAGAACGCTCGCTAATTTCCAGCTAATTTTTTGGTAAAAAGGCCTCGTTTCAGAATCATGACCACTCAACCATCACCAACAAAAGAATCACTGGCAAGACAATCATCGACAAAACAAACGCAAGCAAAACAGACGCAAGCAAAACAGGCGCAAGTAAAACAGGCGCAAG
>CAZPQG010000012.1:0-11756 GCA_964588685.1 uncultured Pseudomonadales bacterium | reverse complement strand
CAAACGCAAGCAAAACAGACGCAAGCAAAACAGGCGCAAGTAAAACAGGCGCAAGCCACTTTTCCCAACCTTGATATTCTCATTGTTCACGGCTGGAGCGTTGATGAAGAAATGCAAAATCGCTGGCAACCCTTAATAAATTTACTAAGTAACTCCGGTTACAGCGTTGATTATTTAGCTGTCCCCGGTTTTGAAAAGCCACTCACTAAAAAATGGACGCTGGATGACTACGCTGACTGGTTATTAACTAAGATTAAAAATAGTGATAAAAATTGTTTAGTCATCGGTCACTCTTTTGGCGGACAAATTTCTTGTCGAGCAGCAGCGGCTCAACCACAAAACCTGCAAGGCCTGGTGCTGATAGCCCCGGCCGGCATCGTTGAAAAAACTTGGTCCAAAAAATTAAAACGAACTCTCTTTTTAATCCCGGCCGTTATAGGTAACAAATTACTTTTTGGCAAAGTAAAAAAAGCCGCCAGAAAATTTTTGTATTGGCTGGCCGGAGAAAAAGATTATTATCAGGCATCACCGTTGTTAAAACAAACCATGGTACAAGTATTAAAAGATGAAGTCAGGGCTGACTTAAAAAAAATTGCAGCACCCACTTTGATTTTTTGGGGAGCGGAGGACATATTTACTCCGGTCAAAAATGCTAGAATTTTTGCTGACGGCATCAACCAGAGTGAATTAATCTTAATTCCTGACTGCGGTCATAACGTTTATTACCGCCGTCCTCACTTGCTTTATCAAAAAATTATTCAATTTTTACAAACCAATTTTTCAAATTAAACTTGAAACAGATTAATATATGTGGCTTAATTTATTAATTTTAACCTTATTTCTGCCCTTGTATTTTATTAGAGGTCTTCTGTGGCTGACACGCCTGCAGCAAAAAGAGTACCGCTGGGACCGATATCTAAATTTTTTAACTAATAAGACAGCTCGACCAGATTTACTAAAAATTTTTCCTGCTAAAAAAGATTTTACTCGAACCGGTTTAACTAGGCCTCAAATTACTGCCCGAATTATTGTAGTCACTTTACTGTTGGATTTATCAGTGCTGCTAATTTTAATTCTTTTTTGGAATAGAGTCTGGTGGCTGTGGCTGTTTGCCTGCGGCAGCATCATCTTGTTGCTGCCGCTGTTAGTCTTAATTGTCAGCCTACCTACGGCTCTAATTTTTAAGCAGCAAGTTAAATACTTTATGGTTGCAGCTCAACAAAAAATCGAGCAGTCAAAACCACACATCATCGGCATCACCGGCAGCTATGGTAAAACCAGCACCAAAATTTTATTAGCGCATGTTTTGCGAAAAAAAACACCAGTTTTTGCTACTCAGCGCTCTTTTAACACCCGCTTGAGCTTATCAAAAGATATTGCCCAACGCTATCAAGGGGAAAAAATAATGGTATTAGAATACGCGGCTTATAAAAAAGGAGAGATCAAATGGTTAGCTAAAAAAATCAGACCTGACTGGGCTGTCATTACCGGCTTAGCAGCTCAACATTTAGCCATTTTCAAATCTATTAACAATATTATTCAAGCCAAAGCTGAGTTAATCACAGCTTTGCCTGCTGATGGGCTGGTGTTTATTAATGCTCAAGATAAAGGGACCAAAAAAATTACTCATTATGCTCAACAGAAAATTGCCGGCAACACCAAACAAATTATTTCTTACACCGGACCAAAAGCAAAACATAAATTCAGCTCGGTGCATTTAAACAACAAGGCTCAACTCTGTTTTAATTATCAAAACACTAAAATCACTACTCAATTAGTTGGACGACGCTATTTATCAGCTGTACGAGCAGCCATCACCATAGCTCGACAGATGGAGCTTACTACACAACAAATTGGCACTGCTTTAGAAACATTTACTCCGCCGCCCTGGTTTGTTACTCTCAAGCAGCAATCAAGCAAATTTTGGTTGTTAGATGACGGGCGAACCACCAACCCTGCAGCTTTTACCGACGTTATTGACTTAAGCCAACAAATTGCTGTGATAAAAAATATCCAACAGAGATATTTAATCACCAGCGGCATAATTGACTTAGGCCCAAAGTCAACAACCATTCATCAACAATTAGCTAAAAAAGCGCAGCCGATATTTGATAAAGTAATTTATACCGGCCCGGCAGGCAAAGAACAATTCTCAGCCGTGTTTAATCATAATTTAATAGATCAAAAAGAAAAAATAAAAAAACTATTAACTAATTTAAGCGAGCACGATTTAGTAGTAACAGAAGGCTGGATTCCAATCTGGCTGCAAAACTTTCTTAAAACTAGTTAGTCGAAAAATATATGCCAATTTTTAACAGCTATGCCAATTTTTAACAGCTTAGGCTCAAATTACAGCTGGCGCGAAGTCCTGCTTAGCGGCCGGCAGATATTTGCCGCTCGGCCGACAGCAGCCCAAAAAAATATTACTAACCAATTAGGAGCATATTTTGACGGACAGGCAGTCTTGCTGTTTAACGGCAGAGATGCCCTTGAATATTGCTTACAAGCGTATGGTATTGGCCGGAATGATCAAGTCTTAACACAGGCTTTCAGCTGCAGTTCGATTGAAGAAGCTATTAAAAGAGTCGGAGCGCAAGCCTGTTATTTTGACCTAGCTCCGGGTAAATTAAGGGTCAGTTTAGAACAAATTAAACAAGCGGCAAACCAGGCTAATCAACGGCAGCTAGGCCAAACTGAACTAGAACCGGCCGATGCAGAACAAACCAAGCCAAACCAAGCCAAACCAAACCAAGTCAAGCTGAACCAACGCCAACCAAACCAAGCCCAACCAAACCAAATTAAACCAAGCCCTCAACCAGGCCGGCTTAAAGCTGTTATTCTACAGCACACTTTAGGCTATCCTGATGAAGTAAGCAGAATTTATAAATACTGTCAGGAAAATAAGATACTGCTGATTGCTGATTTAGCGCAAGCGGTCGGAGCAGTTGACCAACAAAGGCAGCCAATCAGCCAGCAAGCTGACGCTGTCATTTTGTCGTTCGGCAGAGATAAAATTTTAGATGCAGTGATCGGCGGAGCAGTAATTTTCAAGAACCAAGTAAAATCGCTACCACCTCTAAAAACAGGCCGTAGTTTTAATAAAACTACTCAAAAACAGCTTAGAGCCTTAACTTTTTACCCTTTCTTAACCTGGTTGATCAGACATACTTATAGCCTGGGATTAGGTAAAATGCTGCATTGGCTGTTAAAAAGAACCAACTTGCTAAGCACTTCAATCAAAAGCCCGCATCATCATTATCAGCCATATCCGGCTAGATTTTCAAAATTACTATTAGATAGATGGTTAAAATTAGAAACGCAATTAGACCATCGGCGTAAAATTGCTTATTACTACTTTAATCGCTTGCATCGGCTGCAAAAAATTAAATTACCCATCAATCGAAATGACATTAAACGCGGCACTAATTTACGGTTGCCTTTACTAATATCAAGCCGGCAAGAAGTGCAACCTATGCTGAAATTCTTAGCCACCCAGGGTATTCATCTGTCTGACCGTTGGTATCGCCGGCCGGTAGACAGCGGCAGCACTGACTTTAACAGCAGCTATCAGCCGGGGTCTTGTCCACAGGCAGAAAAAACAGCCCAAACTATTATTAATTTGCCGACTCATCAAAATATATCTTTAAAACAAGCTGGAAAAATTGTTGACTTGATTCATCACTACCTGGAATACAAATCAGCTCACTAATTATTAACCAGTCTGCAACTAATTATTAACATTAAGTAATCATTAAATTTGCATTATGTCTCAATTTAAAATTAAAACTATTAATAACAAAGGCCGATGGAAGCAATTTGCCGCCAACCGTCCCGACGCCAATTTTCTTCAATCTTATAACTGGGGCCTATTTCAATCTAAACTGGAAAAAAAATTTTTTCCGTTAGCAGTTTTTGCTAATGAAGAGCAGGTTGCTTGCGCCATGGTGATTAAAGAGACAGCTAAAAGAGGTGATTATTTAACTGTGGCCGGAGGGCCATTATTAAATTGGCAGGCAGACCATGCTGCCGCATTGTTTTCTTTCATAATTAGATATTTAAAAAAGTTAGCCAAAAAAGAAAAATGTGTTTTTGTTAGAATTAGACCTCAAGCTGAAGATACTGCTGACATTCGATCTCTATTCACACAAGCCGGGCTAAAAAAATCCCCCATGCATTTAACCGCTGACTTAACTTTAAAGCTTAATTTAACTCACAGCAATAAAAAATTGTTGTCGGAGATGAGAAAGAGCACCCGCTATGAAATCAGAAAAAGTTCTAGAGATAAAATTAAAACTAAAATTCTTACTGAGCCTGATTTTACGGATGAATTTCATCACTATCAGCTATATTTAGCTGACAAACATAATTTTGTGCCGTTTGACTATGATTTCCTGCGCTTACAGTTTGAAACTTTTTTAGCTGATGATCAAGCTGCGTTTATCAATTCATATCACAAAAACCAATTATTGGCTTCAGCTTTTGTAATCTTTTATCAACATGAAGCTGTTTATCATTACGGCATTTCAACTCCTGAAAATCAAAAATTGCCTGGTTCGTATGCTGTACAGTGGGCCGCCATTCAAGAAGCCCGCCGCCGCGGCTGTAAATATTACAATTTTTGGGGCGTCTCTCCTCCGGATCAACCTGAACACCGCTTTGCCGGCGTATCATTTTTTAAACGAGGCTTTGGAGGCGAAGAAATACAGCATCTGCCAGCACATGATTTAGCTGTTTCTCCATGGTACACTGCCACTAATTTTTTTGAACAAATTAGAAAAAGAGTCAGAGGATTATAACTTTTAGAGACTTATCTTCTGCTAACATCGTAACTAATCAAATGCTGTAAAAAAATCGCCGGAGGATCTTCTAATAAAAACTGTTGAAATTCTTGATAAAGAGCCAAGCGCTCATTGAAATCTAAAGTTTGCCTGGCATTTTCTAAAATACTGTCAATTCTAGTATTTTGATAATTAGAAAAATTAGAAATTTGTTCTGAATGCCATAAAAAGTATTGATCCGGATCAATCGGTATTTCTTGGCCGATTAATAATAACTGAAAATCCTGCACATCAGGAAAATTAGTAATCTTAATACCAACATCAAGCTTCATATTAGGGCACAGATCTTTATCCTCAACTTCATCACTTGCCAAACATTTTTCCACAGCTAATTCGCCGAATTCCTGCCATTGCTGCTTAATTTGGTTAGCCTGCCGTAAATAAAGTACAGTAGTTGTTAAACTTAAATCCAAAGGCTGCTGTGGAGGCTCGTCGAGCAATCTTTCAACAGCCCGATCTAAATCTAAACTGTAGTCTTTAACTCCGTCTAAATATGCCCATGATTGCGGATTAATTGGACCCTCTGCTTTAATATCGCTGCTCGGCTTTTGAACAGCATAAGATAAAGCCTGTTTTACGTTGCGGCTAAACAGGGGATCATTGTTGTTAAAAAATACTGCTAAATATTGATCGTAATTCACTTTTTCTTCAATGATGACATTTCTATCAGGCCAATCAGTTAAATCACCGGGCTGCCTGATATCAAGCAAAGAATTAACTTCTCCTTTTTTAAAACCGGTAATAGCGTCCTGCTCTGTTAAATAAAACCGATACACTAAAATGTCATCCGGACCCTCAAGAATCATCTCCTCTAAACGATGATTTTTCATCTGATATGAATCAATTTCGTATGGTCCGATGCCAATATAAGTAGGTTTCTTGAAAAATAAAAAATGCCTCTCTAACTCTTGTCTAAACACAGGTTCAGTTGTTACAGCCGGAAAGGGAGCAAAAGCCTCCGGCAGCTTAAAAATAATGTCATTAGGAGTAGTAATTGTTTCGACGTCTCTAAAATTATAATTAATATCATCCGGATTTAACTCCTTACCATCCTGCCATTGAATATCTTCTTTGATCGTGAAACGATAGGTTCTACCTTCATTTTCAGTGACCCATCTTTCTGCCAACAAGGGCTGAATAGTTTGGTCTTCAGGATCAACTGTAGTTAGGCCGACACTAATGCGATGTTTAATCTCTTTGGGCAGATAACTTAAATTATAATCACCCACTATGCCAATAAATTGGCGGTTCTTAGCAGACAGCTTTTTAAAAATAAGCGGCATGCTAAAAGAAAAAATAACAATAGCCGCCAAGGCTGAAATAGCAAAAGTTAAGCCGTGTTTCTTAATATAAGCAGTGATGTACCAATAAATTTTTCTCATTAAAGCTTTAATTATGGTGCTGCTATCTATTTTATTGTATTAAACTAAGGACTGAAATAATAACAAACACAACGATACCTACAATAGTGCTGATAAAGATCACTTTTTCCAGGCCCTTGCGAGTATGGTAAGTTTCACCGCCTCCACCACCGAAAACGCTGCTGGTACCTCCGCTTTGAGATTGCAGCAAGATTAAAACAACCAAGATAAAAGAAACAATTATCTGTACTATAGCTAAAGATCTTTGCATGATTTAAAATTGGTAATTGTTATTTAAGCAGAGCAGCTGCTCTGAGCTTAAGACGTTAATACTAATTAATCGGCCACTGCTTGCTGCCTGGTTTCCCGAATCACGTTAACTGTTACTGTGCCCGGATAAGTAACTTTATCCTTAATTTTATCTTTAATTTTGTTCGCTAGAATGGCCACATCATTATCTTTGGTCTGTTGAGGGCTCAGTAAGACTCTTACTTCTCGGCCGGCCTTAATGGAATAAGCCTCTTCCACCTCTGAATAACTGGTAGCAATTTGTTCTAACTCCTCAAGTCTTTCCGTATACTCCTCAATATTCTCATAACGAGCTCCAGGTCTGGCGCCGGAAATCGCATCAGCAATATAAACCATCATTGCCTCCGGACTGGTAAATGGCTGATCCTGGTGGTGTTGAGCAATACAGTCTATTACTTCTTGAGGCATATTATATTTTTTAGCAATTTTGACACCCATTTGTACATGGCTGCCATCCGGATTATCAGACACTTTACCGATATCGTGCAGCAAACAACCAAGTTTAACCACATTAACATCTACGCCCATTTCATGAGCTATTTTAACCCCTATTTTAGTTTCTTCCAAAGTATGCTTAATCATATTCTGACCATAAGAAAATCGGTACTTAAATCTACCCAAAGTTTTTACTAAACCTGAAGGAAGATTGTACACGTCTACTGCTTGACACAGTTCTTTGCCGGCTTGAACCATTGCATCTTCGATCTCACTTGCCACTTTAGCAATTGTCTTTTCAATTCTGGCGGGTTGAATGCGGCCGTCTTTAATTAATTTTTCTAAAGCAATGCGGGCTATCTCTCGGCGCACCGGGTCAAAACAAGACAAACGTACTTCTGTTTTACCGTAATCAAGATCTAAATCTACACCGGTTTCTCGTTCAAAGGCATGAATATTACGGCCTGATTTACCGATAATTTTCCCTTTAACATCTTCTGACGGAAGATCCACAATCGAAACTGTATATTCAGCCACATAATCAGTAGCACCATGCCTCATGCTGTCAATTAAAATTTCTTTGGTTTTTTCCTTGGCTTCCAGCCTGGCTTCTTCTTCTTTTTGTCTAATCATTTGCGCCATTTCCTGAGTAAGTTCCTTTTCCAACCCTTCAATTAGAACTGATTTTGCTTCTTGCGCTGTCATGCCTGAAATTTCTTCTAATCTTTGCAGCATTTTATCTTTAGTTTTGCTAAGCTTTTGCTTTAATTCTTCAATTTCCTGTTTATCTTTGCTCACTTTAGTTTCTTTGCGTTTGATTTCATCAAGGTGAAGATCTAATTTGTCAATTTTTTTATCCAAATCTCGCTGCCGCCTCACGAATTCTTGCTCCTGCTTTCTAGCTTTTTGTTCAACTTGAGCTTTAATCTGCAACGCTTTATCCTTAGCTTCAACAATAATTTCTCTTGCCTGAGCTTTGGATTCGCGTAAGCTTGATGCAGCTTCCTGCTTAATTGCTTCCAGCTTAGCTTGTGTCTCTTTTAATTCAAGTTCGGCCTGAGCGGTTTGCTCTTGTTGTTTTTGCTGCTGTTCTTGCTGCGCCCGGCGCTGCTCTAGTGCTTGCTGTTGAGAGCGAGCTTTTGCTTTTTTTCGTTTTTGCGCAACGGCTTTTTCCTGTTTTTGCTGTTCAGCTGCAGCTTTCGACTTTGCTTCGGAATCTGATTTTTTATTTCTATCTCTAGAAAAAAGAGTAGAAAGATTGTTAAATAATGTCATAATAGTTCCTTAATAAATAAATATTTATTTTTTGAATCAAAATTAAATAACAAACTGTTGCAGCATAAATTAAAATCAACAGCTGCTGTTAAACAGCATTTATTATTCAATTTGAGAGACGTGGAGAAAATGAGTTTGAAGAAAACTAAATATCAAAAAATATTAAGGACGCGAACAATGCCAACAAGATAAAAATGCTCTTAATCCTGAGGAAAATATTCTTTTGTAAGTCATTAATAAATTTCTAATTTCTTAAGATAAAATTGATATTGCTCTTCAAACTAAACAAATAAGTACTTAATATTCGTTTCAATTAATATTAATAGTGTTGAGTAGTTAATATTTACTAAAATATACTCACGTCTCTAAGAAGATATTATATGCTTTCAGCAGACAACAGTCAACTTTTAATTTACTCAATAATTTATTGAAAAAGACTGATTTATCAATATTTTTTAATAATGAAAGCAGTTTACTTCAAGGGTTTAAGGCAATCAAAATGAGCTAAGATTTGCTCTCTTTTTTCTTATTTTTTGCTTCAATCTTTTCCCAAATTTCGTCTTCAATGGCAGACATTAATTTTTCATTTTCTCTTAACTCTTCTTTTGTAGCTTCCCGACCCTGAGCTATTACTTCGTCTTCATATTTATAAAAGCTGCCCGATCTCTCCACCACATCCATTTTAACTCCTAAGTCCAGCACATCGCCGCTGCGAGAAATGCCATTGTCATCCATGTCAAACTCTGTCTCTCTAAAAGGCGGCGCCACTTTATTCTTTTTAACCCTCACTCTGTGATGGCTGCCCACCACTTCATCGCCGTCTTTAATGGTGCCGATTCTTCTAATATCCAAGCGCTGTGAAGCATAAAACTTAATGGCATTGCCGCCGGAAGTAGTTTCAGGATTGCCAAACATAACACCGATCTTCATTCTAATTTGGTTGGTAAAAATAACCAAAGTATCAGTTTTGCTGATAGCAGCTGCTAATTTCCTCATAGCCTGGGACATAAGCCGAGCCTGTGTGCCCATTTGAGCGTCACCCATTTCACCTTCAATCTCTGCCTTAGGCACTAAGGCGGCAATGGAATCAATGACAACCAAATCAACACCGCCGGAGCGAATAAGGCGTTCGGTAATCTCTAAAGCTTGCTCTCCATAATCAGGCTGAGAAATAAGCAATTCATCTAAATTCACGCCGATTTTCCTGGCCCTGACAGGATCCATGGCATGCTCTACGTCAATAAAAGCAGCCACTCCATTTTGTTTTTGCACTTCGGCGATAGCATGCAGACACAAAGTGGTTTTGCCGGATGCTTCAGGCCCATAAATTTCAACAATTCTACCTTTAGGATAACCGCCCACACCCAGCGCTAAATCGAGCGATAATGAACCGGAAGGAATCGAGGGGATTTGAACCACATTTTTTAAAGAATCCCCCATTTTCATGACTGAACCTTTGCCGTATTCTTTGTCAATTTGCTGCATAGCAACCTTAACAATTTCTTTTTTTTGTTCAAGTTCTTTATCTTGCTTCGTCTGCTTTTTTTCTTTATCCTTTTTTTTGTCCTTTTTTTTGGATTTTTTAGATTTCTTTTTTGCCATTAAATACTCCTTAAATAATTTGTTAAATAATTAATGTTTGGTTTTTGTTCACTATATACTACTATACTTAAAATTGACAAGGAAATGAATAGTGGAATTATTAGCAAAGTGGTTTAAAATATAGTTATTCAAAGATAATGCTAATTAATAGTTTGGGGCTGTAGTTCTAATTTTAATTATGAACCTTAATGCAACTTAATCTAAGCTAACGGTAAAAACTTAAAATTCACTGAATTATTGCGCTGCATTAATATTGGTATTAATATTTAAGCAGCTACTTGAATATTGGTTAATTGAATAAATTAAAGACACAAATTAAGACACAAAACGGGCTGTAGCTCAGATGGCTAGAGCACACGCATGGGGTGCGTGGGGCCGCTGGTTCAAGTCCAGTCAGCCCGACAAAAAGGTAAATTAATTGTGCTGAGTTGCTATACTATGAATGTCTGAAGATTCCGGTATTGAGTAGGATTTTTCTTCCACCAAATCATAAACAGCTAAATTTTTTCTTTCATAATCTACCCCGCCGGGCATTCCTCTGCGCTCATCTTTCTCATCAAATAATTCTATTTCATAATAAACAATTTTGTTTGAATTTAACCAAATAGGATATAAGGCTTTATCTGCTATTAACCTATTATCCTTTGTTGCTAAATCATATAACCAAATTTGTTTGTCAGCATAATTTTCGTAAAGAATTTTATCTTCATTAACCAAAGCCTCGGGTCTGTAAGCTTTTTCATTAATACCCGTAAGTTTAGTTTGTGTTTTGTTGACTATATTGTAGATATACAAACCCTCATCTCTTGCTGCTTCATTTTCTAAATGAGCTTCTGCCAAAGTCTGTTTATAAACAATTCTTTCATTATCCATCCAAGCAGGTTGGCTAGCGTTAGAGATAGTAAATTTCTCATCTGTACTCACTTGATAAATATAGATATTAAAATCGAAAGGGTCGCGAGGTGAGCCGGTAGAAATCTGCATAACATGCTCGCCATCAGGCGAAAATCTTATTTTATTACTGTCTATATTAGCACCGCCCCTTCCAAAAAAGCCCTCAAGATCCTCAAGTATTTTTAAACTATCTTTTGTATTTAAGTAAAGCTGCCATTTTTCATCAAAAGTTATCAAGTATGCAAAAAGTTCGGTTGTATGCCAATCAAATGCTTGCGGTTGTATATTTGTATCCCATGTCTCTTGCTCAATAATCTGCTTTGCTTGAAGGTCTAATAAATATATACCGCAATTCGAATGCTCAGCTTGAGTACTGCATTTACTAAAGGCAATCTTATTTTCATCAATTACTCTAATATTTCTAATAAAAATATCAGAGCTAGAATCATCTAACTTTTCCGGCTCGGAAAAGTGTAATTCACCTTCCAAATAATCATCTAATAAGCTTACAGTTTCTTTATTTTGCGCATCAAAAATAAAAATATCACTACCTGTTGAATAAAATATTTTGTTAGCCGTTAAATTAACAGTTGGCATTATCTCAGATGGCTCATCAGCCGGCAGTGACGAATCTTCGACTTGAGATAATTGTTCTTTCGAGTTGTCAATCTTAACAGAATATTGACTCTTTTTTTGAATAGTCTGCTGATAAATCCAAAGGCTCAAAACACCAATGGTAATGAGGGCTGAGGCAAAAAGACAATATCTAATTAGTTTAAAATTTTTTACTCTGGCTTGGGGAGATTTTGTAGACAATTTCAGCGAAGGCGCTTTTTTTTCTCCTATTTGATTATCTACTTGATTATTATTTTGCCTATCAAGCAATTGATTATTGCTATCATTAGATTGACGATCATTATTCATTATGAATTAATTATATCTTAATTATGCGCTATAGGCCGCATTAAATAAAAATTGCCTCTCCTCCTTAACTTAAGCAGAACTTTTCTGTTTAGCCATAACTTTAAAAAAAGTACCGAGC
>CAZPQG010000011.1:0-25675 GCA_964588685.1 uncultured Pseudomonadales bacterium | reverse complement strand
CATCAATAAAAAAACCTCCGCTTGTGGCGGAGGTTTGTTTATTGAAGTGTGGTTAATAGATAAGAGCCACTGCGCGTTCGAGTACAAAGCTCTATTTAATAATATGTAGCACTCGAGTAATACTGGGAGCGAACTTAAAAAGTGAGCGAGCAGTGCATCCAAACGGCTATCAATAACCTAGGTAATGAGTTTCTAACTTTCAGTCGTGGGTTGATCAAGCAGCTCCAATTTATCTTGTTTAAATTTTTCGATTACTGCTTGAGCTGTAGTAGCTTGAGTTAAATAAATATCAAATAAATATTCTCTTACTGCATGAAAGGCGATTTCTCCAATTTCGTGTACGATCAGACAATCACTTTTACTTTCTGCCACTGTTTTTGCAGAACCTAAACCTGCTTTATTTTTTTTATCTTTATGGGGGTTGTCAAGAAAATAAAAGCCTTCTAATTCATCTTTTTTTAAATTAACACATAAAAAATAGGGAGCGCGAGCAAATTTTTGGGCTACTTTGGATTTTAATCCATTCTTATTTTCAACAGGAATCACTAAGTGTTGATAATCAGATTGATAAGGTTCTACATGAACCATTAACCTTTCTAGGGGTGGTATTTCTTGCTTGACGCGTTTTTCCACTGTGTAAGCGATTTGATGTGAACGTACTACATCTACAGAGCGACGAATGCCGACTTTAATTTCACCAAAAATTGAAGGCCCAGCTTTTCTTAAACGTAATTCAAATGCTTCTTCTATGCCTGGCACTTGTTCTGCGATAGCTAAGATTTTTTCTTCAATTTCTTGTTCTGGACTTACATCCATTAAGACTAGTATGGAATTTTTAAGATTAGAAAAACCAATTTTGAAAATCAAAAAAGAAATGCCCAAAGTTACCAAGCTTTCAATATATGGAATTTCTAAATAGGCTGAAAGTGTACCTAAAAAGACGGCACTTGAGGAAAAAATATGGGTGCGATTTTCTTCACCCATAGCAATTAAACTTTGCGCCCTAGTTTCTTTACCGATTTTGATTTCATAATTTCCAAATATAAATAAAATAATGGCATCTGCTAGTGAAACTATTAAAGCAATGAGCGGCAAGCTGATTTCTGAAGGATTATTCCAGGTGCTGATTCCACGTTTAACCATTTCATAACTACCATATAAAATTATCAGAGAAATCAGACTTGTAGCAATACTTTCTGCCTTGTAATAGCCATAGGGGAATTTTTCATTTGGATCTTTTTGTGCAAGTTTCAGTCCCAACCAGGAGGTAATGATTGAAATTATGTCTGACCCACTGTGAATTGCGTCTGAGATTAAAGATAAGCTCCCTGAAAGTAAAGCAGCCGCAACTTTGGCTGCTACTAATAGGCCTTCTAGCCAAATCGCTGTTTGAGCTAGTTTTGCTCCTTTTTTAAGCTCTTCTTTTTGCGAAACAGTTGACATACATAGATTTCTAATTAATTTAAAACTATTGACGGCTCATAGGAGAACCGCATTTAGGGCATTTGCATTTGTAGCAGGGTTTGCCTCTTTTGTGCGGCTCTTTATAGTCACAGTTAGGATTTACGCAAACACAAGTTCCTCCGGGACCTGCGGCCTTACCGCCCTTGCGCCCTCTTCGCTTTCTTTTGGATTTACTATTAAAAAATGGCATAATTTTTCCAAAAATTTTTATATAGCTTCTTTAATTACGATTTTACTCTTTTACAAAGGAAATTCAATAAAATGATAGCCAAAGTATTTAGGGAGATGATTTTTGAGTCGATAAATAAACAATGGTCATATTAGATATTTTTACAGATGAAGTTGGGTTAATGAATTGAATTTTAGTTAACTATTAATTAAAGCTAAAATAAAACTGGTATTGTCATTAGCTTTTAAAGAATGCACAGCATTTTTTTCTAGGTGGATGAGTACTCCTGATGACATTGATATATTTTTTTCTGCAAGATTGAAAACCCCATCTCCTTCAATGACATAAATAAAACCTTGTTTAGTAGATGTATGATCAGAGATCTCTGTTCCTTTACCCATGCAAAATAGAGTAATATTTAGTTCCTCATTTTTTATAATTTCTTTACTGAGGATTCCATTTTTGGAATATGTGATAAGTTTGTTTATTTTTTTATTCATGCTTTTTCTGTTTATTGATGAGTTTTTAATGAGTCTTTATTATTTTTTAACACTATTTTTTAAGTTGTAGTAAAATTGTAATACATTGAGCTGTAAAGCAAAGTTTAATTGCAAATATTTTTTTTATTAAGTTTTTATGAAAGTCAGCAAATTTATTTTAGGACAATTAAACACCAATTGTTATTTACTGATAGATTCATTGTCAGACCAGTGTTTATTAATTGATCCGGCAGATGAACCGGAGCTCATTAGTGAGGAAATTTTAAGGCAAAACTTAAAACCTGTCATGATGGTGGCTACTCACGGTCACTACGATCATATTTTAGCAGTATCAGCTTTACAGTTAAATTTTGATTTACCGTTTGCTATTCATACTGCAGATAATTTTTTAGTGAAGAATATTAACAAAAGCGCTAGTTATTGGCAAAAACAGAAAGTCGAACTGGCGCCGCCGACTATTACCAATTTTCTACAAGATGGAGAAACCATTAATTGCGGTTCATTTGAGCTGGAAGTGCTGCACACACCCGGCCATACCCCCGGCGCAGTGTGTTTTGTTAATCATCAACAACAGTTTGTTTTGACTGGTGACACTTTATTTGCTCAAGGAAGAGGGAGGACAGACTTTTCTTATTCCTTGCCGCAAAAAATGCAACAGTCTGTGCAAAAAATTAAACAAGATTTAGAGGGCTACCGAGCTTATCCGGGTCATGGCAGTGATTTTATTATTTAGTTTTTAAGCAGATTTTTGCCACACTAAATATCGATTTAATTTGTTGTTTTTCCCATCAGCTAAAAAATCAGAGTTTAAATTTAGGCAGGATAAATTATTTTTTAACTCCTTTACCTCTTTTTCGTCAACAAAATGGCAATAGCGGGCTGTTTTGTTTTGTTTTTGCCAGCCTAAAATAAAGTCGTTTCTTTCTAATTTATTACTGTCAAAAGCAAATTGCTGCACCGGAATTTTTTTGGAATTAAATCTAGCATAAGCGGCAAACTGCCAAGCAGTAATTGCTAATAAAGATTGTGGTGTTTTTAACTGCCGGCCTAAAAGTTTGATGAATTTTTGTCTAAGTTTAAAACTAGGAATATGATGTAGTATTCCAAAAGCAACGATAAAATCAAATTTTTGCGAAAATTGAGCTGCTAATTGCTCCTCTAGTAATAATTTAACAATATTTAGAGCTTGCAGCTTAAATTTTATGTCTAAATTGTTTAAATTTTTGCGGGCTTTAGCTAATAGCATGGGGCTACTATCTATTCCCAGGTAAGTAAATTTAATTTGATGTTCATGTAAAAATTGAGCAAAACGAGCATTGCCGCAGCCTGCATCCAACACTGATATGGTTTGGTCTTTCTTTGCCGGACTTTTAATTTTTGGGAGCAGCTTTTGCCATCCGGGCCAGGAATATTGCCGGCTGCGATCGAAACTAACCGCATTTTCTTGATAAAATTCTTGATTCAGTTGATCCAAAGCCAGAATTATTTTTTTGTCCATCATTTTTTGATAATTGAAGAGTTGCTTTTTTTAATAATCCAAGCAACTACAGAGCTCATTATAATAAAAAATCGCTATTTTCTCTGATCAACCTTGCTTATTTGACTCTAGCTAACAAATGTCATTATATTTTTTCGCCTGGTACAATATAATATCATTATGAATGAACTTATTACACAGCACCAAACTCTATTAATTGAATTAGTGCAGGAATTGGAGCAGAGCCTGCCTTTGTCTAAAGAAAAAATTTTAGTTTTGCAGAAAAAATATGCTTTGCCTAACGGCAAGATGTTGTCGAAAACTGATATTATTGCTGTTTACCGCCAGCTGGCCGGTAGTCACGGCTTACAACCTTTTTCCAGAAAAGTAGTTAAACAGCTGCGCATGAAGCCGTCACGTACTATATCCGGCATCGCTCCGGTCACTGTTTTAACTAAACCTTATCCCTGCCCCGGCAATTGTATTTTTTGTCCCAGCAATGTGCGCATGCCTAAGAGCTATTTGCCGAGCGAACCGGGAGCCCAGCGAGCGGAGCACAATTATTTTGATCCTTATTTGCAAACCTATAATCGTGTTCAGGCCTTGTATGATATGGGTCATCCGGTAGATAAAGTAGAGCTAATTGTTTTGGGCGGCTCATGGTCCAGTTACCCTCTGCCCTATCAATTATGGTTTCTTAAGGAATGCTTAAGGGCTTTGAATGAGTTTAATAAGAAGGATGATCGTCTGCGCTTGCAAGCCCACTATCAACAAATTGAGAAAGAAATGTCCGAACTTGATATGCCTTTTATATCAAGCGATAGTAAAATAAATGAACAAATTTTTTCTGATTATGAGTTGACAGGAGAAACTATTAAAAAAAATCAATATAATCAATTGATTACTGATTTATTTTTTAAAACTGAAAAAGCAGTCGCTTTGGATAAATTTCAAACAACAGACTGGCCGGCATTAGTTAAGCAGCAGCAGATTAATGAACAAGCAAAGCATCGTTGTATTGGTTTGTCTTTAGAAACCAGACCGGATTTAGTTGATTGTAATGAAGTCAAGAAGCTGCGGCGCCTGGGTTGCACCAAAGTACAGTTAGGCCTGCAGAGCTTGAATGATCAAGTGCTTAAGGCTAATTACCGCGGCCATTCTGTGGCAACATCAGCTCAAGCCATGAAGTTGTTGCGTCAGGCCGGTTTTAAAATTCATGCTCATTGGATGCCTAATCTTCTGGGCTCTTCTCCTCAGCAGGATAAGCAAGATTATGTCAAAATGTTTAATGATGAGAGGTTTCGGCCGGATGAAATTAAAATTTATCCTTGTACTTTGTTGCAAACTGCTCCCCTGATGAAATATTATCAGGCTGGGCAGTGGCAGCCTTATAGTGAAGAAGAATTGTTGGATGTTTTAAGTTTTTGTTTGCTTAATACCCCTGAATATTGCCGAGTCACTAGAATGATGCGCGATATTCCCAGTTTTGCTATTGTTGACGGCAATAAAAAGACAAATTTTAGACAAATTGTGCAGCAACATCTAAAAAGACTTGAGCAAAAGTCAGTTGACATTAGAGCTCGAGAGATTAGAAATTTAGAGTTTGACGTTGATAACATTTTTTTTAAAAAATTGGAATATCAGACGGCAGCTGCTAAACAGATTTTTTTACAATATTTAGTCCCGGTCAAAGAGGAGATAAAATTACTGGCTTTTTTACGCTTAAGTCTGCCTCGATCGACTGCTTTTGTGAAGGAATTAACAGCTGAGAATTGTGCCATGATTAGAGAAATTCATGTTTATGGACAATTGGTCCGGTTAGGACAATCAGCTCAAGGCAAGGCTCAACATTTAGGTTTAGGCAGCAAGTTAATTAAACGAGCTAAACAGTTAGCAGCTGATCAGGGCTATACTCAATTAGCTGTTATTTCAGCTATTGGCACTCAAGAATATTATCGCTCCAGAAAGTTTAAAGACAGCGGCTTATATCAAATTGCTGACCTAAGCAAGTGAGACAAATCTAGTAGGAGATATAATTGTTAGTTAAAGCTTAATAATTAGAATGTAATCAGTTCGCAGGCCTTTATTTCTTTAAGTAGTCCCGTGCCAATACCGGGAATTTGTTGCCAGTGGTTAATGGTGTCAGGCATCAGCAACGCTATTAAATAATGACTTTGCACTGGTAACTTTGACAACAAAGCATGATGTTGAATATATTGCAAAAATTGATTTTCTTGTGTACTTAATTTTAATTGGAAATTTTGACAAAACCCGCATTTTCCGCAAGGATGGTCCAGTTTGTCTTGAAAATAAGCGGCCAGTTGTTGCTGCAAGCAAGTCTTAGCAGTCATGGCTGCGACTATAGTTTTTAATTTTTTAAGCTCAACTCGATAGCGGCGGCGGGATTTATTGTTTAGCAACCCCTGTTGGATGAAGATATCGCGCTGAGAGAATAATAAATAGCAGCGGCTTTTTTTACCATCTCGGCCGGCTCGGCCTACTTCTTGATAATAATTTTCCAGATTGGCCGGTAATTGATAGTGAATTACAAATCGAATATCGCTTTTATCAACTCCCATCCCAAAAGCGTTGGTGGCGCAAATAATTTTGGATTGATTTGTCATAAATCTGTCTTGAATGTCGGCTCGTTGTTCTGACTCTAAGCCGCCGTGATAAGCCTCTGCTTTACTGTTGGTCAGCTGTCCGTTGAAATTAAGATGGTTGATCATTTGCGCCGTAATTTGCGTACTTCTGCGAGTGGTGCAATAAACAATGCCGGTTTGCTGATAATGATTTTTAAGAAGTTTAAGTAAAGCGAGCTGCTTTTCTGCTCGGGAGGCGCACTCTATTACATTTAAGTTGAGATTAGTGCGCAGAGCAGATTGTTTAAAAATTTTAACGTGTTTTAATTGCAGAAATTTTTTTATGTCTTGCATAATTTGCGGTGTGGCTGTGGCTGTAAAAATTCCTAAAACAGGGTTAGTTTTTAAACGGTTAATAAAGCGAGGAATTTGTTGATAGCTGGGCCGAAAATCATGACCCCACATGGAAATGCAATGCGCCTCATCAATAGCAATAAAGTTAACAGTGAGTTGACTTAGGATATTGGCAAAACCTTTTGCCCCTAGTTTTTCAGGAGAAAGATAAACTAATTTATAGTGCTGGCGAAGTAATTTTTGCACACGCTGTTGAGATTCTTGGCGCGACAAGGTGCTGTTGATATAAGTGGCAGGGATATTAAGCTCTTGCAGTGCTTCAACCTGATCAGCCATAAGTGAAATTAAGGGAGAAATTACTAAAGTAGTGCCGGAAAAATATAAAGCCGGCACTTGAAAACAAATTGATTTGCCGCTGCCGGTAGAGCGAATAGCAATAGTATCTTGACCGGAAATTATTGAAGCAATGATTTCTTTTTGTCCGGAGCGAAACTGCTCATAGCCAAAATATTTTTTAAGAATTTGTTCAGCGCTGTTGTTAGTAGGCTGATTAGAGGCGGTCGAGCGCAGCATACCTCTAGTGTAAAAATTAAAAATTAAAAACGACTGACAAATTGTTGTTTTTATTTGCTGTTTTTAACTATGGTCTTTAATTTTTAGGAAACTCAAGAAAGAAAAATAGAAATTTGCACAGGAGTTGTGAGATAGAAGCTAGTTGCGGCTGTTGTTTTTCTTGCCCTCATTGACTTTTTGCCGCAAGCGGTCAATTCTTTGTTCAGCCAATCGGCCGCGATGAGACGCTGTTTTATTGATTGGGTCCGGAGCACTTTGCTCCATTGCTTTTAAGCGCCGTCTCTCTTCAATGGCTTGCTGCAGGGATTTATTTTGTCCCGAAAGTGAAATTGAAGATTTTCTTTGTTTTTCAGCAGATTTTTGGCGACTTTTAGGGCTGAAGGGCATTGAAGCTGTGGAATGTTTTTTCACTAAAATCTATGTTGAGTTAATAATATTAGGTTTTTAAATTTTGTCGGAGAGACAGGGCTCGAACCTGCGACCTCGCGCTCCCAAAGCGCGCGCTCTAGCCATCTGAGCTACTCTCCGGTTAGTTGAAATATATTATTCAGTAAAGTTAATAACTAGTGAATAATTTAAGTTTATTTCTTAAAGTTCGATTTTTGAGCGAGAGACGGGGGTCGAACCCGCGACCTTCTCCTTGGAAGGGAGACGCTCTACCAACTGAGCTACTCTCGCGTATTAATGGACTTAGATTTACAGCTGGAATTAATTGGTAATTTTAATGTGCCTCGGGAGGGAATCGAACCCACACTCTTGTGAAAGAACGAGATTTTAAGTCTCGCGCGTCTGCCAGTTCCGCCACCGAGGCTCAAGGAACAGTTTAGGTAATTTAGCGCTAATTTAGCAGTAATTTAACCTAGCTAATTGTCCGGAAGTTAAATTATACCATTTTTTTAATATTTTTTTTATAGATTATTTTTCGAAAAGGTCAGTACTAATTTTAAGCTTTAAGGCGGGGGAAATTACACAACTAAATTTGGAGTTATTTATTTTAACAAATTACGCCAGCAGAGAATTTATTTTCTGATGGACTTGATAAATATCGCCTGCACCCATGGTCAGCAAGACATCATCTGCTGTCAGTTGGTGTACGCAGAAATCTGCCAAAGAATTAATTGTTTTAAGATTATTGACTGCCATGTTGGGATTAGATTCTTTAATTTTTTGCAGCAGCAAGTCAGATGAAATATTAGGATCATATTCTTCTCGGGCGGAAGGGAAAATATTCAGTAACAATACTTTTTTGGCTGTAGCTAAAGCTTGAGCAAAATCAGCTAGTAATTCTTTGGTTCTGGAAAAAGTATGCGGCTGAAAAGCAATAACGCAATTTTTTTCCGGATGCCACTTTTGTAAAGCTTGAATAGTTTGCTCAATTTCATGAGGGTGATGAGCGTAATCATCATAATATAGCACATTTTCTTTGCAGCCTTTAAATTCAAAGCGGCGTTGTGTGCCTTGAAAATCGGTTAAAGCTGAAAAACTGTCAATTAAGGAAACGCCTAATGTGTGGGCAGCTAGGCTGGCAGCCAAGGCATTACAGATGTTAAATTTACCCGGAATTTTAAGCTTCAGTTGATATTCCTGATCTTGAAATATTATTTTAGCCTGGTTAGTTTGCTGCTGCACTGTTTGTTCTAACAGTTGAATATCGGCTTGTTGGCTGGCGCCGAAAGACTTGACTGTTATTTGTTTTTTTTCAAAGTTCGGCGCCAGTTTTTGCTTAATTGCTATTAAGTGTTGATTATCCTGATTAATAATCAGGGTGCCATTAGCTGCTAATTGTAAAAAAAAGCGGCTAAATATTTTTCTGGTTTGCTCGAGACTGGTGTAAACATCGGGATGGTCATATTTCAAATTAGTGCAAACTATGGTCTGCGGCTGCAAAAAGGAAAAACGAGGAATCAATTTTTTGCTTAATTCTTTGTTTTTAGAGGGATTAATAACATATTCGTCAGCTTCGGCTACAAATGATTCGCTTTTAGGCTGCCAGCGGCCGGTCCGTTTCATGCCTAAAATTTGTCCTACTCCTACAGAAAAGGACGGTTTTAAATTATTTTGTTTTAAAATCCAAGCTAGCATGGCTGAGACTGTCGATTTCCCTCCTACTCCGCATACTGCAATTCCTTTTTTTTGGTTAAAGAAATAAGCTAAAGCTTCAGCTTGTGAAACAGCAGTAATGTTTTTATCAATTGCTTGCTGCACCACCGGGTTTTGTCTAGCGCCATGGGCGGCAGTATAAATTACACAGTCAGTCTCGATTGGCAGCTGATGGACAAAACCATGGTCTATTTTTATTTTTAACTGGTTTAGTATTTTTTGAGTAACAAATTGATCCGGAACATCGCAGCCCTTCACTTGTTTGTCAAAATCCAGCAAAATTTGTGCCAAAGAAGTCATGGCCACGCCTTTAATCCCCATTAAGTAAAAATTGTTGAATTGGTCCAAATTTGCTACTTTATTAGCGGTGGCTGTGGAATTTTTCATTTTCTTAATTTTTTTAATATTTTTTTAAGCCTGCTTTTAAATTGTTTTTAATATTAATTATTGTTAAGCTCGCTTGTTTAAAAGATTTAACAACTAATTCCCTTTTTGTTTTTGACTGGATTCTTTGATAATTTGGGTTGCTACTACGCTGTCGTTCCAGGGTATTTCCTGATTGCCAATAGCTAAACTTTGTTCGTGTCCCTGACCTAGTAAAGCCACAATATCGTTGGGTTCAGCCAGTTTAGTTAAAGTATGTTTAATAGCCATATATCGATTAGGTATGGAGATAATTTTGTCTTGATTTTGCTGAATACCAGCTTTGATTTGGCGGATAATGGTCCATGTATTCTCACTTCGTGAGTCGTCGGCAGTTAAAACTACTAAATCGGCATGCTTAACTGCTTTTTGGCCCATAATAGGCCGTTTAGATTTATCTCTTAACCCGGTGGCTCCAAAAACAGCAATGAGCCGGCCTGAGTTCTTGAGTTGATTTTTTAAATAACCTAATACTTTATCAAGAGCATTAGGAGTGTGGGCAAAATCAACAATAATTTTAAAAGGCTGGCCTATTTTTAGCTCTTCCAATCTACCGGGGACATCCGGAAAATTATTAATAGCCTCAGCAATAATTTCATCATCTACCTCAAGCTCTTGAGCAATGGCAGCGGCCAATCGGGCGTTCATTTGATTATAGTCTTGATTAAAGCGTTGCTCGATAGCTAACTTAATCTTATTATCTAAATCATCTTGCAAACTGTAGCTAATAACATTTTGTTCTTTTAAATCAAGTCTTTGCTTAACTCGATAATAAGATTTGTCATCTTGGTTAATAACAACTGTTGGGGCTTTTTTTAAAAGCAAGCATTTGGCATCAATATAATTATCGTAATTTAGATGATAATCAAAATGCTCATGGCTAATATTGGTCAGGCCGGCAATTATCGGCTTAAGACCCCAGGTTCTAAATTGGTAGATGCCATGCGAAGTCATTTCCAGCACAGCATACTTGCACTCAGCAGCAACCATTTGCGCCAACAGTTTGTTTAATTCGTGTGGTTTAGGAGCTGTAGTATGTAAACCGGTGTCAATACTTTTATCGCCAATTTTAGCTGAAACAGTTGAAATCAAACCAGTTTTTAGTTGAGCATGATTTAAGATGTGAAAAACAAGATTGCTGGAGGTAGTTTTACCGTCAGTACCGGTGACTGCAACAATTTTAAGTTTGCGGGCGGGAAATTGGTATCGAATGTTGGCCGGCAAACTATGCAGCAACCCTGTTTTTAAAAAATGATAGGGTCTTTTAAGGCGGTAGATAGTTTTCTGCAGCTTTAACATAAATGTGTTTTATTTCAGATTAAGCCTTGATAATGAATTCTGCTAGCAGTTTTTGATAACCTGTAGGCAATAGTTGATTAGCAGCAGTTATTAATGGCTTTATTATAGCTTAAGAAGATAAAACTTAAAAATAAAAGTGGTTTTGAAATTGTTGTAACTGTAATAAAATTCGTCAACTGCAGGTCGGATGATTGCAGCCAACGCTTTTCAGTTAATTTTAAGTTTTTTTAGTTTAAATAATTGGTATGCAGGCAGTTAGTTCATCATTAATTTTACAAAGCCTTGCTCCGCTAAAGATTGATATTGAAGTTGTGTCACAGCAGGGTATCCCTAAAATAGTGTTAACTGGTCTTGCCGGCCGGGTGGTAGCTGAAGCTAAAGAAAGAGTTTTGTCGTCGCTTAAAACTAATGATATTAAAATTAAAAGTTGCCGCACTATTATTAATTTAGCTCCATCAGATGTTCCTAAACAGAATAACCATCTGGAGCTGGCAATTTTAGTGGGCTTGCTTAAAAGTTATGGCTTGCCTGCTTTTAATAATTTTTCCAACAAAGATTGTTTTATTGGATCATTGGCTTTGGATGGCGCTATTAAACCGGTCAAGCAAATTTTGGCTTTAGTGATTGCTGCCCGCGAGTTAGGCTTTGAGCGGGTTTTTGCACCCAGTGAGTGCGCCTCTCAACTTAAATTAATTAATGATATTAAAATTATTTTGCTGGATCATATTCAGCAACTAATTAAGCACGATTGGCAAAGTTATCAAACAAAAGGGGCGCAGTTTGCTTTACAGCCTAGAAAATCTGCGGTTGCTGTCAATGATTTAATTATTAATGATCGTATCAGGCGAGTGTTGCAGATTGCGGCTGCCGGCAAACATAATATTCTGCTCTCCGGTCCTCCCGGCATGGGCAAAACTCTGATTGCAGAGTCGTTATGGTCATTGCTGCCGCCTTTACCTTATGAAAAAGCGCTGCAGGTAACTAAAATTCATTCTGCAGCTAATAATCAGCAAGAGCTGTACAGCAGTCCACCTTTAAGAAAGCCTCAGCACCGGATTACTCCAACTCGGTTGACAGGTGGCGGAAGAACCAACTTTCCTGGTGAAATGACTTTAGCTCATCATGGAATTTTGTTTTTAGACGAAATTAATCTTTTTAACGGTAAGGCTTTAGATTGCTTGCGCCAGCCGTTGGAGCAAGGCGTGATGACTTTAAATAAAAACGGTAGAGTCATTACTTTTCCGGCTGATTTTATTTTGGCTGCTACTCAGAATCCCTGCCCCTGCGGTTATTACGGCAGCCAAATCAAACCTTGCAGTTGTACTCCTTGGCAGAGAAAATCTTATCAACAAAAAATATCAGGTGCCATTTTAGATAGAATAGATCTATTTTTAAATATAGAATTTAACAACGACGGATTTAATTTGAAAGATCAAGAAAAGAAAATAGATTTAGCAAAAATGCAAGATTTAGTTTTAACTGTTAGAAAAGTTCAACAACACCGTTATCGTAATTTAAATTTAACCAGTAATAAATGTTTGACTGGTAAACAAATTAAAAAATTGGTTTATTTAAATCAAGACTGCTTGGCTTTAATTAAGCAAGCAGCAACTAATTTGCACTTGTCTAACAGGGGTTTGTTAAAAACTGTGAGAGTAGCTAGAACCATTGCCGATTTGGAAGTCAAAAAAAAAGTTGGAGCACGGCATATTAAAGAGGCTTTAAGTTATCGGCAAAGATTGGAGTAATTGATTGTTTTAAATATTAATTTTTTAGCAACTGCCGAGCAGTTTATAGCAATTATATGTATTTTTCAGTCGCTATATGCAAGCGACGGTTTTTAAGTATTTTTAAATAAAAGTTGAAAAAATTGCTAGACAGCCCATAATCAAACAATACCAGCCAAAAAAATGATACTTAGTTTTATCAAATGTGATTTTAAGCAATTCAAGACTCATAAAGCTAATTATCAGACACGCCAAGCCTCCAGCAATATAATTTGACAGTGAAATTTTTGCAAAATGATTTGTTATATCAAAACCGATAGTTAATAATTCTGCAAAGTTGGCTGCTAAAATTGCAGGCACAGCCAGTAAAAAACTGAATTCAAAAGCTGTGGATTTATCAACCTCAACCATACTGGCGCCAAACAAAGTGGAACCTGAGCGTGAAATACCTGGCAGCAAGGCAAAGATTTGTGACAATCCAATCCAAAAAGATTTTTTAGGGTTGAGCGGTTGAGAAGACTCAAGCTGCTTATATTTTTTCCAGGTGTAAAAATTCAAAGCTGCTGTGATTAATAAACCAATGCCGACTGCTGTGTTTGAGCTGAACAATAATTTAATCCAATCTTTAAACAAATAACCTATTAGTAATAAGGGAAGGGTGGCAATTATTAAATTAACCACCGTTTGTTTGTTTACTTTAAAAATAGCTTGGCGAAAATAATAAATAATCACTATCACACTGACGAAATGTAAAAAAATATCAAAATAAAAAATTGACGGCGGAATCTGCATCCAATTTTGAAGAATAGCTAGATGCCCGGAACTGGAAATAGGAAGAAATTCAGTAAAACCTTGAACTATAGCCAAAAAAATTGCTTGCCAAATACTCATAGGTTTTCTGCGATTAGTAGGTCAATGACAATAGTTTATTGGAGCTGCCGTAAAATTTCAATGGCGCAATCGATAAGCCGGATTCTGTTTTAAGTAGTGATTTATCTACGCCTGAACATTATTACCTTAGTCTGCAAAACAGACTGATAGAGAACAAATTCAATAAGGTAAAGATCGTCAGTCTCAGCTGGGAGGATTGCCCGGTTAATAAATTAACCGATCCAGTCGCTTGATCGTTGCACCCGACGCCACTCGGATCGTCACTGTTGCTCTAACTGGCTTGCTTGTTTTCACAAGCAATCTCTTGCTTTCGCAAGACACCATTTGTTCAGCTGTCCGGACTTTCCTCTTCGTTTGCACGAAGCCGCTACTTGATTGCGCCACTTAGTATTATAACAAAAAATTATTGAAAAAGCAGTTAATAAACTTGAACGGCATTAGGAAAATTGATATAAATTTTATAGTAAACAATAGTAAACTAAATAGTTAGCAAAGATAATTATTCTGATTATATCCCGCAGCTTGTCCTGCTAAGTGGGGGAAATAAATCAGAATGGGGGTTCCAAGGCGAAATCCCCCTTGGTGTGACTTGAGGTTTAATACCCCTAGTCACAGGAGAGCAGTCTAAGACTGGTAAATAAGTTGTAATTAAGTTGATTTCTTAAAATTTTGGATTATTTTCAAGGCGACGATGACGCTAGTGTTGCACTCAGCACTTAAGGAGGAGGCAACACAGAAAATAGCCCAAAAGATAAGACAACTCATTATATAATTAAAATATACACAAGCAACAATTACAATTTATTTACCAGTCTATGATCCATTTCTAATGGATAAAACGCTGAGGGCCTCCCTCAGAATTTATTAAATTAAAAAGTTAGGAAGCAATATGCCAAATAATCAAAAAAATGATAATGCCTTGCCGGCCGGTGAAAAAGACCCACAATTAAAAAGTGCTGATGACTTAGCAATTGATGCTTTGAGTCAAGATGCAGAACAGGAGGAAGGAGTTGCCGTTGAAGTTGAAGCTAAAAGATCAGATGATTTTGCTGAAACCCTGCATGCTTTGGAGGATGTGATTGAATCAAAAGCTAGTAAATTAATGAGGCTTAAACAGAGAATGAAGAAAAAGCGACGCATGATTAAAGATGTTTTTGAAAATGATGAGCAGCTGCAACAAGTGGAAGAAGAACGAGAAGAAATTAGAAATCAGTGGAAAGAGCGTAAAAATGATCTAAATGAGACAGCTCAAGTGACTGAGTTTAAAAATGATTTAAAAGAGGCAAGAAAAGAACAGCGTGATTTGGAAGAAAGTTTGAGCAACCACCTCATTAATTATCACCAGTTAACCAATTCCACCAGCTTTGATACCTCAGACGGCGATCAGTGGGAATTTAAGATTAAAGCTAAGGTGAAAACAAAAAAGGTTGAAACTGAGGCGCAATAGTTTAAAAGAATAAGGCATATTAGTCCAAAAGAAATCTAAAATTCTAGATTAAAGCTTGACATAGATCTAAGAAGAATAAAGGTGTGATTTACAGCCTGTTTATTTTTTCTCTCAGCCTGTCTAAGGACTGAGGAGAGACATTTTTCATGTTCTTTAAAGTTTTTAATTTTTTCTTCAAATGATGTTTGGTTGAATTTTTCTCTGCCTTAATAGTGGAAGGCTTTTTGTAATAACGTCTATCCCTAGCATTCTGCACTACATCCAATTGGCTGGTTATTTTTTTAAATTTTCTTATTAAACTGGAAGTTGAATCTTTTTTTGTTTTTTTAACAATTATTGGCATAATCAATTTTCTAACTTTATTATAATTTTAATTTTTTAAACTTAAGTATTTAATTTTCTTTCTAAGAACTCTTGACGTGAGTTTGTTTGCATTTGAACAATTTTTTATTCCACTTGAAGAATGCATTATACCTCAAAATTAGGTTAATTGTGAAGTAATGTTTTTTTGGATATTCTCCAACTCCTGAGTGGAAAGTTTTTCTCGAGGAGAGTTTCTAGTGGCAGCAGTATAGCAGGGAATAATATGAACGTGAAAATGATCAATTTCTTGTCCGGCTAGTTTGCCGTTGTGCGATTTAACTAAGAAATCATCCACTTTTAAGATTTGCTGGTAATGTAGGCACAATTTTTTAACCATTTTATAAACTTGGCATAGATCTGAATCTTTTGTATCCAGCAGATTTAAAGAATGGTTTTTAGGAATAACTAAAGTGTGGCCTTTGCTAGCAGGATAAATATCTAAAAAAGCATAAACATCGTCATTTTCGATTATTTTTTGACTTGGTTTTTCTCCTTTTATAATTTGGCAGAATAAGCAATTGTCCTTGTTTGTTTTTTTAATCATAATTTTTTTTAACTAATTCAATAATTTTATTTATTGATAAATCAGTCGCTATTTGATTTCGATGTTTACTAGAGCTGTTCAACAGCATTTTGCCGTTAGGATGATAGTACCAGGTTGCATCCGAATCTATCTTGATAATTTCTTGGTATAGTTTTTTAAGATCAAAATTTGCGTCCGGCCTGACCTTTATTCGCACGTGACCTTGATTTGGGTCTTTGCGAATTGCCATTAAAAAGCCTTGTTTTTGGGCTTGTTTAATTGTCTCGTCATTGGCAGTGTGCATAGCAATACAAGCACCTTGATTGAGATTAAATTGAATGCCCTCTTTTAGAATAATTTGATTGGCATCAATAATCTGCTTAAGTGATTGATATCCATAATTTAAGCAGTTTAGTCCAAAATATAATTGCGATTCATCGTTTTGAGGATTGTATAATTCATGGCCCCTAATTAATTCTTGAATCATAAAAGCATAACGAGAATTGCTGGCATCAGGCCAATGGATTTCTTGAAAATGGTCAACGTCATTAATAAAAGCAATAAGTTCTTTTAATGCTTGATTTTTTTTTAGAGCTGGATGTAGACTGCAAACGTATTCATACGCTAATTTAGCGGCACAAGTATTGAGTTGAGCTCTATCCGGTTGGTGATGATCAAATTTGCCTAAACCGGTATCAACATGAGTTGCGTCGTGCAATGTTAAGCCCATCTGTTCTACTTGATGCTTTGAAATTCTTTCGCCCGGGTTAACAAAAGCGAATTTAGCATCGGCATAAGTTTGAGAATCAAATTTTTTTAAAACCCAAGCTGCTCCAATCGCATCTAGATCAGGAACATGGTGAGTGACAATTAATTTTTTTGAGTTGCTTTGCATAAAAATTAGAAATGAATGAATACTTTTTTAACTTGTCCGGCCGATTTTTGATCTTACGACTTATGTGTGTTTGCGTGCATATATGTGCATGCTGTCTAAATTTGCAGTTTGTTTATTATATAACAAAAACCCACTGCTTATTCAGCAGTGGGCTCCTCACCGGGTCTTTTAAAGTAATATTAATAATATAAAATTTGCTAGCTCTTATCTATATTGAAAAAAAGCTCATAAATCAATCTATAATTAATTCTCAGATTGATAATTTATTATTTTATAGGTTGAAATATTTTTGTAGTTTCTGCAATTAAGTAACAGTTATGTATACAGCCGGTCAATTGAAATTTTTAAAAATTAAAAAATTTTGAAATTTAAGCAGTCATTTTACTATTTTTGTAAAAGATTAAAAATGAAAGTTGCTATTTTCCACATGGCTTTAAAGGGAAAAGTGATTAACTGCCACACTAACGGTTTTCTATCCTCTTCTCCCCTGATCCAAACTGAAATAATTAACCATTGCTGTTTATCAGTTAAATGTTTGGCAATTATCTGATGCGAACGATCATCAAGCTTTTTAATAAATTTAAATTTATTTTTATTTAATTTTATAGTTTGGTCAGCATTAACAACAGTTTGGTGAATATTATCTAAACTGATATTGCGCAGG
The DNA here is from genome assembly GCA_964588685.1 of uncultured Pseudomonadales bacterium. GTDB lineage: Bacteria > Patescibacteriota > Microgenomatia > UBA1400 > PJMF01 > CAYVBW01. The sequence continues at coordinate 8,224 of CAZPQG010000011.1, read as the reverse complement.
GAGATTCTTTGCTGTGCATGATCGGTCAAAACAATATTTTTATAACCGACGTTTTGTTTATGGTTTGAAAACATCAGTAATTTTGGCTAACTCAACTAATTGAGGTTTTTCTTCCTGTCTTAATTTAAATTCAACTTTATCACCGGTTCGTTCTGAAATAACTGCTCGAGCCGGAATGCCGATTAAGTCTGCCTGCACTAATTTAGAACCCGGAGTTTCATCAGGTCGATCATCCCATAAAACCTGATAGCCCTTTTCTTGCAGCTGCTGATATACAGCTTGAGCTTTTGCTGTTTCTAAACCGATATTGATGAGATAAATATCAAATGGTGCAACCGTTTGCGGCCAAATAATTCCTTTTTTGTCGTTATATTTTTCAACAATAACACCCATAGTACGAGTAGTGCCCCAACCATAGCAGCCCATGATTGGATATTGATTTTCATTATTTTGATCCATATAAGTAAGATCAAAATCTTGGCAGTATTTTGTCCCTAGATCAAATACATTTCCTACTTCTGAGGCTTTGGCTGCTTTCAGTTGAGTAGAATTACATTTAGGACATTTTTGTCCAGTTTCAACGGCTGCAATTTCTTGATTCACACAGTATTCACAGTGAGTGCAATAAAGAATGTCGTCTTCACCAGCATCAGTTAAAACCATGAATTCATAAGAGATTTTGTCAGAAAAACCTCCACCTGAAGCCTCTGTTACTTTAGCGGTTAAACCAACTTGTCGATAGGCACTAATGTAGGCTCGTTTAACTTTGTCATAAAATTGTTCGAAATCTTGCTGAGTTTCATGCCAGGAATACATGTCTTTCATCTCAAATTCTCGACCACGCAGAATACCTGACTTAGATCTCAGCTCATCTCTAAATTTCCAATGAATTTGATACAACGATAAAGGTAGATCTCGATAGCTGCGAATAACTTCTTTTGCTAAAGGGGTAATGACTTCTTCATGGCTTTGACCTAAGGCATAAAATTTACCGGTTCGGCTTTTAACTTTAAACAAGACATCAATGTTGTCCCAGCCGCCTGTTTTTTGCCAATTACTTTTAGGATGGAGCATCGGCATCAATATTTCTTGTCCCCCAATGTTGTTCATTTCTTGGCGAATAATATTGCGAATATTATCAAGCACCCGCAATCCCAGCGGTGTGTAAGTATAAACACCCGCCATTAATTGTCGAACATAGCCGGCTTGAACTAAAAGTTGATGATTTATGGAATCAGCGCCGGACGGCGGATTCTTGATGGGTTTAAAAGCAAGTTTTGAAACACGCATGAGTAAGGATAAATAAGTTGATTAATAAAAAGCAACAATAATAATTTTTTAATTTTGGCTTTAGTGTTTATTTTATAGAGTTTGTTAACTGTTAACAGAGTTTTTCAAAGCGAGTTATTACTAATCCATTTAGATAAATCAGCGGCAAAAACTGAGGATGTATCAAGCACTTCAAAGGTTTTAGGAAAATCTCTAGGCTCGATGCTGTTGGTGACTACAGTCAAATCAACCTGGCTTTGTTTAATTTTTTCAACAGCGTCGTTGGTAAACAAACCATGGCTGGCTACAAATATCACTTTTTCTGCTCCTCTTTTTTTCAAGCATTTCGCTGATTCAACTACAGTGCCGCCGGAAACAATGACGTCATCAAGTACAATAGCAATTTTATTTTTTATTTCTCCATGTAAATCCACCATTTTAATTTTACCGGTATTTAAGTCTCTATCTTTATCAATATTAATTAAGTCAAGATTAAGTTTTTTGGCAAAGGTGCGCCCTCTTTTCAACCCCCCAAAATCCGGACTGACGATAACTGCCTTTTTTAAATCAAAATTATCAGTAATATATTGCGCAAATATATCAAGAGCTGAGAGATAGCTGGTAGGAATGTCAAAAAATGCAGGAATACTGTCGTTGTGTAAATCCATGAGAGAGGCTCGTCTCACATAGGAATTGGAGATTAGATCGGCTATTACTTTAGCTGAAATAGGCTCTCCTCTGCGAAAGACTTTATCTTGTAAAGAGTATCCCATCCAGGGAATAATCAAACTTATGTGTCTGACTGACAATCGTTCTAAGGCATCAACCATGAGCAGTGTTTCAACAATAAGTTCATCCACCGGCTCTACAAACGATTGTACTAAGACAACATCTTCACTAGTTAATTGTTCTTTAATCCAAATCCTTTTTTCGTCATTGCTGAATTTACCAATACTGCAGTCAATTTGCGGAATAGATAAAGCAGCTGCTATTTTTTTGGCTAAAGTGGGGGTTGAAGATCCTGCAAGAAGTTTCATGGATTGGTTTTTTGTTGATATTCAGCTTGTCTCAATTGATCTTTAATTAAAATAGGCAATAATTAAGACATGCAATTACGAATCTATTATACCTAAATAAATTTCAAATGTTAGTTTTGTGCCGAAGAGAGGAGTCGAACCTCCATGGAGTTACCTCCACACGTACCTGAAACGTGCGCGTCTACCAGTTCCGCCACTTCGGCGCTATGTGAGCGCTATATGATTTGATTGTCGGCAGTTTTGCAGCGAACAGTATTATATTATATCTGAAAAATTGATATAATTTAACTTTAAGCTGTTTAAAAAAGCTGTTTAAAAAACAAGCTGTTCAAATAGCCCCAGTAGCTCAGTGGACAGAGCGCAGGTCTTCGGAACCTGGCGTCGGGGGTTCGAATCCCTCCTGGGGTGCTCTTAAGATAGCTTAATAATATTAAGCGGAGCTAAAGTTTATGAATTTATCTTCTTTTAGGTCTGATTATTGAGAGTACTTTTTGATTCTTCGCGAAGAACGTTTGTGCAAGATTATTGAGCAAGAGACGGGATTCGAACCCGCGACCTTCTCCTTGGCAAGGAGACGCTCTACCAACTGAGCTACTCTCGCTTATTTTTAAAGTATAGTTTATTTTTGTGCCAAGCCTTGGAGTCGAACCAAGATCCCATGTTTTTCAGACACGTGCCGTGACCACCTTGGCTAGCTTGGCTTTTTAATGTGTTCAATCTTTATCTTTTAAGGCGCTAGGTTGTTGCTTAAATATAACAAGAATTTTATTTTAACACTAGTTTTCAATTGCTTCTAGTTTTAGAGTTACTTCAAAATCAGAAAATTTTTTTAAAGTTAAGTCAAAATATCAAATTTTAAGATTTATTTTTGATTTTTGAGGCCCATTTCCTGCTGCCAGTGTAAACACTAATTGGAAATAGTAATTAGTGGTGTGACTGCTATAGGATTCGAACCTATGGCCTCTTCGATGTAAGCGAAGCGCTCTAACCAGCTGAGCTAAGCAGTCGACATATTTATTGTATCATTCTCTAAAAGCTATTTTGCAAGACAGGGCTGTATTAGAATAATTTTATCAGCAGTTTTTTATTTATGTGAGTCGGGTGGGACTCCACTGCTCGCTCACTTTTCAAGGCTCGCTCTCAGCATTACTCGGGTACTGCGCGTATTGTTAATTGGAGCTCCGCACTCGAAGGTCGAACCATTGGTTTCTCATCTAACACCCAACTTACTTAAATAAATAAAAAATCACCACTATGGCGATTTTTATTTATGTGAGTCGGGTGGGACTCGAACCCACGACACTCTGCTTAAGAGGCAGATGCTCTAACCAACTGAGCTACCGACCCGTTTGTTTAATATTCAGCAACTATTTTTTATTATTTTTGTGCCCAGGAGAGGAGTTGAACCTCCACGGAGAAAATCCACAGCCTCCTCAAGACTGCGCGTCTACCAGTTTCGCCACCTGGGCTTTATATTTACAAGTTCTATTAAAAATTAAGGTTAAATTAATTAAAGCTTGATGATTAACAATGGTTTTTAAGTACTCCAAATTGTACCTTAAATTAAGTAAAAATACAAAGGCTGCTCGTCTGGTTTCTGAAGAATTTTAACACTTTTTTCATAATATTTTTCCATTAAAAACTTTTGAATTTACTGTCATTAACAGTCAACATTTATTTAAAGCAAGTGTGAATTAAATATGGTAAATTAAAGAGCGGCAGAAGTTTTAGCTGTGGCTCGTGCTCATCAAGTGCCGGCAGCTAAGATTGGACAAGTGACAACTACAAAAGAGGCAGTGTTTATGTATGAAGATAAAAAGATTGCTGCTATACCACATCAACTTCCTGATAATTTTGTGCAATAAAGTTAGTTAATGACTTTACCAATCAGGTTCAATCTTTGTTTTATAGCGAAGATAGTAGCCGTAAATAGTACGAGCTAAAATATAAGTAGGAATGGCTAACAGGCCGCCAATCACTCCTCCTAGTTGAAAGCCGGATAGAATACTCAAAATACTGACTAACGAGTTAACGTTAGCACTTGCCTTCATAATTTTAGGAGTGATAAAATTGCCTTCAATTTGCTGGAGGAAAATATAAAATCCAAGTACCATTAAAGCTTTAATATGGCCGCCATAAATCCATGCTATAAGAATTCCTGGTGCTGCTGCCAAAGTTGGTCCCAAATTAGGTAATATCTCCAATATAAATGCAAGCAAAGCTAATGGCAAAGCGTATGGTACCCCAAGAATAGTTAATCCTAAATAAGTTAATGCTCCTACAATAGACATAATAATAATTTGACCACGCACCCAGTTGCCCAATTGGTTTTCAATATCCATTTGAAACTGTTTGGCAATTTTAAAATGACGTTTATTATTAGTAAACCAGCCAATTTTTTTATATAGATGCGGTTCTTCAATAATTAAATAAAATGAAATTACTAACAGGGTAACAGCAGTAAATAAACCTTTAAACGTTGAGGCTGCAACAGAAAGCAAAGCGCTAATAGAGCCACTGTAATCACTAGCCCACTGATTGATTTCCTGTATTGTAAAACGGATATTAGAGAGTTCTTCTTGAAAATATGGCAAATTAAAACTTTTGATTAATTGAGAAATTTGGCTGGTTAAAGTGGGAACAATTAAAGCAATAACAGATGAAAGCACCATTAATAATAAGATATAAACTATTGCAATGCTTAAAACTCTGGACTTAAGGCGCTTTTCCAATTTATTAACAGCCGGTGTTAAAGCGACCATGACAATAAAACTCATAAAAAAGATAATAACGATTTCTCTAATCTGCACTAGTAGATAAAGTGCGGCTAAGAAAGCGACGGTAAAAACTACGATTGAAGGTGTAATGCTAATAACTTTTTTTTTGCGGCTGAAAAGATTAAACATGATAAAGATAATTGATTAAGTTTATTCTAGTATAAATTAATTTAGCAAAGGTTTCCAGAAGTATTTTAAGCATGTTAAGTTTGTCAACTTTCGTTTTTTAAAAATAGCTGATTACAGTAAAAATTTTATGGAATTTAGACATTCAATTGTTCGATAATATTGGTATAAGTTTTTTTCTGATAACTGGATGCTTCCAAATTTGGCTGCAGGTCAGCAGGCAGTTTTTTTAACCAAGTAATTTGCTGTTTAACGTATTGGATTTCTGATTGTATCCACTGGTGAATCATTTGCTGCTTAGTAATTTTGTTATGCAGATATTTTTGAATAGGCTTGACGCCCAAAGTTGTCATTACCGGTGCAGTCGCTTCAAGATCAAGTTGTAGTAAATTTTTAACTTCGGTGACGGCTCCATTCTTAATTCGAGCTTTAACACGATGAGTTATTCTTTTTTCTAAAGCCGCAGCCTTAAGCTGCAAGGCAATGGAGCAGTAATCATCCGGCTTATGGAAAATGGGCCGGTTTTGGGCTCGTGTAGATAAATTTGTTTTTTGCAGGCCGATCTCAATGGCTCTAATTAAGCGGCGGGGATTATTCCGGTCAGATTGATTCATTTGGTTAAATTTTTGAGCATCAAGCTGTTTGAGCTTGTTTTGCAGCTGCTCAACAGTTAGTTGCGCGATTTGCTGCCGAATGGTTGCTTTAGGTTTAATATAGATATCAGGATCATTATTAAACAGCTGCGAGTGATAAAAACTAGTGCCCCCAACTATAATGGGTAAAAACTTTTTTGCCCACGAGTGTCTAATTAAGTGAATAGTGAGATCACGAAAATGAGCTACAGACCATTCTTGTTCGGGAGAAATGATTGAGACACCATGCAGTGTAATGGGTAAAGTTTGATGTTGAGCAAAGCGGTAGGTATTTTTAGCGGTATTTTTTTTAAAAATGAAATCAGCTGGGATGTCAGCGCCGGTTAAAATTTCCAAACCTTGATAAACTTGGCGAGAATCAGCTGAAATGAGGGTAACGCCGGATGTTAGTTTGTCTTTAATAAATTGTCGGGCTAAAAATAAAGCCAAATCAGTTTTGCCGGCGGCAGTAGTGCCTAAGATGGAAATTAATTTTTGAGAGTTGGGAGTCATGCTTAACTTATTTTATGCTTTTACATTATTTTGGGTCGGTGGTCTAAGTGTGGTTGATTAATAATTTTTTCTAAAATATGCCAGCGCTTATTTTTTACTTGTGGAGATATATTGTCTTCATATAGTTTATCTGCCAAAGTACCCGGGCGGGGTGAATATTTGCTGATAAAAGCTATTTGCCAGTTGATTTTTTTGGCCAGTTCAACAGTTTCTTGAAATTCTGCTTCAGTTTCGCCGGGAAAGCCGACAATAAGATCAGTGCCCACAACAATCTCTTCATCAGCTCGTCGTAATTTGTTAATAATTTCCAGATAGTCTTGGGCCGTATAGCCGCGATTCATTCTTTTTAAAACTGTATCGCTGCCGGATTGAATTGGCAGGTGAATATAGCGGTCAATTTTTTTATTGGTTCCGATTTCATCAATCAATTCATCATAAAAATCCCATGGGTTAGCTGACATAAAGCGGATAGTTTTAACGCCGGGAATTTTTGAAATTGCTTTCAGTAATTTGACAAAAGGCGGCGTGCCTTCGGGTTCTAAGTATTGTGATTGGTTAGAGGGTAATTTGTCACGACTAAAATCTTGATCATGCAACAGCATCTTGCGCAAGTTCACCCCAACTTTTTCTAAGCCCCAAGAATTAACATTTTGACCCAGTAAAGTAATTTCTTGATAGTCTTGGGCTGCTAATTGTTTAATTTCAGCCACAATATCATCGAAGGGCCGGGATTTTTCTCTGCCTCTGGCAAAAGGGACGATGCAGTAGGTACAAAATGAGTTGCAGCCGGTTGAAATAGGGACAAATGCGTGTTCGCGGCGCTCTCGCTTGGGTTGAATGTCAAAGCCAATCTCAGCAATATCCAGTACTTGGTCAATAGCCGGCTCCATCTTTTTAAGTTTATCTGCACTGTGATGAATCATGCAGCCGGTGACAATAATTTTTGGTTTGGGTTGATTGGTTTGTTGGTAGTGATCAACTATTTTATGAATAAAACTGCGAATTCTATCCTCTACTCTTTTGCGTACTGAGCAAGTATTAATAATAAGTTGGTCGCAATCTTTCCAAGATTCTGTTGGCAGAAAACCACGATTTTCCATAACGGTAGCTATGCGTTCGCTGTCGGCTTTATTCATTTGACAGCCATAGGTTTTAAGATAGTAGGTTTGGGACTGAGATTTATTCATGGTAAAATTAAATTGTTAGCTTATTTTATCATCTTATTTACATCAGGATGGCATTAACCACTGAAATGGAGCAGGCAATTTTACCTGGATTAATAACTTCAGAAACAAATGGAGAAACTGAAGGCGAAACAGTTTCTGTTTCAACTGCGGAAAAAGAAAAGGAGGGGCATATTTTACCTATCAAAGCTGTTATTTATTTTCCTAATAAACCACAAATCGGCTGGATAGTTTCAAAAAAAAATAGTTCAGGGATAAGTTGCGAAAAAACGGGGATAACAAATGGAAATCTATGTCAAATTTTATTAAACAAGAAGTGTGTTTTTTATCGGGACAACAGATATAAAACAGTAAGAGCAGATACGACTGTTTTGGTTCATAAAAAAAATTTGATTAAAAATTAATTTCAGCTAGTCTTTTAAAGACACGGTACCGAAGTGGTCTAACGGCGAGGTCTGCAAAACCTTCGTTCGCGGGTTCGAATCCCGCCCGTGTCTCAATTCGCAAGGTTCTAAATCATCGTTCCTCATATTAAATTAGCTGCTTCTTAAAATAAAAGAGCGGGATGAGAAGTCAAGCAAGTTGCGAGTTTACGAGCAACCTGCTTATGCTGGAAGCGAATTTGAAAAATGAGCGAGCAGTAAATCCGCCCGTGTCTCAATTCGCAAGGTTCTAAATCATCGTTC
>CAZPQG010000010.1:0-26591 GCA_964588685.1 uncultured Pseudomonadales bacterium | reverse complement strand
ACACTTTTAATATTGATAAGACTAATCCGACAACTTCGATTACTAACCCGGCTGCAGGATCAGAGCAAAACAATCATTTTGATGTTACTTTTTCTGATTCTGATGCCGATTCCGGATTGGATGCTTGCTGGTACAGAATCTTAGATGATGGTGTCCAATCTCTAGGTTGGACAGGCCGCACTTGTAATAGCTCAGTCACCATTAATTTAAACGATCATTGCTCAACCATAGGGACAAATACTTGTACAGTTGAATCTTGGATACAAGATAACGCAAGCAATGAAGATACAGACACTAGAAGCTTTTCTATCACCGATGTACCGACCCCGAGTGGTAATAGTTTTCTTTTCTTTGGCGACTGGCAAGTTAGTGGAAATCTCAGATCTAGATTTTAATACTTGCCGGAACAACTTTCTGCTTGCCCGAAACCATCGTCGGCTGCTAGTTTTAATCTAGGAAGATCAATTGATTTAATTTAGAAGAATATTAATCTAAGCTAACGTAAAATTTAAAATAGAACCTAAAAAAAGTTAGTGGCAAACTGTGGTTAAGCCGTATTTATCAGCTCAAGAAGCTTAAATTAAAGCAGGTTAATAAATTTTCGATAAACCTTAGGCATCTAACTCTATTTTTTTTCTGATAACTTCCAACTGTGCTGCTTGCTCCACCTTTTGCTCTTGCTCAATTTGTTCATTTTGATCAGTCTGCAGTTGAGCTTTCTTGGCTGACTCTTGGGCAGTTGGTTGCTTTTTTTGCTCAGCCGGCCGGCTATCAGCCTCTTGCGCTCCGGCTCTTCTTCTTTTTGATAAATCCGACAATTTTTTTAAAGCTTTTAAGGCTGATTGTGACATCATAGTGGCTTGAGGCTCAAAATCTTGTTCATTTTCTGTCGGCCGCTGTTGTTTTGCAGGCTCTTCAGCTGCTGTCTCCCGGACCTCAGGTTTCTTTGCCTTTGCTTGGGCAGCCGGTTCAGCTTGCGCCGACTCTTTTTGCTTCGTTTCCGGTTGGGGCTGCTTTACTTCTTCTTGCTCATCTTGATCAGTTTGTTCAATTTGCTGTTTGGCCTCTTGCTGCTTAGTTTCAACGGGCACAATTTTAGCCACTAATTCACCATATCTCTCAATCAAAAATTCTTGATCTTGATATTGGACTTTACTAATTAACTCGGAAAAGTTATTGCGCGCCTTTGAAGCGGCTACTGTTTCTGAAGAGGCCATAGTTTAAAAATAATTGTTATTATTGTTAAACTACGACAATTTTTACAAAATGTCAAATCAAACTTAATATAAAATTATTTAGCTTAATACTCACAAACCACATAATCATTATCATCATACACTGCCATTCCCGCAACTTCAGGGCAGCGGGATTGACTTTTTGAGATATCTTGGTCAGACGAATTATCTAACGACACCCATAATCTAAATAAATCTTCATTGTTATCAACAAAATATTCAAATTCTTCCGGCAGCTGACCCATATAAACAGTCTCTTCAACTTCAAATCTTTCTCCTTTGTTTAATTGTGTTGAATCCGGATAACGTTGATAGTCATTGTAAAAAAGCCTCAGCGCCTTCTGCATCTGCTGCAAATCATTTTTGCGCTGTACATCCTCCGCCCTTTGCCTGGCACCTAAAATATTAGCCAAAATTAATGACGCCAAAATTCCAATAATAAAAAGCACTACTAGCAGTTCAATTAGAGTAAAACCTTGTCGAAACGAGAGTAAAGAATGTTTGTTTTTGATCATTTTTAAAAATTAATTTATTAAATTAGGACTGCTGATAAAATAATTGCAAACAACTCCCTGACCCGAACTACAATCAACTTCTCCATCTGGTAGATCCTCTGCACTTACCCGGCCGGAATCTTGTTCATTTTCTAAAAAAGCATAAATTCGATAAGCTTGTGCCTCTGTTCCATCATTGTTTAACATATGAGCTTTGTAAAAATACCGCATACCGCTAGGATCTGTCGGCAAATTACCTATATAAATATTTTCTTGGCTTTCTTGCGTTTCAAGGTCATAAAAAGGATCGCCCCACTCAAAAATATGTTCTTCACTATTTTCGCCATAATAAACTTTAATTTTCCCATTATCACTAACCGGATAATGACCTTTATCAGTGCGATACATCTCCAAAGCATTAGCAATCTGTTCAATATCTCTCTTTCTTTTTCCATCTCTGGCTCTCATTTGGCTAATAGTAAAAGATCTGAGACCAATAGTAACCAGCACTCCAATTATGACCATCACCACTAATATTTCAAGTAAAGTAAAGCCTTGACGAAAATAGCTTAAGGAATATTTCTTTTTGTTCATAACTAAATAATATAATGATTAAAAAATTATTTATAGAGACTATTTGCAACCATAATACTCAGAACCATCGCAGATACAAGCTGTATTTGCATCCAATTCCTCAGAAAGACAAGCCTCTTCGCAAACGTCCAGATCATTAAATTCTTGACAGCCACCTTCTTCAAAATATTGTTGCCTGTCGTCATCGTTAATTACACCGCACTTATAATTCTCCCCTCCTCCACTAATAGGAAGACAATACCAAGCTTCATCTTCTGCTAACTCTACTGTCTGCCAAAAAGCAGTTGAAACACTGCCTCCCGCGGCCACTCCCCAATTGTAATCTTGCCCCTCTTCTCCGCCGCACCCGTCAACCGGATCGCAGCCAATTGCAGTGACATCTTTGTCTGTTTCTATTTCTAACTTAGCCAAAAGTCGGTAACCTTGACAAAAGTCACCATTCAGGCTCTGGTAAAGATAAGTCTCACCTGTTAAGGGATCACAGGGAATTTCTTTTAAATAATAGTACAATTTTTGATTGGCTGGAGGGCCGCCGCAAGTATGCAAGCCATTCGGATAACAACGCTGATCATTATAATACTCTTCAAAAGCATCTCTCATACGATAAAGGTCAGATTTTCTTTGAGCATCACGCGCTCGCATTAAATGCCGCTGAAAAAAGAAAAAGAAGGTAATAATAAAAAGAGCTAAAATAGTTACAACCACCAATACTTCCATTAAAGTAAAGGCTGTTTTATATTTATTCGGCATTATTTTTACTATTAAAAATTTACCTTATTTTTTTATATTTTTCCCCTTGCTTTTAATACAAAAATCTTACATAATTTAATCATAACAGATAAATTTAATATGGAAAGAAAGTGTTCAACGCTATACCAATATTTATAACCAAATATAATAAAACAATATCAAGCATTTTAGCTGCTATTTTTAGCTGCTATTTCAATAATTTTAAATGCTTCTTTTAACTTTAGTAGATTTTAACTCAGCAACACACAAGTTTAAAAAAATTTTCAGCCAATATCATTAAGCATTAATAATATTAAATATAAACTTTAATTAAAAATTAGATAACAATAATTAATAATCTATATTTCTACTTATGCCATCCCCTAATTCCTCAAACGACAACCGCAGCCATAATACTCAAAACAATCAATCTTTTACTGAAAGTTTCAAAAAATCAGTACAACCAAATTCAACAGCTGCCAATCAAAACAAAGAAGCAGTTGAAGTTCAAAAAAATGAACCAGTTGAAATCCAAAGCAATGAGGCAGTAGCTGAAGCAGCAATTGAAAATCAAAATTCAAGCCTTGACATCTCTTTTCTTGGTACCTGGTTTTTATTAGCTTTTGCAGCCCTGCTGCCAATTATCATTGTGCCGTTTAGCAATAACTTTATTGCTCACAGCAAACTTTTCTTTATTTTATTTGGCGCCATACTTGCTGCTTTATTATTTTTTGTTAATTCTTTTAAACAACAAGTATGGAAATTTATAGTTTCTCCTATTACTTTACCTTTAATCATATTTGGTTTAGCTGTTACAGCCTCTATTTTCTTTACTCAAAATTATCCGGTTAAAAACCTGTTAGGCATGGGTGGAGCTTATCTGAGCGCTATTTTGATTGCTTTGTTTGGCAGCAGCCTGATAAAACAAGATAAGGCTGATAAACTCCTGCCTGTTTTAGTTGCTTCAATCTGTGTGGTAAATTTAGGTAGCTTGCTACAGTTGTTTGGTTTTGGCCCTACTCACCTCATTAATGCTGTTTCCCCTTTTGAGCTGGAACACAACTTATTATTTAACTTAAGCAGTTCTTCTTTTATTGCCATTCAAATAGGAATAATTGCTTTAGTCGGCACTATTATTCAAATCGTCAACACTAAAAAAATAACTACTTTTAGTGTCATCACCCTGCCAATTTTAGTCTTAGGTTTAGGCTTGCATCTATGGTCAATTATGCCGGGACAGGCAGCAGCAGTTACTTTGCCTCCGGCAACGGTCGGCTGGTCAATTGCTTTGGATAGTTTACGGGTGCCTCGGTCAGCTTTAATCGGTCAAGGCCCTGAAGGCTATGCCAATGCTTTTGCTCGTTATAAACCAATCTGGATGAACACTGATAAATACTGGCAGTTTAATTTTGGTTCAGCTATGGGTATGCCTCTTAGCACCATAGTACAGCTTGGACTGTTAGGACTCATCGCCTGGCTGTTAATTGTGCTGCGCTTCTTTGCTAAACTTAAAGATTATCAAGTAGTAAAAAAATCCCCTCTCACTTGGATGCTGGGAGCATCATTATTGATGCAATTTGTACTGCCTCCAAACTATGTCTTAATTGGCTTACAAGGAGCTTTATTCGCTTTCTGGATAGCTCGTTTTAAAGATGAATTTTTCACACTTAAGTTGAGAGCTCTCAATGCTTCTTTAGAAGATAATAAGGTTGACTCGAGAATTGTAGCTACACAAAAAGAACAACGCAGTGAAAAAATTATCAGCCTGGGCATCAATGGCGCCATTATCGCCGCCCTGATAGTATTGCTTTTTTCCACCGGTCGAGCTTATGCCAGTTTTAATCAACTTTATCAAGCCAACAAAGCCTTTATGGAAAATAATGGCACAGCAGTGTACGAACATCAGCGCCAAGCAGTGCTGCTCAATCCTTATTTAGATTCAAATCGCCGCAGTTATGCTTTAACTAATCTGCAAATTGCGATTGCTCTCTCTAATAAAGCTGATCTCACTGAGCAGGAGCAAGAGCAAATTAGTTTATTAATTCAACAAGCAGTTAGAGAAGCTCAGGCAGCCACAGCAATTGATCCGCTTGACAGTCAGAATTGGTTAGTTTTAGCTCAAATTTATCAAGAGCTAATCGGTAGTATTGAAGAGGCTGATCAGTGGGCTGTGAATGCTTATGTTGAAGCGCTTCAAAATAATCCCACCGATCCTTTATTGAGAATTCAACTGGGAAATATTTTGCTTGAACAAGAACAAATTCAACAAGCTGCAAACTTGTTTGCTCAGGCCACAGAACTTAAGCCTGATTTAGCTGCCGGCTACTTTTATCTCGGCCACGCTCAGCTAGCTGCCCAAAACCCGGTGCAAGCTCAACAATCTTGGCAGCAAGCTTTAGCCTTGCTGGACCCAAATTCTGAAGATTATGGAGCTCTGGAAGAATTATTAGAAGAGATAGAGCCCCAGGTACAGCAAATGCTGGAAGCTCAAGAACAACAAATGCAACAAGATAGCGAATCAGCTTTAGGAAGAGAACTTCCTTCTTTAACCGACCAAAACATTGAAGGCGGAGAGGCTGCTATTAGCGAACCGGGAACAGAACCATTGGAATTATCTCCCGAAGATGAAGAGCTAATTAGGCAGTCACAGCAGCCTGAAGACGAGTTAGATCAAGACATGATAGAATCGGAACCGGAGACAGAAGAGGAAGAAGAGTCGGAAGAGCTATTGCTGGAAGAATAAGTTAATCTTTGATTGAACGAAAAATTACTGTTTCAAGCTGTTCCAATCCCTCCCCGGTCACTCCGCTAAATAATAGCAGCTCCTCTTGCTCTCTTTTAAATTTGGCCTTTATTGCTTTCTCTAGTTTGTCGGGATAAAGATCAATCTTGTTCAATGAAACCAAATAAGGTTTGTTTAATAAAAATTTATGATGTTCAGCTAACTCTTTTTTTAACTGTAAATACTGCTGCCATAATCGTTCTACCTTTTCTTTTACTGAAATTTCTGAATCAAATACTAAATGCTCTTCTAAAAACAAAACATATAGCAAGGCTTGGCAGTTTTCAATGTGTCTTAAAAATCTGTCACCTAAACCTTTCCCTTGGCTAGCGCCCTCAATTAAACCCGGTATATCTGCTACCACCAATTCTTTGTTCTTTTCGCTACTTGCCAGCACTCCTAAATTAGGTTCTAAAGTAGTGAAGGGATAATTAGCAATTTTAGGATGAGCTTTGGTTAAACGCGACAACAAAGTGCTTTTGCCGGCATTTGGCAACCCAACTAAGCCTAAATCAGCTAATAACCGTAATTCTAGAATTAATTCTTTTTTCTCTCCATAAGTACCGTGTTCCGCCATTAATGGAGTTTGGATCGAAGAACTGCGAAACGAATAATTACCGCGTCCGCCAAATCCACCTTGGCACAGCACCAACTGTTGGTTATGTTCCTGAATCTCAGCCAATTTAATGGTCGTCATTTGTTGTGAAGTGCTGTCTAACACGTCATCTAAATTAGTAAATTTTTTAGCCTCAACCGACTCCTCTTCCGGCATAACCTCTTTCATCTCATCAGGTTCTTTTTCAGACACAAAGCTGCCGTCCCATTTTTTATAATATTTTTTAAAATCAAGTTCATCACGTTCTAACAAAACATTAAGGCGAAAAGGGTCCTGCTCGAGTAATTTTTCATCCTTTTTGGCAACTGTTTCAGCAGTTGTTGTTACGTTTACTGTTGATGATTTTGTTAAATTTGTATTTTTGCCACTATTTACAACTTCATTTTTGTTTTCATCGCACTTATCCCCTGCTTTGTTATTTTCTTCTCGAACATCTTGTTCAACTTGACTTGTATCATTTTGTTCAATTTCGTCTAAATTAGCCTCTTTATCAACAAAATCATCATCTTCAGTTGCAAAATCAAAATCTATTTGCAGTCGTTCATATTTCTTACGCCTAATATAGCTTATTTTATTTTCTATCCGCAGCCAAATAATAGTGCCTAATGGAATATCTAGAATAATATCTCCACCGTCGCCTCCATGTTTTTTTCTTTTACGACCATTTTGTCCATCTTGAGCAGCATACTCTTTGGCTCCGGCAAAATTTCTTAAAGTATTGAGATTGCGATCACCTCTTATAATAATGTTGCCGCCGTCGCCGCCGTCGCCGCCATCAGGACCACCTTTGGGTCGAAACTTTCCCCGATGCAAAGAAATTAGCCCGTCACCGCCGCTGCCGGCTTGTAGTTTAAGTTTAACTAAATCAATCATAGAAATAGGCAATAAATTAACATATAAAATTAAATAATATTGAAAAATAAAAATTATTTCTCAAGCGCCAAGCAATACCCACTCAACTGCCGCTCAATAATATTTGCCGGGTTTTTATTTCAAAAAACTATTAAAAAGTATTATTGCAAATAATTCATTGGGTTAACTAAAGTACCGCCTTGTCTAATTTCAAAATGAAGATGAATGCCTGTGGATCTGCCGGTAGTTCCCATCTGGCCGATTACATTCCCTCGATTAACTCTTTGGCCTACCTGTACCTGCACAGCAGATAAATGTGCATATAAAGTTTGGAAGCCGTTGCCGTGCTCAACTACAATAGCATTACCGTAGCCTCCTCCTGTCCAAGCGGCAGTAGTTACTACCCCTGCATCAGCTGCTAAAATCGGACCACTGTTTTTATTGGCAATATCAATCGCTCGGTGGTAAAATCGATAGCCTTGACTAATTCTACCTGAAGCGGGCCAAATAAAAGATCCTTTTGCTGCTACACTGCCTGCATCCGGGGTTAGCGGTGCTTGCGCCACTCTTTGAGGAGTCGGATCTGCAGTTTCTGTTGGCATGACTCCATCCGGCACCATTAACCACTGCCCCGCTACTAGCTCAAATGTTTCGTCACTTAAAAATTCATTAAAAGGGTAATCAACAATCATCTGTGCCTGAGATTGATCTAAGCCATATTTTTTAGCTATCGAAAAAATTGTCTCGCCTCTTCGTACTTTATGGCGTACTCCATCCAAAGGTAAAATAGACAACTCCATACCAGGTTTAATAGTGCTAGTCTCTTTTAAATCATTCTCCCAAAGAATAGTTTCAACCGACAAACCATAGCGTTCAGCAATTGATGACAAAGTGTCGTCAGGTTCCACCACGTGAGTAATAATCTCACCACCGCGATATTGCTGAACAGCCTCTGCCTGTAAAGTGTAAAAATCAGGTACTCGGGCCGCTGTAGTAGCCAAAACAGGAGCACTGCCCTGCATTTGCTCGATCTCTTGCTGGCTCAAAATCAAAGGCCCGACAGAAGCAATCAAAGCCACTAAAGATACCATGCCAAAATGCAAAAAGGGGCGCGCATAGCGTCCCCGCTTCATGTAAAGAATATCGACTATAAAGTCTTTAAAAGTCTCGAGTTTTTCAAACCAGCCATAGCCTCTTAACTTGAGGTAATAACGAACAAACCGAATAAATTCTGCTACTTGCTGCAAAAAATCCGGCTTATTTAACTTCCTACCAAGATTGGTAAAAAAATTAGTTGCAACTTTAGTCATAATTTAATATCTATTTATATCAAAAATATCTATTTATATCAGGCTAAAACCTCTGATTGCATCAAGTTAAAGCCCAAGTTAAACACTTTAATGCCAATGATACCAGGCTAAGGCTTCTACTACAGCTTTCCCATATGGCTTTTCCATATGGTAGTTATGTATTAAATCATTGTATCAAAAAAAGTCAAACTCAACCGCCAGAGGAAATTTATTTTTACTTATGGTCTTTATTATTGAATTCTTGTTTTTTTTCTTGAGGAAAATCAAGTTTTATTAACAAGCTTTTTTTTGTTAATCGATTCGTCCTTGAATTGAACAATCTCACTCTTCTCAATTAATCACCAAGATTTAAACCAAACTTTAAACTTCGCTCCCTCTTTAAATTACTCATCCTAAATTACCTACCCTGTCTTTAAGCTGGCTAAAAACTCCTTATTAGAGTCGGTTCTCTTTAAACGATTAATTAAAGTTGAAGTTCTTTCTCCGTTGTTTAAAGTGTCGAGCATCCTTTGCAAAGTGATCATTGACTGATAAGTCATAGAGTCAAGTAGTAAATCATCTTTACGTGTACCGGATCGCTGTACATCAATAGCAGGATAAATTCTGCGTTCAGCTAATTTACGATCCAAATGCACCTCCTGGTTGCCTGTACCTTTAAACTCCTCATAAATTAAATCATCCATGCGCGAACCTGTATCAACTAATGAAGTGCCGACTATAGTTAAAGAACCTTTGTCTTCAAAATTACGGGCTGCTCCAAAAAACCTTTTCGGAGGGAATAAAGCGGCCGGATCAAATCCTCCTGATAAAGTCCTGCCCGAAGTTGGGATATTAAGATTATAAGCTCGGGCCAATCTGGTAATCGAGTCCAACAGAATCATTACATCCTGTCCCATCTCTACCAACCGCTTAGCTCGACTTAAGGCTAATTCTGCCACCTTACACTGATCTTTAGCTGATTCATCAAAGTTGCTAGCCGCAACCTCGCCTTTATTATCAGTGATATCGGTAATATGACGTCTAATATCAGTCACCTCTTCAGGGCGCTCTCCCACTAACACTGCCATAATATGAATTTCAGGCGAATTAGCAGCCACACCCGTAGCAATATTTTTTAATAAAATAGTTTTGCCTGCTTTAGGTGGAGAAACAATTAAACTACGCTGACCCTTGCCAATAGGAGCTACTAAATCAATAATTCTTAAAGAAATTGGCTCCTTCCCTGTTTCCAGTTTAATCATTTCATTAGGATAAACCGGAGTTAACTTCATGAATTTAGATCGCCTCATTTTTCCGAACTCTTTAGGAGATAAGCCGTTAATCTCTTCAATTTGCAGCAGTCCCCAGTAGCGTTCATTTTTCTTAGGCTCACGTGCTAACCCTTTAACAAAATCGCCGGCTCTTAAATTAAAACGTCTAATCTGAGAGCTGGAAATGTAGGTATCTCTGTCGCCGCAGCTGTAACCAATCCTCAACACCCCATGACTGTTGCCTGCTTCATCTAAAACACCGGTCACTGTTTTGGTCGGCAAATCGCTGTCAGGAATACGATCCATTGGTTCGCTGCCGTGATTATTGTTATTACTATTTACTTGAGAAGAACTATTGCCGTTATTATGGCTGTCGTTATTATGACCTTTACCCTGATGATTATTTTTGTTAACAGATTTTTTTTGATTCTTTTTCTTTTTTACCATTTTTTGATTCTCCTTAAATCTACTGGTATTAGCAGTGTTGTGATTAATATTTTTTTTTGTTAAAAATTTGGATTTATTTTTGTTAGTATTAGTCGCGGCTTGGTTAATGTTTGGTTTATTAGTAGAAGTAGGTCGGCCAACTAAATCTGCTGCTGTCTTAGTGTGATTAAGTGCTGACATATTTATTCTAGATAATCATACTCACTGCTAAATCCAAAAAAACAAAGAGTAATATTAAAGAATAATTTACAGCTGAAATCTTCATCATTTAAAATTCAAAAGTTAAGATTTAAAACCAATTCGTCTGGAGCTCTCTTGTAACAACGCCAATAAAAAACTAAACAACCATATCTGAAAATTGTATTAAGCAAGATAGATTCCTTGAGGAACACCCCTATTATGGCAAAATAAAATTAAAAAGTCAAATCATTGTTGTCCGATGTCCAGCACGCACTATTCACTTTATGAATCAAGGTTGTCAACTCAAATCTTAAATTTAAATCTATTCTTTTATTAACCGAGCGTACCTAAAAATCCTCTGGGGGGAATATAAATGTTTACAGGTATAAAGGATTAAATCAGCTTGATAATCCGTAATCTCAGTTCCCTCTTCCCCATCATAAATTTGATAAACCCATTTGCGCTGATCAGAAATAATCTCAATTACATCACCCATTTTAAGCTCCGGCAGACGATAAAAAGAATGATAACGCCAGTAATCGCTCTTCCACCACCATTTCCACCCATAACGATGACCAGAGACAATCATCGGTTTTTCTAAATCTCCGGGTAAACCAAAGTCCGGCACCCACCAAACGCCGGTCTCCAAGGCCTGCTCTGGTTCAGCTGTTCTTTGCAGTTGGGTATTGACTCCAATTAAAGGAATAATCAACCAATCACCTTTTGGCAAATTCTCTCTTTGCTCAGGAAGATAACGCTCAACAGGCTTTTGAGAAACAGGATCTTGAGAGTTGGTTTCATTTTGCTCTGGCTTTCCCGGTGCTCCTGCTTGGCTTTCTCCCTCAGAAGAATCATTAGTCTCCGACGCACCATTCGGTTTTGTTTCTTGTTGATCGCCGATGATCAGCTGAGTGTCTGTCTCGACTTGGTTATTAATAAACCTGGCATAAAAATTAGGCGCATAAAAAATAATTGGTATGACTACTGCTCCTAACATCAGGACGGCTAAAAAGGTATTGATTAAATTGTGGGCAAACTCTGACCAAAAATTGCAGGCAGGAGTTGGTAAGTTTTGAACATATACCGGGGTTAATCCAGCTGAACCGGTTAACTGCTTAGTAGGTAATAATTTATTTGTTAATAATTTTATTACCAACGGCCCTGAGGTTGTTGATAATTTTTGCAGCAGTAATTGCAGTTTTTGCTGAACTGTTTGTTTTTTTTGTTTTAGTAAGTTGAGCCAGTTAAAAATACTTTTATTTTGCATTGACCGCAGAAGTAAAATCCGCAAACCAATTTTCTTTAAACCAACTTTTTCTGAGCTAGTTTTCTCACCGCCGGTTTTTTGAATGTTGTTTTCCTCGGCAGCAGTCTTTTGAAGACTTTTCTTATTCTTGTTCTTGCTAACCTCATCTGCCCTAAAAATTACATGTTCCTGCTGCTTTCCCCCTTGTTCACACTCCTGTTTGTTGATGACTAAGATCGGTTGAGGCAGTACATCAAAGTCCGCTGTACTATTCTGCGACCGCAGCTCGTCATTTTGCTGCTGATGAGAGGCTCGGGAAATTTGCTGCTTAGAAGTTCGCGGGAAAAAAGAATGCTGCACTAACTGATCTTCACAATGTCTTCTACCCGGCAAAAAGTCCCTTAAAAGGGATAGTTGATCAATGAAGCTGGTATAAGTGGATAAGAAAAATTGCATTGCTTTTTTAAGCTGTTTAAACGCCTTACTTCAGGTTAATTAATAAAAAATAAACTTTTAAACTTTTTTGTTAAAAAAAATTTTTAAAAAATAGATTCAACCTTTAATTACTAAACCTCAAGCATTTATTAATATTAATTTAATCTTCTCAAGTATATCTTATAGGATTTTGCCTATTATATCCTATAATTACTTAAACTACAATTATATAAGACCCTTAAACTCTTAAACTCTTATCTACTTGAGATAAATTAGCGGCTGCATTTTGTTTATTAAGCGTTCTTTTGCTGATATTGCTCCCATAAAAATGAGCGGCAGTTAGTCAGGTATTTGCCTATCATTGGCTCAACTATTTTAAAATATATCAATAGGTTAATTTATATCTCAAAAGGTTGATTAGTGAATAAAAGAAACCAAAAAAATCATTGCCATTCAAAAAGAGCTATTATTAACAGCTGTTAACAGCGACACAAAAAAAGGCGCTCAATAGAAGTTCGGTTGCCTGCCCAACCACCGAACTTCTATTCAGCGCCTTAATAATCTTAATAAATACAATTCTTAGCACTACTCTCTGCCGTTTATTGCTTAATTAGAATTCAAGCTCAATTAATATCTCCAAAACAGTATCTTTAAAGCAATGCTACTCAAGTATAATACTAACTAACAACATCTGTCAACCTATAAAATAAAACGTTTACTCAATTTTTACATCTTATAAAATTAGTTAATACAAAAATCCAGAGGTAAAACCGTTTTTATCAACAAGTTCGTTTTTAAAAAATCTCGTGTGTATAACTTGTTAAAAAATTTTACTTCCTCAAGTCTTTAATCTTTAGATAAGTTTTTAACCCTGTATAATTTTAAGTAAAACAAAATCAAATTAAAATTAGATTAGATGAATTTTTCTCAGGAAAAAGATATAATAAATAACTGTAAGCAAAAAACAATTAAACTATTAGCTTAATTTATCTGTTTTTAAATCTTAAGTCACTTATTTTTACTCTTAACAATGCCTTAATCACATGTTTGATAAAGCCCCTCACAGCATTCTTGAACTTCGCACCGGCCGGGATAATGAGCTAACCCCAGAGTCAGCAGCCCAATTATTCTCTACTCTGCCGCAGCTAAAAAATTCCTTATTTGATAAAGTTTTTAAACAGTATGAAACACTGAGTTTTGAAATCTTAGTCCAAAATCAAACTATTTATTTTTTATGTCACTGCCCTACTCGCTTAGTTAACTATCTAAAATCTGTACTTACAGCCAGCTACCCTCAACTATTAATCACTGACATCCAAGGTGATCCACTAAAAGATTTGCTGCCGGAATTTCGCAATCAATTTAAAACTTACAATCAAGAACCATTTTTAGAACTAGGCAAGTTTCATTTAAACCAATCTGAGATCTACACTCTTAAAACTTATCATGATTTTGCTGAAATTGATCCTTTGTCATCACCTTTATCAGTTTTGTCTCAAGCACAACCTTTAGATCTTATTTTAATTCAGCTAATTGTCAGCCCTGATTCGGATAGCTGGAAAAGGGCGGGTTGGAAAATATTATCTAGTTCTTCTTCTGAGGAAGAAGACTTATTAAATAAACTGCTTAAAAACAGTTCTGATCATGACATGATTAAAAAAAAGCTGGATTTAATGGCTTTAAAAGCTTCAATTAAAATTGCAGCTCTTACCTCTGACCGGGAACGCAGCCGCATGATTTTAGAACACATTGGCAGCAGTTTGAATAATGTCACCCAAAGCCGCGGCAACTCTCTTGCTTTGAAAAAAGTACGCTTGCTTAAAGATCATTTCCTAAAAACTATTCTCGAGCGTAGATTCTGCCGCAGCCAAACAATGCATCTGTCAATTGACGAACTGGCTACCATTTTTCACTTACCCAGCCAAAAATTGGCTGCTATCCCCAACATTGCCTGGGGTAAAAAACTTAGCGGCGAAGCTCCGGAAAACTTACCTGTCGTTACGGCTAAAACTCAACAGAGTGTTAAAGATCAAATTAATGTTTTTGCTGACACTATCTATAAAAACCGCAAGGCTAAATACGGCCTCAAGCGCGCTGACCGCCGCCGCCATCTATATGTGATTGGTAAAACCGGCACAGGTAAATCTACTATGTTAGCAAATATGGCCATCAATGACCTAAAAAAAGACGAAGGTTTAGCCATTATTGACCCTCATGGCGACTTAATTGAAATTATTTTAGATTTTATCCCCTCTCACCGTATTAACGATGTAATTTATTTTAATCCGGCTGATCAGTCTGACCGTATTGTTAAAATGAATTTGTTTGAAGGAGAAAACATTCAACATCGAGAATTAATTGCCTCCGGTATTATCTCTATTTTTTATAAATTGTATGGTTATTCCTGGGGTCCCAGGCTAGAATACATCCTACGCAACGCACTGCTGACCCTGTTGTCCAGTCCGCAGTCAAATTTATCAGATGTAATCCGCTTGCTGGTTGATGCCAAATTTCGTCAAAAAATAGTAGCAGGCCTGGACGACCCAATTTTAAAAAACTACTGGCTTAAAGAATACAACCAATTATCAGATCGTTTAAGAAGCCAATCAATTTCATCAATCTTAAACAAAATTGGCCAGTTTGTTTCCTCTCCTCTAATTCGCAACGTAGTTGACGCCAGAAAAAGTTCTTTCAGTATTGAAAAAGCTATGAATGAAGGTAAAATTTTATTAGCCAATTTATCACAAGGTAAATTAGGCGAAGACAATGCTACTTTGTTAGGGGCAATGCTGATTACTAAAATACAATTAGCAGCCATGAACAGAGTCCATATGCCTGAAGCAGAACGACGTGATTTTTACCTTTATGTTGACGAGTTTCAAAACTTTGCCACAGAATCATTTGTCAAAATTCTATCAGAAGCCAGAAAATACAAGCTAAACTTAACTTTAGCCAATCAGTATGTAGCCCAAATCCCAGAAGAAGTACAAAAAGCTATTTTCGGCAATTGCGGCAGCATTGCCAGTTTTGTGATGGGAGCTGAAGACGCTGAATTATTTAACAAAGAATACGGACATCTTTATTCTCAAGACGATCTAGTTAATTTAGGCCGTTATCAAATTATAAATAAAATTAGTATTGACGGTATTATTTCCAGACCGTTCCCCGCTCACACCCTACCTCCTTTAAGCAACAAAAACAATAATAGAGAAAAAGTAATCAGGGTCAGTCGGGAACGCTATGCGGGATAATTTCGGGTAATGGTACTATCGGCATGAGATACTGCTGCCAGTCTCAAATAATGTTGCTGGCATGACCTACGTGCTAAGCTAAGCCCTCACTGCAAACCGATCTTGCATAACAACCTACTCTTACATGGCAAATCAACCCTGCATAGCAAAATCAACCCTGCATAGCAAAATCATCCAACACTTCTTTCAACCATTTGTGGCTTTTAGCTGTCACCATCTGTTTATAGCCTAAACGCTTAGCTTCTTTAATTCTTCTATCTAAATACGGCACTGGCCTCACTTCGCCCAGCAAGCCTACTTCACCAATAAAAACTACCTGCGATTTAACTGCAGTATTATTTAAACTGCTAGCTATGGCTACGGATAAAGCTAAATCAACAGCGGGCTCCTTAATATTAAAGCCACCAGCTGCACTTAAAAAAATGTCGTAGTTAGTTAAAGGCTGCTTAGCATGTTTTTGCATAACAGCAGCCAAAATTTGAATTCTGGATAATTTTATTCCTCTACCCACGCGTCGCGGCATAGGCAGCTGTGATTGATTGACCAGCGCCTGTACTTCTAATAACATCGGCCGCGTACCTTCCATCACACATGTCACTGCACTGCCCGGCACTTCACCGGCTTCGTTTTCTACAAAAATCTCACTTGGGTTGGTGACTTCCTCGTAACCATAATCTACAACCTTAAAGACACCGACTTCGTCTGTGGCTCCGAATCTATTTTTTAATGCCCGCAGCATCCTGAATTGCCCTGTTCTTTCTCCTTCTAACTGTAAAACAGCATCTACCATATGCTCCAGCACTTTTGGCCCGGCAATATTACCCTTTTTGGTAACATGACCAACCAAAAAAACAGAAACTGATAATTTTTTAGCTATTTTAATTAATCTGGCTGTTGATTCTCTAATTTGGCCTACACTGCCGCTGGCACCTGTTAAATCTTGAGTGGCTAAAGTTTGGATGCTGTCAACAACAACTAGTTTCGGTTTTATTTTGTTAATAATGCTTGCAATTTGGTCTACATCGGTAGACGTTACAAATTGCAAATTTTGTTCAACTAGCTGATAAGCTTTATCAGAACTTTTCCCGAAACCACTTTTAGACAAAAATTGTTCATTTTTAAAAATTCTACCTATTCTAAGGTTAATTTGCTCTGGGCTTTCTTCACCGCAAATATATAAAATTTTTTGCTTGTTTGAACCTATTTTTTGTTCATTGTCATTATTTTGTACAATTTTACTTTTTTGTATATTTTTTACATTATTTTTATTTTTATTTGTTTCATTTTTAGTTTTGTTGTTTTCATTACTCTGTTTTGCTGCACTCTGTTCTACTGTTAATTGCTTTTTATTTTTTTTATTATTTATCCTTTTTTTGGCCTGCTTTGATTCTTTTGATAAAACAGCAGTATTAAGCTGCAAACACATTTGCGTTAACAGTGTTGATTTGCCGATGCCGGGCTCTCCCCCCATTAAAATTACAGCTCCGGGCACAATTCCGCCGCCCAAAACTCGATCTAGCTCACTAATACCGCTTAAAAACCGCTGTTTTGAGCCGCTCACTTGCTTCACCTCTGAAAGCGGCTGCACCATTTGCCGCAATTTGTCCTCAGGTATTTCAACAGAGCCCTTTGCGGCTGTATCTTTTGGCTCAATTATTTCTTCTACCAAAGTATTCCATTGCTGGCACGAAGAACATTGGCCTTGCCACTTTAAATAATTAGCTCCACAGTTTTGACAAACAAATTTTGATTTAGTTTTTGCCATAAATTATCTGTTAATTTTAACGATAGGCTTAGTCCATATCTAATGGACAAAACGTTGAGGGTCGGATCCTGCCTCAGAATTTATTTTTCAACTATCTTAACTACCTCTAATTCATTATTAATCAGTCTGGCTCTAATCACAACATTTTCATTGCGGTAGGCATGTAAATTTAGTTGAGAACCGCTTACTGGCACTTTTTTATCATCTTCAAATTGCAAAAAATATTGATTTTGCTCAAACAATAAACTGCCTTCCAGCTTAATCTCACCATTGTCTTGATAATCAATTTGGAATTGTTCTTGTGTTGGCTGAACAATAGTCGCCTCTCGAGCAGTATAGTATCGCATAATTGCAAAAAAAGTTGCAATCAAAGCAACAACAACCACTAATAACATCACAGTTCGAGTTAACAATTTTAAATTTCCTTTATTCATTGCTAAATTTTTTAATATATGAGTACAGCTAATATCTTACTACATAAAGCATATCCGCTTGAATATATTTTAATCCTTCTTTGATTAAAATTTAAAGCTATTAAGCTAATCAAGGTTGAATGACTAATTAAGTTTGAAGGCTGCCTCACTTATCAGAGTGCTTAGTAATGATTTTAGTAGTTGAAACCTTAGGATTATGAGGATGGACTATTGCAACTCGCCCCCCCACTTGCTGCATGATGTTTCTTTTTTGCTTTAAATTAGGACTGCGTTCCGAGACTGCTAAAATTTGCGGCTCCAATAATTTGATTAAAGCTAAATGATTTTCTTTTTTGTCAAATTTTTTCGGCAGCAAAAACACAGCATCTGCCAAGTTAGCACTTTTCAGCTTCTGCATTCTTTGTTTTTCAGATTGAACCGGTCTGTCCTCTCCTTTGAGCTTCTCAACCCTGCTGTCAGTTTCAACGCCTACTAACAGACAATCGCCGGCTTGTTTAGCCTGTTTTAAAAATTTAATGTGCTCTGCATGGAGCAAATCAAAGACACCGGTGGCTAAAACCAAGCGACAATTGTTCTTGCAACATTTATATAACACTTTTTTTGTTGATGGCGGCAAAAAAAACTGTTTCATAGAAAATTAAAAAAAGTACGACATAGTACGACATAATGTTTAGTGTCTTATTTTATATTATTTTAGCAAGCTGAGCTGACGTTAAACGTAATAATTTTTCCCAACCTTTAATGTATTTCTTATAACTAACATTATCATGCAAAAAGGCTTGGTTTAAAGTTAAATGCTGTTGAGGGATATTAGTCTTTGCCCGAAGGTGCCATCGCTGTAATAAAAAAAAGAGTTGATTCAGACTCGATAAAACTTTATCTCCCATTTTAAGCAACACGAATGATTTAAAAGGTTTTTTTAAAAAATTTTTTTGAGGTAATTTTTGAGTTTGTTCATAACTGTAGCTAAGCAAATACTGCTGCAGCCATTTATTTTGTTGATAAAAAAAATCAACTATTCCCACCGCATCAAAAAACCAATTAATTTGCTTGGCCTCATAAGCTTCGTAAATAGAGTGTCTAGCTGCAGGCAAGCTCAAAGCATTGCTAGTTAACCAAATATTGAAACACCAAACGTCTTTTTTAGCAGTAAAAAACTTTTTTTTACCTTTTATCATTGACAAAACTAAAATTACTGCTCTCATTAGCCAAAGTCGATTCGGTTTAGCAATTATCAGCAAGTCAATATCAGAGCCGGGCCGGCTGCTGTTAACAGCTAACGAACCAGTAACTCCACCCCCAACCGCCCACGGTAATTTTGTCAGCAAATTACTAATCTGCTGTGTTTGCTGTTTTATTTTTTTAGCTGTTGCTTGTTGCTGTTCTTTGTCAGTCGTTAAATATTTAAGAAAATTTTCTTTTTGAGATTTACTAATCAACTTTTTCCCCTGAAAAACACTTGGCAAAGCAGCTGTTAGATAAAAACTATCTTTTAGTTGCAATACTACGCCTGCATCTTTAAGCCGCTGCAAAATTTCTTTGACTGCTCCGGTCAGCTGCTTTTCTTGAGATGAAAAACCTTTAACACGAACAGCGGCGGCAGTGGCGGTATTATTGGTATCGTCAGCAGTATTGGTGGTGTCAGCGTTATCGGCCTTAGTAGTTTTAGTTCTTAATTTGTCGACTGCCGCGCTGTTTTCTAAATGCGGTTTTAAATGCTGCTCTATTAATTGTTCAGCTTGATTGGCAGTCACCAGACGCTCACAAATTTCAGTTAAGGTTAAAGGCCAAGCAAATTGATTACTATATGCTAAAGCAGCGATAACTTGATAGCTTTTAATCAAATTTTGCATAAAATAGAAAAAAGGGCAGAATTATTGAATTTCCTAAGAATTCACCGCTAATTTGATCGTACCTGTATCAGCAACTAGAATCTATCAGCCTCTCATCAATATCTGTTTCAATTAACAGCTGGTGTCAGGTATAACTTTATAAACCATATTGTCTTAACACCTGGCTAACTCCTTGGTCCAAGGTTTCCAGATCGCTTTCAGAAATTCTACCTCTTGCAGCTGCATTAACTGCATCTCGATAATAATCAATTATCCGATCATTAATTCCATCGTCATGAGTATAAGAACATAAATACCAACTGGCAGCGAAAGGAGCGTCTTGCAAAAAAGCTCCGACATAATCATCATTGATTAATTCTGAAGCCATATCAAGTCGAGGATAAATCTCGCCAAAAGCCCTAATTTGACCCTGCTCCGAATAAAGTTTTTTTAAACCTTCCTTTGAACTAAGATATTTCAATAACTGCCAAGCTTCATCTTGATAGTCACTGTTGCTGTTTACCCCTTCAGCCCAATAACTGGCCCAGGCATAATCATTTTCAGTTAATTTGGGAGCAGGGGCAATAGCAAAATTTAACTCTGAATTCATATGCCTCACTTCGTGAACTCTCCAAGAAGGCGCCAGCATCATAGCGACTTCGCCTCTGGCAAAAGCGGTAGTGGAACTAGGCAAATTAGTACTAAAAACCGAATTACCTTGAGAAAAACTAACATAAAAATCAATCGCATCTTTTACCTCGCTACTCATCGGTTGTGAGGGATCGCCGCCATTTTGCATAATTAATAAACCCAAAATATCAGAAAAGTGCTCTACATTATCTGCGTTGCCAATGGCTAAACCACCGCGCTCTATAGTATCGCCGGAACGCACTGTTAGTTTATTAGCCAAGCTTCTTAATTCCGCCCAAGTTTGAGGAGGCTGTTCATTGGCAGTTTGTAAAATATCCTGATTATAAAACAACCCTAAGCCATCATACATTAAAGGAATCCCAACCAACTGTCCATTATGTTGTAATTGATCGACAGCAATTTGAAAAAAAGTTTGTTCATATTCTGCTAAACTCATTATTCTATTTGGCAGCGGTGCCAATTCATCTTTGAGCATTGGCACCCAGCTTGCATGATAGCGAAAAACATCAGGTCCTCCGCCGTCGGCAATAGCGGACTGTAAATGCGTACGGTAGTCTTTGTGAGATTGCTGACGATAATCAACTTTAATGCCGGTTTCTTTTTCAAAATCATTTAATATTTCTTGTATCACTTGATCCGGCTCCCACAAACCCCAATAAGTAAGTTCAGCCTCGCCGGCAGAAGGCACACCGCCATCTTCTATCAGGCTTGGGTCAGTATTTAAATCAGGCCCTGTATCAGAAATTATTTCTGAAGCTTCATCACCGTTGAGGTCGGCATCACCTCCCAAAATTTGCGTAATCCCAAAAGCAACACCTCCCACAATTAATAAAGCTAATACTCCAAATAAAACGTATTTAAAAATTGGTTTTTTTACAGCAGCAAATTTATTTTTACTGCTATTGGCTGTGTCGGCAGCCTTAGTTTGTTTAGCTTTCTTTTGAGCTGATTTCTTGTTCTTATTTTTTATTGTTTCTTTATCTTGGCCCGGTTTACCCTTAAGCAAGCCCTTTTTATCTTTTTTGCCCGGAGACGAAACTGAAGGAATATTAGAGCCTAAATTCGGATGAGTGACAGTGGCTGCTCGTTTTTTACCGCCTCCACCTTGAGGAGCAGCGCCAATTGACTGTTGCGCCCCTACCCCAACTGCTTGTTTATTTTTAGCTTGTTCCGGCCTAATGGCTGAAGGTTTTTTATCTTTGCCGGATTGAAACTGACCATTATCAACTCTCTTTTGAACTTGTTGTATCTTGCTGACCGGCAGTTCTGATTGCTTAGAAAAATCTTTTGCTTGTGGAGTTTGACTAATGGTTGAAGTGCTCGTCACTTGACCTTTTTCAGTTAATTTCGGCATCGGCCCGCCAGGAGCTTGAGGATCCAGCCCTGCTGGACTAGAAACAGTGGCAGAACTTTTATTTGTTGCGGGGTTGGTTTGAACTTGATTAGTTTGCGGTTTACCTGATTGCGGCTGCTGTGAAGCTGACTGTTTTATTTGTGACGACTGCTGCGGTGGTTGTTGTCCCGGCTGTTGTTTTGGCTGCGGCGTTTGTGGAGTTTGAGGCTTTTGCGCTGCTTTGCTTTTTTGCTGTACAGCAGAGCCCTTATTAGCAGCTGCCTGCTGATCTGTTTTGTTAGCACCAGCTTTTGGGTGATTCGGAGTAGGGACACTCGGCTTAGGCAAAGAAGAATTATTGGGCATGGCTTAAAAAAAATAAAATTAACAATATTAATATTTACATTAAATGTCATTAAATATCTGACAAAAAAACCTACCAAAATATAAACTATCAATAACCAATTATCAAATTAAATTACTAAAATAAAACTGTTACTCAATCCCAAAATTCAATCCTAAATATAAAAGTTAACTTTCAAGTTTTTACTTTTAGATTATACTAACATTATCCTTATTATGTCGGTTTTGCATATATACTTCAAGCTTGCTTTTAATAAAAAATATTTATGGTTATGTGGGACCATTGTCGGGATATTTTTTTCTGCTGTAGTATTTGGGTTGAGCTTTTATGGTTATTACCGGCAGCTTATTTATCAAAACATTTATATTGATCAAGTTAATGTCGGAGGATTAACCAAAGCAGAAGCATATGAAAAAGTCAACCAGCATACTAAAAAAGATAAGCCACCTCCTTTGCGACTCACTATTACAGCTGAAGATCAAGCTCAAACTTTTCATCAACAAAATTTAACGTTCAAGCAAATTTCAAAAGGCAAAGACGTAGAGCAAGCAGTGGAAGATGCCTTTGCCATTGGCCGACAAGATCATTTGCTCCAAAATATTCTCGTCATCCTTTCATTGCTGAAATCAGAGGAAAATATTGCTGTTAATTATAAATTTAATCATTTAGTACTTGCTGATTCTTTAGAAAAACTTAAAGAAGAAGTGGATTTTATAGGCGAGCCTCATCACTTTTCACTGGTTGAAAGCAATAATGCACAGTCAATACAATTTAATCAAGGTGTAGACGGCCGAGAATTATTAGTAGATGAGTCTGTGCAAAAAATACTACAAATATTAGAGGAAAGAATAAACCAAGCGCCCGCCGAACAAGCTACTTATTCAATTTTAGCTCAGGCGGTAGTAGAGCCTATTAATCATCAACTCACAGAGGAAGAGATTGAGGCTAGTAAAAATAGAATAGAAAAATTTGTTGGCACAAGCATAGAGTTTTACGGCTATGATCAAGCTGAGTACGAAAATACGACTGAGATTAAAGCAAAAGTTGAAAAAGCAAACGAAACAACGG
Organism: uncultured Pseudomonadales bacterium; assembly: GCA_964588685.1. Classification (GTDB taxonomy): domain Bacteria; phylum Patescibacteriota; class Microgenomatia; order UBA1400; family PJMF01; genus CAYVBW01. Next base: position 3,723 of record CAZPQG010000010.1, on the reverse strand, counting down.
CGGCAGAACCTCCTGCCGGCTGGTTAATGCAGCAAACTTTAAACGATCAGCAGTTAGTTGATCTTTTAACTTGGCCCTCGGGCATTGATGACGCAGCTATTGAACAAACAATAGTAAACTGGGCAGAAGCTATAGATCGACCAGCCGTCAATGCAGAGTTTGATTATGACCCCGACACCATGCAAGCTACTAAATTTAAGCCCGGACAAACCAGTTTAAAAATAGATCAACAAGAAATTAAACAAGCCCTAATTAATTTTATTACTTACATAGATAAGGTGGCGGCGGAAAAACTCACGGCTGACGAAGTTTCAAAAGTTTCTGAAGCTCCAACCGACAAGCTTTCAGCAGAAGAAGGAGGCGAAGCTTTTAATGATGATTTATCAGCTAGAAAATTTAAAATTGTATACCTTTTGCTTGAACAGGCAGAACCTGATCTTAAACTAGCAGACACTAATGACCTCGGCATTAATGAATTAATTGGTGTTGGCGACAGCTACTATTATGGCTCTATTGCGCCCAGATTACACAATATTGAGGTTGCCAGCGAAAAATTGAATCACACCATTATTCCACCTGGTGAAAAATTTTATTTTAACCAAACTGTAGGAGAGGTAAACCACGCTGCCGGTTTTGAGCCCGCTTATGTGATTCGCAGCGGGCGTACTCTGCTTGAATTTGGCGGCGGCGTCTGTCAAGTCAGCACCACTACTTTTCGAGCATTGTTGGATGCAGGAGCTAATATTACTCGCCGGCTCCCTCACAGCTATCGAGTTAGCTATTATGAATATCACAACAAACCCGGTTTTGACGCTACAGTTTACTCAGGTAATGTTGACTTGCGTTTTGAGAATGATACTCCGGGCCATATTTTGATTATAGCTGAAGCTGATTCACAGCAAGCATATATGAGCGTTAAACTTTACGGCACAGACGACGGCAGGAAAACAGAAATTAAAAACTATCAACAATGGGGTTACCAGGCTCCTCCTCCCCCACAAGAAATCCCTGATGAATCACTAGCTCCCGGAGAACGCCGCCAGGTTGAAAATGCCATCCCTGGTTTAAAAACCAGTTTTGATTGGGTAGTCACAAGCGCTGAAGGTGAAATTATTCATAAAAAAACTTTTTATTCTAATTATCAAGCGTGGGGAGAAAAATGGTTGGTAGGAATTTAAAAATTTAACTAGACAGTCAGACAAAAATTGTTAAGCAAAAAACCTTAATTTAAAACTATTACTACCCTCAAAAAACCACGGATTTAATTATTTATTAGACGCAACTTGCCCTCAATACCGCTGCGCAACTAGCGCTTGTGTTCAATATTGAAAAAACTAAAATTTCTTTGCGGCACTCTTAAATAACCCGGAGCTCTTAAATTATATATTTCTTTGAATTCATTGCCGCTCATCGTAATATCACCGCGATTAGTATTAAATTTAACCTGAGTAGTCAACCCTTTATCGCTGTGGCTCACTGACACGCTGTCAATTTGGGTGACTGCTCCTTTTGATTTATCAGCAAAATCGCGTAATTCAACCATGGAAAAAGGATTCCCTCCCTGGCCGCCAATATGACAATCATTAATGGTAATCGGCTGAATGCGCCCAGTGTCAGCTCCTTCGGGATTGCGCCGTACAATCCAAGCATTAATAATGTCAGCCATCTCTTCTTGTGACAGCCAAGGATGAGAACGGCCACAGCTATTACCATCATCGCGGTAGCCAACTCTATACCAAGAACGATAAAACCAAGGACTTTCTGCGATCTGATCCCAAGCCTTAGTAGTCCAGTCAGAGGAATCGTATTCTCCATCTAAATCCCAGCCTCGATGATTAGTATAGCCTCCATGCAAAGAGGCATATTGAGTTGAAATTGGATCGCCGTTGTCGTCTATCAAAATCCAGCCGCGAGTTTCTTTAACCGCTTTTTCCCAATCTCCGCCTTTAAGGTTGTCACGGAAAACCTGACAAGCTTCAGTGGTGCAAATTGAACTAGAGCCATGATTAGTGTGATGGACTGCATAAGTACGAGCTGTTATAGCTTGAGCTTTAAGAGCATTAATATGCCAGGAAGAAGGTATCTCATGAATACCCATTAGATAACGATCTTCAAAGTTAATCGAACCGTAGCCGTCAACCATAATCTTATCAAGAGAATAATCTTTTTTTAAACTTGATCCCGGATAATAAGCCTTTAAAATATCCTCCACACTTTGTCCCGCATCTGCTCGACCTTTAGCGCCATACTGGCTCATGCCGTTGCGGTGAGTATAAGCCCCAAAACTAAACACAGCAAAACTGTTACTTGGGGCTTGATCTTTAAAACCAATGGACGCATTAAAATCTCCTACTAATGCCACATCACCGACACTAGTACGAGCGACTCCGGTTCGGCTAGCAATAATAGCTTGCTGTTTGGCAGACAATTCTGCAATTTGAGAGCCCAATGCTTTCTGGTATTCACGGGCGCCTGCAATTTCTTTTTCAAAAAACTTTTTTTGCTCATCTAATTGCTGCTGCAAATTAGCCAACTGTTTTTTACGAGCTTCTAAATCTTTTTTGTCAGCTTCCAACTGCAAAATATCTTGAGCTATTTCTGCAATCATGTCAGTATCTTGATCTTGAATTCTGTTGGTGTAAATTAATTCTTTGGTTAAATTAGCCACATCTCTGCCGGCGAAAAATATTAGAATAGGATTAAAGACTCTCATACGCTTATAACTAATAATGACTCTTTCTTGTAAAATTGAGTGTTGAGTTGATAACTTTTCCTCACGCCGCTCAATATCTTCAGAAATCTTTTCACTTTGCTGCTGGGCTTGCGTAATACCTGCTTGCGCATTATCAATTCTGTTTGATAAATCCTGCACGCTGCGCACTAAATTGCCTGTTGCATCTTCGCTCATTTTTTTAAAGCCTTCCAGCTTGTCAATTTCCTGCTGCAGCTTTTCAACTTCATCAATAGCGAAAACCTTTGAAGCTATATTATTTAAGAAACTAAAATTTAAAAATGTAATTGAGTTAAAACCGGTTGAATTTTGTAAATTTTTAACCGTATTTTGTAAATCATTATTATTTTGTAAATTATTTTGTAAATTTGTCCTGCCGTTGATTACTTCCAGCGGGCTGGTAATTGTTTTTAGTTTAACAGCCATTGTTTCCGGCCTGCCGCTAGTTATTAAGGCGAACGGAGTAATGTATAATTGTTGTTTAGTTAAACCCGGTGCGGCCATATTAAGCAAAGCAGCCAGATTAAATAAAACAGCTCCAAATAGAAAGCCGGCTACAAGCATGAATAATAATTGCCTGGACAGGCTTGCTGCAGTCAGTGAAAATAATTTATCCAATAAATAACGCATATTGATAAATGATAGATAGCGCACAACTGTTAACTATTATAACGTTAATTGCAGAATATAAAAAAACAGGACAATTGAAAATTGAATAAAATTAAAAAACAAAATTGGATTAATAGTGGCGCGAATCGATTTTTGAAAGCTAAAACTAAATTAGAGCCTGTAACCGGATTTAAACTTAAAACCGGATTGAGCTGCATTTTCAACAAACTACCACTTAATACCAATAACTATTGCTTTAAATTAATTACTATATTACGGCAAACTTTTGCTTATTTTCATTTCCTCAAGAGCAAAAAAGCCAATACTCTTAAAGAAAAAAGGTGTTAAAATAAAAAAAAGTAATGAAAAAAATCATTAAAAAA
>CAZPQG010000009.1:0-28161 GCA_964588685.1 uncultured Pseudomonadales bacterium | reverse complement strand
GAGCTGCAGCCAGCGATAGATTTTTTATTACCCTGCTGCCGTTTTGGATTTTAGGCAGTTGTTATTTAATTGAAAGTAGTCAGCTTTTTCAAAAAAAGTTATGAAAAAATATTTTCTAACAGCCTTTATTTTAACTTGTACATTTTTTGGCATTTTTTTACGGGTTCATCAACTGTCTGTAATTCCGGCTTCAATAAGCTATGATGAACTTGATCACGTTGTTAATGGACTGGCAATTCGCTATACAGGTAAAGATTTTCAAGGCCAGCATTATTTTTGGGAATTATTTCCGACACACTCACAAACTTACACAGCTGAATTAAGCGCTCTTTGGCACGCTGTTATACCTTTTTTTTCATCAAATGCCATGATAGGCGCCAGATTACCCAATGCTGTTTTCGGTTTCTTGTTTGCTTTGCTGTTAGCAATTTTTGCTTATCAGCTTTTTAAGTCTAAATTAATATCCATTACAACTTTTTGTTTTACTTTAATTTCACCCTGGCATATTTTAATATCCCGCACTGCTTATGAGGCGCCAATTGCATTAGCCTGGTTGTTGTGCAGTGTAGTTTTCTTTTGGCAGGCACTAGCCAGCCATTCAGCTAAAAATAAAAAGATTTTTTTATTGAGTTCTGTTTTAACAATGCTGGCTTCATTTTACACTTATCATGGTTATAAAATTATCTATCCTTTGATATTTGTTATTTTATTTTGTTGGCAAAAGAAAACTATTTTTAACAATTTTTCTTTCAAATCAATTTTAAAGTTTAAATTTTTAAGTCCGTTGCTCATTATTATTGGCTGCTGGGTTTTAGCCTTCTCTTTATTTTATGTTCGTTTATCACAAGGGTGGTATGGGGAACGCAGCAGTGAAATTAGTTTCTTAAATACTGAAGAATTGAGTGCTGAAGTTAATAAAAAGAGAAGAGATAGTTTAGAAAGTCAGCTCAAACCTTTTTTTATTAATAAGGGCAGTCTCTTTTTAGATGGTTTGATTGATAATTTTTTTGAGGCTTTCGACTCTCGATTGCTCTTTGTTTCAGGTTTTGATAAATCCTACAATATTGCCTTATGGGAACATGGCTTTTTTTATATTTTTCAAGCCCCTTTGATTTTAATTGGTTTGTGTTGGCTTTTTAAATATAAAGCTCGAGATACTTTTTTTGTTTCAATCATTATTTTAGCATCTTTGCTGCCGGTTTTAGTGCACGTCGGAACTTCTGTTTCACTGAGATCTAATTTATTTATGCCTTTTTTAATTATATTAGCTGCCGTGGGTTTGTCTGTTTTAGTTTGGAAACAATATTTTATGAAAGTTTTTGTTTTAAGCTTGTTATTTTTAATAATGCTTATTAGCGTTTTACGTTTTCAACACTTTTATTTTATTCGTTTTCCTATTCAAACAATTGATACTGCTTTTTTTGAAGAACGGCTCATGGCTTCGTATGCTTTTAAACTGCAGCAACTCAACAATCCTGTGTCAATAGCAACTGACAATCCTTTTAATTCTGCCAGAATGTATGCTCTTTTTTCAGATTCAATCACTGCTGATACAATTGCTGATTGGCAAAATTTACTTCATGATCCAAGTAAAAAAACATATCAGTATAAAAATTTAACTTTTACCAGTGATTGTGATGCCCTGAGTTTAGTTCCAGAGGAAAAAACTGTTTTGGCCAAACCCGGACTGGCGTTAAATTGTGATTTAGAAACACAATATGCTACTAGCTCCGCTACTGTGCTGAGTGATGATGAAGAGCTAAAAAGTGGAGAGCAAAAAAAAGTGCTTATTCTACCTTCGCCCAAAGACAATCGAGATTATTTTAGAGTATATTTTGATAAACTGTGCACTGATTATAAAATTCCTGCCTTCATTGATATTGGTCAGGCAGAGCTGTTTGCAGTTGAAACGCTTTCAGATGAAGTTTTTTGCCGGCAGTGGACTAGAATGGAAAAAGTGAAGCCAGTCGAGCAGATTTAATTTAAATTGTGATCAATGATAACGATTTACTAACAGTTAAAATTAAATTATTAAATTATTAAATAACAAGCTCTTTTAAAGTTAGGATTAATTAAAGTTAGTTTATTCAAACAAATTTTACAAATTAAAGACAGATTTTACAAATTAGGTTGACAGAAAAACATATCAACAAGTGAAACATATTGCAATTAAATTATTTTCCAAGTTGTATATAGCAGCGGTGATGCTCGTTTTAGCAGTAGAAAGTTTGTCTGTGTCGTTAACTTTTATCCCTGACGGCAGAATGCTGTTGGCCGGGCTTATTATCCTCTTGTTTATTTTAAGATATAAAGACAAAATGATTTTCAAGCCAAAGATAGAATTAATTAATCAACTTGCGTTGGCTTTTTTAACAGTCATCACGCTGGTTTTTTTATTACTAGAGAGACAACTAGGTTTTCAATACGTGTACAGCCGGTTTGGTTTATCTTATTCACGCTTGGTGTATTTAACCTTTGCCACTGCTTTTTTAGGTTTATATTTTATCTCGTTTAATTTATCTAAAAAAGTGCTTAAAAAAATTATTTTTATTTTACCGATATTTCTGATAATTGGAGGTCTTCTTGTTTATTTGCGTAATAATCAATTTTTTAGAATTTTAGTTAAAGATGATCATGTGGTGGAGTATACACAGCTTTTCTTATTATTGGGTTGTGTCTGGTGCAGTTACAAACTATTTATTTATTGGCGTCAGCGTGAAAAAATTTTGGCTGTGCCATTTTTATTGGCTGCTTTTTTATGCTTTTTTGTGGCAGGAGAAGAAATTTCTTGGGGCCAAAGATTGTTTAATCTTGAAACTCCGGAAACAGTTGCCGAGAAAAACTTGCAAGATGAAATAACAGTCCATAATATTGACGTACTTTTTGGCTGGGTGTATCGCGGTTACATGGCAATTGGTTTTATTGGCAGCACTGCGTGGGCAGCTTTCAAACTTATCAAGAAAAAATTATCTCAAAAAACTAAAAAAATATTCAGCAATCTCATTCCAGATTGGTACTTGACACTTTATTTTGCAGTAGCATTTTTCTACAATTGGGATCGGTTTTTTTTAAGGCCGCACACCGGCGAAGCTTTGTGGGAAGAACCAATGGAATTGTTGTTAATTATAGGTATCACAATATTTTTTGTGACAAAATATATCCGTGTTTATCCGCAAAAAATAAAAACGATTAAATCTTGGTTTTTAGATAATATATTTAACAAAAAATAATAAATAATAATGTTGAGATCCTTGACTTTAAAATTAAAGTTTAAACACTTGTTTTTATTGATGGTACTGACAGCGGCTCTAGCTTTTAGAGTAATAGCCTTGGAAAATTCACCCAGTGGGCTGCATGCGGACGAAGCTTCTTTTTTACTAAATGCCCAATCAATTCTAGAAACAGGCCAAGATGAGGACGGTCGTTCTTTTCCTATCTCTTTAAATTCATTAATAGATCCAAAGCCAGCACTTTATTCTTATTTACAAATTCCTTTTGTCGCAATTTTTGGAGCAACAATCACAGCTTCCCGCTTGCCGGCTGTGTTGCTTGGTTGTTTATCATTGCTAATAATTTACTTTTTATTGGGCCGCTTTGAGCGAGAAAACTTAGGTTTATTAATAGTCTTTTTGTTAGCCATTTCTCCCTGGCATATTGTGGTAAGCCGAGCCACTCAGGAAGTGATCATGTCTTTTTTCTTTTTATGTGCTTCTTTTTACGCTTTAATTGCCTGGCAGCAATCTCGAAAAAAAATGTGGTTGTTGACGCTCGGTTTTACCAGTTTTTTAGCTATGTATTCGTATCATGCAGCTAAAGTTTTTTTACCTCTTTTTGTTGCCTGCTGGATGCTTTATTGCTATCAACAACAGCGGCGTAATTTAACTGACACTATTAGTACGTTAGGAGTTATTATTTTTTCAGCACTTTGTTCAGTACTCATACAAGAAAGTGGTTCACGTTTTGCAGCAGTCGGATTATTAAATTATGATGCGCCCGCAGCTCGAATTTTAGAGCAAATTTACAATGCTCCGGCAGAGGTGCCAAATTTTGTGCTGCGTTTTTTTTACAATAAGCCGGCTACATATGGGCAAGAATTTATTAGTCAATACTTAGAGCATTTCAACCCCAATTTTCTTTTTATGACCGGGGGAGAGCCGAAAAGATATTTAGTGCCCTTTCATGGGTTGTTTTATTACCTAGAAATACCTTTCTTGCTGTTGGGGTTATATCTTGCAGCTCGTAACGAGAGAAAGCCTCTTTTTGTCTTTTTCTTGTTAATTATTTTATTAGCTCCGATACCGGCAGCTCTTACTACTCAAGAAACACCGAGCATGATTAGAATTTTTCCGCTGCTATTGGGCATGATGTATTTTATTGCTGAAGGATTATGGTCATTAATTAACACTAAAACAATTAACACTAAAACAAAATGGAAAATTCCACTCTTAACAACTATTGCCATTATTTATATGTGGCACCTTGGCTACTTTTCTTTACAGTTTTTTGTACAGCAAAAAACTTATCAACCTTGGTATCGCAATAATCCTTATATGGAAATCGCGCAAAAATTGTCTCATTTAGAGGCTGATTTTGACAAGGTAATTGTTACCAATGATTTAAGACCGCTGTATACCTATTTTGTTCTGGAAAACTTAGTTGATATTTCTCAGCTTCAGGATCAACCGCTGGCCAGAGGAAAAAAGGTCTATCAACTAGGTAAGTATGAATTTAATCGTAAAGTTTGTTATTTAGGCGACTTGGAGCCCGGAAAATTGTATATTGCTGAAGTAAACTGCAGAAAACAAGAGGATGATCTAAAACAGCTGACAGTAGTGGAAACTATCACTTATCCGGACGGGACTGCGGTCTATGAGTTATTGACTTTTCCCTCAGAGAATGAAAATTAATATGAAAAAATATGTAGAGTTAATATTAATGATTGGCTTGTTATTATTTGTGGGTTTTTGGCACAAAGAATTATTAAAAGACCATATTTTAGATTCTGATGATTATCGGCATCATGCCGCAAGAACAGCCAACTATGCTTTGGCTTTAAGACAAGGGCAATTTCCGGTTAGATGGGCGCCCAACTTAAATGACGGTTATGGTTATCCTTCTTTTAATTATACCTATCCTATCCCTTATTTGACTGCTTCTTTATTCCATTTTAGCGGAGCTTCAGTGCAGCAAAGTGTTAATTTTGCTGTACTTTCGGCAGTTTTGCTTGGTGCAGCGGGTTGTTTTTTGCTGATAAAGTTTATTACTAAAAGCAACCTGGCGGCGACAATTGGTGCTTTGGTTTATTCGTTAAGCCCCTATCCTTTATTAAATGTTTTTTGGCGGGGTGCTATTGGTGAAATTTTTTTTATTGCTATGGTGCCGTTTTTATTTTTAGGCACTATTGCTTCTTTACAAGCAACAAGCAAAACTAAAAAACTGGGTGCTTTATTGTTAGTGAGCTTGACTACTGCCTTATTAATTTTAAGCCATTTTCCCTCTCTGCTGATTTTATTTCCGGCAATTTTGTTGTTAATTTGGCTGTTGGTGCGAAAAAGCCAAATACGCCTCACTATTAAAGTGTTAATGCCGCTGTTGTCAGCTGCTCTGTTGGGCACTCTGATGAGCGCCTGGTATTGGCTGCCGGCGCTGGTGGAAAGAAAATTTATTACTTACGACAGTGGAGCTTCATTAAAACAATATTTAAATCAGTTTGTTTCACTTCAGTCGCTGTTGGATATTGGCCGTACTATTCAAATTGATGCTTATTTTAAAAATGTAATTCAAATAGGCGCCGGCTCTTTAATAATTTTAATTTTAGCGGTTTTTACACTTTATAAAAATAGATTTTGTAAGAATTCAATTAGTAAAGATCATTTTAAAAATAAAAAAAATAATTATTTAATTTGGGGTATAACAGTTTTCATTGGTTCGCTCTTATTAATGACACCGGCAGCTAAATTCATCTGGGAACGAGTTATGGTTGTGCAGCTGCTGCAATTTCCTTGGAGGATTCTTTGGCTGGCTGCATTAGCAGCTTCTATTTTGTTTGGGGTCAGTATTTTGTTTTATTCCAAGTGGCAAAGAATTTTTATTTCTGTGATTGTAGCCGCATTGATTGTTTGGTCTGCCGTTTCTTATGCTCAGCCCAAAGGTTATTTTAGCCGTTCGGATTTTGATTGGTATCAAATGAGCGTAACCGGTTCTAGTTTTGATGAACATCAACCAATCTGGTCTCAAAAACCTTATTACTTTCCGGAAGAATTAATGTATTTTAAGTCAGCTAATCTGCCTCTGGAAGAAAAGCCTGAAAGCAATGAACAGCTGGCGCAACTAGTTTTCCCTCTAACAGAATTAAATCCTAATATCTCTAGATTAGATGGAACAATGATTGACTACCGACTTCAAACAAATCAACCAATTGTTGTTTTGCATAAACGTTTGTATTTTCCCGGCTGGGAATTAACTGTCAATTCCCAACCAACTGAACCGGACCTTAATATTAAACCTTATCAAGGTCTTTTAGCGGTAGAGCTGCCGCAGGGAAGTCACAACATCAAACTTCATTTTTCCGGCAAAACTAACATTAGAAAGGTAGGTGAAATTATTTCAGCCATGGCATTCTTATGTTTTGCTTTTGGGGTGTTACAGCTGCTGCGTAATTATTTTGTCAGCAGCCAAACTGTAGATTAATAGCCAAACCAGTGTACTCTCCATTCAGAATCTGGAATGTTAAAAGTTTCTTTTAAGTGGGCGTCTTCAAAAGCGATCATGGCGTAAGATTCATCTTGGCGGACAATATCTTTGCTGCTGGTTGACACTACAAATAAATGTTCTGATAGTTCATACTCACTGCTGGCTCTTAAGCCGGCACCATTCATGCGGACAACATCACGGTAAGTATCTGCTAACGGCGCCGGATCTCGACTGGCTAGAGCAGCTACATTAGCATTATCCAAATTATGCTCTTTAATTGTTTGTTCAATAAATTTACTGGCTTTGGTAAATGAATACAGATCCGGATTGGTGGGTGTAGTCAGCTGCGAGTAAACACTAAATAGAGCACTAATTAAAATAGTTAATATTAAAAAATCAGCTGTTAATTGACTGATGTCATCTTTTCTGGGCAGCAGAATCCAGAATAGGAAAAAAGTTAAAGCCGGATAAATATAGCGCACAGGGAATTCATTTAAAAAAACACCGGCCACAATTGTTACTAGGGCCGGTGCCAGCCAACGCACTTTGTTAAAAGATTTATTTTTTAAGTCAAAAATAGCTAAGAGCGGAATCCCGATGCCTAGTAAATATTGAGGAATTTTTTGAACAACTATGCTGTTTAAAAAAGACTGCCAGTTTCTCCATAAATTTGTGACAAGGGCTGAAATTTTTAAGCCTTGCTCAACATGCGGCGTTTCGCCGCTTAACAAGTAGCGGGTAATAAATAATCCCGGTGGATGTCTTAAATCAAATAAAAGAAAGGGCAGATGAGGAATAATGTAGCCCGTAACTAAAAAAGCGCTTGCTTTAAAAGATCGTTTTTTGAATAAATCCAATGTGATAAAAGCTATCACAGTAGCAGTGGGGAAAAAGGAAAGATAGTGATGATGAAATAAAAAGCCTAAAAACAAACCAGTGAAAAAAAAACCCCAATTTTTCAAACGAGTTCGGAATTCATAAGCTAGTAAGCCTAGAGCCGCCCAAAAAACTACGAAATGCGGATTCCAAGCCCAGCGGCTCATTTCCAATAGAGGATACCAGACAATTAAGAGCAGCGCCATGATTATTGTTTTGTCCGGATTAATTTTTTTAGTGAGTATTAACAGCAAAACAGCAGTCATGATACCCCAAAAAGCAGTGCCGTAAACCGGGCCGATAGGATCAAAATTTGCCAGAGCTGCCATAGGCATCACCATGTAATAACTTAAAGAGCTAAAAACTTTAGTGTTGCAGCTGGAAATGGGGCCAACTAAAGTAATTTTTTTTTCTTGATAATAGTTGCGCATTCTAGCTAAGTCGCTTGATTCATCTTGTGTAAATCTAGCGGTTTGATCAAGATTATAGGTTCTAGTAAAAATAATGCCGCTGATAAAAATTAAAAGCAGCGCTATCTTTTTAATGTTGCGGCGAGTCAGTAAGTTTGTCATCGTGAAATTGTTAATACTTAAAAAGTATACTATACGTCATTAGTTGGTTAGAATTAATCTTAATTATAATTAATTAACAAGATACAGCTCAGATAAAATTATTGACTAGTCAGAATTTTCTCCTAAATTAAAATTAGTTATGATAGTTGAGTGGCTTAACCAAAATTTGTCAGCTAATAACTCTAATTCAGAGCTGTTGTAATTAAAAAAACCAATGGTTCGCTGCATGTCGCTGATGGGTGCTAAAAACCATAATTCATAAATATTAATGCCATCATGGGTTGTTCCTGAGTTAGATTGAGCTTGGTTTTTATAGAGTAAGATCTGATCAGTGTGCAGTAAAATAATTGAGTTTTGTTGGTCTTGAGCTATTTTTGACAAAATTTCGGCATCAGGAGTAATACTTTCTGTACTTTTAATTATTGGACTATCATAAAAAAGTAAGTCAGTCGTTCCATCTTGTGCGGCATTTACAATGCGATAGGTTTGAAAAAGTTCAACAGCGGCGGGATTTATGCGGAAATTCCCCCTGCCGGCAAATTCTCTGATTTTCCAGAATTCTTGGGGGTCAATTTGCTCACTGCTGAGGGTTGTTTGTAAAAATGTTTGCAGTCGCGATGAACCTGATTTCAGAAAAAAGTTTGAGATAGTAGGATGCAGATAAAAAGTGAGGCTGATCAGCAGCAATAAACAAATTAAGGCAACAATTATTTTTTTATGCCGGGATTGAATGTTGTATACTGTTTTCATGAATAAAAATTGTGCTTTGTCTGCCAAATCCATATTTAACTATATCGCGCTTCTTATTATATTATTAGCTTCAATTTTGTTAGTAGCGGATTCATTTTTGATTTCAGGCAGGCCTATTACTTTTGACGGTCATATTCATATGACCACGATGGCACAATATGCCGAGGCATTAAGAGATGGTGAATTTCCTGTTAAATGGGCTAATAATTTTTCTAATTACGGCCATCCGCTGCCTATTTTTGCACACCAAATTCCAATTTATCTGGGGGCTTTGCTTGAAGTTGTTATCAATCAGCCCGTCAGTGCTTATAATTGGGTGATGTTGCTTGGCGCAGCAACATCAACACTATTATTTTATTGCTTGTTGAAAAAATTTGTAGCAGCCCACTTGGCTTTAATTGGCGCTTTAATTTTTAATTTTGCCCCATATCGAATTATTAATATTTACATTAGAGGAGCTTTGCCGGAAATATTTGCCAGTTTATTTTTACCACTTATTTTGCTGGGTATTGTAGGTTGGTTCAGAGACAACAATAAAGAATATGCCCTGCTGACAGGAATTGGCATTGCCGGCTTGGCTCTGTCTCATCCGATGCTTTTATTTGTAAGCAGTATATTGTTCCTGCCCTTTGCAATTTATTACAACCGGCCTGTTAAAAAACACTGGCAGCAGTTAGCGCAGTTTGTAGTTATTAGCCTGCTGGGACTAGGGATAGCAGCTTACTATTTGCTGCCGTTATTATTGGAATCTAAATATTTTTATCAAAGCTTGTCAGACAGTATGTTTGTTCAAGATAGTTTTTTGCAGCTGGAAAATTATGTGACTGAAACATGGTTTTATTTTTTGGGCCATCCGGGCCCGAGGGGAGACTTTATTATCTTTGGGTTAGTGGAAGCTGTCATATTAGGCTGGGGCATCATGTATGCTTTAATTGAATTTATAAAAACCAAACAAATTAAAGTTATTCAACTGCTCGCCGGATCAGCCTTGGTTTTAATATTGTTAACTCTGCCTGTTTCCGGCTGGCTTTACGAGCACCTTTTCTTTTTAAGTGGTTTGCAATATTCATGGCGAATGTTTAGTTCGTTGATTTTTATAACTCCCTGGTTAATGGTGCTAGTTATTGAGCAGTATTTTAAAAATAAAAATTTTGGCTTGCTTATTGGCTTTGCCTTCATGCTATTAGTTTTAGTAAACCGCATGCCACAACTTTATAGTAAAAACTCAACTCAGTACGACAGCTCGAATTATTATTTTACCCGCTCTAATCTACATTCTCAGAATTTAAATACCATTTGGAGCGGCAACAGTGAAGATTATCCTGTTAAAACTAAGCAGTATGACATTATTGAGGGCGAAGGGTCTATAGAACCAATTTTACTCAAGAATGCAACAAGAAAGTATCAAATTAAGAGCTCAGAGGAAATTAGGCTGATTGATTACACATTTTATTATCCGGGCTGGAAAGTACTGGCTGATGGTGAAGATATTCCGATTGAATTCCAAGATACAAATTATCGCGGCTTAATTACCTATCAACTGCCGCCCGGTGAGCACTTGGTAAAAGTGGTTTACACAGACACTAAAATTAGACAGGCCGGGTATTTAATTTCAGGGTTGTCTGTAGCTGCTTTTTTAGGATTGGCTTTTTTAGTTAAAAAGAATAAGTTTTGGTTGGGGTTGAAAAATAGGCTATTACCACTTATGCCTTGATTGCTCATTATCAGCGTGTATTTCCAAATCTTTATTTTTTCACTTTTTTAATTCATAAACAAAGATGCGTTCATCCACTTGATTTAGTAAAGTTAATGTATTTTCTTTAAGCTTATGATTCGAAATTAATTTATTGGCTGCCGGATAGCTGCTTTTTAACTGCTGCGGAGAATCCGTAATCATCTTTTTAAGACTTTCTGTTTTTCCTTCGCTGTCAACTCCAAGTAAAATCAGTTGTACTGGATTGGCGTGAACAATTTCAACCCGAGTAAGGGCAGAAACTAATGAAGTTTGAAAGTATTGTTCCATGCGCGGATCAATAATGACTCTATCAGAAGAGTGGATGGTGCTTAATAGCTCTAGTTCTTTTTGGGGAATGCGTTCATATTCAAAATATTTTATTTTGGCCACAGAGATAACAGTCGGTAAAGCTAACATTGAAATCACTAAGAAAAAAACAGTTAACACAATGTTTTTGGCTAGCTTGGAATTAAAACTATTTTTAATTTGCTGGTGAATTTGACGAAAAACCAAAGCTGTAAAAATATTGGCAAAAATTAGTGCATAGTACCAAAATTGGATTGAATTCCAGACGATACCGCGTTGAATAAAAAATAAAGGGAAAACAGCACTAAACAAAAAGCCAATTAAAATCAGACAATGAATTGCAGATAATTTTATTTTTTTAAAAGCCGCTAAAGGAATTAAGGCCAGAGCAAACATCCTTATTCCTAAGTTGCCGGTAAAAAAGATCAACAGTTGTTTGCCTTTAAGAAACCAAACCCGATACCAGCTGCCTTTAAAGCGAAAATGATCTTCTTGGAACTTCCAAATTAAGTGGTTTAGTCTATCCGGAGATTCAACCATAGTGTCAATAAACCACAAAGGTTCATAAATAAACGAAGAAGAGCTGAAATCGATTAACAGCCTGATGAACGGTAAAGCTGTCACACTAAATATGGCGCCCCATAAAAAGGGCTGCCAGCTTTTTAACTGGATTAATTTCAACAATAAATAACTACCGTAAAGTAGAACAAAAATAACAAAAGCATAGCTTTTAATACCTAAGCTGGCAGTAATTAATAAAATCAGCAGCAACTGCAGGCCAACTGTCATTTTCTTTCTTTTTTCCAGAGCGAATAATAACAGCAGCAAAACAAGATAAGTGAGAGCAAAGGTTAAAATATTTTGTGGATTGATCATCATGCCAAAAGTTTGGCTTACCCAAAAGCTGGAATCATGCCAGCTATGATCGGGTAAAAATAAAGGAATAAAATAAGCAAAACTGCCGGCAAAAAAAGTTAACAACAACAAATAAGCAGCGGAAATTAAGCCGCCTAAGCGTTTGCCTAAAGCTAGAGCACTGCCGGCCAACAAAGATGACAGGATTAAAGGGAAAAATTGAAAGTAAAGCGTCGGCACGTTTAAAGAAAAAACTTTGCCCATGGCGGCAATAATTAAGTCGTAAAAGTAGTGATAGTTGGTGACAACCAAAGTAAAATCCGACGGATGCTGCGGCGGAATGGCTTGCTGTAATTGATTAATGAGAGCAATATGCCAAACACTGTCATGTAATTGTCCGGCTTGAAATAATAAATCTCCGTTAACTTTGATCCAAGAAAAGGCAATTGTGCTGTAAAGACTGACTACTGCCAGCATTGCCAAACCGGTTAAGATTTTATGACGGGCTGCAGTCTGCACCAGCTGTTTAATAACTGAAAAAAGTTGTCGGATCTTAGCCAAACCAATCAAAGTAGTGAGGACAGATAAATAGTAAATTTTAGGCCCTATCAACTGACCTAATAAAAAGAAGATTAAGCTGTGGAAAGCTAAGCTCAGTGCAACGCTGAGTAAAATTTTTTCCAAACAATTTATTTTTAAACTAAATTTTTGCAGCAGCCACAAACCAAAGGCACCATATTGTAAAGAAAAAATTATGCCGGCAGCTAAAAAAGTTTTCGTAATTACTAGCATAAAAAATTTATTTGTAACAACATGTTTACTGTATCATAATCAACAGCATAAATCGGAGCTGCCGGCAGCTTTTTTTGCCGCCGGCTTAAAGAAATACGTTTTCCTGCCTCAACTCATGTTAAGATAAGAATATGATTTCTGTAGCGCTGGCCACCCACAATGAAGCGGATAATCTTAAACCATGCTTGCAAGCTGTGCAGGATTTGGCTGATGAAATTGTGATTGTTGACGGGCTGTCAACTGATCAAACTAGAGAAATCGCTCAAGAATTTAATGCTAAAATTATTAAAACCAGCAACAAACCCAACTTTCACATTAATAAACAAATTGCCATGGACGAGGCTCAGGGAGAGCTCGTCTTACAGTTAGATGCTGATGAAGTGGTAGATCAAGAGTTGAAAAATTTTATTATCGCGGAGCACCGGGCTAGAGTGATAAAAAAAAATAAAGCTGTGGATGCTCAACCGGTGGCCTGGTATCTAAAACGGAAAAATTTTTTTCTGGGTAAAGTGCTGAAAAAAGGCGGCCAATATCCGGATCCGGTGATTAGATTGTACGTTAACGGCTTTGCTCAATTACCGCAAGAAAATGTGCATGAGCAAATGCGGGTTGACGGTCAAATTGGCTGGGCCGACGGACATTTGCTGCATTACAGCAATCCCACCTTTAAAGATTACTGGCAAAAATTTAAATTTTATACTTCCTTCCAAGCCAGGCGCTTGTTGCAACAAGGAATTAAGCCTTCTCTACTGAAAGTAGTTAATTATTTACTGTTCAAACCCATTTTTACTTTTATGAATCTTTTTATCAGGCACAGCGGGTTTATAGATGGCTGGCGTGGTTTTGTTTTTGCTGCCATGAGTGCTTTTCATCATCCGGTGGTTATAATAAAATTAATAAACCTAAAGCGCGGTGAGAAAAAAGGGCCATAAAAAAGCTGAAATAGCAAAAATAAATTAATCACAAATTAACATTTTTTATGAAACTATCAGTCGTTATTAATACTAAAAATTCAGCTGATACTCTTAAAAAGACATTGCAGTCAGTTAAATTTGCCGATGAGATTGTAGTGGTTGATATGCACAGTACTGACGAGACTGTAGATATAGCTCGGCAATTTACAGAAAACATTTTTCAGCATGAAGATGTGGGCTATGTTGAACCGGCGCGCAATTTTGCCATTAATAAGGCTAGTCATGATTGGATTTTATTAGTTGATTCCGATGAAGTAGTGTCTCCGGCTTTAAAAAATTATATCGAGCGTATCCTGGCAGCTCGGGAACAATCTGATGTTTATTTAATCCCTCGAAAAAATATTATTTTTGGTCAAAAATTAAATTACAGCGGCTGGTGGCCTGATTATCAACCGCGTCTATTTAAAAAAGACCATATTAATTGGCCGGATAGAATTCACCAACACCCAGCTCTTGAAGGGGAAGTGCAAAAAGTACCGCCTCAGGAATCTTTGGCCATTATCCATTATAATTATGACGACGTTTCTTCCTATTTGCAAAGATTTGACCGCTATACTTCAATTCAGGCGGAAAATGAGAGTCAAGGCTATGTGCAGCGAGTGAATCCGCCTGCCATGATTAATAGTTTTTTCAAAGAGTTTTGTAAAAGATTTTTTGTGTTTGAGGCTTACAAAGATAATGTGGTCGGCACCAGCTTGTCATTTTTACAAAGTATTTACCAGCTGGTAGTGCAGCTAAAAATTTGGGAGCTGCAGCAAGAACCTGAAAATACTGAAGCAACCTCACAAACAATTTCTGCCTTAGAAACCAGCCGGCGCTACTTAAATTACTGGCTGGCTGACTGGCATGTTAAAAACAGCGTTGGCTTGAAAAAAATTTATTGGCGAGTTAGGAGGAAGTTAAAAATTTAATATGGCAAACAATACGCCTTTGATTTCCATTATTATTGTCAATTATGATACTCCTAAATTAACCGCAGATTGTTTATCCAGCTTGCAAACTATAAATCATGAGGGTTTTCGGTATAACGTGTTGGTAGTTGATAATGGTTCTCAACCGGAATTTAATATTCCTAAAAAATATACGGTTAAAAAGAATACTACTGCTGAGCAAGTTGAATTAATTCGCAGTGATGCCAATATTGGTTTTACCGGCGGTAATAATTTAGGCATGAGTTATGCTGTTAAGCACTATAATCCCGATTATTTTTTACTACTAAATTCCGACACCACAGTTGAGCCTAATTTTTTAGCAGAATTATTTGCCGGTATTCAAGGTAAAAATCGAGGTATTGCCGGCAGTAAAATTTATTTTGAAAAAGGTTGTGAATATCATCACGATGTTTATCAAGAAGATCAATTAGGCAATGTTATTTGGTTTGCCGGCGGTACTATTGATTGGGCCAATCTTCTGGCTTTTCACCGCGGCGTGGATGAAGTCGATCGGGGTCAGTTTGAGCATTTAAAAAATACTGATTTTGTGACAGGCTGCTGCATGCTGATTAAAAGAGAAGTGATTGAAAAAATTGGTATTTTAGATAAAAAATATTTTTTATATCTGGAAGATGTAGATTTTTGTCAGCGGGCAGTGCAGGAAGGCTACAAATTAGTCTTTTGTCCGCAGTCGGTGGTGTATCATAAAAACGCCGGCTCTTCCGGAGGGTCCGGCTCCAGAATTCATACTTATTATCAAACTAGAAATCGGTTATTATTTTTCTTAAAATATGCTCCACAACGTTATCGGCTGACTGCGATTAAGTATTTACTAAAGTTATTAACCAGTCAGCAGAAAATACACCGCAGAGCCGCTCTTGATTATTTGTTAAAAAGATTTGGCAAGCAACCATTAATTTAAAAATTATTATTTTAAAATATGCCGGCCTCAGGGATTACTGCCATTATTATTGCTAAGAATGAAGCCGCGATGCTGCCCCATTGTCTTAAAACTTTGGCTTGGGCAAACCGGATCATGGTTGTTGACAGCGGTTCAGATGATAAGACTGCTAAAATTGCAGAAGATGCAGGCGCTAAAGTGATTCATTTTTCTCATCCCGATTTTGACAGACTGCGTAATGAGGCCTTAAATCATATTGAGACTGACTGGTTGTTTTATATTGATGCTGATGAACGAGTCAGTCCGACTTTGGCAAAAGAAATTTTAGTTCATATTGAAACAGAGGACGCTCAAGTGATGGCTATGAAGCGGAAGAATATTTGCTACGGCCGGGAATTTAAGCACGGCGGCTGGGAGGAAGATGAGGTGACGCGGGTGTTTAAGCAAGAATTTTTAAAAAAATGGCAGGGCAGAGTGCATGAAACCCCTGTCTATGACGGCAAAAAAATAGTACTGCACAGCCGGCTGCTGCATTTAACTCATCGCAGTACAGTGCAGGGACTGCAAAAAACTATTGAGTGGACTCCAATCGAAGCTGAGCTGCTGTACAAAAGTAAAATCGACAAGGTCTCCTTTTTTACCATCATACGCAAAGGTATAATGGAATTTATCCGCCGGGGCATTATTAAACAAGGTTATAAAGACGGCCTGCCCGGTTTAATTGAAGCTTTAACACAAGGGATTAATAAAATGCTGGTTTATATTCAGGTCTGGGAATTACAGCAATCTCCTTCTTTGCCGGAGCGATATCGCAAACATGATATTGAACTGGCCAAAGAATGGGAACAGGAAGATATTGAGGCTTTAAAATTATCAACTAAGGAATGATAGCAGCAGTATGAAGATTGCGTTATTCAGCCCTTATTTATCAAACAATTTTGGCGGTGGTGAAAAATATTTGCTGGATTGTGCTTTGGCTTTGGCTCGTCAAAAGCATCAAGTTTTTATGGCTGTCAGTTCAGAACAGTCTCTATCAACAGCACAATTGCAAGAAATTAAGCAGGATTATGCCCAATTTATGGGTACTAGTTTGGAGCCGATAACTTTTACGGCCACCCCGCTTTCCTCAACAGCCGGGTTTTTAAAAAAATATGTGTGGACTAAAAAATTTGATGTCATGTTTTATTTAACTGACGGCAGCTTATTTTTTTCAGGTGCTGATAAAAATATTCTCCATATTCAAGTACCTTTGAAATTAAATAAATCCGGTTTGATTGAGCGGCTTAAGCTTAGAAACTGGCAGACTAAAATCACTAATTCAACTTTCACTAAAGAAGTGATTGAAGATTCTTGGGAAACCGAAATTGATCTAGTGCACCATCCAATGGTCAGAGTTAATAATTTGATTACAAAGACTGATTTTAAGCAAAAAAAGAAAGTTATCTTAAACGTGGGCCGTTTTTTTTCGCAGCTGCACAGTAAAAGACAAGATATTTTGGTAAAAATTTTTAACAGACTCTTAACAGAATACAAGCAAGAAGCAGCTGGCTGGCAGCTCGTGCTAATTGGCAATGTGGAAGACGAAGCGTACGCCCAAAAAGTTCATCAGCTGGCACAAGGACTGCCTGTTAAAATTTTACACCAAGTCAGCCGTGCCGAGCTGCTCAATTGGTTTCGACAAAGCAGCATTTATTGGCATGCAACCGGTTATCGAGTTAATGAACAAAAAAATCCGCAAAAAGCAGAACACTTTGGCATCACCACAGTAGAAGCTATGGCTGCCGGCAATGTACCGGTGGTGGTAGGCAAAGGCGGTCAGCTGGAGGTAATAGGAGCTGATTTTAAAGACTGGACTTGGTTAACTCAGCGAGACTGCCTAAAAAAAACACGACAGTTAATTAAAAATGATGATTTAAGGTTGCAGCTGCAAAAAAAAGCACAAGAGCGATCCGGACAATTTGGGCCGAAAAAATTTGTGCAAAAATTAAAAACCATGATCGAAGCTTGAAAAAAATCTTAGTGATACAAAAAATATACGCGCTACTTAAATTTTGCACGATACTTAAATTTTGCACGATACTTAAAGCGCGAATGAAATTTTTGTGCTGCAACAAAATTTTGGAGCCGGCGAATTAATATTTAACGTTGTTACTTTTATGTCCACTAGAACGCCTATTGCCGTTATCATTCCCACTTATAATGGCCGTACATTACTGCAAAAAAATTTACCATCGGTCATGGCTGCTTTAACTAAAAATGATCAGCTGATTATTGCTGACGATAACAGCAGCGATGATACGCTGCATTATTTAAGTGATAGATATGACCTAGATTTTAAAAAAATTGCAGAAGATGATTATGGCCGCTTTGAAGTCTACACCGGGCGGCTGCCAGGCGGGTCAGAAATTAAACTTATTAAAAATTTAGAAAATTTAAGATTTGCGGCTAATGTTAATCGAGCAGTAGCACAGACTGATCAGACTTATTTTTTATTGATTAATAATGATGTGGCTTTAAAGTCCGACACCATTGAGCAGTTGTTAGTTAATTTTGCAGACAATGAATCTTTATTTGCTGTCGGCTGCCGTGAAATCGAACCTAATCAAGGTCATATTGAAGGTGGTAAAAATAAATTATTTTTTAAAAAAGGTTTGTTTCAACATCAACGAGCCGACGAATTTAGCACCGGCCCGACAGCTTGGGCCAGCGGCGGCAGTGCCATGTTTCACCGCCCCCGGTGGTTAAAACTGGGCGGGTTTGACACTGATTTTTACCCGGCTTATTGGGAAGATATCGATCTTTCGTTTCGCGCTAAACAACAAAGTTGGTCGGTAAAGTTTGAGCAAGAAGCTAAAGTTATTCACAACCATGAATCAACCAACCAAGCCGTCTTTGGCCGCCACCGGCTGGAAAGAATCAGCTGGCGCAACGCTGACCGCTTTACAAAAAAGCATGCTTCTATTGCTCAAAAACTAAAATTTTTATTCTATAAACCGTACTGGTTGCTGCGCAGACTAAAGCAAAGCCTGAGAACCAAACAAGGCTTGGCGCTGCTAGCTGTTTTAATCATAGCTGCAGCCTTAAGATTTTATCAGCTGGGCTTAGTGCCGGCCGGAATGACCTGGGATGAAGCAGCTATTGGTTATAACGGTTACGCCGTCATTACCACCCGGCGCGATGAATGGCTGGAATTTTTACCAATTTCATTTAAGTCTTTTGATGATTACAAAACTCCGCTGCCAATTTATTTAAGCGGTTTGTTTACCACCGCGCTGGGTTTAAATTTACTGACTATCCGTTTGCCTTTTGCCATAGCCGGCGTCTTGGCTGTCTGGGGGCTAGTCAAGCTGACTACAGAATTGCTGGCTTTAACAGGCACTAAAACAAAATTATCAGCTTCCGTGTTAGGCTTGTTAGCCGGTTTGCTATTAGCTACTTCGCCTTGGCACTCGCATTTTTCCCGGGCCGGTTTTGAGTCCGGCTTAACACTAGCTATAATTATTTGGGGTTTTTATTATGGGGTGCTTTATTTAAAGCGGGCTCATGTCGTGAGTTTAAAACAGCAACTTAAAATGCTGTTACCGGCCGTTATGCTGTTAACAGCATCGTTTTACAGTTATCACAGCGCTAAGATGGTGGTACCGCTGCTAGTTTTATTTTTTGCCTGGACTTATAAAAAAAGAGTGCTGCGTAGACCCCGGGCCGCCAGCAGCGCTTTGGGATTTGGTTTGCTGCTGCTAGTGCCGCTGATTAAAGATTCTTTGTTTGGGCCGGGTTTAAGTCGAGCCGGTACCCTGCTTTTTAGTCAGGCTGAATCTGGTTTAGGCTTGTTAACCCAAATATTATATCGATTGGGAGTACATCTTTCCCCAGGGTTTTTAGTTGGCGGCTGGGTTAATACATTCAGACACGGCACCGGCCGCTGGGGAGTATTGCTGCCCCTAACTTTTGTTTTCTTAATAGCCGGCTTTGTTCTGCTGCTTAAAAGCGTATTTTTAAAAAAGACGACTGAAGAGTTAAGCTTATGGTATCAGCAGAATTTTTCCCGGCAGCAGTGGTTGAGAATTTCTTTTATTTGGCTATTAATTGGTTTGCTGCCGGCTATTCTGGGGCAAGAGTATCCTCAAGCTAATCGGGCACTGCTCGCTTTGCCCGGTTTTCTATGGCTGGCTGCGGCCGGTTTTGATTGGTTTTTGGCTGCAGCGGCTCACCATAATCTTAGCCTTAAAAAAATAATTTGGCTGTGTGCTGTTTTATATTTAGTCAACATTAGTTTGTATCTACGTTATTATTATCAAGATTTCGCTCGGCTCAGCACCGCTGATTTTAATGAAGGTTATATTGAAGCTATGCAGCTGTCTCATGCTTATGAGCAGGGTAAAAATCAAAAGCCGGAAGTAAATAAAATTATCTTTTCCAATCAATACGGCCAGGCTTATATTTATGCTTTGTTAGTACGCAAAACTAATCCGATTTGGTATCATGGAGGCTCTCTTAATAAATTTATGTTTGTTGACCAAGTAAGTGATTCTGATTTATTACGCAGCAATACTTTAGTTGCAGCTACTAATAAAGATGAGATTGAAGCGGAGCCGGATCATATTATTGTAGGCAGCGACGGTTCAATTCGGTTTAAATTGTACTATTTAGAGTAATTTTGGGCTAGAGTAATGTTAGCGTAAAAACAATTTTAGAAACGTATTGCTGGTAAAAAGTTATTTAAAAAAAATTATTTTGAAAATGTTAAAATTTCAGCAACAGTTAAGGCAAGTCGTGGCTGATATTACAGCTCAACTTGAGTGCGAGGAGGAAATAGCTATTGAATTAGAGCATCCGGCTAATCCTGAATTTGGCGATTTTGCCTGCAATGCAGCCTTGCAAATGTTTGGTCGGCTAAAGGCTGAGCAAAAACAAGCTCTGCAGCTCACTTCTCCTCACGACTTGGCAGAATATTTGGCAGCACAAATCAAAAAACACATTGCTGATCAAAATGCGCTCAAAAATAAACTGGCCGGCATTAGTGTTGACGGCCCCGGTTTTATCAACTTCACTTTAAGTGATACTTATTTAAAAACTCTACCGAGTAAAATTCTGTCTCAGCCCAATTTTGGTGAAAGCGAATGGGGTACAAATAAAGTTTGGGAAATTGAACACACCTCGCCCAATCCTAATAAAGCCATGCATTTAGGCCATTTGCGTAATAATGTGACCGGCATGGCTGTTGCTAATTTGTGGGAGGCAATTGGTGTTGAAGTGATTCGCGATGCGGTCAACAACAATCGCGGCATAGCCATTGCCAAATTAATGTGGGGCTATTTAAAATACGCTCACCAAGAACAGAAAAAAGTTACTGATTTGGATTATTGGTTTGAGCATCAAGATGAGTGGTTAACTCCGTCAGAAAAAGAGCAGCGGCCGGATCGGTTTGTGGATGAACTTTATACTAAGGCGGCGCAGGATTTTAAAAATAACAAAGGCGTTCAGCAGCAAGTAAAACAGTTTGTACTTGATTGGGAAGCGGGGTTAAAAAAAGTTAGAGCTTTGTGGGCCAAAGTTTTATCATATTCATATGAAGGTCAGCACATGACGCTGCGCCGCCTGGGGAATCAATGGGATATTATTTGGCATGAACACGAACATTATCAACAAGGCAAACAATTGGTGACTAAGGGTTTGCAGCAAGGTGTGTTTGAAGAGCTGCCTGACGGGGCTGTCTTGTCTGATTTAGAGGCATATGATTTGCCTAACACCATTGTGCAGAAAGCAGACGGCACTTCTTTATATATTACTCAAGATCTAGCCTTAACCAAAATAAAAAAAGAACAACTAGATGCTGATAAATTGCATTGGGTGGTCGGTTCAGAACAAAGCCTGGCGCTAAAGCAAATGTTTGCTATTTGCGAGCAGCTTGGTATTAGTCAACGAGAAAACTTAACCCACATCAGTTATGGTTATATGAGCATTAAAGGTGAAGGTAAAATGAGTTCAAGAGCAGGCAACGTAATTTATATTGATGATTTAATTGATACTGTACAGCAAGAAGTGAAAGAGATTATGACTGCCGCTGCAGCTAAAAAAGAACAAGCAGCTGCAGATCAGGAAAAAGCTACTCAAGGTGAAATTACTCAGGAAGAATCTGCTCAGAAAAAAAAGACTGCGGTAAAAGCTGTTAAAGAAAAAATTAAACAAATGTCAGCCCAAGAAAAAAATGAAACAGCTGAACAAATAGCGCTGGGAGCTATTAAATACAGCATCTTAAAAGTAAATCGCATGAAAAACACTGCTTTTGATTTTGAAACCGCACTGCAGCTGAATGGAGACAGCGGCCCGTATGTACAATACACTCACACCAGAGCCAGATCGGTTTTAAGCAAAACAGAGGTTAAGCCGCAAATAAAAGATCCACAGCAATTTTCAAATTATAAACTAACAGCTGAAGAGAAAGATATCCTGCGCTTAATTTATCGCTATCCGACTGTGGTTAAAGAGTCAGCTCTTAGTTACGAGCCTAGTTTGACTGCTAATTTTTTATATCAATTAGCTCAAAAATTTAATAGCTTTTATAATAAAAATCAAATTTTAGTTGACGATCAAAATACGGCTGTTTTTAGATTAAGTTTAACCGCCTGTTCTGCTCAGGTTTTAAAGCACGGGTTAGAGCTATTGGGTATTAAAACTCCTAAAAAAATGTAATTTTTTCTTAAAAATGTTACACTATAAGTACTGTCCCTAAGCTTTATTGTTGTCGGACAAATAATTTATTAATAAGTTGTTAATTATTATTTATGCCAATAAAAGTTTTGTTAAATACGGAAGCGCTAAGTAATGGCCACGCTGTGAGAGGTGTCGGCACCTATACACGGCTGCTGTTAAAACACCTTAAAAAACTTGACGAAGTAGAAGTACTAAAAGCCAGCAGTTCATTGGCAGCTACTTTTGATCCGGATGTGATTCATTATCCGTATTTTGATTTTTTTGCCCCAACTTTGCCTATTGCCAGCACTAAAACCAGAGTAGTTACGATTCATGATACTATTCCCTTAATTTTTCCCGAGCATTACCCTCCAGGCATGAGGGGTTCTTTGTCATTTAGATATCAACGCCTGGCTTTAAAAACAGTGACAGCAGTGATCACAGATTCTCAATCTTCAAAAGAAGATATTGTTAAACACTTAGGTTATCCCAAAGATAAAATTCAGGTGGTGCATCTGGCGGGAAATCCGGCTGTTACTAAAGTCAAGGCAAAAAAAATTAAACAAGTACGGCAAAAACACAGCATCCCAAAAAATTATATCTTATACGTGGGTGACATCAACTATAATAAAAATTTGCCGCAATTGATTAAGGCTGTTAAATATTTGCCAAAACAGTTGAGTTTAGTCTTGGTCGGCAAAAATTTTAGAGAGCAAGATATTCCGGAATGGCAGTGGATTGCTTCACAGATTGAATTAAGTGATGTTGATGATCGCGTAATGATGTTGAACAACGTAGGCAATACTAAAGATCTGAGTGCTGTTTACAGCGGAGCTGCTTGTTATGTGCAGCCGTCGTTGTATGAAGGTTTTGGTTTGCCGGTGTTGGAAGCCATGCAGGCTGAAACGCCGGTAGTATGTTGTGAAAATTCATCGTTAACAGAAATTGGTGACGGCCACGTGGTATTTACGGATTGCTCAGCCGAAGCATTAGCTGAAGGTGTTAAAAAAGTTCAAGCTTGGACTAAGAAAGAAAGAGCTGAAGTAGTTAAAAAAGCTAAAACATGGGCCAAATCTTTTAGCTGGGAAAAGACGGCTCAGGAAACACTGGCAGTTTATCAATCCTGCTTATAATTAAAATTTAAAGCAAAACAAACTGCTATAGCCAATTAAGCTTAAGTTGAATAATTTTATTTCCAACAATTTCATTTACCCGCATTGGCCAAGCTATGTCTTTTAAAAAACTTGTTATTAAAGTTGCTTTGTATTGGCTGGTGTGGCGAGCGGTATTATTTTTGGCAGCAGCCATCGCACCCGCAATTTTAAGTTATCAGCCCACTTTTCCTTATGCTGAGAGATTGGCAGCCGGTAATCTGCCGGCTTTTTTATATTCGTGGGCTAATTTTGACGGCGTTCATTATTTAGAAATAGCTAAGCACGGTTATTTACAGACTGATTTAATTCAGGCTTTTTTTCCAATTTTTCCTTTATTAATGAGAGTGCTGCAGTTGGTAGTAAATGATTTTATTTTAAGCGGCTTGTTGTTAAGCAACGCAGCTTTAATCGGAGTGATGTATTTTGGATATAAACTATGCAGCCAATGGTTTAATAGTGCTGCCGCTGACCATTTTTTGTTAGTGCTGCTCACTTTTCCTACTGCTTTTTATTTAGGTGCTGTTTATACTGAATCCTTATTTTTATTGCTCATTTTAGCCGGCTGTTGGTACTATGGTCTTAAAAAAAACTTGATTTCGGGGCTGCTGATCGGCTTGTCATCAGGTGTTAGGTTGGCGGGAGTGATGCTGCTGCCTAGCTATTTTTCAAGTGGCTGCAAAAAGTTAATTTTAAAGAGCGGTCTGTAAAAAAAATATGGGTTCAATGTTTAGCACTTTGGCAGCGTTATCGCATGTTTATTACGGGTGCTGTAGTTGGTTCTTTAGTTTTTGGCAGCTATTTGTTGTTTCTGCACTATCACTTTGATGATCCATTTTATTTTTTTAGTGTGCAGTCAAAATTTGGCGCCGGCCGGCAAACACAAATTATTTTATTGCCGCAAGTTTTTTATCGTTCGCTGCGAATTTTACTAACTGTTCGTCCCTTTGATCTAAAATATTTTACCTATGTCCAGGATTTAGTGATCTCAATTTTGATGGGAGCGGGTATTATTTTTGCAGCGGCTAAAATTAAGCTGCAGTATGTATTATTTTCAATTTTAGCTTATTTGCTGCCAACTTTAACCGGTAATTTATCCAGCATGCCGCGCTACGTGTTGGTGTTGTTCCCGGTGTTAATGTGGTGGGCCCAAGTGTTGGCTAATAACCCAAAATTAAAGCTTTTTTATTATCCGGTGTCAATTTTTTTACTGCTGCTGAACACGGTTTTATTTGTGCAGGGTTATTGGGTGGCGTGAGTAAACAGCAATCTCATTATGAGAAAAAGGGTTTAAATTAATAGACAATAATTAAAGTGCAGAATTAAACAAACAAACTGATATAATTTATATATTAATTTTTAATTTAAAAATTTTATGAAAATCTTAGTTACCGGCGGGGCCGGCTTTATAGGTTCGCATGTAGTTGCTTTATATTTAGAGCAAGGTCATCAAGTGGCAGTACTGGACAATTTATCAACCGGTAAAAAAGAGTTTGTGCCGCCACAGGCAAAATTTTTTAAGGCCGATATCACCGATAAAAACGAAGTTGAGCAGATTATAGCGCAATTTAAACCGGAATTAATTAATCACCACGCAGCTCATATTCAGGTGGGTCATTCAGTAGAAGATCCTCAATTTGATGCACGCAATAACATTATTGGCTTGTTGAATTTAATGGAAGCTGCCCGGAAGGAGCAAGTGCAAAAAGTGATTATGGCTTCTACCGGCGGCGCCATGTACGGCGACAAAGAAACTCCGTTTACAGAAACAATGAAAGAAGCGCCGTTGTCACCTTATGGCGTGTCGAAAAGGGCAGGGGAATTGTACTTAAATTATTATCATAAACAGTTTGATATTAAGTATATAGCGCTGCGGTATGCTAATGTTTACGGGCCGCGGCAAAACCCGCACGGAGAATCGGGAGTGATTGCTATTTTCAGCGAACAATTGGCGCAAGGCAAACAGCCGGTCATCAATGGCGACGGCACACACACCCGCGATTATGTTTATGTAGCTGACGTGGCCCAAGCCAATGCTTTGGCGCTAGAAGCTGATTTTGTGGGAGAAGTCAATATCGGTACCGGCCGTGAAATTAGCACCAATGAAGTTTTTGCACAAGTAGTTCAAGAATTTGGAGCTGATGCAGCAAAAAAATACGGGCCGGCCAGACCGGGCGAACAAGTAACTAGTGCGCTGGATTCCTCGTTAGCCAAACAAGTGTTAGGCTGGCAGCCCGGAGTTGAATTTGAACATGGAGTGAAAAAAGTAGTGCAGTGGTACCAGGATAATTAATTTTGCTTAAAGTTAATAAATTAGTTAGACCGGTGTTATTCTGCCGGCAATAATTGCAAAACTTCTTTTTGAAAGTAAGCTTTAACCTCTTCCCAACTGACTTCCTGTAAATAATCTAACGGCGGTTCATCTTCAGCATCAGCAAAATAAACTAAAGATTTTAGCAAGTGCAGCCGTTGGTAATTAACATCAGCATATTTTTGTTGAAACCAGTCCCACAGTTGGGGCAATGGGTGTTTTTTCATAATAAAGTATAAATCTACAAAGTCTTTTTTGCTGCCGCGTGAAGAAATGGCAGTGATTTTCATACAGGCGATATCAGCTAAACCAGCCATTTTTAAACCTTTATAGTCAAGCAAGGGTTTAAGCAGAGGATATTCATATTCTAAAAAACTGGTTTGCACTTGTTTGATTAGCACATCCAGCGTTCCCGGGGCTTGCTGGGTAATAGTTGGCTGGTGCGGTTCTAATTTCTTTAATAGTTGCGGCATAGTAGGAAAGTTTTGGCTGAAAAAATCTAAGTCAATTGATTTACGGTGGCCCAATTGTAAAGCTAGAGCAGTGCCGCCGGCCAAATAAAAGTTTTGCAGCCAGTCTTCGACTGCCAGTTGTGTTAAAACCTGTTTTGTTTTTGGGTATAAGGCTGTGTCAAACATCGTAGTTGGGTGGGATCTAATTGATAAAAAAGAGCAAAAAAATTGCCGGTTTTGGCAGAAATACGTTTAGAAGTACGCAGCACTTGAATAATTTGTGCAGTTTTGTAGTTTTCCTGCAGCCAGGAAAATGTTTGGCGATCACCATATTCTAAAACTCGTTCAATGATAAATTGAGCATGTTTGTTTTTGTTAAGTTTTATTTGATCAATATCCCATAAATATTGACGGATAAATTTTGGAATTTGCTGCCGGGGTGAAGAGTTATTGCAAGAATTTTTGATTGGCATAAGATTTATTATAACAGGCTGTGAGGGGTTGGGTTTGAGCTGCAGTATGCTACAATGAAACTATTATTAGTTATTAAAAATATTATGAAAAAAGAACAAAAAATGCATAACTGTGAAGATGAGACGACAGAAAAAGAAAATGTTAAAAATGAAAAAGGTGATAACGGTGCTCAAGAACCTGACAGAGATGGGGGAATAGAGACCGCTGAAAGGGATGATAAAGGGAATGGACACCATTCCTAATCAATAAAGTTTAATAAAGTATACAGCCTTCCTCCAAACGAGGAAGGCTCTTTTTATTAAAGATTAAATTTTAAATTAATATTGTGTTATAATAAGAGGTAGAATGTACTACAATTATGGTAGAAAATAGAAAAAAATTTCCATCACAGCCCAGTTCTGAAAGAGAAAACAACAACTCTTTTCCGGCAGCTGAACAACAAAGTTTTTTAAAGACCACAGAGAGAGCCTTGGCAGAAGAAATCTGTCGTGAACTGCCTGATATTTTTGATAAGAAAAAAGAAAAACTGGCAGAGTCATTGGCTGATTTATTAAAAAGTGATGAAAAGAGATATGAAGAAATCAAGCAAGTTATTATTAGGCTCTCTTTACTTGAATATGTGATAAAAGCAGAGGGAGAGCCAATTCAACTAACAGTTGTAAAAGATATGCGTAAAGATTTTGAGTTGCTGGATTTATCAATTCAAGAACGAGAAGAGTTTTTTCCTAATCTTTTTCAACTTTGCTTTGAATCAGAAAAAAAACATTTAAGAACTGAACTCGCTCCTGATTACTTAGATTGGATTGCTCAGCAGGAACCGGAGTTTCAAGATTCTTTTTCAAATTTTTTAAACGTTTTATTATTGGAAGACAATAATGAAGAAAGAAATTATTCATTATTGGTGGCTTTTTCACATATAGAAACAAAGTTAAAAAATTTAGAATGGCTGCAGGATCATATTAGAATAAATAAGGGACAGAGTGTGCCCGCGGAATTAGATGCAGTTGTTACATTGCTAGACGAAATTCAAACAGATAGTGCAGCTTTGATGGTTGAAAGCAGGATGAATGCGGGTAAAACATTCGATGTAAATTTAATCAGCAAATTTTTTCCCTGCTTTACCAATTATTTTAAGCCCGAAATGGTTTGGAATTTAAAAAATGAAGTGCTTAATACAGCCCAAAAGAATGCTGACAGCTTAATAGCTAATGAAAATTATATTAGCAGCTATTATTTAAACTCGTTAAGCAAAGAGCAACAAGAATTATTGAGGCAAACACTAATGTTGGTTTATATAGCTGAAAAAGACGAAGGAGAGAGAGGGGAAAAGATTTTGAACATTCAATATTTGTGCCTGCAAGAACTTGTGATAAAAGCAAAAAAATACGATGAGCAGGAAAGCTTGAAAAAAAGGTATGCTGCAAACCTAAGAAGAGCAATTAGCATCGGGCAATTAGATGAGCGCTTAATTCCTGAAGTTTATAATTTTTTGAGAGAAGAACGGGCTATAACTCAAAATGAAGCTCCGGCCAATCAAAAATAGCTTTATTTTTTACCAACAGCTTTTAAAAATATAAATTTCAACTTTGCTGCTCAATCCAACAGCCGACAGTTTTTTAAATCAGCTAAACCTGATAAGATTTATGTAATCACTAACCACTAACACTTCATGTCAATCTTAGTTACAGGCTGCG
>CAZPQG010000008.1:26611-28845 GCA_964588685.1 uncultured Pseudomonadales bacterium | reverse complement strand
TAGATGATTCAGTTTATTTTAATTCCTATTTTGACAAATCTTTCATTTCTGAAAAAGATCCTGAAGTTAAAGAGTTTTTAAACTTAATTCCGTTTGACGATATTTTGCTTAAAAAATTTTATTTACCAAATAAAACTTGTCTTACTGCAGTTAACCGGCGTTTATTGCAGCCTCTAATTTATGTTTTAGAAAAACTTGATTTTAAAGTTGTTAGTGTGATTCCATCTTATATTATTGGTCTTGATAGTTCAGATGCGGAGTTTTCTCAAGATATGGCTGCTCAATTATTAACAGAAACAAAAATGGCAGTTGAATACAGTTTTTTATCTGAAGAAGAAATTGAGCGCAAATTGGTTGAACCAAAACCATTTTTATCCATTGAGTTCAATAAAAAGTTAATTTTTATGATAGTAGTATTTGTGATTTTGTTGTTGATATTAATTGGATTATTTTTATATTAGCAAAATACTTGAAGTTAATAATTGATATTGATAAATGATAGTTAATAATAATAAACGGTAGATAGATGTTTTTTGATATTCTTGACATGAGGTTAAGGCTTTGCTTTAATAGCTTATATAAATGAGTAATAAAAATTACGAAATCTTTATGAAATTTTCATCTTTAAAGAAAAAGAAAAATTCAATTTTAAAAGATAAACAAGGCTTTACTTTAATTGAATTGTTGGTAGTCATTGGTATTTTGGCTATTCTATTAGCTATTGTGCTTGTTGCTATTAACCCGGGTCGTCAGTTTGAACAAGCTAACGAAACCAAGAGAAGCAGCGATGTTAATGCTATTTTGAATGCAGTGCATCAATATGCTGCTGATAATCAGGGCAACTTGCCTTTTGATATTACAGCAGATACGGTCACTCCTATTAGCTCGACAGGATTGAGTGCGGAATTCTGCAATAATTTAATTCCAACTTATATGGCTGCTTTACCGGTTGAGCCAAGTCTTAACTTAGAGCCAATCGAACCTGCTGATTGTGATGCTGTTGACGGATGGGACACCGGCTATCATATCTCAAGGAGTGAGACTGACGGCAGAGTCACAGTTTCGCATGAAGCGAGTGATATTAGAGTGATTCGCTAAGAGAGTTGATTAAATCTGAACTTCAAACCAGCGGATAAAATCCGCTGGTTTTTGTATGGCTCTTTGTTTTGTTGAAGTAAATTTTAGTAAACTTTACTCAGTTGTTTCCAGTTATTTTAATAGTTTATCCAATTCTTCAAAAATGTGTCCTTTTAATATTTTAAATAATTGTTAAGATATTATTTCAAATCAGTATTATAATTTAAGAATGATTAATTATTTTATTAAATTTATTAAATAAATAAGTAAACTCTTTATGAATAAAAAATATATTTGGGGTTTAATCGGTATTTTAATAATAACAGTTGTTGCGGCAGCGGTTGTCTTTATTGAACCGGAAATATTTACTCCTGATCCGTTGGTAGAAGAAGATCCTGAAGCAGCAGCAATCGAGCAAGCAAGAGACACGGCTCAAGATTGGATTGTTAACTATTCACCTACTTACACTTTTGACGGTTCTGATTTAACCTTGGTGTCTGAAGAAGAATTGGCTGCTAATCAAGGCTATCTCTTTATTTTTTCTTTTACTTCTTCTAGTGCCGGTTATGGGGATAGAACAGATGAAATGACGGCGCAAGTCATTACGCCTCACGTTATGGAAGTGGTGGTAGAAAATAATCAAGTAGTGACTGCAGTGACAGATGAAGTTTATGACGAGTTAAATAATGACATGATTGATGACGAAACTATGGACGAGGAAACAGAAGAAGCACCGGAGATTTTAACTATTGATTTATACTTTATGCAAGTAGTAGCAGGTCAGGAAGAAGAAATTGCTGTTGAAAGGGAAATTCCCTACACTGTGGCGACGGCTAAAGCTGCCATTGAAGAACTTTTGGAGGGTCCGACTGCTGAGGAAAAAGAGGCGGGATTGATGACTTTAATTCCTGAAGGGACGCAGTTACAAAACATTGAAATTGTCGACGGTACAGCTCAAGTTGATTTTAATCAACAATTGGATGAAGGTGTGGCCGGATCCGCCATGGTAGCCGGCATTAGAAATCAGATTGAGCAAACTTTATTGCAGTTTGAGACAGTAGATGAAGTGGTAATTTCAGTAGAAGGAGAAACAGAAGAAATATTGCAGCCGTAAGCAGTTGTTATCTTAAAATTTTAGTCAATAGCTATTGTTTTAA
>CAZPQG010000008.1:17341-26511 GCA_964588685.1 uncultured Pseudomonadales bacterium | reverse complement strand
TTTTAAAATATCAACTTCAGCCGCTTTTAA
The DNA here is from genome assembly GCA_964588685.1 of uncultured Pseudomonadales bacterium. Lineage (GTDB taxonomy): Bacteria > Patescibacteriota > Microgenomatia > UBA1400 > PJMF01 > CAYVBW01. The sequence goes on along the minus strand of CAZPQG010000008.1, from coordinate 26,481 downwards.
AATTTTAATATTATCCAAATTTTTATCCAACTTTTCAATTTGCTTAAACTGTTCTTGAAAGCGTTTTTGATCTAAGCCATTGGCGACTTTTAAGTTTTGTGAGTGATCGGTGATAGCTAGGTACTGATAGCCTAAATCAGCACAGGCTTGCGCCATTGTTTTTAAATCATCTCGGCCGTCACTAGCCAGAGTGTGCATCTGCAAATCTCCTTTAATTTGATCAAGAGTCACTAATTTGGGCAGCTTTTTTTGTTGGGCAGCTTCAATTTCACCTCGCGCTTCCCTTAATTCCGGGGGGATAAATTCCAGACCCAGCTTCTTATAAATATCTTGCTCTTTTTTAGCGGCTATATTTTTTTGATTATCAAATAAACCATATTCATTTAATTTCCAGCCTTGATTAATAGCTTTTTTGCGCAAAACAATATTATGATTTTTTGAACCTGTAAAATATAACAAAGCTGCTCCAAAACTGCCGGCTTGGACAATTCTTAAATCCACTTGCAGCTTGTTGGTCAACACTATAGAAGCCTTTGTTTCTCCTTGGTTTAAGACGCGAGCCACATCTTCATATTTGGTAAAAAATTGACTAACTTTTTCAGGTTGATCAGAAACAGCCAGTAAATCAATATCGCCCACCGTTTCTTTTTTGCGCCGATAACTGCCTGCCACCACTACTTTTTCAACTAAGTCTGATTCTTTTAAATAAGCTAAAAAAGGTTCAATGACTTGTTGGGCAGTAATTCTCAGCATCCTTTCTTCCAAAATATCATCAGCTTTCACTCTTTCTAAAATTTTTTGCTCCATGATTTGCCCAAAGCCTTCGACGACTTGCAGCTCTTCATTTTGAGCTGCTAATTTTAATTCTGTTTTATTTTTAATTCCTAATTCTTGATAGAGTTTTTTCACTCGTTTTGGCCCTAAGCCCTCAATCTTCAACAGCTCCAATAAACCGGGCGGTGTTTCTGCTTTTAGTTCTTCCAGCTGAGGCAGTTTTCCGCTCTCAACTAGTGTTTGAATTTTTTTAGCCAAATCCTTGCCCACACCAGGGATTTCTTGTAGTTTTTCTTGCTCTTCAGCAATATCGCGGACATTGTAAGGCAGTCTTTGTATTGTGTTGGCAGCATTACGATAAGCTCTGATACGATAATAATTACCGCCTTGTATATCAAGCAAATCAGCTATTTTTCTAAAAGTGCCGGCAATGTCAATGTTGTGAATTGGCATAAGAAGTTTGATTGCGGTCTCGTTCAATTTAATTAATTATTGCTGACGGCGATTAAATTATTGATTAATCTTCATCGATATAACAACTGTCTTGCAGCTATTTTGCTTAGCAGCTGTCTTGCTTAATACCATTATAAACCACTAGTTAAAATCTTTGCTGCTTTATAATTTGAGCCGTGTAACTTCAATCCCTGACAGCACAACTAATATTATCTATAATAAAAGGGAATTATTAATTACCAAGCCCAACATGAACATTAAATGCCCTATTCTGGAAGCCGGCAATTTTTTACCGGTTAAATATACTTGCGACGGTGATCAAATTAATCCGCCGCTTCGTATCAGCGGCGTGCCCCAAGAGACAAAAGCTTTAGCTTTAATTATGGATGATCCTGATGCACCAGGCGGCACTTTCACTCACTGGTTAGTCTGGAATCTTAAGCCTGATACAACTCAGATTAGAGAAAATGAGCAGTCCTTAGCTGCAGTGGAAGGAATAAACAGTGCGGGTAAAGAAGGCTATGCTGCACCTTGTCCGCCCAGCGGGACTCATCGCTATCGTTTTAAGATTTATGCTTTAGACAGTAAATTAGACCTGCCGCGCAGCATTAAGCAGCAAAGATTGGAATCTGAAATCGAGGATCATCTGTTGGACAGTGATGAACTAGTCACAAAATATGAACGGCAGCAGTAAAAAGCGGCAGTAAAGACCAGCAGCGTGCTAAGCCATTTAAAGACTGTGCTGTTTTATTACTTTTTAAGCCTGAACCTTTTTATGACTATTGATTTCTCTCTTGAAACTAAAAAAACTAAACAAGTGATTGATTTAACTGCTCAAGTGAATCAATATCTGCAAGAGCATGATATTGATTCAGGTTGGGGAAAATTATTTGTGCTTCATACTACCTGTTGTTTAACGACTGCCGATTTAGATCCGGGCACTGACCAAGATTATTTGCACGCTATTGATAACATGTTTCCGCCGGGAGATTATCAGCATCCTCACAATCCGGACCATGTAGGTGATCATATTATGTCTTCATTAATCGGCCCGAGTGTAAGTTTTCCTATTAATAAAGGTCGAGTACAGTTGGGTACTTGGCAAAAAATTGTGTTAATTGAATTGAATGGGCCAAGAACAAGAAATTTAGTGCTAAGCTTAGAGTAGCGCGCAGAGTAGGCAGGAAAATTTATATGAAAAGCAGGAAGATAAATCACCAAAAATCAAAGAATCAGAAAATTGCCTTTTTTGATTCTGGTCTGGGTGGTTTAACTGTTTTAGCTAAAGCAGTTAAACAGCTGCCAACAGAAAATTTTTTATATTTTGCAGATAATTCGCACGTACCTTATGGCGGTAGATCTAAACAAGAAGTGGAGTCTTTTGTTCAAACAGCAGTTAAAAAAATTTTTCAATATCAGGTTAAGGCATTAGTCATTGCTTGCAATACGGCTACTAGTACTGCCATTACTACTTTGAGGCGACAGTATGACATTCCAATCATTGGTATGGAACCGGCTGTGAAACCGGCTCTAGAATTAAACGGAAAATCTGACAAAAGGGTTTTAGTAATTGCTACTGAATTAACGTTAGCTCAAATTAAATATTCTCAGTTAATTTCACGGTTAGATGAAAATCATTTAGTTGACGCCTTAGCCTTACCAAAATTAGTGGAATTAAGCGAACAACTAGTTTTTGATCGAGCAGTGGTAAAAGATTATTTTTGTGATAAATTGAGACAATTTAATCTTAATAATTACAGCACAGTAGTTTTAGGCTGCACTCACTTTCTCTATTTTAAAAAAATACTTAAAAATTTTTTACCGGCTCATGTTAGTTTAGTAGATGGTGCCGCCGGCACTGTTAACAGATTAAAACAAGTGCTGTCTGATCAAGCATCTGCTAACTTCAATGGTCAAGGCAGCGTTGTTTTGTTATGTTCTGATAATAGTCAGTTATATTTAAATAATATGAAGCAAGCATTTGAGATTTTAAGTTAAGTTGGATTAGACCTGCTTAAATAAAAGGTGGCAGGCAATTTTATTTTGATTTATACCCGCAGCTTGCTACGGGGAACAAATCAGAATGTGAGTTCCAAGGGGGGGGGAATCCCCCTTGGTGTGATTGGGGGTTTAATAGCCCTAGTCAGAGGGGAGCAGGCTTTGTCCATTTCTAATGGACAAAACGCTGAGGGCCCTTCCTCAGAATTTATTAAATACTAAATTTTAGTTATGCCGCGTGCTATTAAATATTTACTACTCTTTGTGTTAGGTGGTTTGCTGGGTTTATTTTATATTTACTATCAACAGCAGCCGCAGCGAGTGAATTTAGAATCCGGATTGTTGTGGACAGCAGAAGAAACAATGCCCCCTACTCCTACGCCGATGCCGCCTAGCATCAAGCTGCTGTTTGGAGGAGATTTAATGTTTGACCGCAATATTCGCTTGTTGGGTGAGGAGATTGGTTATTCTAATTTGTTCAGTCCGGCCTTAAAACAACTGCTGCAGCAGCATGATTTAGTAATAGCAAATTTGGAAGGCCCTATCACTGATGAGCCATCGGTCAGTGTTTATACTGCACCGGGTTCAAGTAAAAATTTTATTTTTACTTTTGCGCCGGAAACAGCAGAGCTGTTGAATGAGTTGAATATAGGCTTAGTTAATTTGGGCAATAATCACATTTTTAATTTTGGTGTTTCCGGGGCAGAGTCTACTTATCAATATTTGGATCAAGCCGGAGTGGATTATTTTGGTTGGTTGGGTGATAGTGCTTCAGCCATGGTATTAAATAAACCTGCTGTCATTCTTGATGAAGGGGATTTTACTTTAGGTTTTGTGAATTATAACCAATTTGGTAATCAAGACTTTTCTTTAGTATTGCAAGAAGTGGCGGCTGTAAAGCCGCAAGTGGATTATTTAGTAATCTATCCGCATTGGGGTATTGAATACGCTTCTACAGCTAATGCTGTCATTCAAAAGCAGGCACGTCAGTTAATCGAAGCCGGTGCAGATTTAGTTATAGGAGCGCATCCACATGTAATTCAGCCTAATGAAGATTATTTAAACGGTAAAATTTATTATTCACTGGGTAATTTTGTGTTTGATCAATATTTTTCAGAAGAGGTGAAACGCGGCCAATTAGTGCAAGTTGAGCTGAACAGGCTTAATGAAGAAGCCACGCCTAGTGCGAGCTTCAAAGAATTTGAGGTCTTAATGCAGAGAAATCAACCGGTTGAATTGGTGCAGGATGAGACGGTTGAAGTGCCGGATGAGGCGGTTGAATTGGTGCCGGATGAGGCGGCGGACGAAGAGCGGTAATAGCAGTATTAAAAACCAGTTGTGCTTCAAATTTAAAATTTAAATTTTTGAATCCGAAGTTTAATCTCCAAGAAATTTTTGAATACAATTTTCAACAAATCAGCTTTTAAACTTTTTAATAAATTTTAAAAGCAAGCTGTAAAAAAAGGTTTCAAAATTCATATTGCAACCTTTTTTAAGTTTGATTAAGATTAATAAAAAGCTACATATTTTAACAGCGAAAACGCCTAATTGTTTTCGCTCCCAAGCAACAGACCGCTGTTTATTTTTAAAATAAACAGACGGGGGCAAACCAAGCGAGCTAAAACAAAGAGGTGTTTTTTTATTATCTAAAAATTAATAAAAGTTCTAACTAAAAATAGCAACTCAAAATAGCAGCGATTTTTACTATTTAATTATTAATTTAAAGAAAAATTATGATTAACTCTGCCTCTGAACTTTCTAACTTGCCGGTTCATTTAACTTACGATGACGTTTTGCTTTCTCCTAATTATTCTGATTTTTCCCGGAGTGATATTGACTTAACCTCACGCGCTACCCGTAATATATCGCTGGATAGTCCTTTAATTTCAGCTCCTATGGATACCGTCACTGAAAGCAAACTGGCAATTGCGCTGGCACAAGCCGGTGGATTGGGTATTATCCACCGTAATTTAACCATTGAAGACCAGGCAGCACAAGTTGAAAAAGTTTTAGCTAAAAATTTACCGGTTGGAGCAGCTGTCGGTGCCAGTCAAGGCTATAAAAAAAGGGTTGAAGCCTTGTCTGACGTTAAAACGCCGTTAATTGTACTGGACTCAGCCCATGGTCATTGTGCCTCGATTATTAATGCAGCTGCTTTTATTAAAAAACAATTTCCTAACATTGAAGTGATGGCCGGTAATGTAGCAACTTACGAGGGAGCTAAAGCTTTAATTGATGCCGGTGTTGATAGTTTGCGGGTAGGCATGGGTCCGGGTGCAATTTGCACTACTAGAATTGTGTCAGGCATGGGTATGCCTCAATTAACTTCGATTGTAGAAACTGCCCGGGCCGGTCGGGAAGCCGGAGTACCGGTAGTGGCTGATGGCGGCATTCGTTATTCCGGAGATATTGTCAAGGCTTTAGCGGCCGGAGCAGAAACTGTGATGATGGGCAGCTATTTTGCCAGCTGTTTGGAATCGCCGGGCGAACATTTTGTTATTAGTAAAGAAGAGCTGCCTGCCAATTTTAAACACTTGGCCCGTAATGGTATTGAAGAATATGCTTTTAAAACCTACCGAGGCATGGGTTCTGAAGGAGCCATGAAAAAAGGAGCACAGATTAAATCAGAGTCAGAATTTCACGGTAAAGATTATTCAGATAGAGTGTTGGTGGCAGAAGGAGTGGATGCAATGGTGCCGATTAAGGGTTCAGTGCAGGAAATGGTTGATCAAGCCTTGGGCGGAATTAGATCAGGCATGTATTATGTTGGTTGTCAAACAATAAAGCAGCTGCAGCAGGACGCAGAGTTTATCAGAATCACTGAGGCTTCACTCAAAGAAAGCCACCCGCATGATTTAGTGATTACTAATCCGGGTAGAAATTATTAGCAGTCATTGCAAAGAACAAGTATACTTTTGGAGCTTAATAATTTATTGTTTTTGCTTTGATAATAAGCCGGTTAAGCTGCCCGCCATGACAGCCGCATCAGCCGTCAGCTGCAAGATCGGCAGCCAATACCAGCCCTGAGGGACATATTTAACATTTTTGTTAACAGCCCAGATTAAATAGATTGCTAGCCAGAAGGAAATGATAATTATAAGCCTGATAATTTCAACCTGAGTAAAGATGATTAGGCTTAAGACAGCAGTGATGACTAATAAATAGCGCCCGAATAAAAGCTGTACTTTGGGGCGAAGAATGCCTGCTTCAATATCTCCTTGAGCAAAGTTAAAAATCATTTTGGCAAATTCAACTAAATTTTTCCGCGGCAGCCAACCTACTAAAGCCTCCCCGGCAAAAGCAAACTTTAGTTCCTCCTGTTTGGCCCGATAAAAAAAATCAAAATCTTCATTTAAGCTCAATTTTTCATCAAAGCCGTTTAATTTTTTCCAGGTTTGTTTGGTGATTAAAACAGAACGAGTGGTGGGTATAAATTGGTCCGGTTTAATTTGATCAGGCATCTGCAGAGTATAAGCCACCACGGCTTGTTCAAAGGGAGTGGCTGGTAAACCGTAAAAATAGCCGCCGACAACATCGGCCTGGGTTTGTTGGTATTTTTTTACTAGATTTTTCAGCCAGCCGGGTTGAGGGATGCAGCCGGCATCAGTAATGGCGATGAGGCCATATTTTGCTTGGGTAATGGCCCAATTTCTGGCCTGAGAACGATTTGATTGTGGTAAAATTTTTAAAGTAAAATTCAGTTTTTTTTGAGATAATGCCGGCAGGTCTTGAATAAAATCTTCAATAATGCCGGTAGTTTCATCTTTAGATCCGCCGTCAACAATAATAACCTCATGAGGCAATTTTTTTTGCTTAATAATAGCCTCAAGCAGCGACAGGATGGTTTCAGCCTCGTTCAAAACAGTAATGACTAGACTTGTTTTTATTTTCTTCATTTCAGTTCATATAATATCAGAAACCAGGCCTTCTTTGGTACAATCTCTATATGCCGGAAAGAAATACAGCTGACAACAGCTGCAAAAATCTTCTTATTATTACGCCTCGCTTCTATCCCCACCAAGGAGGAGTAGAGCAGCATGTCTTGCAAACTGCTTTATTATTACGGCAGCAGCCCCAGCTTAGTTTAAAAATTATTACAGCTGCAGTTGATAAAAATCAGATCAAGCTTGGAAAAATTAAAGGCCTTTTTGTGCATCGATTTTGGCAGCCTAAAATTAAATATTTAGGTTTAATTGTGATTTGGTACAAGTTACTAACAAAGTATTGGCAGCTGTTTGTTGAAGCGCAAATCATTCATGTCCATGATGTGATGATTTGGTTATTGCCCCTGCGGTTGTTATTGCCTCGAAAAAAAATGATACTCACGATGCACGGCTGGGAAGGAGAATATCCTGTTCCTAAAACAAATATTTGGCTTAAAAAAGTCAGTGCGGCTTTAGCTGATAAAGTCGTGGCGGTGGGAGCATATGTTAATAAATATTACGGGGTTAAAGCTGATCGGGTGATAACAGGCGCTGTTGATGCAGCTGTATTTGAAAGTGACAATAAAGATAGTGAAAAGAAAATCAATAGATTGGTGTTTTCAGGTAGATTAGTCGAAGACACTGGTTTACCTTTATTATTATCAGCTTATAGACAGCTTTCTGCTGATGATAAAAGAAAGTTGGAATTAGTTTTTATTGGAGACGGAGAACTGCGTGCAGTTTGTGCTGAGCAGGGGCAAGTGCTGGGTTGGCTTAACAGCAAGCAAGTCAGGCAGTATTTGCTCAGCAGTCGGTTTTGTTTTGCAGGTGGTTATTTATCTGCTGTGGAAGCAATGGCAGCCGGTTGTGTCGTGCTAACTGCCGCCGGCAACCCTTTAAAGAAAGATTATTGGCAGTTGAGTGATTTAGGAGCTAAAATTATTATTCCTGATAATGTTGATGAGTTAGTAAAAATTCTAGAACAATTGCCGGTTTTAGCTCAAAAAATGGATTTGACAGGCAATAAAACTTGGGCTTTGCAGCAAACTTGGGATAAAGTTGTTCAGATGTATATAAGTTTGTATTAATTTTAATAACCTTCTACTTAATTTTATCGGGGGATTTATCTGGTGTTTTTATATCCTATAATTGTTGACATTATAGATATATTTATTTATAATCTGATGTATTGAATAATATTTATTTATACATCTTATATAATTGATATTATTAACCAAATATTCACAATATTTAGGCAAATATTACTAATCATAATTTTTATTCGAATCTTATTCAAATTGGGCTGGCTGCCTTTAAAAAGCCAAACACATTATGCAACACAACCATTGGTCAATAGCTCCTTGCTGACTATTATCAGTAACAAGCTGTTGATCAGCAATTTTCTGCCAGCACTTGTAACAAGTGTGCGGCGGAATAGGTTGATTGATAGCGGGTGGTTATTCCGTAAGGAATAACAGCTCTTTAACAAGGCATACAGAAAAAGATGACGCGCGAAGCGTCCTCCTTTTTTGCAACCAACTTATCATTTCCGTGATGAGTGGCTCCAAGCTGATGATGGCTTATTTTTATTTTTTTAAAAATAATTATGAGTTCTGATTTTTGATGGTCGGTTTGGAGCCACTCAATCATGGGTGGTAAATTTGGTTTTTTACCCTGTTGCTTAGCAGCAGGGTATAGAAAAAGGAGGAAAAAATGAAGTGGAGAATGGTGGCTTTGATTTTGGTTGTTGGGATTTTCCTCTCTGGCTGCACTGCAGCCAAGCAGGAGGAGGCGTGGGTTGCACCCACGCCTACGGAGGTCGAGACCCAGAGCCCTCAGGAAATCGCCGAGTTGGTAGTGGCCATGCTGGCCACACCAACGGCGACTCTCACTCCGACCCTCACCGTTGCCGAGCAGGTCTCGGCGACTGTTGAGACAAAGGCGACTTTGGCGGCGACGCCAGAACCTACGGTCGAAGCGACAGCTACCTTG
>CAZPQG010000008.1:0-17241 GCA_964588685.1 uncultured Pseudomonadales bacterium | reverse complement strand
CAGGCGATCTTCGACTATAACGACGGTTCTCTATCTGTTCTCCGCTTCACAGCGGTGGATGGCTGGGAGCTACTCTGGACCAACGTGGTCGAGAGCACTACTCCCTAACCCTGTATGCCTTTCGAGCCGACCCCTTTCGGGGGGTCGGCTCAACTCTTTTATTCATTTCTTCAGTTGCTGGTATTTTTATCAGCAATTTCCAATCTTAAAACATAAAAAAGAAGTGGCTAAAAGAGTTTTTCTAATATAGTTATGAAAAAAAAATTATTTAATTTTTTTACCGGCTTTAAAAACAAACTACCTTTAATGGTAGTTATTGTGACGGCTTTGTTAGTGGCTTATCAAAATATTGATATCAACACTTATTACTCAGGCTGGGATAACATCCATGCAGAGTTTGATCTTGCTAGATATGCCCGCCAAGTCTTTTTTGGCTCCTGGTTAGAACACCAGGGTTTGGGAGCACCCGCTGCTCAGGCTCATTTGTCAGAAATTCCCCGGCTGCCAATTTTATTTTTTTTGCAGCTGCTTTTGCCTAATAATTTAATCCGCTATGCTTATATTTTTATCATGTATTTGATCGGCGGCATTGGTACTTACTTGTATCTGTCAAAAATTTGGCTGGGTCAAAAAACCGGCAGCTTTAAAAATTGGCTTGCTAGTTTGGGCGCTGTTTTTTATCTGCTGCACATCTTAACTCTGCAACAGTTTTACATCAGTTTTGAGATGTTTATTACTCAGTTTGCCTTTTTTCCTTTTTTGTTGATTTTAATTCATAAATTAGCTAAGAATTTCAACCTGCAAAATATTGGCTTGTTTATTTTCCTTCAACTGTTAATTGCCCCTAGCGGCCATACTCCGACTGTTTTTTATTTGGCTGTGCTTTTTTCTTTACTCTATGCTTTTTTTGTTCGCTTAAAAAGCAATATAAAAATTAATTGGCGCAAGGCTGTGGTTTTTAGCTTCTTAATCGGTGTCTTAACTTTTATCACCAATGCTTATTGGATTGTGCCCAATCTTTATTACAGTGTAGAAAATTCTCAATATGTTAAGGAAAGCCGTACTAATACTGTTTTTGCTCCGGAGTCAGTTGGGAGTATAAAAGAGGCCGGTACCTTGCGTAATTTTATTAACAATACTCACTATTTATTTACTTGGAAACATTATTCATTTGAAGAGCAGCAGTTTGAGTATGTCTTTGCTGAATGGCTGCCCCATTTATCACAACCTTCAACCCAGTTTTTTATGGCAATACTGGGTGCCGGCACTGTTGCCGGATTAGTGGCTGCTATCTTGAATAAAAATAAAGGGAAGAAAAGATGGGCAATTATTCTCTTTTATTTAGGTTCAGCAGCTTTAATCTGGATTGAGCTTTTTCCTACCAGCGAAATTATTAATTACCTTTACCGTTTTGGTTTGTTCCAAGAGGTTTTTCGCAATCCTTTTACTAAATTATCGATCTTGTATTCATTTACGGCAGTAGTTTTATTTATTGAGCTGGTTGAGTTTCTTATTAAAAGCTTTCAGCAACATAAAACCAAAAAATGGTTGTCAACAACAAGCTCAATGGTAATTTTATTGATTATGTTCGGCGCTGTGTTTTATACCGCTCTGCCTGCATTGCAAGGACATTTCATTAATGACAAGTTGAGAATTAAATATCCTGATCAATATTTTGAAATGTTTGATTATTTAAAAACTCAGAATGAAAACTTACGGGTTTTGCCTTTGCCTCAATTTTCTCATGTAGCTTGGTCATATCATGATTGGACTTTTGTTGAGCCGGGCAATGGCTACCAAGGAATGTCGTTCAATTTTTTTGGTATGCCTCAACCGGTGTTAAAAAGAGATTTTGACCGCTGGGTAGAAACTAATGACTTTTTCTATCATGAGCTTAAGTATGCCTTGGACACTCAAAATCTTACTCATTTTTCACAAATTTTAAAAAAATATAAAGTTGATTTAGTGATTGTGGATGAATCAAAAATGAATCCTTATCTAGATTATGATTATGAACAAGATCATCAACTACTTGTTTCTGCTGGTTTAAATAAAATTTGGGAACAAGACTTTCTTACTATTTATAAACGAGACGCTGTTAATCAAGAATCTCAAATCTTTACTCCGGATGAGTTAAAAATGACTGCCGGCAATACAGAGCGCATAAAAAGAGATTGGGTTTATCAGCATGAAGGCGATTATTTGTTAGTTGACTCAAATAAAGCAAGAGTAATTTATCCTTATGCTGATTTAATGCAGCCACAGTTAACCAATGTTGAGTTTAAAGAAGATGCCGCTGTCATTCACCAATCAATTACGCCAAACGACTATTTATTTACTTTGCCCGGTTTAAGAGAATCCAATTATTTTACACCGGCTAGGATTAGTCAGCAGGGCCAAACTGTTTCAATTGAGTTTCCGGTCTATCAAATTGTGGTGCAAGATGAAGTGATTACTCTGCCTCAATTGCCAAATTTTAATTTTGAAATAGATTCTAATTCACAGCCGATTATCATATTTTTTAATAAACAAGGCATTGTTTTGGAGCCAAACCAAACCATTTATCCTGTACTCTCTCTAACTGTTGGTCAACCGATGGAAGTTTCTTATGCTAATCAACTGCAGGCTGCTAATTTTATTAAAGCAGGCAAAATAAGTGGTTCATATTTAGACATTAAGCAGGTATTCAAAATGAATCCTGATTGGAGTCAATGGCAGAATGATTTAAGTTTTCAGGTTAATAATGCGGATCAGATCGCTTTGAAAGCAGAATTCCCGATATTCTCTTTAGACATAACGCAAAACCCGACAGTTAACTGCAGTGATCCGAAACAAGGCGCTGTCAACACTGATGATTTATCACAAGGAATAGTGTATGAAGCTGATAAGTTCGGAGTAGCTTGCAGCGGCTATATGTTTGATTATTTATCTTCTGCTGCTTCATATTTATTAAACGTAACAGGTCAAAATTTGCAGGGTAGAAGTATTAAGTTTTTTATTAGTTATTCAGAACCGGCAGCTATGGCAGATGATGTTGTCTTTCCTCAAAATGAATATAATTTAAATTTAGCTTTAAACAAAGTATCATCTGATCCGCGCTCTCAATATTTTTTAAATTGGGAAACTCGATCCTTTGGCAAGCTAAGCAAAAATGAGCTGCAGCAAATGAATATTATGCCTTTTCCTTTAGAGCAGTTTGCTCAATTAAGAATGGAGCCGATCAATAATTCTAACGAAGTCACGAACGATATTATTATCAATAAGCACCGTTCTTTTATTGATGCTGTACACATTGTTAATGTAGACTGCAAATCAGCCAGCTGCTATGTAGGACTTGATCAATCTTATGATAGTTTATGGCTGGCTTTTTCACTTGGTCAACGCGGGCGGCTGCCTCATTTTAGATTTAATAATTGGGCCAATATGTGGCAGCTTAACCAAAGCGGCACAGTGTTAATAATGTATGTGCCGGAATTAATCGCGCTTTTTTCCTTACTTTGTTTAATAGGCGGTAGTGCAATTTTTGTTAAAAAAGTATTTAAAAATAAAATGAACTCCGCCGGTTAATGCTTTTTTATCTTCTGTTTTAATTAACCTCACTTAATTTTTTTTATAGCTCTATTCCTCACTTTTTCAGTCTCTTGTCAGCATGGTTTGTTTTACTAATAAGCATGCCATTAGTTTATTTCTTTACCCGGTTGGTGTTAATCATGCTGCCGGTTATTTTATTGCTGATTCAAATTTTTACTCCCCCTATTTTAAAAGCTGTTGAGTTACTCGATTTTTTTAAGCCGCCGCTGGTTTGGGCTGAGTCTCAACCCCAAAGTCGGCGGCTGTTGTTTGCAGATGATTTTGAACATGGTCTTGATCAGTGGGAGGCAGCGCGCGGCAGTCTTGACCAGTGGCAGGTTGCTGCTGATGGCTGGCTGGAAGCCAACCTCCAGCGCTCCTACACCATCAGTGAACTTGTACCAAAAGACGAGTTTTGGGATTCAGAGCAGAGAAATTATCAATTTGAGTTTCAATATCAAGTTCTAAGCGCAGCTGACCGCAATTGGGCGTGGGGCTATGAAGATGAGCAAAACTGGTATGAGCTTCATACTTATCGCGGCCGCCAGCACTTACTACGCTTAAAGGATAATCACACAGTTTTTTATCATACTAATACTTTTAATGTTCAAACCGGCCAAATTTATCATGTAAAAATAGTTTTCAATCAAGGCTTAATTCAAGTCTGGGTGGATGGGGATTTGATTATTGAGCGCCAAGATCATAGTTATGAGGACAGCGGCGGTAAGATCGCACTAAAGGCTACCACCGGCGCTGCTTATCCTACACAAGTTAGATTTAATCAGGTGCGGGTTTATGAACTTGAGCCATCCGAAAATGTTAATCTGCATTTAACTGAGTTCAAACAGTATGACGAACCTTGGCGCAATCAAGAATACAATCATGCTTTAAGCTGGCCTCGCTGGGGAGATTGGCGCAGCCGGCCGCCGCCGTACAATCAACCGCCGGAAAGGACCACTATTTATCACTGGGGTTGTGCTATGACTTCATTGGCTATGATCATGGATTATTACAATTTAAATCAGCTGCCCGACGGCACTGAATTGAATCCCGGTACGCTCAATGCTTGGCTTAACAAACAAGCTGATGGGTATCTGGGTGAAGGTTCATTAAATTGGCTGGCCGGTTCACGGTTGTCTCGTTTAATTCGAGAGCAGCATTCTCTGCCCGGTCAAGAGTTGCCTGTGCTAGAATTTCATCGCAGCTACACGCCTTCGATCGAAACAGTGATAGAGGAGATTGATGATCTTCAACCAGTAATTTTACAAATTCCGGGTCATTTTTTGACTGCCACCGGCTATCCGCCGGCTCAAGATGATTTGCTGATTAGTGATCCGGCCTACACTTATCAAAACTTCAGCCGGCATAATCAACCGTTGATTTCCAGCATCACCTATCAACCTACACAAACAGATTTAAGCTATTTAATGCTGATTTATGATCCCCACTTGACTGTTGAGCTGTTAAATCAGGATTTAGAGGCAATTGAGCAAGTTTTTTATGCCCAGGATACACTGGCTGATCAATTTTATGACCATCAAAGCTGCTGGTTGAATTATGATGAGGCTGAAGCTAACCAACACTGTTTTGCTCATGTCTCAGCGCCTGTCATTCAGTATTTAGCCCAGCCGGACAACGGAGTCTATCAGTTAGAAGTTAAACTGGATAAGGATGATGGCAAACAGCTGCTGCCTTGGCAGATTTTTGCTTATGATAAGCAGGGCGAGGTAAAAATGATTGATCGGATCATGGTTCTGCCTGAGGAAAATTTTGTATTAGATTTTGATAAAACTGAATTGGCTCATTTGTCAATTCAAAGTTCACAAACATATAACTTTGCCAATTTTTCTGATCAGCTAACTGCTGCTTATCAACAGCAATTAATTGGGTTGTATCCATTTTTGCGGCTGCAAGAGGCAGCAAACTGGGCTCTGACAACTAAAAACTGTTTGGAGCCGGCAGTTCAAGATCGTTATGCGCAGTTAATTTTGCAGTTAATGGTCACCTTAGTTGAGCTTGAGCAAATAGAGCAGGGCCTGCCAATAAATTTAACAGCAGCATTGTTTGACAGTTAATATTTATCCTCGGTTTTTACGTTACAATATGATAACTATGGCTACTATTACTGCTAATTTTTGGTCAGAATTAAACCAGCCGTTTGTCGGCTTGGCGCCCATGGACGGCATTACTGATTTGCCGTTTCGGCAGATTGTGCAAAAATATGCTGATCCTGATGTGATGTTTACGGAATTTGTGAACGTAGAAGGATTATGCCACAATGCCTCTCGTTTATTGCTTCCTTTGCAATATGATCCGGCTCAGCGGCCGGTTATAGCTCAGCTTAGCGGCAAACGCCCCGCAGCCTTTCGCCAAGCAGCGATCTTGGTTGCTCAACTGGGCTTTGACGGCATTGATCTTAACATGGGTTGTCCTTCAAAAAATGTAGCCGGAAGTGGAGCGGGTGCAGGCTTAATCAAAACACCATCTTTGGCTGCAGAAATTATTCAAGCGGCGCAGCAAGGAGTGCAAGACTGGGCTGATGGCGCTGTTTGCAGTGCTTGCGCGGATTTTGCTCAGGAATTTTGCCAACTGGCTGCCCAGCAAAGGCAGGCGGCAGGCTTGCCGCCGTTGTCGGCAGTTAAACAAAGACAGCCCATTCCCGTCAGTGTTAAAACCAGGTTGGGCTATGATTCTCCGGCCTTGGACACATGGATTAAATTTTTACTGTCAACAAATATCACGGCTTTAACTGTGCACGGTAGAACTGTGCAACAGGGTTACAGTGGTCAAGCTGATTGGAAATTGATTGGCCAAACGGCGCGCATGGCTCAGGCTATGGCCCAAAAGCAAGAGCAGCAAATTTTAATTATCGGTAATGGAGATGTGCAGCACTATCAGCAGGGCGTGCAGCTAGCTCGCTGCTATCAACTGGCCGGAGTTTTAATCGGGCGAGCGGCTAGAGGCAACCCTTTTGCTTTAGCTAAGGACAACCAACCACAACAGCTTTCTACACCAGAAAAAGTTTCACAACTGGCTGCTATTGCCTTGGACCATGCTCAACTGTATGAGAAATCTTTTCAAGATCAAGAAAAATACAGCTTTTTGCCGATGCGCAAGCATTTAGCTTGGTATATCAAGCACACACCTCAAGCTAAAGAAATTAGAAGTAAATTGGTAAGAACTAATTCCAGTCAAGAAGTGAAGCAAATTTTGCAAAAATATGAATTGCTATGAAGTGTTAAAATATACTTACAAGTCCATGATCCATTTCTAATGGACAAAACGCCGGGGGTTCTCCCTTAGAATTTATGACAATAATTTTATAATTTGTCAGCACTTTGTTTTTAAATTATTTATCAACGAATTGATTTTATGAAAACTACTCCAGCTTTTAAGCAAGCTTATCAACAGTTGAATCCTGCTCAAAAACGAGCGGTTGATACTTTAGAAAATCCGGTCATGGTGGTGGCCGGTCCGGGTACCGGTAAAACTCAAGTCTTAACTACTCGCATTGCAAATATTTTGTTAAAAACAGATGCCAACCCCAGCAATATTTTAGCTCTTACTTTTACAGACAGCGCTGCCAAAACTATGCGTGAGCGTTTAGTAAAACTAATTGGCAAAACAGGCTATTATGTCAACATTAGCACTTTTCATGCTTTCTGCAGTGATGTGATTCGCCATAATCCTGAGTATTTTTCTTTAATTAATGACAGCCAGCCTTTATCGGAATTAGAGCGTTATCAGCTGTTTCAATATTTAATTGATAATAATGAGCTGGAGTTTACTAAGCCGCTTAATGCTCCTTATTTATATTTACGCCACATGGTGAAAGATATTTCTGATTTAAAGCGTGAGGGCATTAATCCTGAACGCTTTGCCCAAATTATTGAGGAGGAAGAGCAACTTGTTAAACAGGCTTTGGCTGATGATGATTTAACCAAAGCTAAACGCCAAAGAAAACAAAAAAATTTAAACAAACAGCAGGAACTGCTGAAAATTTATCAACACTATCAGCAAGAATTACGGGAAAGACAGCGCTATGATTTTGATGACATGATTATGTTTGTGGTGGAAGCTTTTCGGGAGCATGAATTATTACTGCGGGAATACCAAGAAAAATTGCAATATTTTTTAGTTGATGAATATCAGGATACCAACAGCGCCCAGAATGAAGTGGTAGATTTGCTGGCTTCTTATTGGGGTGATCAAGCTAATATTTTTGTAGTGGGCGATCCACACCAGGCAATTTATCGCTTTCAGGGGGCCTCAATTGAAAATGTGCTCGGCTTTGTAGATCGTTATCAAGAAGCAACGGTTATTAATTTAACTATGGGTTATCGCTGCAGCCAAACAATTTATGCTGCTGCTCACAATTTAATTGGCAACAATCAATTAAGCCGGGCCAAAATTTTAGGATCTGAGAATAATAAACAGGCGGATTTAACTAAGGCTAAACAAAAACTGCTTACTTTATTAGATCAGCCGTTAGTCAGCTCTAAAGGCGAAGAGTCAGGCCAGCCAGTAAATGTTTTTAAGGCGCCGGTTCAAACTTTGGAAACAATTTTTACAGCACGCCGCATTAAAAATTTAATCAAACAAGGAGTTGACCCGGATCAAATTGCTGTTTTATACCGCTATAATTCTGATGCCGTGGAAATGACGCAGGCTTTAAGCAAATGGGGTATTCGTTATGAGATTGACGGTGGAGCCAATATTTTAAGATCAGAATTTATCAATCAGTTGCTTAGTTTTTTTCAAGTATTGCTGGATTTACGCGACAGCCGGGAAGATGAGCTGGTTTATCAAATTATGCACTATCCGTGGTTTAAGCTGGATACTTTAGCAGTGATGAAGCTGGCTCGAGCAGCCGGCAAATTAAAAATGTCTTTGTTGGAAATTATTGATCAAGGTTATGAGCTGCTGGTAGATAAAGATCTGAGCCGCATCATTACTACTCAAGAGTTTGAGGAAATTGCTGAATTTGTGGATGATTTATATTACTACAGCAGTTTAGACCACAGCCAAACCTTTACTGCTTGGTTTGAGCAAGTCTTACAAGAGTCCGGCGTTTTTACTTGGCTGCAAGCACAACCCGAGCAAGTGGAACTGCTCAATGAATTAAATTCACTTTATAATCAGGTGAAAAGTATGGTGGCTCAAGATCACCAATTCAAATTATCTGACTTTTTACACGCTATTGAAGTAATGGATGAGCATAATTTAAAGATTACGGTTGAGGATTTAAATATTAAACAGGGCGCAGTACATTTATCAACCGTGCATCGCGCTAAAGGCCAGGAATGGCAGCATGTATTTATCATTCGCTGTGTTGACGGTAAATGGAGCAACCGGCGTAAAACTGATCTTATTCCTCTGCCGGAAGGCATTTTATCCAATACTGATGTTTCAAAAAAAGAAACTAACGAAGATGAGCGTCGTACTTTTTATGTAGCTTTAACACGGGCAGCTAAAAATGTAACTATTAGCTATCCGGAAACAGTGGTCGAGGATAATTACACCAGTGAAAAAGTACCAAGCTTGTTTTTATCGGAATTAGGTGCAGTTAAAGAGTTGGAAGATGAGGCTTTAACCAAGCAGGCCGATGAGTTTTTACAAAAGTTTTTACAACCGCCAGTGTCTAGAACGCCAAGTGCCGGGGAAAAAGAATTTTTTGAAAAAATAGTGAAAGATTTTAAATTATCAGTCACGGCTCTTAATTCTTACTTACGAGATCCGCAGGATTTTGTAGAAAATAATTTACTGCGTTTGCCGCGCGCCAAACCTTTGCCTATGGCTTTTGGGACTGCTGTGCATCAGGCTTTAGAAAAATATTATCAAGTCTATGTGGATGAAGGGTCGCGTCCTGATGAAGACTTTTTACTGGACGTTTTTGAAAAAGCACTGCAAAAAGAAATATTAACTGAGTCAGATTTTCAGAGTCGTTTAAAATACGGCCGCAAGGTTTTGAGCAACTATCATCAGCAGAGCCTGTCGCAAGAGCCAAATATTATTGAGATTGAACGATTGGTTGGATACGGCTGGAGCAAAGCAGTGCTGGATCAAGACATTCAGCTCACAGGCAAGATAGACAGAATTGATTGGGTGGATAAAAAGAAAAAATTAGTGAAAGTGATTGATTACAAAACAGGCAAGCCTAAAACTGAAGGCTATATAGAAGGCCGGGTAAAAGCAGTCGGTTTGTCAGAGCGTGAGCAGGCTTTGCCGGAATCAATCCGTGGTCCGTATAAACGACAGTTAATTTTTTATAAATTGTTAACTCAGCTGGATCCAACTTTTAATGCCAAGGTAGTAGAGGGAGTGTTTGAGTTTATTGAGCCTTATAAAAAAAATGACAATCGCTTAATGCCGCGCAGTTTTAAAATTGCTCAAGAAGAGGTTAATCTGTTAAAAGATTTAATTCGGGAGGTGATGGCGGAAATTAAAGATTTAGAATTTTTAAAATATTATTCTGCCGTAGAAGATTAATTTTACTGAATTTTTAAAAGTACTGTTCCAAGTTAGTAAAATTTTTTTAGAACTTGCTGTATAGATTGGTCCATACTTTGTATAGAGACTGAGAAGCCGGCAGCTTGAGTGGCAAATTTTAAACTAGTCATAATCTCATTAGTTGCTAAATATTGGTTAAAAAAAGTGCCTCTAAAAATATCTCCGGCGCCGGTCGTGTCGACAACTTTATTTTTAAGAGCGGGCACATGTTGTTTAATTTGCTCATTTAATACAACGCATCCATCTTTATCCAGCGTGATAATAACTGAATGCGGAGTAAACTTTTTTAATTTTTCAGCCGCTTGAAAAGCTTGTTCAATTGAATTAATACTGGTGTCAGTTAGTTGTTCAGCCTCATAGCGATTGGGCATGGTAAAAGTGACATATTGCAGCATCGAGTGTTTAAATTGATGATGTTTATTGGGAAAATCTACTAAACAAGGTTTGGCAGCTGTTTTTTTTTGCAGTAGAGTGTAGAGCGTTTTTAAAGGAATGCTGGTGTCTAAATAAAAAGCATCAAATTGAGCTAAGTTATCAAGGGGTTGAATATAGTTTCCCGCTCCCAGATAAACTGTAATAGCAGAGCGGCCTTTTTGATTGGTTAACACTATTACCTGCCCGGTATTTGCTTTAGTTGTTGTTTGAATAAATTTTGTTTGAAATTGATTCTTTTTCAGCCAGGATAAAGCTTTTTGACCATCATTGTCGGGTCCGATTTTCGATAATAAAAAAATTTGATGCTGCGGTGTGAGGAAACGGCTGCCGTTAATAGTTTTGCCAGCAGCCAGCTCAGGGGCTTTACGGTGTGCTATGATTGCTTGGTTGACTTGAGCAATAGTGTCAACAAAAAATTGTTTTTCAACTACAATTGAGCTGGAAACCAATATTTTTTTGGTCACTTAATATATTTTTAGCTGTTTTTAAAGATTTTGTCTTTATATAGGCTTATATAATGATAAATATATTATATAATAAGCAAACTCATGTCACTTGTTAATCAAAAATCCACAATCAACAGAGGTGAACATAAAGCCAATTTAGTTTGCTTAAAAGAGGGAGTTTATTACAACCCCACTAAGGATTCATACTTGATTGAAATGGATAAAAAAGAAGATATTGGTTTTTTTTCACTCAGTTTACAAGTTACCAAAAGATGCAATGCTGACTGCATTCATTGTGCTGCCAGCCAATCAACAAAAGAATTGTCAACTGACAAAATGAAAGAGTTAATTAAAAAAATACATGCCGAAGGCTGTGTAAGATTATCTTTTACCGGTGGAGAACCGCTGTTGAGAAATGATTTAGTTGAAATAGTTAAGTATTCTAAAAAAATAGGCATGATTAATTCGCTGTCAACCAACACCTTTGCTTTAAATGAACAAAAAATTAAAGCACTTAAACCCTATCTTGATAATATAAGATGTAGTTTGCACGGGCTGAAGAAAAATAATAATTTTATTTTTCAAAAACAAGATGCTTTTGAAGCTATTATTAATAACATCAGACTCTCATTAGAGCATGATTTATCTGTAGGCGTGATTTTTTCCGTGATGCAGCGCAATGTAGCAGATATGGTTCCTCTGGCAAAAAAACTTGAAGCAATGGGAGTTAATAAACTTACCGTTTTTACTTTAATGTCTGCCGGCAGAGCTAAAGGCATTTTTGCCAAAGAGAAAATTAATATTGATGAAGTGCAGTTGCAAATGAAGCGTATTAAACAGCTTAAAAAAGAACATGATTGGAATTTAGAAGTCAGTTTAGTTGATTGGGCTTTAGAAGGACAATGTGCCCTGGTTGACGCTAATGGCATTTTGTATTTTTACGATTTATCGCAGCCAAATCATTATTTAAGATTGGGTAGTGTGTTAGAGAATGATCTTCGGGATTTATGGCAAGAATTTCCTCATAAAAATAATTATTTTCAATATTATCAACACCATTGAAATTTTAATTAAGCTTATTAAATTAGAGCTCTTCAGATTGATTAGAAAATTTCTTTGATATAATCAATGCAATGAAAATATATTTTATTGGTTCTATATCAGGCAGAGCTCAATACGAAGAAAACTATAAAAAAATTGTAGAGATTTTTGAAAAATTGGACGTAGAGGTGTTGAATGAGAGTGTACTGGATATTGATTTTAAACAAATTGAAGATGTTAGTTTTGAGGAGGAAGCAGAATATTACGAGCAAGTTAATGACTGGATTAACCAGGCTGATGTCGTGTTGGCAGAAGTTTCGCACCAATCAACTTCTGTTGGCCATGAAATCACTTTGGCTCTATCTAAAAATAAACCGGTGGTGGCAATTTCTGCCAAGGAAGAATATCCTATTATTTTTAAGGGCATTAAAAATGACAGACTGCAATTAATAAAATATGCTTTAGATAATTTAGAAAAGAAGCTTAGCGCTGCTCTTAAAACTGCTTCTGAAGTGCAGGATACTCGCTTTAATTTTTTCATCTCGCCTCAACATCAAAATTATTTGGATTGGATTGCTAAAAACCGCAAAATTCCACGCTCGGTTTTTTTGCGCCGCTTGATTGACGAGCATATGAAGAAAAATAAAGATTATGGCGGCTAAAAGACCGGAGATGCTGAAATTGAGGATTATAATAACAGCTAGGGCTGAAGAGCAATTTTAAAGCCAAAAAGATTAATTTATTTTTCCAGATCACTTAACTTAACTGCTTGTTGATCCCGTTTTGATAGAATCATTTTATTTTGACTGATGGGCCAATCAATATTTAATTCCGGATCAAAAATAGAAATTGCTTGTTCGTCTTCTTGGCTGCGTTCACTGTAAAGCCGGTCAACTAAATAAATATAATGAAGCGGCCCCGCCAGCACTGCTGCCGAATTAGCCAAACCTTGGCTAATAAATAAACCCTGTCCGAGATCAGTTTTTTGATCATAACCAAGTTTAAAACATTCAGTTTGTTTATAGGTATCAGATTCAGCTCTGATATCAGCGATGGTGCAAAAAGCTAAACCGGAAGTGACAAAAACCAGCTTATTCCAGCCTTCAGCATGCATGCCGCGCACCGTATTGACTGCAGAGTGGGCATAGTTTACTTGTTTAACCGGAAACGGCCTGCCAATCACTTTTTCCAGCTCCGGCAGCTTAACAACTTCGCTGAAAAAACCGCGCCGGTCATTAAATTTAGGAGCTTGGAAGTAAAATAAACCGGGCAGGGAAGTTTTGAAAAAGTTTTGACTAACTTGCAGTTCGTCACAGGGGTTATAATATGGCATAGTTTGTAGTATAAAGTAAAAACTTAAAACTTAAAAGTCAAGCAGCTCTAGAGTTTAACAATAAAATTTAACAACAAATTATTTTTTATTAAATAAGAACAATAGCTAACTTATTATGGCAGATCAGCTTTAGATCATAATAGCGAGTCAGTCTTAAATTATTATGTCCGGTCAATCTTACCAACCAGCACAAGAAATCATTCAGAAATATGCGCAACTTTTGGTTAACTTTGCACTTAATTCAGGGGCAGGGCTGCGTAAAGATGAAGTAGTTGAGATTACAGTGCCGGATGTGGCAAAGCCAATGGCTCGGGCAGTGCAAAACGAAGTGCTGCGAGCCGGCGGTCATCCCATGGTGAGGCTGCTGCCCACCGGTTTTGAGCAAGATTATTACAGCTTAGCTCAAGAACATCAGCTTACTCATTTCCCACAAGAATATTGGCGCAGTAAAGCTGACCTGCTGCACCATCAAGTTCAGGTTTTAGCTGACCCCTATCCTGACTTACTGAAAAAAATTGATCCTCATAAAATTATTCAGGCTCGAGATGCTAAAAAACAATACAAAGATTGGCTAATTGCTAAAGAGAATCAAAATAAGTTTACTTGGACGGTGGCTTTATGGGGTGTAGAAGCGAAGGCAGAACTCGTAGATTTATCATTAGCTGAATATTGGCAGCAAATTATTCAAGCTTGCTATTTGGATGAAGATGATCCTATTGCCCGCTGGAGAGAAATTGCTGAATTGCAATCAGAAATAAAACAGAAGCTCAATAGTTTGGAGATTGAAAAGCTTATAATTGAAGGTGAGGACGTAGAATTAACTTTAACTCTTGGTAAAAACCGTGTTTGGCAGGGCGGCAGCGGCCGCAATATTCCTTCTTTTGAGATTTTTACCAGCCCTGATTGGAGAGGCGCTCAAGGCTGGCTGAAAGTTAACCAGCCGGTTTATCGCTACGGCAATGTAATTCAAGATGTTTATTTTGAGTTTGATGAGGGCATAGTAAAAACAGCAGAAGCAGAAACCGGCAATAAATTATTGCAGGCAATGATACACAGTCCTAATGCTAATAAAATTGGAGAATTTTCACTGACTGACAGCCGAATGTCCCGCATCACACATCCTATGGCAGAAATTTTGTTTGACGAGAATATGGGCGGCCCTTTTGGCAATACACACGTGGCTTTAGGTTCAGCTTATAAAGAATGTTATTGTCGGGATCCGGCGCAATTGAATGAAAAACAATGGGAGCAATTAGGCTTTAATGATTCAGCAGAACATACTGATTTTATCAGTACTACTGATCGAGTAGTGACAGCAGTGTTGGCGGACGACAGCAAAAAAGTGATTTATCGCTCCGGAAAATTTGTGGTTTAATAGATTAGTTGACAGTTTGCTGTTGCAAATTGGTTGTAGTTAAAAATTTAATTTAAAATATAAAAAGAATTAAACTGTGATTATTAAAAATAAAAAACAACTTAAAAAATATCAAGAGATAGGGCAGTTGTCTACTGATATTCTGCATGAATTACATCGGGCAGTAAGACCGGGTGCTACTCCTTTAGCAATAAATCAATTGGCAGAGGAGCTTTGTCAAAAACATAAGGCCGTACCTAGTTTTAAAGGCGTTGGCCCGGTCAATAATAAATATCAACATGCGGTTTGTGTGTCAGTGAATGATACGGTAGTGCATGGCATCCCTGATCAACGTCAGTTTAAAGAAGGTGATGTAGTTAAAGTTGATTTTGGTTTAAAAAAAGACGGTCTGCAAACCGACCACTGTTTTACTTTAGGTTTAAATCAAATAAAAACTGATGACATGCATTTAATTCGTGCCGCTCGGGAAGCAGTGCAGACTGCAGTTCAGTTAGCGCAGCCCGGAAATTATACCGGGGATTTGGGCCATACTATGCAGACTATCGTAGAAAAAGCTGATTTTAATATCGCCAAAGAATTCACCGGCCACGGTATTGGTGAAAAAATGCATGAGCCGCCGCAGATTCCGGCTTTTGGCCGGCCTGAAGCAGGTATTAAATTAAAACAGGGCATGATATTGTGCGTGGAGGCGCAAGTACTGGCGGGATCAGATCGAATTATTTTTACAGATGATGGCTGGACAGTAAAAACTGAAGACGGCAAAAACAGCGCAATGTTTGAATATATGGTAATGGTATCTGAAAATAAACCAATTATTTTAACGCCGACTTTAGATTGGGCCATTGTGAAGTAAAAGTAAGATAAAAAAGTTATCTAAAGTAAAAAAAATGTGGCTGTCGCAGTTTAAAAAAAATTGAATTTAAGGTTTTTCTGTAATATAATATGGAGTCTCAAATGAGTAAAATTTCCCAACTTTCATCTGCCTTACAAAAAAGAGTCGAAAACCTCATTGAAGAAGCTGAGGAAAAGGGTTTTATTACCCAAGAAGAGGTGCTGGAGGCTTTTGGCAAACCGGAAAAACACTTAGATGCTCTGGATGAATTTTTTGATGAGATTTTGGACAGAGAAGTTGACGTTTTTATGAGTTTGGAAGACCAAGAAGAAATGGAAGGCGAGCTGGAAGAAGAATTAGATGATTTAGTTAATTTAAGCAAAAAAGGTTTATCTGATCCGGTCCGTATGTATTTAAAAGAGATTGGCCGGGTGCCGCTATTGACCAGAGAAGAAGAAATTCGGCTGGCCCAGCGGGTTGAAGCCGGTGACTTGAAAGCTAAGAAGGAACTGGCTGATGCCAACTTGCGTTTAGTAGTATCAATCGCTAAAAAATATATTGGCCGGGGCTTATCGTTTTTAGATTTAATTCAAGAAGGCAACAAAGGTCTAATCCGAGCAGTGGAAAAGTATGATTGGACCAAAGGTTTTAAATTTTCTACTTATGCTACCTGGTGGATTCGTCAGGCAATTACTCGTTCTATCGCTGATCAGGCGCGAACCATTAGAATTCCGGTTCATATGGTAGAAACAATCAATAAGTTGATGAGAGCTTCCAGAAAACTAATGCAAGAATTGGGACGTGAACCCACTCCGGATGAAATTGGTGAGCGGATGGACATGGAGCCGGAAAAAGTACGCGAAATTTTAAAAATTGCTCAAAATACTACCTCTCTGGAAACACCGGTCGGTGATGGAGAAGACGACAGTGTGTTGGGTGACTTTATTCCGGATGACAAACAGGAAACTCCTTATGAATTAACCAGCAGAGAAATGCTGCGGGAAAATATTGATGAAGTACTGCAAGCTTTGTCAGACCGGGAAGCCAAAGTACTGCGAATGAGGTTTGGTTTAGGCGGCAATAAAATGATGACTTTAGAAGAAGTGGGTAGAAAGTTCGGTGTGACTCGAGAAAGAATTCGCCAGATAGAAGCCAAGGCTTTGCGAAAATTAAAACATCCTTCCCGCCGCAAAAAGTTGCAGGACTTTTTAGAATAAATTTTTCAGTTGAAATTGAAGTTTAAACTAGGGCCGAAGCAGCTTCTGAGCCAAATAATAATTTTCTGACGTATTTTTTAGTTTTGCTTTTGAATCTTATGAGTTTACTTGATAAAATTTAACAACTTAACAAAAAATTTTAACTTATTTTAACAGGGTATTTGCTGCTAAGCATGGTTGAGAAGGGCGCTGTTCAGCGGAATAAACTGCAATTTAATATAGCCAGGATACTCAAGTGGTCAACGAGGGCAGTCTGTAAAACTGCTGGCTTAAGCCTTCGTAGGTTCGAATCCTACTCCTGGCACAGTTATTCGTTTGTAATGATATAATCTTTAAGAGTTCTTTAAATTTTATTTCAACAATCCCCGGTAGCTCAATGGCAGAGCAGGAAGCTGTTAACTTCAAGGTTGCTGGTTCGAGTCCAGCCCGGGGAGCCAATAAATAATGAGTTGAGGCTGGGGAATATTATCAAAATATTATGT
>CAZPQG010000007.1:0-29971 GCA_964588685.1 uncultured Pseudomonadales bacterium | reverse complement strand
CCTAAAATCCAAAACGGCAGCAGGGTAATAAAAAATCTATCGCTGGCTGCAGCTCCCACGCCGTAAACCAATAATTGTAATAAAGAAAAACCAATTAACACAAAAATGTGATAATTTTTGTTAGACACTCCTTTTAGCCAACCAAAAACAGCACCAATAAACATTGTTGGCCATAACAAACTCCAATGAGCGGTAGTTTCCTGAGTTTGCTCGTCCCACCATGTCTTAAAACTGCCGGTAAACAATGTTTGCAAAATTAAGAATCTGGAAGCATCAACCTTGCCCATAAACCAATTGATTCTATATTTCTCAAAAGCCAGCCAGTCTCTTAAATCGTGACCGAAACGAAAGTATTGCACATAAGATGCTAAATAAATCACTCCGGCGGTCAACATTCCTATCACAGCGCTCAGCCAGTATTTATTTTTATGACAATCAACGGCCAAAAACCCCAATAATAATAAAACCATGGGAAAGGGGTATTTTACAGTCAGGGCAATGCCTAATCCTAATCCAAGCAACAAACCCTTAGCCGCAGGCTTAAAACTGCCTAATAACCCGTAAAAAAATAGCAAATAACTAAAAAGCAGGGGTAGATCCAGTAAAGCATAGCGCATATGAACTTGAATCAAAGATAAACTGCCCAGTACTATTAAAGCTGTTAGCCGCAACCACTTTTTTTCAAGTACTATCCCGCTTAACTGCCAAAATAAAAACAATATTCCTAGATAAAGAGGAATATTAAAATAATAAGGATTGCCAAATAATTGATAAAATAAGCCGTAAGCATATTTTGCTAACGGCGGATGTTCAAAATTAATAGTAGTAGGATCATCGCCCTGCCAATAAGCATATCCGGCATAAACATACAGCTCGCTGTCGCTTATTTTTTGCGGTGAAGCTTCTCCTAAAATATATTGAGATTGGCTGTACTTTTGTGCATAGCGGCTAATATCAATGGGGCAGCAAAACACACTCCAGTAACGAATAATGGGTATAAGTGTGATAACGACAACGGTAAGTAAAACCATCCATCTTTTAATGCTGTTATTTCCCAAATTTACCATCGCATTTAATTTAATTAATGTCTAATTTAATTAATCTCCAATCTATTAAGAATGATTTTTTAAAAAATTTCTCGGCCAGCCGCCAAAAATATCCAGCGAATCAATCTCTTTAATCAACTTATTATGACCGACTGTAATCAAGACTACAAGATAAGATAAAGCCATCACTGTGGCTGAGAATAAAAACCTAGTTATACTTTGGCCTGCAAAATTTTGCAGCAGCAAGCCTACCGCACCCATGCCGGCAACAGCTAATAATTGCCGCCAAATTTGCTGCCAAATATCAACAGCCACATATTTTTTAACAAACTTAATTGATAACACAGAGCTGAATGAAACTAATAATGCGGCTAAAGCGACACCATTAAAACCAACAAAATAAAGAGCAATTGGTGTTATAACCCAAGTAAGAGTAGTCCAAATAATCATCAGCTTTAAAGTTTTATTTATTTTACCAATGGCATTAAGCGTATTAACCAACGGAGTTGAAATAGCAGCCCAGCCAATACTCAAAGCAAAAAAGATAAAGCTGGGAATAGCCGGCTGCCATTTAGCATACTGTTCCACCACTTGTATTAAAGGTGAAATCAATAAACTCATTCCTGCTAAAATAGGGAAAATCAATAAAGTAATAAAAAAGATTGATTTTTCCAAAGCTTTTTTTAGTAGATCTTTGCGCTTTTGCAGCCGAGAAAAAGTAGGAAATGTAATGGCCATTACATTTTGGACAGTTAAATTATATGGATACATAGACCAATTTTTTGCCCATTGAATAAAACCGAATTGGTTTAAAGGCAGTATTTGCCCTAATACTAAGAAGTACAGTTGATCTTTAACTCGGGCCAAAAGGTCATTAAGCTGAAACTTAGCACCAAAACCAAGCATATTTTTAAGTGACTTTTTATCAATCGCCAAGCCAATCTTCCAGGGTTGTATGATTAACATTACTGCCGTCCCCAATATGGATCGCGCCAATATGGCCCAAGTATAAGCTCCGGCGCCCATGCCTTGCCAAGCAAAATAAACTAAAATACCGTCAAAAGTTACTTGTTCAAAAATTTGTGGAATAATTAATAAAGAAAATTTTAATTTTCGCTCCAGCTTAATGGAAGAAATTGTTTTGAAAGAGGCTAAGGGAAAAGAAATAGCTAAAGCCAGTAGTATCCATTCTCCCTGCTGTCCAACGGTTCGCTGCACCACACCGGTAGCATTAATAATCAAGACAATGAGTACAATTACCCAAGAAAGTATTTGTTGAACAGTAAAAGCGGTCCTATAATCAGTTAAAGTTGGCTTCTTTTTTTTCTGGACTAACGCCGCAGCCAAGCCGACATCAGAAAAAAAGATCAGCAAACCAATGATTTGCACTACATAACCATACACCCCAAAATCTTCAGGCTCAAAAAAAGCACTCAGTAAAAAAATAGTCAGCAAACCCAAAGCTTGTAAGAAAACAGTTTTAAAAAAATAAGACAAAGCTCCGGTGACCGTCTTAGTCTTAATACCCTGAATCTCTTTTTCTGAAAAGACTTTATCAACATTGGCTCTGTGATCAATGGTAGAAGAACTAGGTTTTTCCGGCATAAATTTTGTGACCAACAAAGGTCAATAACTTTGATTGATATAAAATTAATATTAAAACAATCAACACGCTAGTCAAACTTATTACATCTGAAGCTGTTCTTAAATTAGTAGCTGTTAATTTTACTCCAATCGTTTGTTCTCCGGGCGGCACATTCAATACCAGAAAACCATCTTGGGTCTGTAACAATTCTTCAGTCGGCTGAGTACTCACTGCTTGCCAAAATGGATAATCAGCAATAGCTAACTGTAATTGCTGCGGCTGATTAAAATTAGTCTCAATTTCTTTATAGTGAATTTTATCAGTTACAACCTGAAAATTGTCTGCAGGCAGATCGTTCTGATTGATAATTAGGGTTGCAACCGGTTCATTATTTAAATCAAACCCCTGCGGAATATAATCCGGCAACACATAACTCATCTCGCGTCTAATTTTTTTAGCGTCAGCATAATAATATGCTACTGCATTATCTAAAAACATATCAGGTGCGGCAAATCTCAGATTAAGTGCTAAAGGCAGTAGTAATGCAGCCGATAAACACAACTTTATCTTTTTTTTGCTATTAAAACGATTAAGTAAAAATTTTTCAGACCAGTCATTAATTTGCTGCGCAGCCCAACCACTAACCAGTGCTAAAAATAAAACACTAATGCCCAAAAAGCGCCAGGGAAACTGAACAAACTCTAAAATCGAACCAGCTTCCCAAATAAATTGTGAATAAGACAAAGTTAAAAATAAGGAAAAAAATAACAACAGCAGCAAGCCGCTGATAAGCGTTAAAGTGGAATAAATATTTTTTTCCTGCAGACTGCCTAGTTTAGTCAACAATAGCTTTCTAACTAAATTCAGTACTAACACTAAACTAATGAGCAACAGCAATAATTGGCCGTAGCCTAAGAAGAAAGTGATTGGATCATCCGGTCCGTATTCACTGCCTCCATAGCCCCAATTGGGCTTAAAAAATTGTCTGACATACAAAAAATGAATTCTAAAATCAAAATAATTATCTAAAATAAAATTTTCAACTTGGGTTAATTCTTTTTCAAAATAGGCCGGCGCCAGGTAAAAAAACGATAGACCGGCAGCGAGTACACCGGACCTTAATAATTTTTTGCCCGGGTTTAAAATTCTCTGTTTTAAATTTTGCCAATTTAAATTCGGCCAATGGTACCTTTCATGCCAATCAAAACAGCACTTTTCTTTAACTAAAAAAAATAAAATCAAAAAGCAAAGCAGGGGCGAGTAAATTAAAGTTGAAATATTATGACTTAAAAACAAAACGGCTGCACTGCTTGTTAACCACAGCCAACCCCATTTGTCTTGGTTGATAACTTTCAAAGCTGACCACACTATCCAGGGTAAAGCCATAATGGCCCACAACTCACTCAAGGCTCCTCTCACATATAAATTTAAAAAACGGTATGGCGCTAAAGTTAAGGCGAATGCAGTCACTAGGGCTGCTATTTGACTGTTAAATAATTTTTTTCCTAACAAATAAGCTCCAATCAGAGTTAAACCATTGGCCAGTAAAAATAATAGTTTAACCGACAGCAGCAGCTGATTGCTCAACCAATAAAAAACGGCGCCAATATAAAATGGCAGCGGAGCGTAAAATTGAAACAACGGCATGCCGTAGCCAAAGCCAAAATTTTGCGACCAGCGAACCGGAAAATAGCCATTTTGCAAAGACCGCAGCATTTCGGCCACTCTTGCCCCATGAGTAAAATCATGAATCTTAAACATGCCCGGCTGCAATAACGGCCAGGAAGAAGCTAAAAAAATAATAAGCAGCAGCCAAAATGGCAAATATTTTTTAGAAAATATTTTTTTACAAAACGACATGCAAAATATTGTATCACTTATTGGGGCCGAAACTAATATTTTTTTACTAAACCATTTCGTAATTTTTTTACGCTTTTATTAGGTTCTAATTTTTTATTGAGATAGACGGTTTTCGATATTAACTACTAATTTGGGCAAAACAGACCATATTTCTAACCAATCATATTCCTTCAGCTCCTAATTTGGCTTGCTTAATTGAATTTTGATAAGATAATGTTATTGCACCATGAACCAAGAACAAAAAACCACTTCTTTTTTAACCAAAATAACTGCGCAGATCAGGTCGCAGATTAATCGGCACACTATTAAATCCAGCCTCAAACTAACCGTTGGCGCTTTTATTAGCGCAATTTTTTTTCTAAGCCTTTTAACAGTTATTACTGCAAACAACAAATATCAATATTTTTTAAATTCCGCCGGGCTTAATCATCAAGAGTTCATTAATTTAATTAAAACCGCTCGTCAATTAAAGATCAGGGATCAACTGCATAACCCCAACGCCGTAACATTTTTAATCTTAGGCACTGACGAAGTTGACAGTAAACCAAATTCTCCTCAGTTAACTGACAGTATGATCTTGGCTCAACTGAATCTTAATACAGCTGAAGTTAACATTTTAAGTCTGCCTCGTGATCTGTGGAGTGTGGCTTATCAAACTAAAATCAATGCTTTATATGAATACGGTAAGGAATATTATCCCGGTCAACCTACTCAATTTCCGCAAAAAGTAATTGAGGAAATGATTGACTTGCCAATTGATTACACGCTGGTCATTTCATTGGCTGAGCTCGGAGAAATTATTGATGTGGTGGGCGGACTGACTATTGAGGTTGAAAATGGCTTTGTTGATGAGTCTTTCCCTCAAAATATTAACCCTAACACTACACAAAATTCTCAAGAACTATATAAAACCATTGAATTTAAACCCGGCCGGCAGCACATGGACGGCCAAACTGTGCTGCAATACATTAGAAGCCGGCACAGTGAAGATTTGGGTGAAGGAACTGATCTAGCTCGGACCTATCGGCAGCAGCAGGTACTAACCACTTTGCTGAGAACAATTTGCCGGCCAGTTAAACATTGGGCTCAGCCTCAAAAAAGCGGCGCTCTTTTTAAATTTTATCAAGCTAATTATGAACGCTATTTGCCTCTAACTGAATTAATAGCTATTGCCATGTCTCTCACCGACCAGCTAACACAGATTGAAATTCACAGTCACTCTTTGCCCACCTATCCCGAAAATGAAAATGGAGTCATTGAACATCCTCAGCCTTCATATTATTATCAAAACCAATGGGTTTATGTCATTAGAAATGAAGAAGAATTTAAGAATTTTGTCCAACAATATCTTATTTAGCATTTAATTTAACACTATGCAGCACGCTGTTGCCATAAATTATTTTCTTAACAACTTAGTTTAACTTAATCTCTCTTCACATGACACATAATAATCACAACAGCCAGCCAGCACCGCAAACTGTCAAGAAAATAATCCGGTTCTTAGTCTTAATTATTGTGGTGTTAATTTTTGCTGTCAGTTATTTTCAGACACAATTACGCTTACAGAGAAAAAAATACTATCTTTTAGAAAATAAATGTACGCAAGTCAGAAATTCGTTAGGAAGAGAAGAAATGCCGGGCTTAATTAGAGAAGAATCCTAATTAGCAAATACAACAATAATTATTTTTATCTTATGGCTACATCTCAACGTCCAGCTAAAACAATCTTGGTTACCGGCGGAGCCGGCTTTATTGGCTCTAACTTTATTCATTACTGGCTGAAGAATCATCTCCAGGATAAAATTATCAATTTAGATGCTTTAACTTATGCCGGCAGCTTAGACAATCTAAGCTCAATTAAAAATCATCCCCAATACACTTTTGTAAAAGGTGATATTAGGGACAGTCAGCTCGTTAACAGTCTGATGCCGGATGTTGATTGGGTAGTTCATTTTGCTGCTGAAAGTCATGTAGATCGGTCAATTAAAAATCCTCAATTATTTTTAGAAACTAATGTAATAGGCACACATACGCTACTGGAATCAGCAGTAAAACATGATTTAGCTTTATTTTTTCATATCTCGACCGACGAAGTCTTTGGTTCGCTGCCATTAAATTCTGCTAAAAAATTTGATGAAAACACTAATTATGATCCTCGCAGCCCTTACTCTGCCAGCAAGGCAAGCAGCGATCACTTGGTAAGAGCATACGGCGAAACTTATGGCTTAAATTATTTGATTAGTAATTGCTCTAATAATTACGGTCCTTATCAATTGCCGGAAAAATTTATTCCCTTAGCCATCACTAATTTAATTAATAACCAGCCCATCCCTGTCTATGGAGACGGGAAAAATGTCCGCGACTGGCTGTATGTGCTTGACCACTGCCGCGCCATAGATAAATTATTACACGCTAATATAAGCCAAGAAACATATTTAATAGGTGGTTTGAGTACTGATGTGTCTAATTTGGATCTAGCGCAAATGATTATTGAGCTAATGGATCAAGATGAAAATATGATTAACTTTATTAAAGATCGACCCGGCCATGACCGCCGCTATGCTGTGGATTGGTCCAAAATTAAGCAAAAACTAGACTGGCGGCCGCAGGTAAGTTTAAAACAAGGCCTGCAAAAAACCGTTAAATGGTACCAAAACCATTCTGACTGGTGGCAGCAAGCTATTAAAAAAAATCAAGCCTGGTTTGACGAGCATTATCAACAACAATAATAAAAAACTAGCAACTATCAAACATTAAAAATTAATTAAAATTCAAAAAAAGCAGCGTGATTAAATTTTAATTTAAGCTAAATTTATGGATAAAATTCCCCTCTTGCTTACCGGCGCTAATGGCCTAGTGGGTTCAAAATTTACCCAACTTTATCAACATAAATATCACTTTGACAATTTAGATATTCATCATCCCACACAGCCGGTTGATATTACCAATACTTCGGCAGTTAATCGAGCTTTTAAAAAATCAGCAGCGCCAGCAGTTATTCACTTAGCTGCTTACACCGATGTTTCCGGTGCATGGCAGCAAAAAGGTGATCGCACCGGCTTAGCTTATCAAGTCAATGTAGCAGGAACCAATAATATAGTGTCAGCATGTCAAGAATTTAATAAATTTTTAATTCATATTTCTACTGCTTATGTTTTTGCTGGTGAAAAACAAGCCTTGTATCAAGAAACAGATCAAGCTCAGCCTATTGAATGGTATGGTCAAACTAAATTTGAAGCCGAACAATTAATTCAAAAAAGCGGGATTAAGTTTGCTATTCTAAGAATTGACCAACCTTTCCGCTCTGACAAATTTCAAAGAAAAGACATAGCGCATAAAATTATTGACGGCTTGAAAAATGACAACCTGCCCCCAATGTTTACCAATCATTACTTCGGCCCCACTTTTATTGATGATTTTGCTCACATTCTAGATTTTTTTGTTTCTTCTCAAACCAAGGGCTTATTTCATGCCGCCAGTGGTGAACAATGGACTGACTTCGACTTTGCACAAGCCCTTAAACAAATTCATCATCTTCCGGGGAAAATTACACGCGGCGATCTTAACCAATATTTACAAACTCTGCACAGACCTTATCAAAAAAACACTGCTTTAGACTGCAGTAAATTAAAAAAAATACTGCCGTTTAATATGAACAGCATTAAAGAAGCTCTGGCTTTAATTGAGATTTAAGAGCGAAGCTTTAAGGATAAAGTTGAAATTATGTTTATTTGATTTGTTTATTTAGCCGGTGCTTTATTTTCCCGTGATTCAATTCTTTTAACCTGCTCCCGCCTCCATTGTCTGATTTGCTGGTGATCGCCGGACAATAAAACTGAAGGCACCTTCCAGCCTCGATATTCTTGCGGCCGAGTATAGTGAGGATAACTTAACAAACCGGGTTGGGCATGAGATTCTTGCTGCAAGCTGTCAGGATTACCTAATACGCCCGGCAGCAATCTGGAGACAGCGTTGGACATCACTAAAGCAGCCGCTTCTCCACCAGTCAAAACATAATTGCCGATTCTTAATTTTTCATCCACTAAATTTTGAGCCACCCTGGCATCAACTCCCTGATAATGACCGCAAATGATGGTAATCTCAGATAGTTGCGACAGCTGTTCGGCAGTATTTTGCCGAAACAGTTTGCCTTTAGCGGACGTTAAAATAATTTGTTTATTCTTCTGACCTTTCTTGACTTGCAGCGATGACATAGCTTTATCAATTGGCTCTATTTTCATGACCATGCCCGCGCCGCCGCCGTAAGGAGATTCATCAGTCACTTGGTGCTTATCCTCTGCATAATCGCGAATATTAACAATATTAAATGAGACTTTATTCTTTTTTTGAGCTTTTTTAAGCATAGAACTGTTAAGCGGGCCGGAGAAAAATTCGGGAAACAGAGTTAAAATGTTAATTTTGAGCATAAATATAGATAAGTAATTTAATATTAATAATAGTTAGTTTAATAAATCTGAGGGAGGGCCCTCAGCGTTTTGGCCATTAGATATGGACCATAGACTTACAAACAATAATTTCACATCAATCTTTAATTTTTATTAAAACAACTTATCAACCGCCCTGGACTCAACACAGCGATTATCTTAAAATCAAATTATTAGTATGATACATATCATTATATAGCTTTCACTTATGAACATCACTATTATAGGCACAGGGTTCGTTGGTACAGTCTCAGCTGCGGTTTACGCTCAAAAAGGCCATAATGTCATCGGTCTTGATATTGACCAAACTAAAATTGAATCACTGCAAAAAGGCAAAGTGCCTTTTTATGAGCCCGGCTTAAAGAAACTACTGCTTGCCCAGCAAAAAGAAAAAAACTTAAAATTTACCACCAGTTACGCTGACGCCATCCCCGATGCCGACCTGGTCATTGTGGCAGTCGGTACTCCGTCGTTAAAATCTGGAGCAATCGACCTTAGCTATATTAAACAAGCTTGCAAGGCGTTATCACCCCATTTAAAAAACAATGCCATTGTGGCCATTAAATCTACTGTTCCGCCGGGAATTTTTGCTACCCTCCAACCTTTGATTGCTGAAAAAACAAATAAAAAATTTTATTTAGCTGCTTTACCTGAATTTCTTAAAGAAGGCACTGCTGTTGAAAATACGCTTCATCCCGACAGAATTGTAATTGGAGCCAAAGACGAAGCTGTATTTAAAATTTTAACAAAACTTTATCAACCGTATCAAGCTCCTTTGGTTAAGGTAACACCTGAATCAGCCCAAATGATTAAATATACGGCCAATGCCTATTTAGCCACCAGAATCACTTTTATTAATCAAATAGCAAATTTGTGTGAAAAAAATGATGCCTCCATTGAAGATGTCATTGCAGGCATTGGCTATGATAAACGGATAGGCCATCACTACTGGTATCCGGGCTTAGGCTACGGCGGTTCTTGTTTTCCTAAAGATGTTAAAGAATTGGCAGCTTTTGCTAAAAAAGTTAATGAAGAGCGAAATTTAATCATCACTATTAATCAATTGAATGAAGCTAGAATCCCAAAATTAATGGTTCAATGGCAATCTTTAGTTGGGGGTTGGAAGGGCAAAACAGCAGCCGTTTTAGGTTTATCTTTTAAACCCAATACCAATGACACCCGCCATGCTCCAGCCGGACAAATCATTCCTTACCTTTTAAAAAAACAGGCTAAAGTTAGAGCCTATGACCCTAAAGCAGTTTGGCAGCCGCAAAGCGAGCAGGGTTCCTACCGGCAAACAGATTCAATTAAGCAAGCACTGCGTGCAGCTGACATTATAATGGTCTTAATTGAATGGCCTGAAATTTTAGAGTATGATTTTACTGCAGCTAAACTTGATAAAGAGCAATATTTTATTGATACTCGCAATCAATTTAACCCTGAAAATCTTAAAAAAGCCGGTTATATCTATCAAGGCATCGGTAACCACGCAGCCACTGTCAGCTAGTCAACGTCATGCCAAGTGTTAGTCTAGTATTAACTAGCTTAAATTTTGCCTTTAATGATTAAGTGTTGCTGATTTTTTTAAATTAATAACCTAACTTATGAAGCAAAACCCTACGATTTTAATTACCGGCGGCACCGGTTTTGCCGGATCTCATTTAGTTGAAGCGTTATTGACTGTTGATAAACAAGCTGACAGCAAGAATACTCGTAAAAAAAATGGCATTCATGTTACCAGCTACGGCGATAATACCAAACATGTGGCTAATTTGCTGCCGGCTAAACAAATACATCAACATGATCTAACTGATTTTAAAAAAACTAAAGAGCTAATTTCTCAGCTGCAGCCGGATCAAATCTATCATTTAGCTGCTTTAGCAGCAGTAGGCCAAAGTTTTAACCAAATAAAACGAGTCTTAGACAGCAATACTCAAATTCAACTCAGTGTTTTGCAAGCTGTGAAGGAAATCTGTCCGCAAGCCAGAGTATTAACTATTGGCAGTGCTTTGGAATATAAACCCCAAGACCGGCCTCTAACCGAAATAGACCCCTTAGGTCCGGTTAGTCCTTACGGTGTATCAAAAGTAACGCAAGATATGTTAGCTTATTCTTTTTATAGGCAAGAAGAGCTGCAAATCATTCGCACCAGGTCTTTTAATCACATTGGCGAACGCCAAGCATCCGGTTTTGTGGTGTCTGATTTTGCACAGCAAATTGTTGACATTGAACAAGGCCGCCAAGACAACCTTAAAGTAGGCAATGTAGAAGCAATCCGTGATTTTACCGATGTTAAAGACACAGTGCAAGCTTACATTACTTTAATGGAACAAGGTGAGCCGGGGGAAGTATACAATGTTGGTTCCGGCAGCGGCTGCAGCATAAAAAAAATCCTGACCATCCTGACTGATTCAGCTAACACCGACATTAATGTTGCAACAGATCCTGATCGCTATCGGCCCATAGATGTACCTCAAGTAGTGGCAAATATTGATAAAATAAAACAGTTAGGCTGGACACCTGCTATTCCTATTAAAAAAACACTGCAGCGCACTTTAAATTATTATCGATCTCAAGCATCTTAAAAATTTTTTTATCATCTAATTTAATGACAGAAAAAAACAACCTTGGTAAAAATAGCAGTAATAATAATTAATTAAATTAAATACCCTATTATGAAAAAAGCTTTTATCACCGGCATTACCGGTCAAGACGGATCTTATCTCGCAGAATTTTTACTTAATAAAGGATATCAAGTGTACGGCCTCACCCGCCGCACTAGTACTCAAAATTTTGAGAGAATCTCTCAAATCATTCACGACGATAATCTGGAGCTGGTGTCAGGAGATTTAATTGACCAGCATTCTTTAACTAATGCGATTAAAAATATTCAACCGGACGAAATTTATAACCTGGCTGCTCAATCATTTGTGCAGGCTTCCTGGGAGCAACCGATGTTAACCGGAGAAGTGACAGGTTTAGGAGTAATTCGAGTCTTAGAAGCCATGAAAGTTGGTGCGCCTGAAGCCAAATTTTATCAAGCCAGCTCCAGTGAAATGTTTGGCAAAGTGCAAGAAACTCCTCAAAATGAAGAAACTCCTTTTTATCCACGCTCGCCTTATGGGGTGGCCAAAGTTTACGGTCACTGGATAACAGTTAATTATCGCGAGTCATACGATTTATTTGCCGTCAGCGGCATCTTATTTAATCACGAATCACCACGCAGAGGTTTAGAATTTGTCACCCGCAAAATTGCCAACAACGTAGCCAGAATTAAACTAGGTAAACAAAAATATGTACAGCTAGGCAATCTTCAATCTGAGCGTGATTGGGGTTATGCCAAAGATTATGTAAAGGCGATGTGGCTTATGCTGCAGCAAGATAAGCCGGAAGATTATGTCATAGCTACCGGCGAAACTCACTCAGTAAAAGAATTTTTACAAGTTGCGTGTCAAGCAGCCGGCATTGATGACTGGCAGGCTATTCACAAACATAATCCGGCTTTTGACAGACCGGCTGAAGTTGATCAACTGAAAGGAGATGCTTCTAAAGCTAAAAAAGAATTAAATTGGGAGCCGTCTGTTACTTTTGAAGAGCTGGTGAGAATTATGGTAGAAGCTGAATTAAAAAGAGAAAACAAGTCTTAATTCAGTTATTGCATCATCATTAAGTTATAATATTATTCATTAATATGAATATGAAAAAAGCTTGCATCATCATCCCCACTTATAATGAAGCCGGCAACATTGAACGCACTGTTGTTCAGCTGCAAAAAGTGTTCAACACTATCAGCGATTGGGAGATGCATATATTAGTAGTAGATGATACTTCTCCTGATAAAACTTATGAAAAGGTACAACAGCTGCAAAAAAAGCATGATAATTTACACTTGTTAATCAATGAAGCAAAACAAGGTTTGGGTGCTGCTTATTTAAAAGGGATGGACTATGCTTTTAATAAGCTAAACAGTGATGTTGTTTTTGAATTTGATGCAGATTTATCGCACGATCCGAAAAAAATTCCTTTATTTTTAGAAAAAATTGAACAAGGATATGATTTAGTAATTGGATCACGCTACATTCCGGGCGGCAGTATTCCTCAAGATTGGGGCTGGCATCGTAAATTTTTAAGCCAAGGTGGTAATTTAGTCATTAAAACTATTTTAACTAATTTTACTATTTCTGATTGGACGACCGGCTTTCGGGCCATTACTGAGGACAGCTATCGCCGCATCCACACTGAACTGAACGGACAGCGTTTCAGCGGCTATACTTTTCAAATCGCATTTTTATATAAAGCCGTTCAAAAAAATATGAAAGTTGTTGAAGTGCCATTTAATTTTCAAGACCGCACTATAGGTAAAAGCAAAATTGGACCGGAGTTTATTGTTAATAATTTAATATTTTTATTTAAAGCTCGTTTAACAGAATTTATGCGCAGTCGTGTTTTTAAATTTTTAGTAGTAGGGTCCATGGCTGCTCTGCTGCAGCTAGTTTTGTTAGAAGTATGGCGCTTGTTTTTTTCATACCAAATAGCTAATGCCATCGCCATTGAATGTGCTATCATTTTTAACTTTGTGATGAATAATTTTTGGACCTTTGGCGATCGTCGTTTAAAACTAAAGCAAGTGCCGCTGAAATTTATTCAATTTAATTTAACCTCAGCCGGTTCAATTTTAATCCAGTTAATAGTAGCTTATTTAGGAGAAACATTAATTGGCATTCGCTCAGTCATGACGCTGCCGGTGATTAACTATCTACTTGATACTGGCCCCCTATTCTCAGCTTTCGGTATTATTCTGGGCATGTTCTGGAATTTTTTCGCCTATAATTTTTTCATTTGGAAGAAGAAAAAAGCAGCAAAATAATTTTCATTTTTAATGAGCTTAAATCGTCTCACACATTACCTTAAAACTCGACCTTGGCACTGGTATTTAGCTTTAGCAATTACTTTGGCAGCCGGCTTTCTGCGTTTTTATCGCATTCCTGACACTGTCATGTTTTTGGGGGATCAAGGCAGAGATGCTTTGCTAGTGGCCCGCATGTTTAGGGAGCTAGACCCTGTTTTTATCGGTCCCGTTACCAGTGTCGGCAACATGTATCTGGGTCCATTTTATTATTACTTTATGCTGCCGTTTTTATGGCTTAGCTACCCCAGTCCGTTAGGTCCGGTCTATGCTGTTGCTTTTTTCAGCACCATTACTGTTTTCCTAACTTACAGCTTAGGAAAAAAAATGTTTTCGCCTCCGGCAGGATTAATCGGCAGTTTTTTGCTAGCCTTTAGTGCTGAAGCTATCAACATCTCACGTTTTAGCTGGAATCCCAATTTAGCACCTTTACTATCTTTATTAATGATTTATTTTAGCTGGAAAGCTTTTAAAAAACCTAAAAACTGGATTGTGGTGACTCTTTTGTTTAGTTTGATTATTCAACTGCATTATTTAGCTTTGCTGACAGGCGCAACTGTGCTTACATTATGGCTTTATTATTTAAGCAGCTGGCTTCAGAAAAAAACCGGTCAAAAAAGGAAGAATTTTTTACTGGTCAATGCAAAAATATGCGCTGTTTGTTTATTAGTTTTTTTACTATCATTGCTGCCGCAAATTCTGTTTGATTTAAAACACGGCGGTTTAAATGTTGCGGCTTTTAAAAATATATTTTCTCAAGAACAAATTTTGACTGACCAAAGAGCGCAAACTTTTACACAATCGGTTTCGCGTTTTTTTCTACAAGCAAAAAGCCGAGCCAATCATATTTTGATTAGAGTGCCCGTGGGGCGACTCGGTGATAGCGAAACCACTATTACGCTTTCTCTATTTCTATTGTTGGCCTATAGTCTTTATTTAAGTGGCAAATTAAAAAAAAAGCCCAAATTTTTCAGAGCCAATCTAATTATTACTGCTTTTTTGTTGATCGGCATTATGGGTACGGCTTTATATCAACATGCTTTATTTAACCACTATATTGCCTATCTTTATCCGGTGGTTGTTTTTGTTTATGCTGTTGCCCTAACTACGCTGTTCAAGATTAATAAAAAACTTTTTTTACCCGTGGCCGTCGTTTTTCTCATCTGGTTCTTTATTCTTAACGCCCAACGCTGGCCCTTGCAGCCAAATTATCTTTACCACAATACCAAAAAAACTAGTGCCTTAGTTTATGAGCTGCTTGAAGAAAATGAAACTTATGATTTAGTGCTGTTGTCTGAAACTCGCGATCATTATGCTCAAAGCTATCGTTGGTTTTTATCAACTACAGATCATCCTCCCCTCATTAAAGAAACGGGAGAAACTGCAGATACATTAATTATTATTGACGAAGAAAAAAAAGTGGAGGATGCAACCAAGCTTGACATTTATGACATAAAACTGCACTCAGACAAAGAAATTGACGTCCAAATGCACAATCAAAACTTACCTGATATCTATATTTTACGCTCTAGCTCAGCTCGCAAGACATCTTTAAACGACAACTTAAATTCAAACCCCAGTTCAAGTTTAAGTCTAAATTCAGTTCCGGGCTCAACTTTAAATTTAGCAACTAGTAATTCATTTTTAGTAAATTTTTAAGTAAGATTAAATTTATGCCAACTCAACCTTTTTTATCAGTCGTTGTACCCGCCTACAATGAAAAGAATAATCTACAGCGGCCTATACTTGAAGAGATCATCTCTTATTTACAGCAGCAACCATACAGTTGGGAATTAATTTTATCCGATGATGGCTCCACAGACGGAACTTTAAAAATTTTTAAACGCTTTGCTCGCAAACATGATCAGGTGCAGGTCTTAGCCAATCCTCACCGAGGTAAAGGCCCAACTGTAACCAGCGGTATGCTGCTAGCTGCCGGACAATGGCGCCTTTTTACTGACTTTGATCAATCAACACCATTGTCTGAAGTCGAAAAATTGCTGACTTATACTAAAAACAGCGGCAGTTACGACATCGTGATCGGGTCACGCGAAATAAAAGGAGCTATTCGTGACAAAGAACCTTTTTACCGCCATTTGATGGGTAAGGGTTTTAACTTAATTGTCCAAATGCTGGCAGTACCGGGCTTTAAAGATACTCAGTGTGGCTTTAAGCTCTTTTCAGCTGAAGCAGTGGAGGCTCTTTTTCCTAAACTTTATATCTACGGGCAGCAAGATGTCCAAAAAGGGGCGTTTACCGGAGCGTTTGATGTAGAATTATTATTTTTAGCTAAAAAATATGGCTTTCGCATAAAAGAGGTGCCAATTGTATGGAAGCATTTTGAAACTGACCGCGTCAATCCAATCAAAGATAGTTTGCGCATGTTTCATGATATTATTAAAATTAGATGGGCGGCACTCAGGGGTAAATATAATGATAAATAAAATGGCAGCAAGTAAAAAAGTAATGAAAAATAAGGCAGCCATAAACTCAACAATAAAATTAAAAATACAGTTTTAAAATTATAATCTAAAATCAAAATCTAAAATTACAGCAGCACTCATAAAAAATCAACAGTTTTAAAATACACTAGCAGTTATTGTTACACTTCCCATGCTTAAAAATATTTCTCCAGCAGTACGCAGCTGGCTGTTTATTTATGCAGCGCTATTTCTCATTTATAGTGTTGTCAGTTTTGGCTTAACTACTCCTAATTTAATTTTACTCAACACAGCGTGGTTTGAAAGCTTCCAATTTTTTATGTGGCAGCAACTGTATAATAATAGATCGTTATTAAGTTTGGTTTTTGGTTCAATATTTCTAGCTCTCATTATCTGTTTTTTGCGCATCGTGTCACTTTGCAAAAAGCGGCAAACAATTTCTACCAAGCAGCAAATACTATTAATTTTAGCCCTGTCTGCTCCACTGCTTTTTAGCTACAACGCTCTTTCAGCCGACGTTTTTAATTACATCTTTAACAGTCGAATGGTGTTGCTCTATCAAGCTAACCCCCATATTCAAACAGCACAAGAGTTTAGTCATGATCTATGGACAAGATTTATGCATAATGTGCATACTGCCGCCCCTTATGGTTATGGCTGGACCGGTTTATCACTGCTGCCGTATCTACTTGGCGGCGGCAAATTTATTATCACCTGGTTTAAC
Source organism: uncultured Pseudomonadales bacterium (assembly GCA_964588685.1). Lineage (GTDB taxonomy): Bacteria > Patescibacteriota > Microgenomatia > UBA1400 > PJMF01 > CAYVBW01. Next base: position 12,964 of record CAZPQG010000007.1, on the reverse strand, counting down.
TTTCGCCTTTTTAGTTTGCTTAGCTTACTTTTAACTAGTGTGGCGGCGGCCAAAACTCATTTGCTGTTATTTAAAACCGACCTAAAATTTAAACACTGGGCTTTATTTTTTTTAAATCCACTGGTATTAATCGAAGTAGTTAGTAATTCTCATAATGATTTATGGATGATGCTGCCGGCTTTGGTTGGTTTAAATTTTTTACTGACAGCCCGTCGTTCAGAAAAACAATTAAAAATTAAGTTCGCTGTTTTAAGTTTGCTGCTGTGGGCGGCATCAGTCGGAATAAAATTAGCCAGTCTAGCTTTACTGCCGGTTTACTTGCTGTTATTGCTGATTATATTTTGGCCTAAACAATTTGCCGGGGTAAAGAAGCCAAAATTAGCTAGCCTTAAAAAATTAAAATTGGCCGGTGTAAAGAGATCAACATTTGAGAAAATAAAAAAACTAACTAAAAATAAATTATCTTTAGCAGTTAAACCGGAATATTTAATACTGCAGGCATACTTAATGCTTTTAGCCTCAATGCTAATGTTTTTACCTTTATTTACCACTAGATCACAACAGTTCCACCCCTGGTATTTAACTTGGCCGCTAGTCTTTCTGCCTGTGATTAAAAACAAAATTTGGCAGCTAACTTTACTGGCTTTTAGCTTTACCAGTTTATTTAGATATTTACCCTGGTTGTATTACCAAGATTACTCGCCTCAAGTTTTAAGTCAGCAGAAAATTATTACTTGGTCAGCTTTAGCAATACCATTAATTTTTGTTGCCGGTCGCTTAGTTCTTAAAAAATTTATTTCTGTTGATCGCTTGAAAATTAAGTCATTAATGACCACTGATTAATGACAATGCAAGCTGCATATTAATGCTGGGTAAAGCCTTACTTACCTGTTCTGCTCACCGGGACAGGCTGCGGGTATAATCAGAATAGATTTAACAATACTTAAAGCATCACATGCAATTTATCAAACAAATCATGCTGCCAAAAGCAATATCGCACAAGCGGCACTATTCAATTATCGCCGTCATTTTACTTTTATTTTTAATTTTGCATGTGATTGGTTTAACCGAGCTGCCTGTTTTTGCTGATGAAGCAATTTATATTCGCTGGGCTCAACTGATTATTGACGATCCGCAGCAGTATCTCTTTTTTGCTTTAAATGACGGCAAAACTCCTTTATTTATTTGGCTGCTGGTTCCTTTTCAATTTCTTTTTTCTAATCAATTATTGGCCGGTCGCATCCTAGCAGTCATTATCGGTTTAACTCAAATTTTTGTTATGGGCCTGATTGTTAAAGAACTTGGGCTAAAAAAAAGATATCAATATTTGGCAATGGTGCTGACGGGCCTCCTGCCTTATTGGTTTTTTCACCATCACACGGCTCTGATGGATGGTCTGCTGACTTTATTTTTAAGTTTAACCTTATGGCAGACAATTAAATTAATTGATGTTAAAGATTTTAAACAACAAAGCTCTATCCGTCTAGCAAATAATATTTTCTTAATCGGAGTTTTTTTTGGGTTGTCTTTATTGACAAAAATACCGGCTTTATTGTTTATCCCTTCTTTTTTTACACTGTCTTTCTTCTTAAACACAGGCGGGCTTAAAAATAAATTATTAGCCAGCTTTAAATTGTTAATTGGTTTAGTGCTGGGCTTATTATTTTTCAGCTTGTTGAGACTGCATCCGGCCTTTGGCCAACTTTTTAGCAGAGGCGGAGATTTTCTTTTCAGCTGGCAGGAAATTTTGTGGGCGCAAAAATGGCGCGAAACTATTTATAATTGGCCCAATTATTTATCTTATTTTTTAAATTATCTCACCTGGCCTATTATCTTTTTAAGTGCGGCCGGTTTATTTTTTGAAAAAAAACAACAAATTTTAGCTTTCCATCTAGGCTGGATAGCTTTTGCACTGCCTATTTTTATTATGGGAAAAGTGGTTTATCCTCGTTATCTCTTCCCCGTCAGCATTTTTTTCACTCTAGCGGCTGTTTTATCAATTAAGTCGTTGCTCAGTCCTAAATTAGCAGCAGTCGGCGCAACTATTGGACTGCTGATCATTGTTTTGTGGCAGTCAATTCAATTTATCCAGCCTTTATTATTAAACCCTGCAGCCACGCCGTTTGTTCCGGCTGATAAAGCTCAATATTTATTAGAATGGTCAGCCGGATACGGAGTAAAAGAAACAGCTAGCTTACTCAAACAAAAAGCTGAAACACAATCCGTTTTAGCACTGTCTGAAGGTTATTTTGGCACGCTGCCCGATGGACTACTGATGTATTTGCATCAACAAGATTTAACTAATTTATTTGTCATTGGGATTGGTCAGCCCATTTCACAAATAGAACAACAATATATAGCTTTAGCCGAAGATTATGACGTGGTGCTGTTAATCGGCAATTCACATCGACTAAAATTAGATTTATCAGAAGCTGAATTATTATTTGAAGCTTGCCGGCCATTAGAAGCTCCATGCCATCAAGTGTGGGACATTACTGCGCTCATGCCATAGCTTTAAGTTTAACTTTACTCATCCCAAGTTTAAATTTAGACCCCTGCTGCCACCCTTTTGCCCTCTTGGTAAACAAATTTTTTTAAGGCTTCTTTAAGTTTTGTTACTTAGGATAAATTTTATGTTAGATTTATCAGCAACTGCCGACAAGCACCCGCATAATTTTTTCTCAAGCCTTGCTATCCTACAACACTCTTTGGCAACCCCTGTCACTAATTTATTGCTCAACTTAGAATTACTGCAGCAAGATCCTAATTTAAACAAATTAAAACCCAATAATGATTTATATTTAAAAAGAGCCTTGTTGTCAGCTAAATATTTAAGAGAAATTATCAAGCAATGCAAAATTTATGATCATCGTCCTGAACATCAATTTAATATTAAAGAGTCTTTGCATGAATTAATTCAAATTTGCCAAAAACCAACATCAACAAAATTACTCATCCCCTTTATCCAATTAAACGGACAGGAACAATTAACAGGCAATAAACTTTATTTTCAAGAAGCTGTTATTTGTTTATTAAACAATGCCTTCCAAGCCTATCAACGGCAAAACACAAATAAATATGTGCTGCTATTTGTTAATAAAACGCAACAAGAGCTTAAATTAAGAGTAGTTGACAAAGGCCAAGGTTTTTTATGCTTAAAGGATAGCAGTAAAAAAAGAATAAAACCGGATCAACTTACAACTAAAGGCACCGGCTTGTCATTTATAGAGCAGGTAGTAGTTAATCATTTTTTAGGTAAAGTATTTATTGAATCTGAGCCTGAAAAAGGCACCTGCATTTATTGCTCTTTTCCATTAACAAAGTAGTAGCCAAAGCTGCGTTTATTCTTTAAAAATTGGCTGTATGGACCAAGTTTTTGACGCAGCCGGCGAATATAAACTTCAACAGTATTAAGCCCCGGCTGGTTATCTAAATCAGGCCAAACTAAATTTAAAATTTTCTCTTTACTTAGGATTCTGGCGCCATTAACTAAAAGCAGTTTTAAAATTTCTGTTTCTTTTAAGCCAATAGAGACAGCCTGCTGGTCAACTAATAAGCGACCTGAGTTCGGATAAAGTGTCAGCCCCTTGTATTGAATAGACTGATTATCACTTAATTTATATTGATTAAATAATTGCCGAACTTTAATCAGTAATTCTTCAGCGTTAAATGGTTTAGATAAATAAACATCAACACCTTTGTGATAAGCCTGCAGCCGCTGTTTAACTTTATCTTGACGAGTCAGCATTAAAATCTTGATTTGAGAGTGAAATTCCTGAACATAATCCACTACATCCAAGCCTGTTTCATTATTGGGCAGCAGCCAATCAACCAACAATATATCAAAAGCTTTGCTGTCAATTAAATCTAAACAGCGGCTGACGCAATCTGTCCATTCCACTTCTACTTCTACCTTACTCTGCAGCAGCAAACGCAAAGATTTAGCAAAATGATAGTCGTCTTCTAAGATTAAAATTCTTTTAACTGCCGGTTGCATATAAAAAATGTAGCGCTGAATTCTTAAAAAAGACTTAAATTTGGTATAATGAATAATCTTACTTTCAGCCGGAAAAGATGAAATATATGGAGGACAAACAGTTGAAATAAGAAGTGCACATAAAATAAGAAGTGCAGACAGATAAAATAAAGAATACTAACAGTTAAAATTAAATTTTTATCCCGGGTAGTGAAATGGCATCACAATTGTTTCTGGAACAGTTATTCCAGGTTCGAATCCTGGCCCGGGATCAGATAGACTCCACATCCAGCTGCCTACCTCACTCCAATTGCATTCAAAAGAAAAACCGGAACTACAGAATCAAGTAAAAAAAATAGATGCTTCAGCGTGGAATAAAGCCGAATTAATCAATTAAAAGCTAAAATTAAAAAAATATAATATTTGAGTAAAAAGCCATTGCTTTCTCACTGCTGCTTTCTCACTGCTGCTTTCTCACTGCTGCTCTCTCACTGCACCCATAAATAATGCAGACCCAATTTAGGTTTCAGCTGTCCCTCCAACATGGTGTTTGGCAATATATTTAAATTATTTGCTCCCAATAAACTTGCCAGTCCGGCGCCTCCGTAAGCATACTCAACAATTGAAGGGTCAACCAATTCACCTCTTTCTTCAGCCATGGCAAAAACAGTATCCAGATTGCCTACTTCATCAATTAAACCATTTTCTTGAGCCTGCTGACCGGAATAAATTCTGCCATCAGCCAATTCTTCAGCTTGCTCCCGAGTTAAAGCCCGATGCTGTTCCACTCTATCTAAAAACAGTTGATAAGAATCATCAATAATACTTTCAAAAATTTCTACTTCCTCAGGCGAAGAAGGGCGATTAATCGAGCCTAGATCTTTGTACGGGCCAGTCTGATAGGTAGTAATTTGCACGCCCAATTTTTCATATAATCCTGATAAGTCCGGATCAAAAGCAATCACTCCAATCGATCCGGTGATGGTGGGAACAGAGGCAATAATTTTTTCCGCCGGCAAGGAAATATAATATCCGCCGGAGGCCGCTACTTCACTCATATAAACCAGCAAGGGTTTTTGCTGAGCCAAGCTGCTCATTTGTTGATAAACTTCTTCGCTGGCCGCCACAGAGCCGCCCGGGCTGTTAACTTCTACTACCACTACTTTGATATTGTCGCGTTCAGCTAAATAGTCAAACAGCTGCCTCACTCTTAATGGAGTAATGGCAAATGAGGTGTAGCCAAAAATAGAATTATCTGCCGCTGCTAATATTTCCCCTGAAAGTCTCACATAAGCCACTTCTTCCTGCGTGCCTTCATACAGCATTTTGGCGCTAATTTCCGGATACGCAAAAGGTCTGAGACTGGCCGCTAAAATTATGGCCAAAATCATTAAAAACAAAAGCCCTGACCCTAATAACAAGGCCGCATTTTTAGCGAACTTGAATAGAGTGTTGAAATATTTCATAAGATTAATTTTAAATTTTTTGAACATGGCTGAAATTATTAGTTAATAAATTTTTGTAATTAAGACTGTCAAAACTATTAAATTGAACTCCTTAAATTTAGCTGCACTTAATTTAGCTTAACACTCTCTGCTATTTGCTGTAAATATTTATCAGGATGAGTGGCAAGTAATAAATAGCGTTGTTTTCCAAATTGATCTTGGCTCACTAAAAAATTATATTTATCAGCCTTCAGATTTAATTTTTTTGCAGTTATTTTCACTCGCGAATCAATTTCAAAAATCATCAACCCTTGAGGTGATAAAAAATCGTCAGCTTGTTTAATCAATTTTCTAATTAAAACTAAACCGTCGCTGCCTCCATCCACTGCCAATTTAGGTTCAAATCGGAGCACACTTTCTTTAATATCTGCCAGCAAATGATGAGGAATATAGGGCAGGTTAGCTATTATCAGGTCAAGTTTTTTCTGAGGATAAGCAGATAATAAGTCTGATGTAATGAATTTGAATTGACTGTGATGCTGCGCTACAACTAATCGCTCCAAATTAGTTTGCGCCACTTTCAACGCTTCGGTGCTAATATCACTTAAAAATAACTGTTGTAGAGTAAATTGTTTGGCTAAAGATTCTAAAAAAAGACTAATGGCAATATTGCCGGCTCCGGTCCCAATGTCAGCCAGTGTGAATTGAGCTTGTTTCGTTTTTTGAACTTGATGACTCAAAAAATAGACTGCCATTTTGACTAAGCCCTCAGATTCTATTCTAGGAATCAAAACATTATGATTAACTAAAAATTTATAATCCAAAAATCGGGCAAAACCTGTAATATATTCAATCGGTCGATAATCAAGTGCGTCTATTTCCGCTAGAGAATAGCCGGCTCTTAATAATAAATTCTTTTCATAAGCAGACCAGTTGTGTTTCTCCAAACTTTGTGAGAAGCTTCTTTTTTTGCTAGAATTAACCATAATTAAAAATATTAATTGCTTGCTTAAGTAATTTTTAGTGCTGCCGCAATTAATTATAACCAAATTTTAAATAAAAATAATTAATGTAACTATCTCAAAATCATAACTATGTCCAACAAACAACCTTATTCTTTACAAAATGTACTAAATTATATTGATGAAAACTTTGCTTTGATCATCATTGCCATAGTCATTTTTGGCCTTGGTTTTGTTTTTGGATCAATGTGGCAAAACAACCAAATAACTCAAAGCTCTTTGCAGCCTTCTGAAGAACAAGCTGAGGAAGGCGCTTTGGGTACTGCTGATCAAAAAAAAGAAACTCCCGAAAATGTACCGCCGGTTAACGAAAACGATCACCTTTACGGCGCAGACAATCCTGCCGTAACAATTTTTGAATATTCTGATTTTGGCTGCCCTTTTTCCGGCAGGCTGCATCCAACTTTAAAACAGTTGGTTGATAATTACCCAACGCAAGTAACTTGGGTGTATCGCCATTTTTTATTAGGAGGGCCTGACTCTTTAACCGGCACGGCAGCTCAAATTAGTGAGTGTGTTGCTCAAAACCACGGTCCGGCTGCCTTTTGGCAGTATATTAATTTAATATATGAAAAAGTTAATGACGAAAATCGCATTGACACTGAAGAAGGATTTTACACAGCGGCAAAAACCTTGGGCTTCAATGAAACTAACCTACGTAATTGTGTTGACAGTGAACCGGTAATTAACAATATCACCAATCATATCCAAGGTGGTCGAGAGGCTGGTGTTGGCGGCACACCGGCGATGATCATAATGTCTGATGATGAAGAATTTGAATTTATGTCAGGAGCTGTTCCTTATGAGCGGCTTGAATCAACAATTGAACAATATCTCTAGCAAAGTTTCTAAGGCACTGTGGCCAGACCTCAACTTTAATTCACAATAATTAAGCTTTATCATCAGCTTTAAAATTAATATCTTTTAATTTAAGTTGAATTGATTCCTTACCATTCCACTTATTTAACTCTATATTAAAAGCAGCATCTACTTGTTGTTGGGGAGGCAATAAAGCTGCTATGGCACCCATATTCCAGCCGACTGCTTTAAAGGTATGATAATCATCTTTATTGGTGCGTAAAACTAATTTCAGATGCTCGTCATCTTTTCCCATAGTCACTGCATCACAGACGATACAATTTTTTAAACCCAGCACTGGTTTAGGATTGCCAATACCAAATGGTTTAAACTGTTCGATCAACTTAATAGTTTCTTTAGCTAAAACAGATTGGCTGACAAGAGCATCAATTGTTAGGCTTGGCTGCAGCAACTGCTCGTCAATAGACTGCTGTGCTATTTTCAACAACTTTGATTTAACCAGCGGTAGTTTTTTCTTTTTTAAACTAAAGCCGGCCGCTAATTTATGTCCGCCCACACTCAGTAAATCTGACTCTACCTTTCTAATTAAATTGGTAATATTGACACCTTTAACTGACCGCGCTGACGCCTTGGCTGTATCACCTTTAACAGCAATAACAATACTGGGTTTATGAAATTTTTCAGTTAGCCTGCCGGCTAACAAACCAATCACTCCCTCATGAAATTGATCGCTGACAGCTATGATTAATTTGTTTTTGGTTTGAGCTGCGGCTTGAGCAGATGCAATTTCAAGCTGCTCTTTAGTTAAACTGCGCCGATCTTGATTCAACTCCTCTAGTTTAGCTGCTAAAGATAAGGCAGCAGTAAAATTTTTAGTACATAGTAAACGAGCAGCGGTAATGCCGTGCGCCATTCTGCCGGCAGCATTAATGCGCGGTGCAATCTGGAAGCCGATCGTACCGGCGTTAATATTGTTAGCATCAACTGCTGCCACTTTATTTAACACTGACAGACCAACTTTTTTATTCTGTTTCAACAACTCAAGGCCGTGTTTAACAAAGCTTCGGTTTTGCGCCTGCAGCGGCACTTGATCAGCAATTGTGGCAATGGCTACAAAATCTATTAACGTCATAGCGAAATCTTCGGCTAACTCCCTCATTAACAACCAGACTACAGCAGCCCCACAGATCTCAGTAGAGTGAATCAATGCTAATACAGGCAGTTTTTTCTCAGCTAACTGATGATGATCCGTTACAATCACATCAATTGATTGTTTTTTTAACCAAGCCAGTTCATCTTGCGCCGTTACTCCGTTATCAACAGTAATAATTAAATCAGGCTTAGCTGACTCATCATCAGCTAAAATTTCCTTTAATGCTGTTAGCGACAGACCATAACCATGTTTGATACGATCAGGAATGAAGGGCTCTGCTTCTAAGCCTAAATTTTTTAAGGTCAGCCACACAATACTAGCGGCAGTAATGCCGTCAGCATCATAATCACCATAAATTATTACTTTTTCTTGCTCTTTAACAGCCTGCTGGATGCGGACTGCCGCCTTTTTAAGTTCTTGCGGTTTAATGCCAATTTGAGCAGGCTTAATTTTTTTGGGATGAGGGACATTGAGAAACTCGTCAATATCAGCAATACTGCGATTTTTCAACAATTGTTTTAGTAATTGGTCGGTCTTGTTAATCGTCTTGGGTGTTAAAGTGTGCCACTGCATAAATATTAAATCTCACTTTCGAAGAACATTATTAAATAATAATTTTGAAAATATTAAATTAGTTTTCCAGCTCAGTAGTTGGCAGTTCGCCTGATTCTAACTCCGAATCTATTTCACGCGGAGCTATTTTACGCAAAAACTTTTCTTTTAGATTTTTAATCTGCTGCTCACTTAATGACTCGGGGACAATGAAAATAGTACCGACTTTAAAAATTTTCTTGTTTGTGGCAGTTAACAATATTTTAGCTAAATCCTGCAAGACTTTATCGCCTCCAGCCATACCTCTCTCTTGATTGATTTGCCTCATGTTTGTTGGTGAAAAAAAGGTTAGAAACAATGACTTTTCTTCGCTCATGAATTCTCTCATAAAATTTTTTAATTCAGAAACAGGGTTCTCAACCACAACTTTTTCACCGTAATCAACTGAGCGAGGTTCAAGCTTTTCTTCGGCAATTTTTTCTGAACCCAAGAATGCTCCTAATTCATCGTTTTCCATTTTAAATGTTAGCAGTTTGGGATAAAATTCTTCATTGCCAGGGTCTTTTTTATTAGCCTCTTTAGCTCTCCCTAAAGCAAAGTCAGCGGCACTCAACATCTCCGAGGCTGTAGTATTTACTTCTCGTTCTCTTAAAGCAGCACCTAAATGTACCCGCGCTTGATCAAAATTTTTTTGCAGCGCAGCAATTATTTGCTCAATATCATCAGCCGGATTTATTTTCATAAAAAATAAAAATTCATCGCTGCCAATTTGATTTTTTTCAGAAAAAATTGTTCGGCCGGTAGCTAAAGACATGGTTGTAATTGCATCAATTTGCTTTACTATTTTTTCCTTCGCCGCAGCGATCTTACCTTGTTGAGACAACTCTGTGCCTCCGGCAATATCAACGATTACCAACAACACTGCTCTGCCCTGATCCTCCAGTTGCTCTTCCAGCTTTTCTTGCCATTCTTCTCTTGATAAAAAGCCTTCCTGAGGAGGTGGTGTTTCTTGCAAATACCTTTTGACTCTTTCAATTAAAGGAAAGCCATTATCTCTTCCTTCTTTTGATAATGGGTTGGGAGAAGTTTCGGGCATAAAACTAGCTTATTTTTAAGCTATTTCTAGGATATCTTGTTTTTTATATTCAGCAAAGTAAGAAAAAAATTGTTATATAATGATTTTATGAATTTAAGACTACACGTACCCTTTGAGGCCTGTTTTATTTTATGGCAGCTTAATAAAGCCGGCTTTGATGGTTATGTTGTCGGCGGCGCTGTTAGAGATTTAGTGATCCAAGCCATTAATAAATTACAGCCCAAACAAAACTCGAAATTTAATCAATCATCATTTGCCGAAGACACAGTTGTCAGTGATTACGACTTTACCACCGATGCCACTCCTAATCAAATTCAAGAAATCTTCACCGATAGTTATTATACCAACGAGTTTGGTACAGTTGGTGTTAGTTATGATAATTTAATGGCTTTAATTACTAATCAAGGTACCAAGGTACCCAAGCAAAGCATTAAAACCAGGCTTACTAAATCACAACTCAAGCCGAACGACAGCATCATTGATTTGGCTCAGGCAAAAAAAATTCATCCCTCTTTACAAGCTCAAGCTGACAGTATTCAAAAAAAGAAACAGGCTAAAGTAGCACCGCCGCCTTTTGAAATAACCACTTACCGCAGTGAGGGCGTGTACTCTGATTATCGCCGGCCGGACCAAGTTTCTTGGGGCAATTCCATTGAAGAAGATCTGGAACGAAGAGATTTTACTATTAATGCCATGGCTTTAAAAATTGACTCTAAATTCTTACAAAATTTATTTAGTGCTGAAAAGATTAAAGACAGCTTAATCAAGCTTAAACCTGACCAATATACCATTGTTGATTTACACCAAGGGATGAAAGATTTGGCAGAGCAACAAATTAGAACAGTCCGCAATCCCGACCAACGATTTCAAGAAGATGCTCTGCGCATGCTAAGAGCTATTAGATTAGCCTGCCAGCTTCATTTCGAGATTGAGCCCTTAACTTTAGCCTCAATTAAACATCATGCCGATCTCATCAAAAAAATCAGCATCGAAAGGGTGAGGCAGGAATTTTTACATATTTTAACTACTGATCAACCGGACCGAGGCATCCAGCTGCTGCATGAAACAGGCCTGCTGGCCCACATCATGCCGGAGCTGTCACAAGGTATTGGCGTTGAACAAGGCGGCCATCATGACACTGATGTTTGGACACATCAGTTGGCAGCTGTAAAAAACTGCCCAGTAAACGACCCCATAATCCGCCTCGCTGCATTGCTGCACGACATTGGCAAACCAAAAACTGCCCGCATAATTAATGATGAGATTACTTTTTACAATCATGAAGTTGTTAGCTCCAGAATGGCAGCTAGAATCGCCAACCGCTTAAAATTATCTAATGAACAACGTGAAAAACTGTTGACATTAGTGAGACAGCATATGTTCCATTATCAACCACAGCAAACAGACGCTGCCATCAGACGCTTAATTAAAAGAGTGGGCTTAGAATATATTGACGACCTGCTGGCCGTTAGAGAGGCTGATCGTTTAGGCAGTGGGGCACGAAAAACCAGTTGGCGATTAGAAGAATTAAAGGAACGCATTATTGAACAGTTAAACCAACCTCTGGCTGTCACAGATTTAGCCATTGACGGTCATGATTTAATGACAGAATTTGATTTAAAACCAAGTCCAAAAATTGGACAGATCTTAGATCAATTGCTGGCAGAGGTGTTGGAAAGTCCTGATTTAAACACAAAAGAAAATTTATTGGAACAGGCAAAAGAAATTTTAAAGCAATAATATTTAGACTTGCTCTTCAATAAAATCTAAAACATTGAGATAAAGTTCCGGTTCATGCCCCAGCTCACGAGCTGCTTGCCCGGCCGCTTTTAACTTATGCTCTCCATCCTCAAAAATGTATTCAATATTGGCATAAGGCTCCATGGCTTTTTTCCAATCTTCAGTATTATTTTTACTGCCAAAAAATTTCATTGATAAAATATCAATGTTGTTAATAATGTCAGCAATATCTTCTTCTCCTAAACCATATTCATCCAACAAAAATTCCAATCTTTTTCTGGAATCTTGAACAACAGAAGTGGAGATAATTACAATTTTATAGCCGGTATTATAGAAGTGTAAAAATGTGTCAATAGCTTTCGGCATAGGCTCGACATGGCCTAATTTCGGACCAATTTTATGGTGATAAATAATTTTATGCATATCAAAGACTACTGTTTGTTTCATATGTTCCTTTCTTTAAATGAAAATTGTTAATCGTCAATACCCGGAGTGCTGCGATGTGCAAATTCAACTTCATTGCCAATAATCATTACTCTGGAGCTGTATAAAATATTCATAATAAACGGGTCTCTTCTTGTTTTGCGAAAATTAAATTCTTCCAGAGAAAAGACTGCATAGTTAATTTCACGCTCAATTTTTTCTTCCTCTTTTTTAATTAAAGCCTGCAATTCCGGCAGCACTACATCTCCAATTACCAGTAAATCAACTTCATCTCGGTCAGGCGTCTGCTGGCGGATAAATTTACCTGAAAACATAACAAATTCCAGCTTGCCTAATTTTCTTCTTTTTTTTCTGATTTGCTGACCCAAACCGGTGGTCTTAGCTACTATTTGCAGTAAATCTTGATGAAAAACAAACTTTTTATTTAAATAATAGTAAAGACGATTGCCTCTTTTTTCACTTTTAAGCATTCCTGCTCCCAGCAATCTCTCCAGTTCCCTTCTGACAGCATTTATTTCTTCATTAATTAAGCGGGTAATTTGTCGGACATAGTACATCTCTTCCGGGTTGCTGTAAAACAACTCAAACATGCTGACTCTAACTTTAGAAACAATTAACTCTTTTAATGGCTGCATAGAGATGAAATAATTACTAACAAACTCTATTTTGAGAATAAAATGTACTCAAATTTTACTGAGTTTAGAAAGAAAAAACAAG
>CAZPQG010000006.1:45136-53195 GCA_964588685.1 uncultured Pseudomonadales bacterium | reverse complement strand
GGTACCATTGCGCGCTTGCGTTACCTTTTAGCAAGCAACCTCCCCAGTTAAACTATCCACTTGACATTGTTCCTGACCAAGTTTGCATTGGCCTCAGGTTAGGTGTTCTATATAAAAAGAGTGGTATTACACTAACGAACTATGCCCAAAGCATAATTCTCCCACCTATTCTAGACAGTTTTATGTAAAACAGCAGTGTCAAGCTATAGTAAAGCTCCACGGGGTCTTTTTGTCCTGCCGTCAGTAGGCCGCATCTTCACGGCCAATTCAATTTCACCGAGTACTAGTTCAAGACAGTGTTCCGCTCGTTAAACCTTTCGTGCGCGTCACCAATTAAGTGACAAGGTACTTCGCTACCTTAGAACAGTTATAGTTACTGCTGCCGTTCACCGGGGCTTAAGTCGCAAGCTCTAACCGAAGTTAAAACCCGCTTCCATGACCTTCCGGCACCGGGCAGGTATCAGCCCGTATACTTCCTCTTTCGAGTTTGCACAGACCTGTGTTTTTGTTAAACAGTCGACGGAACGTCTTTTGCTGTGCCCATCCGCTGCTTGCGCTTTGGATGGGAGGGCATCTTTCGAAATTACGCCCAGCTATTTTGCCGAGTTCCTTAAACTGGTTTCTCTCGTCTCCTTGGTCTACTCGACCTGTCCACCAGTGTCGGTTATAAGTACGAATAAATTTGATTCTCACTGCGAAACTTTTCCTGGATGCAGAACTCACATTAAGTTAACGCAGCCGAAGCTTTGTCAACTCCATCACACTTTGCTTATCTCCCTTACGGGTTTGTCGTCTGAATGGATTTGCCTGTTCAGACTAGCTTAGTAATTAGGTCAAAACTTCACATTTTGACTAATGTTATCCCGCATCGTCCTTCCCCAGTTGATAATGAATCAAAATTAGAACCGGAATATTAACCGGTAATCCATCGGCTACTCCCGCTTTGCAGGACTGGCCTTAGGGTCGCCTAACCCGCACACGACGAACGTGGGTGCGGAAACCTTGGACATTTGGAGTCGAAGATTCTCACTTCAATATCGTTACTCATGCCGGCATTCTCACTTCTGATCACTCCAGTTCTTCCTCACGGAGAACCTTCAAAGTACACAGAACGCTCCTCTACCGCTTTAGCTCTAAAAGAGCTAAAACCCCAAGCTTCGGTAAAATGTTTGAGCCTCCTTAAATTTTCGGCGCATAAATCCTACGGCTAGTGAGCTGTTACGCTTTCTTTAAAGGGTGGCTGCTTCTAAGCCGACCTCCTAGTTGTCTTAGGATTTAAACTTCCTTTACCACTAAACATTTATTTAGAGACCTTAGCTGTGGGTCTGGATTGTTGCCCTATTTGCTCCCGGAACTTAGCTCCCGGGTGCTGAGTGCTATGTCAGAATTGATGGTATTCGGAGTTTAACTAGGTACTGGGAGTTTCCTCCCAAGTACCCGATCAGTGCTCTACCCCCATCAACCTATAACATAACCCTATACCTAAATATATTTCGAGGAGAACCAGCTAGCTCCAGGTACGATTGGCATATTACCTCTATCCGCAGCTCATCCAAGACTCTTGCAGCAGTCACTGGTGCGGTCTTTCCCACATCTTTCGATATGGTGCAACCTGGCCACGGATAGCTCACCTGGGTTCGGGTTATTAAGTAACTACTGACGCCCTATTCAGGCACGGTTTTTACTGCGTAAACGCAATAAAAACACTCGCTTTCACTACGGCTCCGAGATGAGAATCTCTTAGCCTTGCAGTTACCTAACACTCGCCGGCTCATTCTTCAATAGGCACGAGATCACCCGCAATCTATAAATAGACGGGGCTTTCTCTGATTGTTAGTAGAAAGTTTCAGATACTATTTCATTGGGTCTTCCACCCTTCTTTTCACCTTTCCCTCACGGTACTAGTTCACTATCGGTCTTGTTTGGTATTTAGCCTTGGAGTGTGGTCACCCCAGCTTAAAACGGGAGTTTGCCGTCTCCCATCCTATTCAGGAATCTCTCAGGATTATATTGGATTTTGCGTACACGACTATCACGTTCTTTGGTCACTGTTTCCATAGTGTTCTGCTATCCGCCACTTTCCAGATAAGAGTCCTACAACCCCCTGTAAACAGGGTTTGGGCTGCTCCCAGTTCGCTCGTCGCTACTACGGGAATCTCTTACGATTTCTTTTCCTTCGGGTACTTAGATATTTCAGTTCCCCGACTTACCTCCGTCCGGTAAAACCAGACAGTCATCTTGTTTTCACAAGACGGGGTTACCCCATTCGGACACCGACGGGTTATAGCTTTTTGCCAGCTAACCGTCGACTTTCGCGGGCTATACGTCCTTCATCGGCCAAACAAGCCTAGGCATCCGCTTTCTACTTTAGTTCACACAGTTATATTAGACTTAATGTCTAATAGATATTGAATTGAAATTGAACTATTTCTGACGATGTTTTCTTCACATGTTAAAGAGCGAGGCTACTTTTTTTTATTTTTCGCTCAGGCGGAGTAAAGCTCCGAAATCGTTCAAAATAACAAAAAGATAGCTATAAAACTTATTTTAGTAATCTTTTAATGTTTGCGAGTTATCGTCCGACGCGCATCCGGCGAAGCCGGAAAGCTAGGCAGATAACGAACAACATTAAAATTACCGTGTGGACCTGGGGAGACTCGAACTCCCGATCTCTTCGTTGCAAACGAAGCGCTTTAGCCGACTAAGCCACAGGCCCGAGGCAATATTTCACCTTTGCCTTGGGATTAAATTCTTGAAAAAAATCTTGGAGGGAATGCTGCTAAGCAGCATTGTCACTTTTTATTTCTCAACTTGATACACATTATCAACTTGAATATTTATATTTTATTAAAATTTTAAAAAGAATGCAACCACAACTTAAACCATTCCTTAAAAACTATCAACTACAGTTCTCTTTATAAATTTTAGTCTTTAAAAAACTAAAAAGTTAGTTTAATAAATTACTCTACAAATAACAAATTTAAATCTACTTAACTTTAAATTTATTCCACTATCTCTATTTCAAATCCCATCTTAGTCAGCACTTCTTTATTTTGCTCTGCTTTTTTCTGCCCTAAACTTCCACCCATCTGAGCAACTAATTTTAATTGAGCCTGATTCAAATTTTGATAAAAATCAACTTGCTGCTTAATAATTTTTTCAGCTAAAGACTGAGGCACGTCGCTCACCCAATCAGCTGAAATTAAATATTGCCCCAAATTATAGACCTGCTCACCTCCTCCTAAAGTTAAACAGATTTTATTAGCTAAATGCATATCTTTCGGGCGGACCATGTGGCCCTTAATCCCGTATTTTAATTCTTTGGGATCTTCAAAATCAAAAAAACCCGCATAAAATAAACTTGTTTTATCAGATAAAGCCTGGATGTGCTGCTGTGCCAAAGCATTAATCTCCTCCCAATCATTCAAATCCAGTTGATCTTTCATCCAATCACTCTGAGCAGAAGCAGCCATAACTAAAGTATTGGGAAATAACTTTTTTAAAACTGCCGTTACTTTCGAAAAGTCTTTTAAACCATAGCCGCAACCGGCAATGCCTAATCTTATCCCTTCATTAATTTGCACACCTTCATCAACATCAGTAATTACATATTTTGAGGGTATTTTGTTGTTAGCCATGTAAAAATAAATTACTAATATTAATCATTAACTAATTAAAGTAAAATTACTGCGAACAAAAAGTTCGATTTAATTCTTATTAAAACAGGATAGTATAAAGCTTAACTCTTTCTTCAAAAAGTTATTCAACCATTGATTGCACAGCTTGCAGGTACTGTCTCATTTCCTGCTCAACTTTTTCCCAATCACCACCAGCTTCACGGATAGCATTAAACAAAAGATCCATATCTATTAGCAATTGATCGTCAGTAACGATCATTCTTTGTTTTGCCATACCTGTATTATAACAGAAATAAGCCCTGACTGCGGAAAATTTAGACTTTATTACAATATGTGATCAAAAATAACGTTGTAACTTGCACCTTGCTTGTTTTGCTGTAAATTTTAATTAAAAAAAATAAAATTAAAATAATACAACCTTATGAGTTAAAAATTTGTTAAAAAATAGCTTTTATTAACAAAAAACCTCAGGCTTAAAACCGAGGTGAATAAATTTTATTATTAAACTTAGTGTGGTTAAAAAAACCAGACTTCTGCTTAGAATTTGCTTAGAATTATAAATTCTATCTTTTATTTGTAGCCTACCGGCACTTCTGTCTTGACTAAACTTAAACTCATGCGTCGTTTTTCAGGCTCAATGCTATCCACATTAACTGTAACTTCATCGCCAATTTTAAATTTATCTTCCGGACTCAATTTACTAACATGAATCAGACCGTCAACTCCGGGCATAACGTCAATAAAAACACCAAAAGGCTCAATTCTGGAAACTTTACCTGAAAAAGTTGTCCCCGGTTGGTAATCTTTAGCCACTTTCTTCCAAGGATCTTCTTTCAAGCGTTTGATTGATAAGTTAAGCTTGCCTGACTTTTCATCAATACCCAACACTTTTATCAGCACTCTATCCCCTACCTGATGATAGTTTTTGGGGTGATCAACTTTTTCCCAGCTAATCTCAGAAATATGAATTAAACCCTCAATGTAACCAATATCCTCAGTTGGCAAATCATTTTTACTACGAGTTTCATCTTTTAGCTGACCGTCCTCAACTTTATCACTCAAATCTGAGCCGTCAATCGGCACCTCAACTGTCATAAATAAACCAAAGCCTTTTACTCCTGATATCACCCCTTCATAAACATTACCTTCCTTTACTACTGACAATGCTTCTTCCCGCTGGCCCAATTGTTTTTCTTCACTGACGTGCCGCTCAGAAAATATTAAACGATTTCTTTCTCGATCAACCTCAATTGCCTTAACTTCAAATTTTTCACCTATTAAGTCTTGAATATTATCCAGATAACGCCGGCTAAATTGACTTGACGGAACAAAGCCTCTAACACCATTCACAACTACAATTAAACCGCCGCGATTGGCTTCTATTCCTTTTGCTGTTAAAGTTGTTTCATTTTCATAAGCATCTTCAAAATATTGCCATTTAGCATCATTAGCAGCCCCTTTAAGGCTAAGCAAAATTTGCCCGCGGCTATTTTCTACCGAAATAACAGTCGCAGTAATAGTATCGCCTACCGAAAGGTCGTCTATATAATCTTGAGCAAAATCGAATTCCTGCTCTGATACCACGCCAAAACTTTTAGCATTAATATCAAGCTTGAGCATTTTTGAAGTCTTTTCAATTATAGTGCCTTCTATTTTTTTACCTCTTTGGGGAATGACTGACTCGTAGTCAGTCATTGCCATGAGTTCCTTCATGGTTTGAGGTTTAGCACTAGTATCTGCAGAGGATGTTACTGAAGAAACGTCATCATCAGTTTGACCTGAAGTTTTTGCTGCTGAATTTTGATCTGTTTTTTTAACAGCATTATTTTGAGTCTTAGTTTTTTTCTTGTTTCTTTTTTTAGTTGATGCTGTTGACGTTGTTTGTTCAGTTTTTTTCTGATCAGCTGTTTGTTTGTCTTGTGTATCTTCTTTTGTTTTAGCTGAATCCTGTGTTTTTTCTTTTGTTTTACTTTTAGCAACCATAATTATTATTATTAAGTATTCTCCTTTCGTAGAGTTGGAAAAGTATAACACATAAAGCTTAAACTTAAAAGTGAAAAAACTGCTCACCGCTCAAAAACTATTAAAATTAATATTCTAAAATGAATAAAAAAATTAGTTTACAGCCTATTCTATTTATTTGCTATACTTTAAAAAACGATAAACTTTCAATTAACAAAAAAGGCATATATGCAGCTTAATACTCTTCAAGATTCAATCGCAGCCAATAAAACAGTTTTGGTCAGAGTTGATTACAACGTCCCTTTAAAAAAAAAGGGGGATAAATATGTTGTAGCAGAGGCTAAACGGATCACAGATTCTCTACCTTTATTGGAATTTTTATTAAAAAATAATGCCAAGGTTATTTTAATTTCTCATTTGGGCAGGCCTCAAGGTAAATCAAAGCCGAAACTAAGTTTAAAACCCGCTGCCGAATATCTTAATAATAATTATGAATTCCCGGTAAAATTTATTGATCAGGTAATAGGGCGTGAAGTAGAACAGGCAGCAGCTGAACTAAAACCGGGACAAGTTTTATTATTAGAAAATTTGCGTTTTCACCCAGAGGAAAGAGAAAATAACCAACAATTTGCTCAACAGTTAGCTAGTTTGGCAGATATTTATGTTAATGAGGCTTTTTCTACCAGTCACCGCAAGCATGCTTCAATCCAAGCAGTAGCTGAACTTCTACCTGCTTATGCCGGTCTTCATTTACAGCATGAAGTTGAAAACTTATCCCGCATTATGACTGATCCTAAACATCCTTTTGTGGTGGTTGTTGGAGGGGCAAAACTTTCTACAAAAATTGAGGCTGTCTATAATCTGCATAAAATAGCTGAAATCGTATTAGTGGGCGGTGGAGTGGCAAATAATTTCTTAAAAGCCGAAGGCATTGAAACTCATATGTCAACTTTAAAGAAAGAAGGCAAGGTTAATGAAGAAGAGTTGGATTATTTAGCAATGGCTCAACAAATTGTGGCTGAAAATAAAACAGAAAAGGTTTTAAAAGACGGCTACATTCCTCTGCCAAAAATCTTAACTCCAATTGATGTCGTGGCAGGAAAAAATTTTGACAGCACTGACACTGAAGTAATTAATTTAACTTCAGGTATGGCTGATACTCCAGATGATGAAGATTTGATGTATTTGGACATTGGCCCTCTGACTATAAAACTCTTTACGGATCTTATTTTACAGGCCGGCACTATCTTTTGGAGCGGACCAATGGGTGTATTTGAAAAAAAACCTTTTGAAAACGGCACTAGAGAAATAGCCCGTGCTATTGCTAAATCAGGGGCTGAAACCTTTGTCGGCGGCGGTGATACTATTACGGCCATTAATAAATATGGTTTTGAGGGCAGATTCGACTATACATCAAGTGCTGGAGGTGCCGCCTTAGAATTTTTAGCCGAAAAAAAAATGCCCGGCATAGAAGTGCTTAAAAAGTAAACACATGCTGTCAAAATCCAAACAATCGCCTATTGAATAACCTGATTAAAAAAATAAACAAAAAAAATAATAATTTAGATCAGCGTAAATATTAATAAACTAATCAAACTAGCTCATTTAAATTAACAAAGTTGACGAGGCTGGCTTATCTGTATTATTCTTAATAGTAGTCTTTACTAGTTTTTAAATCTCTAAATTATATTTACTCTAGTAATTTTATTAATATTAATTTTTACAATCCATACCATAATTTATAATAAATAATAATAACTTATTAGTTTAGTTTTGAAAACTCTTTTAAATTTGCATACTTCAAGCTTAGACTTCAAGCTTAGAAGTAAATTTTAAAAGTTTAAAAATTTAATTTTGAATCTAGACAAACCTTAAAGCCAGGCAAAATAAAATATGAATATTGCCAAAAATAGTTCTAGCAAACAAAATTCTAATAAATCGGCTGCAGGCAGCACCGGCAGCGCTTCTCCAAAAGGTTTTAATCAACCTAAGCCAGACATAACACGAGAACCTGCTCATTTAACTCAACCCAAAAAAGATTTCGCTTTTAAAAACTTAGTCGGCCGGCAACAGCAGCAACAACAAAAACCAGCCCAAAAACAAAATAATCCTGCTGATAAATTGCAAGGCTCTGGCCCGGCTTTTGCCCCTCCGGGAAAACCACCGTCAAACAGTCCGAATACCGCTTCCCCTGGCGGAGTTCCTCCAGGTGCCAAAAAACCTACACCGTCATCTAGATCAAAATCAAAGAGAAGCCCTGTAATTTTGCTAATAGTAGCTTTTATTCTTTTATTAATCAGCAGCGCCGGAATTTTTTACTTGACTCAAATTTTACCAGAAAAAGAAGTACCTACTGATCCAGATTCAGAGCCAGCAGCCGTAGAAGAAGTCAAGATATGTGACACAACTTTTGAAATTAAAGAGGCTGTTCCCACGCCAACCGTGGAACCGGAAGCAAC
>CAZPQG010000006.1:27900-45036 GCA_964588685.1 uncultured Pseudomonadales bacterium | reverse complement strand
CAACTTTTGAAATTAAAGAGGCTGTTCCCACGCCAACCGTGGAACCGGAAGCAACCCCTACACCAACTGTAGAACCGGAAGCAACTCCTACACCGACTGTGGAACCGGAAGCAACCCCTACACCAACTGTAGAGCCTGAAGCAACCCCTACACCAACTGTAGAACCGGAAGCAACTCCTACACCGACTGTGGAACCGGAAGCAACCCCTACACCAACTGTAGAGCCTGAAGCAACCCCTACACCGACTGTGAAACCGGAAGCAACCCCTACACCAACTCCTGAAACAATTGCTGTCGCTCCCAGCCCTACTGCTACTCCCGAACCAATAAAAGAAGAAACAGTTGTAGTTGACACCAAAGCTGACTGCAACCAAAGCTGCACTACTAATGCTGATTGTCGAAACATTAGTCATATTTGCTATCATGGCCGCTGTCGTTTGGATATAAATCCTGAAGATGAACAATGTCAAACTCCAGCCGGAGAAACAGAGGTTGAGAGAAGAACAGAACCGCCCGAACCCGGATTCAGCGATTGGATCAACTATCTTAGAATCGGTATTGGAGCAGTTGGCACTGGCTTATTATTGTTACTATTCCTATAAAGCCTTTACGGAAAGCGCTTCACTTGTATTGGTCATTAAGATAGACCATTTCCAGAGATGCAGGACTTCCACTTTAATCCTTGTTCCTTTTTTTTATCTTAATATCTGGATTTAAATTGATATTTATCAGCCTACCTCTCGATGTTTGCAGCCCTGTTTTTTAAATTTTTATATTTTTTTAGCTTGATTCTTCAGTTATAATATAAGTCATTGCCGTGAATTCTTAATAAAAACGCAATATAGCGCGCGTAGCTCAATTGGTTAGAGCTCCAAGCTTATACCTTGGCGGTTCTAGGTTCGAGTCCTAGCGCGCGCACCATTTGATTTGGATTTTAGTTTTGAATTTGCCTCAAAACTTTTTTGAAGATTATTTATTAAATTAATTTAATAATAGAATATTAATCCATGATTAACTCTTTTTTAATCAAAAAATAAGCTTATATAACATATAAAATCAGTTAATAAACAGCAGCAGCATTATTGCTATAAAAAAACTACAAATTAATGATTAATAAAATTATTACTTTTCTCAAAAAACGTTATAAATTGGTTATTATTCTTTTTATTGCTGCAATCTTAAGCGGATTCTTTATTCTCAAGAGCCAGACTGATCAGCCCGAGCAAACCTTTGAACACCCTCAATACCGCGACTTAACTAAAACTCTAGAAATTTCTGGTCATGTTGATGCTAAACGCAAAGCTCAGCTGCGCTTTTTGGCCGGCGGAAAAATTGTTTATTTAGGAGCGCAAGAAGGAGATTGGGTTGACCAGTGGCAGACTATTGCTACTATTGATCAGCGCGACTTACAAAAAAGACTTGAGAAAAAACTTAATCTCTATATGCAGCAACGTTGGGATTGGGAAAATCTGCAAGATGATATCGAAGATCAAATTTTAGACACACAGGAACAACGTTATGTCGATCAACAACAATGGGATCTTGATGACGCTGTTCTTGACGTCGAAATACAAGATATTGCTATTTCTCAATCTGTTATGTCTGCTCCCTTCACAGGAATTTTAGTGCAGCAACCAACTAATATTCCGCACGTACAAGTAACTGTTAGTGATATTTTTAAAATTGTTGATCCTGAATCTTTAATTTTTAAAGCTGAGGTTAACGAAGAAGATATTGCCAAAATTAAAACTGGCCAAGCAGGCAACATTATTTTAGACGCCTATCTAGATGAAAAAATTACCAGTCACGTTGATTATATTGCTTATACCAGCAGCCAAACAGCTGGCGGCAATGTATTTATCATAGAAATGCCAATAGCTTCTAACAACAATCAAGAGAATCAAGGTAGCAGCATCAACACAGCACAGCAGACACGAACAAACCTCCTAGACAAATATCGATTAGGCATGAACGGCGATGTCTTACTTGAATTAGAAAATAAATCCAATGTGCTTACAATACCACTTATGGCCACTATAGTAAGAGATGATCAAACTTTTGTTAAAGTTCAAACTAAAGAAGGCGTGATTGAAGAAAAAAAGATTGAAGTCGGTTTAGAAACTAGCGAATATGTAGAGGTAATTTCAGGGTTAAAAGAAACTGATTTGGTATTAATCCCAAGCATTTAGTATTAATTGCAAGCATAATGTAACATCTCAGTCTAAGTTTATGACCAAAAAAGACAATGGCTCTAATATTACTAAAAATCCTCCCTCAATTTTAGAATTAAAAAACGTTAGCAAAATTTATCAAGTTGGCACTCAAACTATCAAAGCTCTTGATAATATTAATTTTGATATAAAACAAGGTGATTTTGTGGCAATTACTGGTCCTTCAGGATCAGGTAAATCAACCTTTTTACAAGTAGCTAGCATGTTGTCAAAACCTTCAAGCGGTAAAATTTTACTCAAAGGTCAAAATGTAACTAAATATGATGAGACGGAAAGAGCACAGCTGCGAAACAAAGAAATTGGTTTTGTTTTTCAACAATTTAATCTACTACCTAGAACTAGCACTCTAGACAATGTAGCTTTACCTTTAATTTATGCCGGAGTGGATTTAGCCACAAGACAAAAAAAGAGCAAAAAAATTTTAACACAACTAGGATTAGCTGACCGCTTAGAAAACAGACCTAATGAATTATCAGGCGGACAAAAACAACGAGTTGCTATTGCTCGAGCTTTAGTTAACAACCCTAGTATTATTTTTGCCGATGAACCAACAGGAAATTTGGGTTCAAAAAGCGGCAAAAAGATAGAAGAAATACTCTTAAAGCTGCATAAACAAGGACGTACAATTATTTTAGTAAGTCACGAGAAACCTTTAGCTAAAATCGCTGAAAAAATTATTTGTCTGAATGACGGCAAACTAGCTAAAGAATATCTGCCTCCTTATAATAAAAAATTGTAAAAATATTCAAAATTCTCAGAGTAAAACTTATTTTAGATTTCTGAATTATGAATTTAGCTAATACCACCAATATCGCTATTAAAGCTATTTTTACTAACAAAGTGAGAAGTGCACTCACCATGCTTGGCGTTATTATAGGGGTCGGTTCAGTAGTTATGTTAATTTCTTTAGGCAGAGGTTTAGAGGCATTTGTTACTCAAAGTTTTGAAGATTTGGGATCAAATAATATCTATATTGCCCCAGGTTCCCTCTTTGATGATGAGGGAGAATTTAGTTCTTTTCAAGATCAAGCTTTAAGTGCCATTAATATTAATTTTAATAAAACTGATGTTCGAGAGCTGCAGCGATTACCCCAGCTGCATAAAGTAACTTATTACAGCGCTCAAAGTGATACTCTTAAATTTTCAAATAGCTCTGAAAAAAGTACTATTTTAGGCACAGATGAAAACTATAACCAAATTTTAATTACTAATTTAGAAAAAGGACGTTGGTTCTCAAAAACAGAGGCAAATAACAGCAACCGTGTGGCAATTTTAGGTTATACTATTGCCCAAGATTTATTCGGAGATGTTGACCCTATTCAAAAAAATATTCGCATTGGAGCTGTTACTTTTACCGTTATAGGAGTAGCTGAAGAAAAAGGCAGCGGCTTTGGCGGACCTCCTTTCGACAGCATGGTTTATATTCCCTTTAACACTTTGTCTAGAATTTATAACACTAACGACATCAATGAAATGGCGGCAAGAGCTCAGTCAACAACTTCTACTAAAGAAGCTATTAATGCAATTGAGGATAGTCTGCTAAAAAAATATGACAACGATGAATTTAGCGCCTATGATCAAACTGAGCTTCTAGACGTAATCAGTGATATTTTAAATATGCTCACTATTGCCTTGGGAGGCATTGCTGCAATTTCATTACTCGTTGGAGGAATCGGTATCATGAACATTATGTTGGTTTCAGTAACAGAAAGAACAAGAGAAATCGGCTTACGCAAGGCTTTAGGAGCAACTCCTAATCAAATTTTATTACAGTTTCTCATTGAGGCTGCTTTTTTATCCATTTTGGGAGGGTTAATTGGCTTGGGACTAGCTTTTGCGGGTTCTGCAGCGATTCAATCAGTCTTTCCGGCCAAAGTAACCATTGAAGCAGTTCTGCTTGCCTTTGGCGTTTCAACAGCAGTAGGATTAATTTTTGGAGCAGCTCCTGCTAAAAGAGCTTCTCAGTTGCAACCAATTGAAGCGCTGCGCTATGAATAACATCAATTTTAGCATCATTTACACATTGAAATTTCCTCCAAAAAAACTTTCTATCGATTACTCAGTAGCTATCTTACGCCTTTAAAGTTTTTAAATTTTCTTCGCTCCTGCTATACTTAAATTGCTATGAAAATTATAGCCAGAATTATCAAAAGTGCTATTGCCATTACAGTCATTCTTTACGGATTTTATTTTGCCGGCAGTCAGGGCTGGCTGGAAAATACTCCATTCAAAGATACTGATTATGAACAATTTAATTTCTTACAGCAGGAAAATTTAGAACAAACGCAAGTTTTAACTGAGCGCGCCCAAGAAACCAGCGGCCATATTCAAAAGATACTAGGCGACAAAGTAGAGGTAGATGAAGGGGAAAAAGAAAAAGCTTTGCATGAAAAAACTGCTGAGTATGCTCGCTACTTATACTGTAAACAAGTGGTTGAAGATTGGGAAAAAGAACTTTAAAACTGAACAGCTAAATCTCCAAATAATGTTAATACTTAATTTAGCTTCTTGCATAAAATATCCTGCTGGAGCATTTTCTATTCTTTGCAGCAATCAATTGCTTTTTTAACTAATTCTCCCATTTTCTCAAAAATACTAGCAGAGCCTTTTGCTTGGGTTTCATCGTCTTCACTAACAAATTCAATTTTTTCATTTTCAATTTCTTCGTTTGATTCCTGTTCAACGTCTTCAACTTCAACAACCCCTAAATTTAACCCCCAGAATAAACTATACAGTTGATAAGACTTTTGAAAAAAATCTGCCGCATCTTCTTGGTCGCCTTTGCCTAAAGCCTTAGTGCCGACCTCCATCAATCTCATAGAAGCAGCCAGCAAGTGCTTACTAATACACCAAATTTCCCCTTCATAATCTTTAATAATTCGTTTAAGCAAGCTTTTACGCATTTCTCGTACTTCAGATAGCAACTCCAAATATTTTTTATCCTTAGTTTTACCGTAAGTGAAAAAAAAATGTTCTTCCATTGAAATTAAATTCATAATTCCGATTGATAAATCTTCATCAGAAGACAAATCTAATTTCTCACCCTTTTCCATTTTTTTAATTTTATCTAAGAATTGTTGAATTTCGTTTTGTTTTACTTTTGGCATATTACCTTTTGAGTTTTAAATATTAATTTTTAATATTAACTAATAGTGAAATGTAAAATAAAACTAGTAATTGATAAAAACAACATAGGAAGAATTACTTTTTGATAATAAACATACACTTGCCCTTCGTTGGTAGTGCGTAAAAAATGATCAACTTTGGTTGAAAAAGCAAAAATCAGCGTCCCGACAACAACACCAAACACAATTTTATCGATACCAAAAATAGTATTGACGGGATTGCCGGCAATGCCTAAAAGATAGAGCGTTGAAAATAATAACAAATAAAGAAGAGAGCCCGCCAGCCACTCCTTTTTAGGCAAATTCCAATCTTTAGTTTTAACCCAACTTGCCAGCCATAAACTGCTGGATAAAACTACTGCGCCAATCCAAACCCCGGCTATAGTATCATCAATGCCCAAAAAACGAGTCACGCCTAAGCCAGCGCCGACTGCGGCTGTACACATTGGACAAACAGCCCAAGTCTGTGCCGGCAAACTTAATGCTGTTAATACCGTTAAAAATAATAAAAGTAATAATATCAGTTTATTTAAGGTTTTGTGTGTCATCATATTTTTAATTATCTGTTAAAGCGCTCTCATGGGCATCATCTGCCTCTTCATTGGAACTTTCTCTTTCTTTTTCCGTCTCCTCTTCTTCTTCCTGTTGTCTAGAATCAACTTCCTCTTGCAAATAATCAATAATTTCAACCTTGCCGACAAAACATTCTCCTTGCACATACAAAAATGGTATACCGATTCGATTAGAATCAATACCGCAAATATCAGCTGCCTGCATCAATTCCTGATTGTACTCAGGATTTTGCGAAAGTTCTTTAATATTTAAAACCAGTATTTCATCTGCTTGCTTCTCTTCAATCCATTGCTCTACATCTTTACAATGAGGACAAGTCAGTGAAGAATAAATATTAATATGAGCATTTTTCTGCGCCTCTTTATCTTCAGACCGCACATCTTCATCTTCAGAGATTAACTGACTAGTTTCCTCATCAGAAATAGAATCGCTGTCAACAACATTGTTGTCTTGTTGACTAAATAAATTACTGGTTGCAATAACCGTTCCCAATGAGCCAATAATAATTAAAATGACAAGGCCTGTAAAGATTTTTTTTTGCTGCATAATGGTTGGTATTATGAACAACTGTTCATATATTTTCAAGGACTGTTGCTTAAGACTGTTAACTATTAACTAATTAATTCATAAATTAAAACTAGGCAGAAATCTTTAACTGAGGCAAGACCTGCATTATATTTTCTCCCAATTCAGTGAGTCGATAGTAAACTTTCTGCCCTCTTTTTTTATCTGCAACAAGATTGGCTTCCTTTAAATCCGCCAAGTGATGAGAAATTAAGCTCTGAGATAATTTAACAATTGGCATTAATTCACAAACACAATATTCTTGTTGGCATAATACACATATTAGCTTTAATCTATTTTCTTCAGCTATTATTTTAAGCAAAGAAGATAAAGGTTGAATGTTGCTGCAGACGCATTGATCTTTAATCACAGTGCAATTATTACATGAATTCATGTTCATATGATAACAAAGCCGCAATGTAAAAAAAGCGACAAAATTTTGAAGTAATGATAAATAATTAGAAAATCAGGGCTAACTGGAAAATTAACTCCAGCTCAAAGATGTTTTTACAATTTAGCTCTAATTTTCATCTCCTTTTCAACCAACTCTTTATCTTTACCGTATTTTAAGCGAGACAATTCCCGAATCATCTCCGCTAATCTTGGATTCTTCTTTGCCTCTATTTTGTCCATATCTTTTTCTAAAGAAACACTAAACGGAGTAACAGGTTCATTGTCTACAATTGTCTTCATATAAACATGATATTTTTCAACATTAGTTAAATCTGTTTCGCTAAAAGTTGGCGCAAATTCATGCTGTAAAAAATTAGCATCAGTCACACCAATTCTAAAAGAAACAAGAGTGCCCACATTACCAAAAACAGCATTTTTTACATCTTCATCAATCTGACCAATGTATTGATTGGCCACAATTAAATTAAGCTTGTATTTTCGAGCTTCGGATAAAATAACAGCAAAATCCTCAGTAGCGTAATTTTGAAACTCATCAACATATAAAAAGAAGTCGTTACGCTGCTCCATAGGAACATCGGCTCGACTCATAGCAGCGGTTAAAATTTTCGGCACTAAAATTAAACCTAAAAACTTTGCATCCTCTTCTCCTAATACACCCTTAGATAAATTGCATAAAATAATCTTTTTTTCATCCATAGCTTTTCTAAAATCAAAAGCGCTCTTAGGCTGACCAATAATGTTGCGCATCGTTTTATTAGTTACAAAGCGCCCAAATTTTGACACAATGTAATCCAACACCTCTGATTTATGAAAGTCGCTGGTTTGAGCAATTTGATCTGTCCAATAACGTTTAACCATAGGGTCTTTAATATAAGGTAAAGTTTCTTTTACAAAACTTTCATCAGTTAAAATGCGCACTACCTCAATAAAGGTAGCATTGTCTCGACTCATGACTGACAACATAGCATTGCGAATGGCATGCTCAAATCTTGGACCAATAATCCCTGTTCGATGAGGGTCGTACAGTTTATACATTAAATTAATAATTGAACTTACCACAAAATGCCGCTGATTTTCATCGTACGCCTCCATAATATTTAAACCCATCGGCCGCTCTTTATCGGATGGATTAAAGTAAATAACATCTTCCGCCCTCTCAGGAGGCATAAGTTCAAGCACATCCTCTACAAAATCACCATGCGGATCAACTGCCGCCACTCCTCTGCCGTCTTCAATATCTTGTAAAATCATTTGTTTTAAAAATTCAGATTTACCGGTACCGGTTTTACCAATAATATACTTATGGCGGCGCCTGTCTCTTAATTTCATATACACTTTCCGCTCTCGACCTCGATAATAGGACTTGCCAATATACAACCCTTCAGTCGGAATCTCATGAGGGGCTGGTGCATTTTTGGCATTTAACCATTTAATATGGTGTGTCTCCACTGTTTTATTGGGGAAATGAAAAACTGTGGCTAATTCTGTAGTATTTAAAATGCAAGTCCCTTTATTCAATAACGGCATATAACGATAAATAAAGTCAATCATAAACAGATGTTTAATAAAAATCTTAGCCTTTTTAAATTTGTTGTAGGCAGAAGTAAATTGGGCAAAGGCACCTTTGATGTTGCTCAAGTGAGTTTCAGCCCTATTCTTATTAGGAGCAGAAACTACGATTCTGATAGAAGTTCTAAAACCGGGCTGTGAAATTTTATTGTTAATGGCTTCCATTTCCTTGGGATCATGATCATAGCTTGCCTCTTCAGGGTCAGCTTCTTGTTCCTTTTTGGAGCTCATGTAAGAACGGCCTTTTTTTTGCCATTTATTGCCCACCGGTTGAATTAAAATTTGCAAAATTGCCCCTTCAGCAGAACGCATTTTAGACATTGCCGATGTGATTAATGACAAACCATCCGTTGGCAAATCTTTATATGTTTTAATAGGGTAATAATTAGCTTTATCTAACTTTAAAGCAGCAAACTCAACTCTACCGTCCTCATTAAAAATATTAACTTCATCAATCTCTTTAATGTTAGCTTGAGGATAAGCGCCATTAATTTGCTTCTCAACAAAATCTTGAATCTTGCGCGAGCAGCTTACATAAAATCCAAGCTCCTCTTTTAAAGAAATAATCTCAAAAGAAACTATATCTTGATTTTTAATTAAAGAAAAACCACCTTTTTTAAGTGAATGCAAGCCGGCAAACATTTGTTCTGCTGCATCAATTTTAATCTCATTGTCTCGAGGAACTTTAACCAATAACGTCACAAAGCTTAAAGCATAATCTTGACGATTACGATTTTTAAACCACTGAAAAACCATATAAACAAAAACTGCTATCAAAAGCAACAAGATGATAAACAAAATTAAGCCTAGTAAAATGCTTGTGAGTTCAGTAATAATTTGATCGAAGGTAAGTGGAGTTATATCCATAATCTATTATAAATTTAAGCTCAATCTAAGCTCTAATCATTAGCATTATTGCTGTTAATATTTTTTTGACTAATAAATTCAATAAATCTTGTCAATTAATTTACTTGCTAACTAATAAAACTTACTGGCTATATACTACTTTGCCCTGGAATTGTTTTATAATCTTCTGACACCATTCTACTAGCCAGCGAATACTCAGCTTAGGATTCTTTCTCTTTCCTTTTTTTTCAATTTCCGGAGTTATAGGCAGTACCACCACTCGCTCTGACACATATTGCTTATCAGCCGGCATACTATCTACCTCACTACTAATGACAATTTCCTCCGGAGCTTTTGCTTGATCTTTTTGTACTTCCTGAATGTATTTTTCTACTTCCGGTGAAAGCTCCGGGCTTTTTTCTGCCTCAACATATTGAATACTGGCTGCCTGCTCTGTTAGAGTAGGACCGCCCTCGATAGTTTCTTTACCGGAAGAAAAGCCTGCATTAAAATCTTTTTCGGCATCCAGAGTTGCTGATGAAGCCTTTGTCTTTTTAAATTTTTCTATATTATTGATTATTTCTTCTAATAAATTAAGCTTGTCCATTGTATTTATTTGTGCCCTGCTGAATTGAGGAGACGTTTGGTTAGTGGATTGCCTATTTATTGCCTGCTTTGATGCTGCCCCTCCTTTATCGGATGACAGCTGCTGAGTTAAATTAGAATCGCTATTAAGACTCGCAGTAAAAACATTTTTAATTTTTTGTTGCAAATGTCGAGCAGAGATTGGTTGGGACATATCTTTAATCATACTATTAAAAGTTTAAAAGTTAAATAAAGAATCAGCTGACAGCTTAAATTAATAGGTTAAAATTAAGGGAAAAGATTAATCGACCAAAAAAATAGGTTTTAATTTAAAAATTAGCTTCAAAAATCTATTTTATAACTAATTCAAAATTGATTAGGATTTGAAAATCTTTCGGCATTTTCAATTAAAGTTAATTCATCGCCAATTTTTATTTTATATTGGTCAATAAAACCGGCTTTTACTTCCAGCACCATCTCTGCCGGCTGATCAGGCTGATAAATTATCAATTCGCTTGAGCCTTCTTCAGGTTTTACCGCGTTGAATTCTAAGCCAATGACTTCCGCCTGCTTTATCCAAATTAAATCTAAATTAAAATTCATATCCATCATCCAAATGCCGTGCTGATCCGGATGCTTAAAAACAAATAACATGCCATCGCTGCCTATTTTTTTTCGTCCGCTTAAACCCTGAGCAATACTATCAGCGCTGTTGACAAGCTCAAATTGGAACGCTTGATCTGCAAGCATAGCATAAATCAAAGATTGATCAGGAAAAGTTTTTAATTTAGCGTAAAGATTGTCTGACTGTGGAGACGTTTGGGGAATTTGAAAAACATTGCCTTTAATTAAAAATATCCCCAAAGAAACTAGAGCGATAAAGCCTATAAAATAAATAGTTTTTAACATAATTTTAAACGGCACAAAAATCTTAATCACCAAAATTCTAATTTAATTGACGCTTTAAGTTTCAATTAAGAGCGTGCCATGTTGAAATGCAAACTGCTTGCAAGGCTGAACAAAACCTTTTTATCGTAAAATTAATAAGTTCAAAAAAACAAAATAGGCGCTAGTTAAAATAAACAGCAATCTAATTTGCTCCGGAGTCAACTGAGTTTTAACTTGAGACCAAAAGCGCTGATTAAAGATTTGAACTTCTTTTCTCAAAGTCCACATTTCTTCCAGCAGCCCTACAAAAATCCCCATCACTAAACCTATCCCTAAAAAGCTGCCCGTAGAAGTGATAACAAAAAATGACAACGGCCATAACACAATTAAAAACAAGGTAGAGCGAGTAGCTAGAAAATTAGTTTGAGAAAGGTAAGTTGCTGCCGATCGAGTTTCTCCTTGCGAAAATTGCTCCTTATTTAAGTCACTAGTGTCTTCTTTCGGCTCATTGTAATAACGGTTTAATGTAAGCTCATCAGCAATTAATAGCGCTAATCCTAGGAGACCACCTGCTATAATTACTAGATACTTTCCTCGAGCCTGAATTAAAAAAAACAAAGGTGTTATATAAAAAATGTAGATGATTAATTTTTGTTTTAGATAAGGAAAAATAGTTGAAAATTTTTCTTTTAACATTTTTGGTTTATCTCTTCGGGCAGTTGGTTTAACCACTTAAGTTTAAGCTCAAAACTCAGCCAAATAAATTACCATTAAAATAAGCTAATTATTTAAAGCCTTGATTAAAACTTTAGCTAATAAGCGTAATGTTTGTAACTTTCAATTTCTTTAAAAAATATTCAGTTAATATTTTTTAAAGAAATCACTCTCAGCACACTTTGGTCAACCTGCTCGGCAAAAGCTTCATCTCGATCATATAATTCAGCCAGCTGCTGCTTAACATCATTAAGCTGCTCAAAATCAACTTTATCGTTATAAACCAGCAGATGATTGCCAGCCATAATTGCTAAATAAGAAACTCGGGCTAAACCAGTCAGTTCATTGGGAATTGACTTGAGAGCAGCTTCTTTAAAATCAGCCTCAGCGGAAGAAGTTGCTTCTTCATCTCTTGATATTTGGCTGTCATTGATTAAATGTTTGTCAGAAAATGCTTCTAAAGCACTCGTATTTAAAGCATCTGTGAACACAGTCGCTTTATTATATTCGCCGGTAATCGAGTTAACGCACTCAGTATTAAGAGAGCAAGGCAGTTGCCCATAGTTGGCACTATTTTGAGCATGCGACATCATCACCCCAATAGTAGGATAAAGATCAAAGAGTGTTGAAAAAATTTCACTCTCCTCTGCGCTGGGCTCAACCTCGCCGGGAGAATTATGCAAATCATTGCTTAAGGTGCCCAAACCGGGATAGTGCTTCAAAGTTGGCATGATTTGTCTGGAACCAAAAATCTCGATGAAATTCCTGGCTGCAGAAAGCAGTGAACGCTCATCTGCGCAAGAACGATCGCCCAAAACTTGACTATCTAAATCAGCTACCGGCGCAAAAACTATATTTATATCCAGCTCCAATAACTCATGAGCTGCTTCTAACAATTGTTCTTGACGAACCATTTGTGTTTCTTGGCATAATTGCTGCCAAGGCGGCAAGGCTGTAAAACCTTCTCCGGAAAAAGGCTGCCTAGATCCCCCTTCATGATTTATTGCCAGTAAAGGCCGCACCTGCTTATCTATGAAAAACTGCTCAATCTTTTGCAACTCTTTCTTAGCTAATTCATAATCAATGTTGGAGCCATAAAAACTAATTACTCCCGGTTGAAAATCCTGCAGCTGCTTTAAGGGATTAACCAACTCATCTGTTTGTGCGTCAGCAAAAATTTCTGCTGCGGTGTCACCTTCTTCAGTAGTTATATTTTCTGATTGCTGAGAAACTTCTCTTTGCGATTCATACTCATTAAACGCACCCACGGAATAAGGATAAACTATAATTTGAGCAATTTTTTGCCGGCTGGACATTTGATTCAACTGTCTTTCCTGAGGAGTCTGCTGTTGATCAAGATCAACTTCTGATTCAGCTGCTTCCTGTTGTTCCGCCGTCTGCTGTCTCTGATAAAAAGGCGTGGCAAAATAATTGTAGCCCATCAGGGCTGCAATTATGGCTAAAAAGAAAATAAAAACTATAGTTGACTTACTCATAAAATCTAATATTTTGTTCTAATAATAAAATCTTTGTTAAAAATAAAATTTTTTCTAAATTAATTCGAGTCTTGCTTCTTTTTCTCTTTTGATTCTTTTTTCAATTCATTTAATTTCCACATAAACAAGGCCCCTTTATTTTTTGCCTTAGCATCTGAAACAAAAGACAATGCTCTCTCCAATAATTGCCGATTTTCTTCTTTGGCCATTTTGATATACAAACCTTTGTGTTCTAAATCATTTAACTTCACGGCTAAACGGTATCCATAATCTTGAAACTCTTGAGTAATATATTTTTTATCTTCTTTTTTAGGCTCATACCTTTTAAACAAAGATTGCATGCTTTCAAAACCTTTGTCTGCCTTCTTTTTTTTGGTATTTGATTTTTTCTTTTGATCTTTCATCTTAAAAATTTAATCATTAAGTTTACCCTTATTCTGTTTAGCCAACATGCTCATTAAAATCCCTAATGAGCCTAAAGCAAACAAGCCCAGCCAATCTAATTTAAAAACAAAAAATAATGCGGCTGCAGACCAAAAAAGAACAGCTGCTAAAGAACGATTAACTTCTCTATACACAAAATAAGAAAAATCTTGACTGCCTCTGCCTCGAATGAAAATAAATTTTTCATGTACCAGCCAGTAAAAATCACCCAAAATTCGATTGCTGCAATCAATAATAATTATATCCCAGGCACCTGTAACCAGCAGTCTAAACATGCTGATAGTTGAAAGAATCCCGCCGGAAACTAAAAAAGGCAGTCTGGGTTGCTTTTTTTTATCAAGATAATGACCAGTGAATAAACTGGTTAACATGGCAAAAAAGAGGGAAATGGTGTAAATAGAACCAACTCTAACCACATCGTCGATGATTAAAAAAACAAAAAGTGGCCAAAGCACTAAGCTGATATCATAAAAATAACGACCCATTTGCGACAACATCAATCTATTATATCTTTTTTCTTTTACCCAGCTTAGATACTCTTGTAAATTAACTTTATCTTTCTCTGCCGGTATTTCTAATTTTAACAAGCCGCCTATTGAAACTAAAATTAATAAAATACTGCTGTAAAATAAATAGTTAAAACCAAAATGACTAATAATAACTCCACCTAAAAATGGAGTCAGCATACTAATAAAGTTTCCAAGAAATTTAGAAGCTCCTAAACTCTTACCCATCTCTTCTTCCAGAGAAAGACGGCAAATTAAAGTATGGTACGATTGATTGAAAAATCCTGTCTCTATACCCGCCAACACGGTCGCTATTATTAAAAACCAGGGGCTAACATCAACATAAGTTAAGCTCAAAAGCCAAAGAGTTCTAAATAAATTGCCGAGCAACAAAGATCGATCGTGTCCTATTTTTAAAGTTAACTGAGCTTGGACAAAATTAATGATAAAGCTAACAACACGCTGCCCTAAATAATAAAACCCAATTGCCACCATACCCTTTTGAAGATCGGTATAATCAGCCGGCCAAAAATTCAGCATTTGAGCTGCTTGATAAAAAAACAAAGGCTTATAAAAACCACTTAAGTTGCCGGCGATATTACGAAAAAACAAAGTAAAAGCCAACCATCTGCGATTACGCCGCCTCCGAGTGACATTGTGTCTAATTCTATGATAAATTTTCTTAAAGATTGACATAATAAAAGCAAGCTTTATTTTTTTAAAAAATAACGACTTTAGTTCTTCTATTTTTTAGTTTAATCTTATTCCAGCATCATCTAAATAAAAAATTTAACCATTAAAGTCTAATTCTCAATCTTCTAACTAATTTTCTGTGCTAACTCCTGATGAATGTCAGCGAAAACTTGTTTCATTTTTTTTTGTTGATTGGCCGGCAGTCTCTGTAATACATATTTTTCAGGAGGAAAAAGCCTTTGACCCCGCCTATCATCAACACCAATTCTAATATGCCAAAAGTCTTTAGTTTTCAGTGCTTGATAAATTGATAATACTCCGTGATGCTGTTTTGGACCAGTGCCTCGCTGTATTTTGTACTGCCCAACTTCCAGATCAAGATCATCATGAGCTACCCATATTTTGCCCAACAAGTCTTGATTAAGACTATCTAATTGAAACTCATTGTTAAAATAAGCTAAAGTCTTGGCCACTGCCTCACCTGATAAATTCATAAACAACTGTGGTTTAACCAACATTAAATTTTTAGCTGAACAAATAGCAGCATCTATTTTTTTATTAAATGAAAATTTTGGCAATTGAAGCTTTTGTTGCAAATAGTCTAATAATAAAAAGCCTGCATTATGCCGAGTGAACTGATATTTTTCGCCGGGATTTCCTAAGCCAAAAATAATTTTTTTCATAATATCTTTTTTATTCTATCAGCTCTCTCTTTGATTGCGAATAATACTAATTAGACCTTGATTGTAAATAATACTAATTAAAGTCAGACAAATTTATTAAACTTTGTTAAACTACAATACTATGAATAATTTAAGAATAGTTTAATGTCAAAGCCATTTTTTTCCATTATCATTCCAACTCTTAATGAAGATCAGTATTTACCTCAACTGCTCTCCTGCTTAGTTAACCAAACTTTTAAAAATTTTGAAGTGATTCATGTTGATGGTAATTCTTCAGATAAAACTGTCCTGCTAGCTAGCAAATATGCCAGCAGCCTGGATTTACAAAGCATTAATGTTGAGCGCCGTAACGTTAGTTTTCAAAGAAATTACGGCGGCAAAAAAGCACAGGCTAGTTGGCTAATTTTTATGGATGCTGACAATAAACTGCCCGACTGCTTTTTACAAGACGTTAAAAATCAAATTCGCAAAAAACAAAGCATGGATGCATTTGTCTGCTGGCTTGACGTTAAAAAATATTCAATAAAATACCAATCAACAGTCCAATTATTCAATTTTATTGCCAGCACTTTTAATACTGTTGTTTTTGGTTCACTTATCGGCATAAGAAAACAGGCATTTAAAAAAGTTAAATTTAATGAACAGCAGCCCTATGCTGAAGACAGCGCTTTTGCCGAAGAAATAACTCAAGCAGGATATGAATTAAAATGTTTAAAAAATCCACGCTATATTACCTCCATGAGGCGCATGGAGAAAGAAGGTCTTTTTAAATTAAGTAAAACTTTTTTAGAAAGCAGACTCCATTTACTTCTTAAAGGAGATTTAACTGAATTTAACAAATACCCCATGTTGGGAGGTACTTTTTACCGAACTGAAAATGAAACAACTTTTGTAAACTCGCTCAAAAGACTTGACAAATTCTTCAAAGAAGCCTCTCAGAAACAATTACAAAAAGCAAAAAGGGTTTGGACAAGTATTATTTCGGAAAATTAAAATTTAAAAATTTAACGCAGCTATTGAATTTCGCTGTCAAATACAGCATCGCTGTACTCCAAGCTGTATTTCAAGTCATCTTCAGGCTAACCAATTTTAATCTGTTCCAACTCTGAAATTTGAGTAGCCTGTTCCCAATCTTTATCGTCCCTAAATTCAACTAACCTGGGAAATCTTAACGCCTTGCCTGCAGTATGAATTGGCGAATCAGTCAATTCATCTGCCGCTATTTCTGCTACAATTTCCGGCTCCACCCATACATCCGGTTCTAAATCTTCAGGAACATCATATTGGTCGGGTTTAGATTTTGTTTTATGTTCATCAGCTAAATTTTTAATATACTTAAATTGTTCATCTGTTAAACCTGTGCCGATTTTGGCAATCGTCTTAATTTGGCCATCTTCAGTTAACACGCCTACCAAAAATGCCCCCATACCAAACTGAGCTCTTTTTCCTTTGCCTCTATAATAGCCCATTACTACACAATCTAAAGTATCACTCAATTTTCCCTGTGATCCTTCTGTTTCTTTAATTTTCACCCAACGCCAACCCTTACGACCCGCTCTGTAAGGAGCATCAACCTTTTTTATAACTGCTCCTTCCAAATTCCGGTTTAATTGCTGTTGATGATATTCTCGGACCTCAGCCTCATCTTGAGTTATTTTATAATCCACCAAGCTAATAATATCGTTCGGGCTGATAATCTCTTTAAGCTGTTCTTTACGTGTGAGCAAACTAGTATCAATTAATGACTTTCCTTCAAGAAAAAGAACATCGAACAAATAAAATTTAATAGGCACTTGTTCTGATTG
>CAZPQG010000006.1:22705-27800 GCA_964588685.1 uncultured Pseudomonadales bacterium | reverse complement strand
TTTTCAGCAATCGCAACCAGCTGCTCATGGACTTCAAGCAGCGACAAATTACTTGGGTCAAGTTTTGTCTCACTCAAAAGTTCCTCAATGGCCAGCCCTAAATCACCTAATTCTTTATTCTTATCTTTGATTAAATTTAAATAAGCTGTATCATCTTGTTCTTGAAATAAATTAGTGGAAGGCAAAAAATCACTTTGATTTAAATTATTGAGCAGCTTAGCTAAAGAACGCATGGTTAGCTTAAGACCCATATTAAATTCTAAAGATTGATAACTGGGCACCAAACTGCCCTGCATTAAATAACAAGCCGGAGGAATCTCCTGAGAATCTAGCTCTAGCAGCAATTCTGCCAGCATTGCAGTCATGTCTAGCCGAGAGTTTATTGCTTCTAATTGACTAAGATACTGAGAAAAAATTTTAAATTTCATTATTTTGGGTAAAATTGCTAATAAATTTTAATGATTAATCTTAATGACTAAACTGGTGGTTTAATCGGCACTGATTATAACTGCGCAAAAAATTGAAGACAAAAAAACCAACTAATGTTAATACCGAACCAATATTTGCAGTAAGTTTAAAATGGTAATAAAATTTGGGCAAGCTCGCAAACCCTCCCAGCCAGACAACTTAACTTTAAGACTAGCGCGATTACTTTTTAGCCAAAGTGTAAGTAACTCCTTTTGTCACACCATGTTTCTTAACTACTCCTTTTTCGATTAAATCTTTAAGATCCCTTAAAATGGTGTCGATGGAAACATTGGGCAGCAGCTCTTGAGCATCAGCAGAATCAATCTCACCTTGATCTTGTAACAATTCCAAAATTACGATTTGACGTTCTGATAAAGCTACTTGTCGGCCCAATTCCTTTTTCATTTTTAAATCTTTAGATAACTTGAGCACTTTGTCTTTCACTTTGTCTACTTCTAAAGCCAAACCATAGCAAAAATATTCCAGCCAGTAGCTCATGTCAGCTTTTTCGCTTTGCTGCACAGATTGCAAAGCGCTGTAATAACTTTCAACATTGCTGTCAAAATATTCTTCTATCGAAAAAAACCGCTTAAAATCATAGCCTAGAGCATATAACACTAAGGTGGTTAAACCACGGGCTGTGCGGCCGTTACCCTCAATAAAAGGATGAATAAATGCCAATCGGTAGTGCGTGATAGCTGCTCTAAAAATTGGATGAATTTTTTTGGCTTCAGAACTATTAAGCCATTGAAAAAAGTCTTCAATTAAATACGGCACTTCAACAGATACCGGCGGTCTAAAGACCACTTCTCCCTTGCTCTCACCTGCCCCTTTAACAATCACTTGTTTGCGCCGATACTGACCGATCTTATCTTTGCTTAAAAGGCTGTTCATTGTTAAAGCATGAAGATGCTTTAAGGTTTCTTCAGAAAATAAATCAGCAGCTATATTAGAATCTTGTTCATCAATCCATTTTACTACATTGCGATAATTTAAAACTTCTTGCACATCACGTTCACGAGCAATAATGCCGGCCTTTTTGGCTGCCTCTTCCGGATTATCAACCAGATCTAACCGCGTCACTCTTTTAGCCTGATCTTCAGTTAAATCATTGCCTTCTATTTTGGTACCGAAATGAACAGTCCGGGCCATAGCATCTTTTTTAAACTTTGCCTCCCAGGCAGGGACTAGAGGTGAATGGTTGATTAAAGCGCGAGCAGATTCAATAGCACTAATATAGCTTAAAAGGTTGTTGGTAATGGAGAAATTGGGCTTAAACATCTTTAAATTTTAAAATAAATTTTGAAAATATAAATTTAGCTGCTTGACTTGCTAAGACACCGTACTTGCTCTTGTTGTTTAATTTGCTTAAATTGTTTAATACATCTGGCCAATTAACAGCATAATTCTAAATACTAAAACTGTGTTAAGCAAAATCATGTAAAACAACTTGGTTTAATTTTCAACTAAGCAAGTTAGCTTAACAATAAATTGATAAATCTATTGTAAACGATTTTTGCAAATTTTGCAGGATTAAAAAATCTAAAAATAACCAGATGTAAACCAGGCAAAAACAAACATTTCTAAACTAAACAAAGACAAGATGACAAAATATTTAAAATATATTTTGATTAGAACCTACAATTTACAGTCTGTCACTTACGGTCTGTAATTTACAGCAATATTTGTAATATAATCTCTGCAATTCTGTAATATAATAAATAAACACAGCTTTAAAAAATAAAAATTAC
The DNA here is from genome assembly GCA_964588685.1 of uncultured Pseudomonadales bacterium. Classification (GTDB taxonomy): domain Bacteria; phylum Patescibacteriota; class Microgenomatia; order UBA1400; family PJMF01; genus CAYVBW01. The sequence continues at coordinate 25,581 of CAZPQG010000006.1, read as the reverse complement.
ACCAAGGATTTATGCCGCCAATCGAAACCCCGGACAGTATTGAAGATTTCCCTTTAGCTATTATTAGCAACATGATTTCTTTAGCTACCAGCGGTTTTGGGCTAGTGGTTGCTTTGGCTTGGAACGAACTTATTAAAAGCACTATTTCAGAATATTTAGAACCGCTTTTAGGATCAAAAGGAGGCCTGGCTTCTTTATTTGTTTATGCTTTAGCTGTGACAGTGTTAGCGGTATTAGTGACTATGCAGCTGTCAAAAATTGAAAGACGTCTTAAAAAAGCCGGTAAAAAAGCTAAAGAAGAACAAAGCAATGAATAAAAAAAATAATCAATCTCCGGACTCAATAAATCTAATTGAAATTTCATCAAAAAAACAACTAGCGAAGTATGCAAAATTATTGCATCTTCCTCAACCCGATTCTCATAAAGGACAAAATGGCAAATTGTTAATTATTGGAGGTTCTAATTTATTTCATGCAGCCAGCAAATGGAGCTTAGACGTAGCTTCAAAGTTGGTTGACATGGTTTTTTATTCATCAATTCCAGGCAACAATCAACTAATCCAACAAGCAAAAAGCCATTTTTGGAATGGTATAGTGATCCCGCGGCAGCAAGTTGAAGATTATCTGCAAGAAGCGGATTGCGTTTTAATTGGACCGGGCATGGAAAGACAGCAAAAAATGCCTGCAGTAAACCAAAAATCTCTTGAAAAAAACCAGGCAAAATCTCAGCAAGGAAAAACGGATCCTGCTCGCAAGAAAAAAAAAGTAAAAAATGACAGCTTGACTGATCAAGAATGGCAGCACGATACTCAAAAAATTGTTAATTATTTACTGAGTAAATATCCGCAAAAAAAATGGGTGATTGATGCCGGCGCCCTGCAAATGATGGATTATCAACTGTTAAATGAAAAATGTATTATTACCCCTCACATTAAAGAATTGAATATGATTCTTGAACAGATAAATTCTTCGCCTCAAGATGATTATTTAGACACCAATGAAAAAACTAGTGCCGGTTTATTAAAATTAAGCCGGCAGCTCAACCAAAGTACTATTTTGCTTAAAGGAAAAATAGATACCATCGCGTGCAACAATAAAATTTATAGAATTAAAGGCGGAAATGCCGGCATGACCAAAGGAGGCACGGGAGATGTGTTGGCCGGGTTAATGGCAGGACTTTACTGCACTAATCAAATACTGCCTAGCGTTATTACAGCCAGTTGGCTAAACAAAGCAGCTGGAGATAAACTTTATAAAAGAAGCGGCCCATTTTACAACGCCTCTGATTTAGTCGATACAATTCCTGAACTGTTGTGGAAGTTAATTAAAAAAACCCAATCAAGAGGCCGCAACAATAAAAAGGCCGCAGCAGGATAATCATTTTTTAAAAATCAAATCAAGTTGGCAGCTTGCTAAGCGAATAATGTTTTAGAATAATGCTTTGTTTTAATCCTCTGTTTTTTTCGGCAGCTTAATCAGTTTTACGTCTTTAAATTTATTTTTAATTTCAGCAATCATAGTAGTTGAGGCTGTCGTAATAATTACTTGTTCTTGATCAACTAAATTTAAAACTCTGTCGCGATTTGCCGGATCTAGCTCTGACAAAATATCATCTAGCAGCAAAAGAGGCTCTTGCTTAGTTTGTTTTTTTACGTAAGCTAACTCTGCTTTTTTCAACCACACTACCCCCATTCTCTTTTGGCCTCTTGAACCATAAGCATCCAAGGATAAATAGCGACGAGAGTTTGAATTTTTTACTTTTAAGCCTAATAAAACTTCAAAATCATCCTTATGTGGACCCACTAAAGTAAAACCAGCGGCCATGGCAGCTTTTTTATGGCTATCAATCCTTTTTTTACTTATCAGCGACGGTTCATACTTAAGACGCATAGGCAAAGGCGATTCTATTTGCGCATTAATAAACTTAACAAAATTTCTTCGCTTTTGCTGCAAACGCTCGCCATGTTTTACCAGACCCATATCCCAATATGTTAAGGTGTTTGGATTTTGTTTGCCTTCTTTAATTAGAGACAATAGTTTATTGCGGCGGCGTAAAATTTTTTTATAGCGACCGTAAGACAAATCATATTCTTTGTCAGTTAAGCGCAAAGGGTCATTTAAATAATCTCGGCGCCGCGACGGTGAACCTTCTACTAAGCGCATGTCTTCGGGTCTAAAAACTACTGTGAGTAAATTGCCGACAAAATCTTTCTTTCTTTTTCTATTACTGTTAACGCTAAAAAGCTGCTTGCGGGTGCGCCGGCCATTGAGCTCTCCCCTTGTTAAAAGCACAGACAATTCTAATTCATCCAAGCCTTCTAAGTCTGAATCTAATGCCGAAATGTTGCTGTAAATTTTAGCTCTGACTCTACCTAGATCTTTACCAAAATAAATCATCTCATCCGCTTTGCCTGCTCTAAAGCTAGAGCCGGTGGAAAGCAGATGAATGCCCTCAATAATGGTACTCTTGCCTTTAGCATTAGGCGCCTGCAAAGTAGTAACTTGTTGTTCAAACTCCAACAACAGTTCTTGAAAAAGTCGGAAATTTTTAAAATATATTTTATGAAGAAACATTGCCGGCAGCAGTTGATATTGTTTACATTTTAATACATAAATGGTTAAGAGGCTGAGTTTGAGCCTATTTTTATCAGGATGATACAAATAAAAAAGGCTTTTTACTGATCTTTTGCTGAAGCACTTTTCTTTCCTTAATAAATAAGGGAAGGGATAAGCTTAACTTTTTTAATGATATGATGATATAGTATTATTTGTTAATAACCTAATAAACAATGCTAATAAAACGGCGATAATAAGTTAAATTATTTTTATAACTTTTTACATGAAAATAGCAAAAAAAAATAAATTGGTATTAATTT
>CAZPQG010000006.1:0-22605 GCA_964588685.1 uncultured Pseudomonadales bacterium | reverse complement strand
GGAGTCATCAACCTTGGCAGCTACCTAACTTTAAGAGATGGGAAAAGCATCACAGAAGTTTATGACACACCCGGCAAAATTATTGGCGCCTTATTAACTCCTGTTGCTATAATCGCCGGCTTAATTTTATTTGCTAAGTTAATTTATGGCGGCCTGCTCTGGATAACTTCAGGTGGAGACGCTGCTAAAATAGAAAGCGCTCGTAATACAATCACTCTTTCTATCATTGGCTTCATTATTTTAATTTCCGTAGTTGCCATATTTATATTTATTCAAAAATTATTGGGCATTGAGGTGTTGCGCTTTATTTGACGCTCAATTTGATGCTAATTGTTCTCAGAGATTCTTGTTTTAAAATATTAAAGAAATAAACTACTTATGCAGCAAGTAATTTAAACAGAAAGAGGGATTAATTTTAAGCTGAAACATAATTATTATTTTTAATTTGAAACTCAATTTTGACTTTCATTCAAGCAATCTAGCAAAATTCCTCTTGCAATAATAATTAATTATCAATAATATTAAAATTAGACAGTCGAATAAAAATAAAAACATTAAAAACTACAAGAAAAACATGAATAAACTCACTAAAGTTTCTATAGGAATTAGCACAGCTTTAGGAACAGCTTTATCGACAGTCGGTCAAGTTTTTGCGCAAAGTGAACCAGGAGAAATTGGGGTTGAAGTTCCTGAAGACTTCTTTTTTCAAGATGCTGGAGCACTTCTATCTACTCTTTTAAGAACTGTTATGATTATAGCCGGTCTGCTGGTTTTTGCCTATCTTGTTTGGGGAGGCATTGAGTGGATTACTTCCGGTGGAGACAGCAGCAAAACTGAAGCTGCTCGCAATAAAATTACTGCTGCCATTGTCGGCTTAATCATCTTAGCTGCAGCCTATGCTCTCTTTCAACTACTGCTAAATTTACTCGGAGTTAGCGGCTTTGGCCAAATTTTCAATGGAACAGAATAAAATTATCAAAGAACCTTATTAAAATTTAAAAGACCCTCAAGCTCGAGGGTCTTTTATTATTCAATATTAATCCTATTAACTTAATACTAGTTAATCTAATGCTAGCAACGGTGTACAGCTTAAAACAAATTAAATTTCAAGCTGCAGTTCTATTTTATCAGGTTTAAATTTTTTTTGACCTTTGTTTCTTGAAACTGATATAATACAAGTATTAATTCTAAACAGTTAATTAACATCCATTGTTGATATTATTAAAAATTTAAATTTAAGAAAATAGGCTAAAAATGAATAAATTCACTAAAGTTTCTATAGGAATTACTGCAGCTGTAAACACATTCTTGGCAAACACTGCTCAAATCTTTGCCGCTGATGAAGCACTGCCTAGGATAAACATTCCTGGAGACTTCTTTTTTGAAGATCCTTCAGAACTGCTCTCCAGATTGCTAAGATCTATAATGATTATAGCAGGTGTATTAGTTTTTGCCTATCTAATTTGGGGAGGTATTGAGTGGATTACTTCAGGTGGAGACAGCAGCAAAACCGAAGCTGCTCGCGATAAAATCATGGCTGCTGTTGTTGGTTTAATTATCCTGGCTTCTACTTATGCCATTTTCCAATTAATGCTAACTTTACTCGGGGTAGAAGGCTATGCGGAATTATTTAGAAACGTAAACTAAAATTTACCAAATAACAGAATTCTATAAAAAAAATTACCCAACCCTCTTGCAATGAGGGTTGTTGTTTTTTTAATCAAGCAAAATTAAATAATGACCGTTTATGATTAGCGTCAGTCAAAAAACAAAGCATTAACATTCAAATCTTGTTATATACTGAGTAAGCAGCAACAAAATTGAAAAAATAATTTAACATTTAATAAACTCACATTCTATTACTCAACAAACTACCAACAAAAAAATTAAATTATGAAAAAAAATTTAATTAGCAAGCTGTCTACAGCCGCCTTTTTAATTTTTAACTTTCTTTTTGCTGCTGCTCCCGTTTTAGCCCAGACTGAAGCTTGGGAAGAAGGGCTCTGCGTTCAATATGGAGTAGCTACTATCCAAGGAATTGGCTGCTTATTAGCCAATGTTCTGTCCATTGTTCTCACAGTAATTGGCATTGCTGGCTTTATCATGATGGTGGTAGGCTCGTTGCGCTGGCTGCTGTCCGGAGGCAATACACAAAACGTAGAAAGTGCTAAAAAAACTATGACTTATGCCGTTATTGGCTTAGTGGTAGCCATAAGTTCTTTCGCTATTATTAATCTTATTGCTGAATTTACCGGAGTACATATAATTAAAGAATTCTTTATCCCCACCAGCGATTTCGATTGGACTTAACCAGTAGCTGCAATTGGCCTTAATTTTCTACTACCGCCCAAACCTCCGCTCTCTTTTTTGATAATCTTGCAGTGCTTTTTCAAACTCTTTTCTGTCAAAGTCGGGCATCAAGACATCAGTGAAATATAATTCTGCATACACGCTTTGCCAAGGCAAAAAACCTGACAAACGCCGCTCTCCCCCGGTACGAATGATTAGATCCGGGTCAGGAAGCTCGCTGGTGTCAAGCGCAGAACTAAATAAATTTTGGTCAATGCTATCTATCATTTTATTTTCTAAAGAAAGCCGGCTTGATATTTTTTTAATGGCTCTAATAATTTCATCTCGACCTCCATAATTAAGAGCAAAAATAACTGTAATTTCATAATCGTCCACATTAATCTGCTTTAGTTTTCGAATACTCTGCTGTATGTCTTGTGGAAATCTTGTTAAATCACCTATAGTTTTTACTCTCACTTTTTCTTTGATAAATTGCTTAAAGCCTTGATTAAAAGCCTTTCTCATAATACTTAATATCGCTTCAATTTCAGCTTTATCTCTACGCCAATTTTCTGTACTAAAAGCCCATAAAGTTAAATAAGAAATTCCCAGCTTCAAGCAATATCTTGTTAGCTGCTCAATATTTTCTTGAGCCACTTTGTCGTGGCCTTTAAAAATTTGCAGCTTATTTTTTTTTGCCCAGCGCCGATTACCATCCATAATAATAGCTACATGATCTGGCAGTGAAGGCTGAGCACTCATAATAAAAATGCTACTATTCTTTTTATTTTTATTTTTTTAATATTTTTTTGATTAAAACTCAATTTAACAGCAATCTTTTAATCAACAGCAATCCTGGTGCCTTCAACCGGCCTCCCCTCAACAGCGTCAGATAAAGTGCCGTGCACAATGCCGTCAATAATTAAACCCGGAATACCCTTTTTGGCCAGCTCTAAAGTTTCTTGCACTTTATGCAGCATTCCTCCGGTAACATCGGTTGCCTCTGCTCCACCTAAAGCTTGTTGATATTGGTTAATATTTTCAAGATTAATTTTATCAATAGTTTTTCCCTCTTGATCGTAAACGCCGCTAGTCTGGCCGCACTGGATAATTTGCTTAATATGATACCCTTTCTTTTTCAAAGCAATTCCAAAATAAGCCAAAACTTCTTCGGTAGAAAAAATAGTGCAGCCGGCTTTTTTGTCTAAAATTTGATCGCCATAAACTACCGGCAGCAAACCTAAGCGCAAGCATTGCTGCAACGAATTAGTGAAGATGCCAGATAATTTATGATTTTCGGCTGTCATGCAGCTCAACGGGCTAATTGAAACCGCATTAACTCCTTTTTTGATAAGTTTTTTAACCACAATTCGATTGAGCTGAGCTGCCACATCAGCGACTTTAGCTATTCCTTCATAGCTTTGTTGATCAAGAATACCTTTGTGAGTTTGGTATTTTTGCGCCGGGATATGAGCAAAGGAACCGGCACCATGTCCAACAATCAACAGCTTGCCGCTGTTAACTACTTTTTTTATCTCAGCCACAATAATGCCTAAAGCTTTGGTATTCAAAGTAAAAGGCTTGTTTTTATTGGTGATAAGAGAGCCGCCTATTTTAATTAGGGTTATTGGTTCTTGGGGGATCATGTCTAAAACTAATTTTCAGTATTTGTTAAGTGGTACTCCGCTCTTTGCTGGCAGAGCTAAAACTTTTGCCATCAGAACTTCAATCAGAGCTTATAATTATTCCCATGCTGTAGTAAAATAATTAATCATCAACCAAACAAATCAATAAACATACCAACTATTAATAGTTAAATTTAAACTGAACGCTCAAGCCCGGGTCTTAAAACAACTTAAACAGTATACCAAAAACAAAACCAGATTCTAACTAGGCAAATTAACTTATTCCAGGGCTCTTATTAAAATGAAAAAAACTTACAATCATCAACGACATGAGAAAGAAATTTATCAACTATGGAAAAAAAGTCAGGCTTTTAACCCGGATAAAAATCAGCCTACTACAGATAATAGCTTTACCATTATCATGCCGCCGCCTAATGCCAACGACCCCCTACACATCGGGCATGCTCTCTTTGTAGCTCTAGAAGACATTTTAATTCGCTATCATCGAATGCTGGGTGATGACACTCTTTATTTACCCGGAACAGATCATGCCGGTATTGAAACACAATTTGTTTTTGAAAAAAAGCTTAAAAAAAAAGGCAAGAGCAGATTTAATTTTGACCGCGAAACATTATATCAAAAAATTTGGGATTATGTACAAAAAAACTCGGATGTAGCAGTGAAACAAATGAAGCAACTGGGCGCCAGCGCTGATTGGAGCCGCTTTCAATTTATGTTAGAAGAACCATTAGTAAACATGGTGCTGCAAACTTTTAAAAAATTACATCAAGAAAATTTAATTTATCGCGATCTCAGGTTGGTAAACTTCAGCCCGGCTGCCGGAACAGCTTACAGCGAACTGGAAATTGTGCATAAAGAACGAACTACTTCACTCTATTATCTGAAATACGGCCCTTTTACTGTAGCCACTACTCGCCCGGAAACTAAATTTGGTGATACAGCTGTGGCTGTTCATCCGGAAGATGCCCGTTATCAAGAATGGATAGGTAAAAAAATTGAAGTTCAAAGCGTACTAAAGCCTTTTGTAGTAAAAGTGATTGCAGATGAAAGCGTTGATCCCGAATTTGGCACCGGGGTAGTTAAAATTACACCTTTTCATGACCATGATGATTTTGCAGTTTGGCAGCGGCACAAGCAAGAGTTGCCTCAACCACAGCAAGTTATTGACTTTTCCGGACGCATGATGGAACCGGCCGGGAAATATGCCGGCCTGAAAGTGGCTCAGGCTAGAAAAGCAGTCGTAGCTGATATGAAAAAAAAGGATCTGATTGAAAAAATAGATAACGACTACAAACACACCGCTGCCTTATGTTATAAGACAGGCTGCCCCATCGAGCCTTTGCCTCTAGCTCAATTCTTTATCAAGGTTAAACCTTTAACTAAACCCGTTATTAAGGCTGTTGAAAACGGAGAGATAACAATTTATGGCGCCGGCCATAAAAAAATACTACTGCATTGGTTGAAAAATTTAAAAGATTGGAATATATCAAGACAAATTGTGTGGGGTATACGCATCCCTGTTTGGTATCAAATTGATGACAATGAAGACAAAATTATAGTCAGTTATCTTGATGAAACTAAAAAATTTTACAGCGAAAAACTAAGTGCAGCACTGCAAAAACATAATTTAAAAACCATTAAAAATAATTTACAGTCTCTAAGAGCTGACCGCACAGTCCCCTATCAAATCAGGCAAAGCTGTCCTAAAAAAGGCCGCTGGATTCAAGAAACGGATACTTTTGATACTTGGTTTTCATCCAGCCAATGGCCGGTAAATACGTTAAAAAATTCTAAGCAGGGGGATTTTAAACGCTTCTACCCTACTCAAGTCATGGAAACCGGCTATGATATTCTGCCTTTTTGGGTGATGAGAATGTTGATGATGGGGTATTTTTTAACCGGCAAATTTCCGTTTAAAAAAGTATACTTACACGGATTGATTAGAGACTCAAAAGGCAGCAAGATGAGCAAAAGCAAGAACAATGTAGTTAACCCATTGGAAATGACCAAAAAATACGGCACAGACGCTCTTAGAATGGCATTAGTAATTCGTTCATCAGCCGGTTTAGATAAATCAATTGGTGAACCTGATTTTAAAGCAGCCAGAAACTTAACCAACAAACTTTGGAATGCCACTCGTTTTATTATGCTGAATTTAGAACCGGAAAAATTTAACAATGAGCAAGAACGGGAATTAGATTCAATTTTTTTGCAAAAACTTGAAAAAGTAGCGTCTGACAGCACTCGGCAGCTAGAGAATTTCCAAATCGGCTTAGTTTCAGAGAATTTATACAATCAATTTTGGCATTGGTTTTGCGATGAAGCCATTGAGCAAACAAAACAAGAAAAAATATCACAGCGAAATTTAATCAAGGGGCTAATCACTTTCTTAAAACTATTCCACCCTTTTATGCCTTATATTACAGAAGCACTGTGGCAATTATTGCGTGAAGAAAAACTGCTGGCTGAAGAAAATCTTTTTGACAGCCGATTTTTAATTACAGCTCAATGGCCTATACAGCAATGAGCGTTAAAAAATAGCGAAATAAAAAAAATAAGCAAAAATAAATCAGCCGCCCTTAAATCAGAGGCTCTACTAAGTTAAAAACTGCTAAACTAAAACTTATTAAATCGCTCGACCAATTCTTGTTAAGCAAGCATTAATCAGTTAATTTATATCATCAATGGCCTACTCATTGGCTTCCGACGCCAAAAAAAATTTCAAGCCTATAGCTCAAGCTAAGTCAACTGCTAATAACACTCTAAACAATATTCGGCTGATTTTATTTGCCGGCAAGCTTTCAACCAATCTTTTATACTTTATTACCCTCTTGAGCTTATACAAAACTGCTAGTTTGCTAAAAGCTTACAAAGTCATGGTTTTTCTTTATCTTATTTTATTTTCACAAATTTTATTGATCATCTTTACAGCACCGGGAAAACCATCATCAAAAAATTTAATTAGCCATAGTGTTTATACCGATATATCTGAAAATTTAATTAACAAAACTCAAATTAAAACCTATGATATTAAATTCCACCACGCTTCTATTCAGCAGGAATTGAAACGCTATGAAACTAAAAATGTTCTAGGTAAAGAAAAAAAAGCATTAACTCACCGCGATCAACTCATCAACCAGGCATTACTCTATTTGAGCTTAAATCAAAAAGATAAATTTAGAGAAAAAATTTTACAAGCTAAACAGCTTGATCCAAATTGGGAAGGTTGGCAGCAAATTCAATAAACGCTTCTAGCTAACACCTCTATCTACTATTTGCTGGCAATTTTTCTTATCCTGTCTTATCTTATATCTTCTTAATACCGTAAAATAAAATTCTAACTAAAACTTGGAGAGCTTAAATTTAAAAAGCCTGCTGCTTTTAAAAAGCTGTTAAGATTCAACATCCTGTGGTTGAATCAAGGTTTTATAAAAATTAAAGGCTTTATAAAAATAAATAGAGTTATTAAAATTAAATTGCTAAAAATTATAAGGACTATTATTAGCTAAAATTATTTGGCAGCCTCTGTCTTTTCTTCATCAGACTCTTCTGGCTCAGCAGCTACTTCTTCACCCTCTTCTCCTTCGATCTCCTCCCCCTCAACTTCATCTTCTTCGCCAATTATTTCAGTTTCGATTGGCTCTTCAGGCTCTTCAGGCTCCTCCTCTACTTCTTGCACTAACACTACTGGTTCATCCCAGCCCTCATCGCCTAAAATAATTTTGATCTTCTCAGCATCATATTCTAAATCTGCTAAAGCAAATGATTGTCCAATTTCAGTAAAATTTGCCACATTGATTTCAAATTTTTCAGGCAAATCTGTTGGGAAAGCTTCAACTTCAATTTCATCCCTAACTGTCACTAGCACTGCCTCGGGAATCTCAAACTCTCCTACTAATTCAACTGGGATATCAGCTCTTACCTTTTCAGTTAAGTCCACTACTTGAAAAAGAGCATGAATTGGTTGATCAGTGACCGGATTAGTTTGCACCTCCTCAATCATGACTGGTAATTCTGTTCCATTCTTAAGTTTTAAATAACCAACTCCGGATTCCCCTATTTGAGAATAAAAATTTTCAAAATCAACTAAATTTAAAGCAATAGCTTGAGATGGCTCGTGTGGCTCAAATACATTAGCCGGCAATACGCCCTGATTACGAATCTGATTGATATTTTGAGACAGATCTCTTTTTTTGGCATCAAGAATATGTTTAGGCATAGGTGAAGCTTCTAATAATATTAATAAAACTTTGATGTTTAACCGCCGTTAAGCAATATTTAGATCTAAAGCAAACTTGTTTAAAATCAATTTGTGCTTAGATTATTTTCTAAAACTTAATTCTAATTCTTTTAAATTCCTACAGCCCTCTTTAATTAACTTTAAATCCAAAGCTGGCTTTGGAAAAAAATATTATATCACAACGATGTTAACATTTGAATAAAAGATTTAAAGCCTTTATTCAATTAACCTCTGCTCTATTTAGCTCTGTTAATATTATGTCTGTTTAAGCCCAATGCTGACTATCATTAAAACTAATCATAACAGCAAAGTTAGTAGCAGGGTTAACCAGCATGCGGTAAAACGGGTGAAAATTAATAAAAAAATAGACTTTGCACTCTAATATCTGCATTCCTACTTTGCATTAATAACAAAATTTGTTAAAAGTTTTTAGGAATTAAAATTTTGATCAATAGTCATTAATAAAACAATTATTAATAAAGCAATCAATTAATAAATAAATCAACTGAAAAATCAAGTAAAGTGTTCATTAAAAAGATAGAGTTAAAAAAAATATTTAAAGAAGCTTGCTTGATAAATTTGATAGATAAGCCCTTATATCAGCCTTTTTATCCAAATAAAGGATAATAATTTTCCAAAAAAGCTAATTTTTAAAAATTCCAATTTTCACGTGACATTAACTTTTTATCTTCTAGCAAGCATCTCAAAGATCCATTTAACTAGCTCAAACTATAGCTTAATAACTACTGCAAAGTGATTAATTGCTATCAAACTTTAGCTTTAGATCACTATTTAAACTTAACTAGTAAAAATCCCGAGCCAATATCGCTATTAACTACAATAACATTATTATTAACATCGGCTTGTGGAGAAATTCTAGCCGCTGATAATTCTGTTGGGTGTTGCAAGCTGATAACTGCAGGCCGTTTTTTCAAACCCGGCTGCAGCTGATCTAAGAAAAAGTATGACTGACCGGATTCAATGTTTAGTGGGGTAGAGTAGTGCAGTGAAATTTTAACTTCTTCGGACACCCCTGCTTCTGACACTATGCCAAACACTTTTCTGTTATGGTCTAGATAGCTCAATATCTTATCTTCCGCCAAGGCTTGGTCGTCTATATATATATTGTCTAAATTTACTTCCGGATTCACGTAGAATCGCAGATAAAACTTGTATGCTCCAAGCGGCCAAATTTCCGATCTAGCTTTATTTACAAATTTAATCTGCCGTTCATGCTTAACTTTTCCCGGTTCTATTTCAATACTGTGCGTCACGCTCTGATTTACATAAGGATTAACCTTATTAACACCGATGTTAGACTCTACCTGATATAAATGATCAACGACACATTCGCCGTCAAAGCCGGCAGGGCAATCCGGTGTCATGAACGAGTTAGTCCAGTTCATTTTTTTAACTACCTCGCCCAGCTCCTTATCACTTAAATATAATAAAGCCTGCTTATCCTTAAAAGCATTATAAAAAAGGTCTAAAAACTCTATTTTTTGCTCATTGTTTAATTGCTGCAGCTGCTTAAACAAGCTGTCAAGCAAAAGGGTTTCAAAATTTATCTCAGTTTGCTGATCTTTTCTCTCTGTTAAAGCCATTTCTAAACGATTGTATAAATTCCAAGCATTAATCGCTGTATCATAACCCTCAACTGTTATTTCCCCTGATGTGGCCAAAAAATCTTCAATCAAAGTATAGTTAATGCCTATAATTCCATCCACCGGTTGATTTAACGCCTCACTGATAAACCAACTAATTTGTTGTGAGGCGACATAAAAATCAGGATCCCAATTAGCGTCCCAGAATTTCAATGTTTCTTCTCCTAAGAAGGATTCTATTTCAGCTGGAGCATTAATTTTTCCTAATATTTTACGATCAATTTCCTCTGAGGTAAAAACTTGCCAATCAATTATTTGGCCATTTTTTACCACCACCATGGCTACAGCTTGAATAAAGCCGCCTGTAGCTCTTAACTCCCTTTCATCTTGCAGCAAAACATAATAAACTTTTTTTTCTGTTGTACCCATTAATTCAGGCAGTAATTGATCAAGCTGCTGAACTACCAGATTTTTACTTCGTTCTTCTTTTAATTGAGCTTGTGTCCGGATAAACTTATTATCTAGTTCTGTAGAAAAATTGTTTAACGGCAGCTCGTTTAAATCAGCGTAAAAAATTGCTAATTTTTCAAACAACGTCTTGTTAAGAGCTTCTTTATTTTTAATCAGCTCCAAGATATTATCTAGATTATCTTCCTGTGGTCCCAGTTCATTAATTGTTGAATTTTCTCGGTCGGACTGAGAGGCCAAAACTTGCTCTTTTAAAAATAAATGATTAAAAACATGTATTGAATTTTGCTGAGCAGCAATAAAGTCTTCAGATAAATCGGTTAGTTGACGATTAATTCTTAATAAATCTCGACTTTTCTTAATTAAATGAATGTCTAAAAATTTAGCTAAAAAATCAACATGATTGCCAAGATTTGAGTCTATTGGCTGCACTTGGTTGTATTCTTGTTGTAAAAATCGGTCAATATTTTGATTTAAAGTTGATTGAGCATGGCGAAAATTCATTGACAACACCGCCAGATAACCGGCCGACATTACGCCAAACAAGAAAAGCAATAATCCTCCGGCAAAAACAACTTTTTTTCTTTTACTTTTTTTCCTAATTCTGTCAATCAAGACTGCTTTAATAGATCTTCTTTCAGTTTTTTGACTCACTCTTTGTTTGGTGAACAATTTACTGATGCTTTGGCTAATTTGGCTTGAACTTAAGTCCACAGCATTAGCATGAAATTGAGAGTTTTCTTTTTTTTGGCCGGACTTTGCCACTTCTTTTTTAGCAACCGAATCTTCTTTAGTTGGAACAGCTTCATCTGACTGGGTTTGATCTAGCTTTTTTTGTTTTGATTCCAAACCTTCTTCTAACTCAGAGTCATTTTTCGTAAAACTAATAACAGGATCTTCTTTAAAAATTATTTTTCTAGCCTGTTTTATTTCATCTTCCGACAATGATTGTCGAGACGTAATCACTTCATCACTTTGTTCTTTAATTTGCAGCAGCGATTGGTTTTGCTGTATGACACTGCTTAAGACATTTGCATCTACACCTAGTTCAGCTGAAGGGAGATCGCTAGTTAACTGCTCATATAAATCTTCATGAGTTGGATCTAAAGTAACATTAACAATGTCTGCCTTTTTTTCTAATCTAGTCGCTCCCGCTGCTTCAACCTGAATTATTTTCAAATCTTTTTGATAAAAAGACTGATACATCAATTTAATCTCAGAACAAACCTCACTAGTTGAAACCGGCCCGCCTTTAATTAAAAAATTATAATCACTTGGCTTAATTAATTCTTTAGCCGCATTATTAAAAAAAAGCTCTTCTGTTTGTAAATAAAAGGTTTCTTGCGGATCAAGCAAATAGCCATTAGGAATAGCTTGAAATAAAAACTTGAGAGGGTAATTTAAATAAAAAGAATTATTTTTTTCTAAGACCAAATCTTGAGCAAAAATAATTTTTTTATCAAAAGAGGCACTGTACAAATAATTAATTAAGTCATCTTCAAGATAGTTTTGCTGTTGCCAAGATTGGGCGAGGGGAGAGGTTGAATTGATTTTAGTGCTTATATTAACCAAATAAACCTGGGGAGGGTTTTGCAATTTTAAAAGATCAATTAGCTGTTTGTAGAAATATGTTTCCGGCTTATCAAAGCGATACTTTTTTTCTTTTTTGGTTGATGAGTCAATGTTAGTTTCTCGACTTTCATCAGTTTTTTGCCCATTATTAACAAACTTCTTATTAGTTTCAGGTTTTACTGAAGGATTTATTAAAACTGCAATTTTATAAAAGCCGTCTAAATCTCCATCTAAGGCAGCTGTGCGCAAATTACTAATTATGTTATCTTCAAATATATTTTTAAAAACTACCCTTACTCCTTGTTCTTGATAAAAATTAGTAACTAAATCAGCCAACCTTCCTGGTTCAGCAATTAACAAAATCTTTAGTTCTTCAAAGATGGTTTCAGTATTAAGATTGGGCATAAAGCGTTAAAAACTTGGGTCTGAATATCATTCAACTCTCATTGTAAAGAATACACCAAACAACCTGCTTCGCTCAATGCCTGAATGCTGCTTGGCTTGATATTAAATCAGCATTAAAAACAATTAAATTGAGATGTGATCCGTAAAAATTATAAAATGCGTAAAATACTAAAGAGGGGAGAGGTAGTTAAAGAAAATGAGTGCATCCTTAAAATTTAAAAGTATTTACTTACCCAAATATTTACTTATCTGCCCGTTAATTGTACTGGATAAATAAATTAATTTAATAAACTCATGTGGAAAATTAGTCCGGCAAAGCGCCAAATTCAATAGCTTGATTAGCCAACCAATCAGCCTCTTGATTTAAACCACGGTCAATGTGTTCAAACTTTACTTTGCAGCCAAGTTCTTCTAGTCTCTGCCAACATCGCTGCGATAAATTTGCCAATCTTTTTTCTTTAATTTTCCATTCTTTGCTCATTTGCTGAACCACTAACAGTGAATCCATTTTGAATACTAATTCACAAGCCGTTAAAGCATTTGTTTTAAAGATTTTTTCTTTAAGTTGAAGCATTAGTTTAATTGCCAGCAAAAGAGCTAAATATTCAGCCTCATTATTTGTCTTTGTTCCTAAAAAAACTGCTAGATGCTTATCAGCCGCTGACTCTTTTTTTTCTAAATCAACCACTGCTTGATCCAAACCCTTAATTACCACTCCGGCTCCTGATAAACCGGGATTGCCCCTGGAAGCGCCGTCGGTCATAACTGTGATAAGAGGGTTATTTTTATCCATGTAGTCTGATGAAGGTATTATTTTAAAATTATTAAGTTTTATTGTTTTGGCAAGTTGAGCAATTAAAACATAAAAGCCTGCTTAAAATTTTATGCTATTAGTTCAATTTAGGCTAAAGAGATTGTTAGCCAGCGTTCTGTTCCTACTGTTTTTGATTTTGTAGTCACTGCTGTTAATTCTTCATCTTCTGCAATAGCAGAGTGCACCAAATATCTTTCATAAGAGTTTAAATTTTTCAACACCTCTTCTTCTCCTGTCGCTAAAACTTGATGCGCAAGCTTTTTAGCTCTTGCCGCCAATTTTTCTTCTTTTTGTTTTTGATAATTGTTTACATCTAGAAAAAATCGCTTATCTCCCAATTCTTCCCTAAACACAATTTTAGTTAAATACTCTAAGGCTCTAATTCTTTCGCTATTCAAGCCTGTAAATTGAGTCGCTTTTTCTGCAGGCAGCAATAAATTGACTCTAATTTTATCCGGCCCATCTTCTTTTTCTAGTTGCAATTCTTCTTCGTCTACACCAAGAAATAAGCATGTTTTGGTTAAATAATCTTCAATTGTCATATTGTTGTCAGCTAATAATAAATAATTTCTGCTATAAATTTATCTGCTATAAATTTAAATGAATTAAAAACTGCCGTCTTGTTAATCTATTATATTAAGATATTCTGTCGGCATATAGAGTAAAAAAGCCAAGACTCATGCCGGGTAAAACAGTTTTGTAAAACAGCTGAGTGAAAAGGTTGCTTAAGCAGCTTAATAGAACAGTTTATCAAGCCTGCTCAATTCCTCTCTCTCAGTTCAATTTTAAACTAGTTACAACCAGTGTTCTAATTTTAACCTTGCTCTCTTGTAATATAAACCTAAACCTCCCCAGCCAGAAACAAAATATTGCTGCACTATCCCAAATAAGTTAGCCATAACCCAATATACTGCCAAACCTGAAGGAAACCTGGCGGCTATAAAAGCCGTCATTAACGGCATCAAAAATATCATCTGCTGCTGCATGTTTTTGGCCATGTCTGCCATATCTTCTTCTTTTTTATTTTCTTCCTGCACCTCCTTGCTCTTGGCTTTATTTGGCACAATATCTCTCACTTCTGCACCGGGTGAGATCATTAACGCCATAAAAAGCTGCGACAGTCCGGCAATCACCGGTAAAATATAAGTATTATCCGGCTGTGTTAAATCAAGCCACAAAAAAGTGGTATCGATCACCATGCCGTCAGCCACACCATTTTCCAAAAAGCTAGTTAAGGATCGATAAAGACCAATTAAAATCACAATCATCACAATTTGAGGCAAACATCCAGATAAAGGATTAATGTTGTACTTTTTATACAATTCTGCTTGCGCTTTATTAAACTCTTTCGGCTTGCCTTTAAATTTCTTTTTAAGCTTATCAACTTCAGGCTTAATTTCTTTCATTTTTTTTCTAGCTTTCAGACCAGGAAGAGAAAAGGGAATTAATAACGACCTAATCAAAATAGTCATCACGATAATAGAAACACCCAAATTGCCAAAAATTGAATATAAAGAAGTAAGAATAATGGTAAAAAATTGTTGAAGCATAAATCTAAGCCTTAAAACTATTAATGTTGTTTTTTTAATTTTTAATTAATTTTAAGATTAAAATTCCAACAGCCAATAATTCTTTTCAAACCGGCAAAACTTCCTTTTAAAAACCCCTTTTCTTTAATTGCATCAATTGTAAACTTGCTGCAAGAAGGGGAGTGGCGGCAAGTACTGGAAAACCCAAATATAGACCATAAAATTTGGTGTTTAGCAGCTCTTAGCAATAAGTATATATTTTTAAATACAGTTTTCATCTTTAAATTTCCTCCTGCCGTCTGCCTTAAACTAAATTCTAAATTTAATATTTAAATTTAGAAGCGCGGTTAATAGCAAATATCTTTTTAACAATGGTCAAGCTATTTTTATCCAACAGTCAGCTTAATAAATTAAATAAATTTCTTTAAAGGTGCTTGTATTTAACTAAAATTTTATCTAAATCTTGCTCAATCTTATTAATCTCTTTCTTTTTAGTTTGCACTAATAAAACTAAATTAATAGGGTAAGAACTGATTTTATGATTGGCAATAATTTGATAAATTTTTCTCCTAACATTATTTCTTACGCTGGCTTTAGCAAATACTTTTTTAGGCACTATCACTGCCGCTTTAAACTTTTTTTTACAATTAGGATGAGCAAAATACCTAAGACCCGATGAATCCAACACCCTATGTTTAAAAATATCCCTTTCTGCTTGCTTGCTTAAATTTAATTTGTGCTTTTTAGACAACATCGTTCATATTTGTTTTTTTAAAAAAAATAGACGGCATGCCAACAAATAAATTTATACACAGTCGACAAACACGAAATTATTTATATCTTCTGTTAGAGGTTTTGCTAAGCTCAACTCTTTTTTTATGTCTTCTGGCAGCAAGAAGTTTCTTTTTCTTTTTTTGACGAATCAAAAATCCGTGTGTTCTTCGTCTTTTTTTAGTTTTAGGTTGATATGTTCTTTTTGCCATATTTTTTATTCATTTTTTTGTTTTATATACTCCGGATAAAAATATCCATTTCTGCTATATTTTTTTTGCTGCTTCCAAGCAGCTAAGCTTAGAAGCATTTTAAATTAAACCTTGTTTTAGAGCAGTCATAACTCTTCGAGTCACAAATTATAACTCACTTGAGCAATTAACTCCAGTGCATTTTAAAATTTGAAGCAATAGGAGTGAATAATCAATCATTTACTCTAAAAGGCATTACTACATAAGTAAAGTCATCTCGATTTAATAAATTAAAAGCTACTGGTTTTAGACTCTCGTTAACGCAAATATTTACTAGCTCTGGCTTCACACTGCTAAAAAAATCAAGCAAATATCTAACATCAAAAGCTACTTCTATCTCATTTAAAGATTTGCCTGACTTAGAAACAGGAATTCTGCCGGTATATTCACCAAAGGCAGAAGTGATTGATTTTATTACTAAATCTTTTTTATCTGTTTTAATTTGCACGATATTAGAAGCCTCCCTG
This sequence comes from uncultured Pseudomonadales bacterium, assembly GCA_964588685.1. Taxonomy (GTDB): domain Bacteria; phylum Patescibacteriota; class Microgenomatia; order UBA1400; family PJMF01; genus CAYVBW01. The sequence continues at coordinate 6,549 of CAZPQG010000006.1, read as the reverse complement.
GCAATAATGGCTGCCTTTTTAAATTCTTGCTCCAACTCTAATCCGGGAATCTCTAGTTTTGTCTTAAAGCTTTCAGGAATTATTTTTTTATAAGGAGGATAATCACCTTCAATCAACCTAATAAAAATTTCATTTTGATCCACCATAACTTTAATTTGTTTTAACTCTTCTGAAATTTGTATTTTTACCTTACCCGCTTCAGTTTGATCCACAATTCTACACACTTCCTCAAATGCTTGAATCGGAACTAAAATTTTTTGCTGTTTCTTAAATTTTAATTGATCAAAATTAAGCACAGCCAATCTAAATCCATCCGTAGCTGCCACCTCTAATCCTTCTTTGTGAAAATTAAACAAAATCGTCGTTAAAATCGGCCTAACCTGATCTCTGCTGGCTGAAAAACTAACCAGATTGTCAATTTCTTCTATTTTTTCTGAAGATAACTCAACTTCGTCACCGTCAATACTGGGAAAATCTGGATATTCTCCCGGTTTACTAATGGGTAAATCAATCTCGCTAGTGCCGGCAACAACCTTCATGCTTTTCTCATTAATATTAAGTGTTAATTCATCTGAATTTAAAGAATTAACAATATCTTTAAACATAATACCTGGTACAGCTACAGAAATTTCTTCCTCATTATCTGTTGGTATTGACATGCGAATTCCTAAGTATAAATCTGTCGCTGATAAAGTTAATTTGTTTTTCTTAAACTCAAATAAAATTGAGGATAATATTGGTAACTGCGGATTACTGGGAACTGCTTTAGCAATATTCTTAATTGATTTTTGAAGAGAACTGAGATCTAGTTTAAATTTCATTTTTTAGTTTTCTTTAATGATTAATATTTTTTTTGATTACAAAACAAGCACCCTTTAAAGCATAACATCTTTTTTAATTTAACTATTTTTTATTTACCACTAGTCAACCAATTTTTAAATATATTATTCGCTGCTTAAATATAATTTATAAAATAAAGTCGTTATGTTTTTTTGTTTAAAAAAATAAATTGAATTTTTATTAATAATACACTTACTATTATTAGAGTTTAATATTAAAAATAGTAATAGTAGTAATAGGGGTTGTTGAAATGTGAAAAAATGCGGTAGTAATTATCTGGTTAGTTAATAATTTATGGTGTGAATTTTTTCTTTAAAAAAGTCGTGATGCTCTTAATTTTATGTGGCTGCTTTCTTAATAAACAACGATAAATTTAGTAAGAATTAAAATTATGTAGTTTTATTAATATTTAATTAACGAGCTATTAACATAGTTTTCCACAAAAGTGTAAAACTATTTAAATAGATAAAGGTATTGACTTTGATGTCTTGTTATAGCCTGTTATAGTTAAAAGAACAATTATTGTTGAAAAAAAGTTGTCTGGCAGTTTTTTTGCAAATTAATAAGACATTTTAATTAATTTGGATTTGATGTTGTTAAAATCTTGCAACACTACATCGTCTTCTTCTAACAAATTTTCTATTTTGTTTTTAGCATGCATGACTGAAGTATGATCTCTATTAGAAAACCATTTGCCTATCTCCACGTAAGATAAGTCCAGACTATTCTTAAGAATATACATGGCCATATGTCTGGGATAAACTATCTCTTTATGTCGCCGGCGGCCCTTAATCTCAGATTGTTTAACTTCAAAATGATCACATACTTTTTTAATTACCTTCTGCGGTTTAAGTCTAATGATATTGGACTTATTTTTAGCTTTTTCTCTCTGCAGGATATTATTGATTAAATCTTCGCTGACATCCTTATTATTTAACTCTACTTCAGACCTTATCATTGACACCACACCTTCAATTTTTCTGGCGCTGTTAACGCAGATTGCTATTTTTTTTGCAATTTCCAAAGGAATAGACAAGCCTGAAGAGCGAGATTTGATCAATACAATGGCTGTCCGCAATTCCAAGGAAGGTTGTTGTATATCAATCATTAAGCCCGCCTCAAACCTGGATTTAAGTCGATCTTCCAACAAGTTTATAGCGTCAGGTGGTTTGTCTGAAGTTAAAATGATTTGATGTGATAATTTGGTTAGAGCATCAAAGGTGTGAAAAAATTCTTCTTGCACAGCATTTTTACCGGCAATAAACTGGATATCATCAATTAACAAAATCTGCGCGCTGCGGAATTTTTTCTTAAATTTAATAGCTTTTTTGTTGCGGATAGCGCCAATAATTTCATTAGTAAAATCTTCTCCGGTGCAATAAATAACTTTTTTACCCGGGTTTTTTTTAATAGCAAAATTGCCAATCGCGTGCATAAGATGAGTTTTACCTACTCCAACTCCACCGTATAAAAATAGGGGATTGTAAGCATCTCCCGGCCGTTTGGCAACAGCTGTGGCTGCTGCATGAGCCATCTCATTGCTACCGGAAACTGCGAAGGTTTTAAAAGTATAATCCATTCGCAAACCAGCTCTTTTAACTGCAGACAAAACTCTGCTGTCTTCAGCGCTTTGGATATTTTGTTGTGAAAAAAGCTCTTCAATACGGATAGATTCAGAGTCATCTGACTCATCAAGTGATAGGCCGTTGGTGGAAAGCTGCTGGTTTTTATTAAGGGAAGATTTTTGTTTTAAAGACTTTTTTCTTTTTTGAGAAGGTTGATCTAATTGTTTAGCTCTGTTGCGGGACATCTGTTTTTGTTCTGCCAATAGTTGAGCCGGGTCTTTAATTTTAAAATCCAAGGTTACTTTTTTATTGAGCGCGTGTTCTAGAGCTGATTTTAATTGTAAATATAAATTTTTTTTAAGATTGGTGGCGTGAAAAGCGCTGGGGGTGGAAATAATACCCTCTGCTTGTTGGGAATTATTGATTTTTACCTCGGTCAAAGGGTTGGTTAAAACCCAGGTACTAAAAGCAGCGGGGGAGAGCTGTGGCTCTAATTCTTTTTTAACTTGATCCCAAACTGACTCTACTTCTTGAGGTGATAAAACTTGATCCGACATAATATAAATTGATTAATATTTTGAAGTAAATATTAAAAATTGTTAAATAATTATTAAGTGATTGTTATGGTGTTGCCGCTTAGTTTGGGTAAAAGCTTTACCTCAAGATCTTTATTTGTATTGGAGCAGATTGCTGTTTAGTATTTTAAAAGCTTTTTTTAAAAAGCTGCTTCAGTTATAAAAAATACTTCTTTTCGAGCGTCGGGCAATTTTTAAGCTTTTTAGTAGACGATTTTTTATAACTTTTGGTTTAATAGGTAATTTTTTATAAGCTGTTGCAATATTTTACAGATTGTCGCAATATAATAAATTAAAGCAGTAATACATAATTACATTTACATAAAGTCTTTAGTTAAGGGCAGGTACGGCAGGAGACGGCGCAAGTTTCTTTAATTAAATTCTTAAATTAAACCTAATTAGCAGTGGTTTTGTACTAAAGTTTAGTTCCTCATTTTAAACCTGCAACATGTATATTTATATACAGAGTTTTTCACATTGAAAAGAGGCAGTTTAAAATTTGTTTGAGCTTTTAAAGAAGAGCAGCATGCTAACTTAAATGCTGATTAAATTTATTCTTCCGGATGCTCATAGTCTTCTATTGAAGCTGGTTGATGAAAAGTTTCTGGCTTACTTATATCTTTTGCTTCAAAATTATTTTGTTCGGCTTTTTCATTAACAGTTTGGCTGGGGTTAGTTAGTTGGGAATGTTTTACTTGGCCTTGCTTAGCTTTTTTGTTATCACCGACGATGTTGGTTGGTGTTTGAGAGTTGCGGCTGTGGTTGTTCGCTGCTACCTGCTTTCTTTCTTTTTGCTTGGTTGTTTTCTTGTATAAATTATCTAATTTTTGTTGAGAAGTTTTAGTTTGAATTTGGCTGGTATCAGCTTGAGTGGCAGTTGTTCTTTTTTGAGACAAGGATGATTTAGGCTTCGATTGTGATTGTATTTGCGGCTGAGTCTGATTTAATTTTTGTTGATTGCTTTGACCAGCTTGAGTTGCAGCATTAAACTCTCTTTCTTTTTTTCTGGCCATTAGCTCATTTGGGTCAGTGGTAATAAGTTGATGCTCTTCCGGGCTGGCAACAACACGTAAAGCTACATGGTTTTGTCCCAGGAAAAAGATGCCTTGGCCTACATCAGCGGCAACCAGCAGTTGTCTTTCTCCTTTTGAAAGATAAAAGTTTTCAGTTAGAGTTTTAATAGATACGGTTGACTGTTTCATTAAAAGTTTAATTGAAGCGTTGGCCACGATAGCTTTCCCAAACTCATTGTCAATAAAATCTTCCACATCCTGCGTAATAGTGGTGATGCCTAAAAAATACTTACGAGCTCTTTTAGTCATGGCGTAAATAAAGCTGGCGCTGTCCGGATGCTGCATGAAATACCAGGCTTCGTCAATTACTAGAATTCTTTTTTTAAAATCTTTTTTCACCTTAGTCCAAATAAAGTCTAAAATAATATACATTGCAATCGGCCTCAGCTCTTCTTCCATCTCTTTAACACTAAATACTGTTAAGGGATTTTTAATATCAATATTAGTTGGTTGATCTAAAATGCCTCTGAAGGAACCGGTGATAAATTTTTCCAAGCGGGCGACTAAATCATCTGCCTGCTTATTTTCCATACCAGCTAATATTTTGTATAAGTCTTCCATTAAGGGTGGGGTGTTTTTTTGGGTAGCCGGATCAGGCGTGATGCCTTTAGATTTATAAGCAGCTACCAGCGCTCTGTCTAATAAAGCTTCTTGCTCGGCTGTCATTTCGCCCAGCATAACTTTTAGCAAGCCGTGCAGTGATAAAATTTTTTGGCCTAACTCGTTGGAGCCTTCCTCATATAATTGCGACAAGTCAAAGGGATTGATTTTCGCTTCTGAACCAAAAGTGAAGTTGATGTATTCGCCGCCTACTGCTTCACACAATTCTTCATATTCTCTTTCCGGATCCAGCACTATTACCTCTGTGTCAAACATGAGCTGACGCAGAATTTCAACCTTCACGGCGTATGATTTACCTGCCCCGGATTTAGCTAAAATCAACATGTTGTAATTTTCCAACTGAAATCGGTCAAATATTACCAGTGATTCATTGTGTTCATTGATGCCGTACAAAATACCTTGATCAGAGGTTAGTTCTGAGGACACAAATGGAAAAGTGGTGGCTAAAGAAGTGGTGTCCATATTTCTGGTGATGTCAAGAAAATCAACTCCCATGGGGAGGGTAGTTTTAAAACCTTGATCCATTTGCAAAGTAGTTTTTTTAGAGACAATCAACAGGGAGCCTAAAGTTGACTGCACACTTTTAGTGACTTTTTCCAGAACTTCTACAGAGTCTGCTTTAATTGTAGTGTAAAGACCAAATTGAAAAAATCGTTCGGAACCTGCTGCCAGTTGTTCCCTTATATTGCGCGCATCAACTAATTGGATTTCGGTAGTGACATTACTAATTTTTCCAGATCTAATATCGGACTGGATTTCAGCCTCCATCTCAGTGATTTTTCTTTTAAGACTGTCTAAAATTTCTCCGCTGTCCATAGGAAAGATGAACATGGAAGTATTAAGCTGATGAGGAAAGTTAATTAAAGGGGACAGCCAGTTGGCTGGCACAGAACGAGGATAACCGGCTACAAACAAAGTGCGTGAGTAAGAAGAATTAATTTTTTGAAAAGTAAAATCGACCTCAATAGCTTCAGGCGCAATGATGTCTTCAATGGTCACTAAACCTTTGGAAAATTGCTTAATTTTTTCCAGCTCTTGTTGTTTTTCAGCATCTTCATTATTTTCTTCGGGTTTGTTTAAAAATGGTAGTTTTAAGTTGAGCTTCATGTTTAATGTTGATCTGTAAGATTGTTGTTTAGTTAAAGTTGTTAATTAATAGTATTTTAAATTTTGTTAAGAGTTTACTTTGTTTATTTTTTATTACTTAATTTCTGCAATTGGAGGCGGCGAAGGCATCGAGTCATTGCTGCTGCCGGTATTTTGGTCGGCTGATTCTTTTGCTGTGTCAACCTGAGGATTAGAATTAGGGCTGTCTTGAGCTGAATCTGATTGGCCTGAGAAAACTCCAACTTCTTTTAAGGTATTGTTGACAATTTGCTGAGGATTGCCCGTGTTGTTTTTTGTTAGTGATTGTTTTTGTTGTTGCGTTTGATTTGTTTGGGCTTTTATTTCTGCTGATTGAGCACTCTGTTGCTGAGCTGTTTGTTGAGAAGAGTTTTGTTGTTGTGGTTGCTGCTGCTGTGATTGTTGTCCTCCAAAATTAGAAAAATCTTTTATTTTTTCTTGAATGTTGATTGTCGAGTTTTGTTGAGTTTGTGAAACTTGAGGACTCGCCTTTTGATCCTGACCTTGTTGAGTTTTTGCCGGTTGTTGTTGATTGCCTTGAGGCTCAATTGGTTGTTGAGATAGCTGTGATTGTTTTGTTTGAGTTGCTTGTTGTGGCTGGACAGGCTGCCGCGGCTGCTGTTCCTGCTGTTGTGGCTGTTTTTGTGGCTGTTCTTGTGGCTGGGGTTGTTGTGGCCGCGATTGTTCTTGCTGCTGTGGTTGTTGTTCTAGTTGGTTAGACTGGTCTGGGTTTTTTGACTGTTGGGATTG
>CAZPQG010000005.1:93165-95306 GCA_964588685.1 uncultured Pseudomonadales bacterium | reverse complement strand
CCGACGACGACCCCGAAGACCCACCCGATGATGACCCTGATGAATGTCGGTGGTGCGAGGATTATGGCGATTATGACGAATGGTGTCCTTCGAATGCAGAGGCATGTAGCGACGCGGGCGGATTTGTAATAGATTCAAAATACGACTGTTATTGCTCTGATTCGAATACAGTTTATTGTTGCACCCCCAAGGAACCTCGAGAAGGAAACATAAGTGTAAACATTGTAGGCACAGAGCACGAAGTCGGGAGCCAGGTTGTGATTGAAGTTTATCAAGAGCCGCGTAAATATTGGAGTGATAGCTGTTTTTATGACGGCATAGATGTAAAAGTTAATAACAAAGACGGGACTCTTTTACCGGCTGATTTTATAGTCTGTAGAGCTAAAAATTTCAAGAGTAGTAGTGCAGGTAACAGCTGTTCTTGGGGTGGAGATGACGGTCGTTGCCGGACTTGTATTTGGGATACTGGTAATATTCAGGCTGCACCTGACCCAAGATCATCAAATTTTGACGCCGGACAAGGCTATCCTACCGATCCCGGTTATTACAAGGCTAGGGTTGGGTATGGAGGACATAGTGATTGCCCTCCAGAAATGCCGGAAGGTTGTTGTGATGACCCGGATTCTGACACTGACGACACCACGCTTTACGGAGACCCGGATGAAGGCTGGGACCCTCAAGATGCCGTTTGTCCGGATGGAACAGTAAAAAAAGAAATTAGCATCTCTGATCAAGTTGATTGGCAGTTTAATTCTTTGCGGGGATGGGCAACTATTTCCGGCAATCCAACGGTAACCTCTTACTTTGCAAATTGCAATTGGAAGAATCGCGGGTATTGTCAAAGGAAAGTCGGCCATAACTTTGTTTGTGGAAATTGCGGTGCGATTGAATGTCCATATGATGGTCCTTTTTTGACAGCTGGAGAATCAGATAATGGCGGGACTAGATATTGGCCCTACACTGTCAAAACCCGACTTCCTATTCCTCCAAATACTGTTGGTGACTCTTATCTTGTTTCTGTGATGGCAATGGGTCATGAAAGCGATAGGTCAGGTTACGATGACAAAGGAGCATCCTCACCTTATATGCAATTGAGGTCAGGTAATATTTTTACGACTGATTATCGCATTACAGACACAGAGTGTGATTGGAAAAAAGGGACATATAGAATAGATGCTCAAGACGACTGGATCGATGTTTACCTTAAAAGCAAGACCGACTATGATCAGAAGGGTATGCCTCCTATCCAATCCGCTTTTGATAATTTAAAACTTTTCCACTGTGCTCCCGATTATGACAAAAGCTGTTCGCTTGAGGTCAGCGTTGACGGCCAGCAAGTTTCTTTTAATTATTCGGGCGGCAGCGATGCTCCTGATTCAGAACCAGTTAAACTTTATACTAAACGGAAAGACACTTTGGAGATTCCCGGCTTTAATGATTATACTGATATATTCACTAAAGACATGTGTTCGCCTGATGGAGTGGAAGAATATCACGATTATACTTTAAGCTCATGTGATACCACAGGCACCGGCCGCAAGACTTGTTACAGCTCCAAAGTAATTACTTTGCCTCCCGGTCAATATACTGCTCACTGCGCACTGCCTACGTTTCCAGGTAAATGTTCTGGTTCAGCCACTTGTGATTACAGGGACTGCACAGGTAACTGTTTCTGCTTTGATTGCACCGGTGACGGTTGGGAAGAATGTTCTAGCAATGACATGGTTGAGTTTGAAGTATTTGGTCCTCCTACCTGCTCTATCAAGCCTCGTAAAACTGTCTATGGACCTGGCGAACCGGTGACCGTTGATTTTTCCGGTAATCCGGCTGCGTTTAATTTATCGCAGGGCCTGCGGGCTTGGTTGGAAGAAAAAAACGGCACTACTAGAGAAGAAACAGTGACTGTAACTTTAAATGATGGTACCACCAAAGAAGTTGACAGTGAAACTTGGGATGGTTTTGATTATTATCGTTTAGGCGTATTTGCAGGCACTGACCCTTATGGCGTTGACTCTTATTGGGCGCGAGTTGAAGGTTTAGCGCCCGGAGAATACTTTTTGCACTGCGATCTTTGCTGTGATAAACCTGTGGATGAAGGTGGTAATCAGTGCACTGCCAACCCTTTTTGCCAGTTCGCTGAG
>CAZPQG010000005.1:84566-93065 GCA_964588685.1 uncultured Pseudomonadales bacterium | reverse complement strand
GCTGATTTTGATCCCTGGTTTCAGACAGTCGGTGGCGGCATCCTTTCTTTAGGCAGCGGCGGTATTAGCTCACATATACCTTATCACTCTGATCAAGAAATTTGTCATGCTAATAACAACTGCAAACCGGCCTTAATTTCCTGGCTGCCATACACAGGTGGAATATCTAATAGCCCCGGCTTTCCTCTTACCACTCAAGGTAATATTACCACTCATCGAGATTCCAGCAGTGATACTAGATATATTCACTATGGTAATGAACGCACTCAATCTAAAAATGCTCATGCCATAGATAGCTCTCTTAAAGTAAGAAAGCAAGACTATCATCATTTCCTTAAAGAATTTACAACAGAAGATATTACTGACCTTACTAGCAGCGACAAACCCAATCTAGTCAGTGATGAACTAAATGTCTTTAAATATAATGGCAATTTAGAGATTAACAATCATCACAACTGGCATATTGGAAGTGGCCAACAAGTAATAGTTTTTGTTGACGGCAATTTAGAAATTGATGCCGTTGATAACTTTGATGGAGCTGTGGTAGAAGTAGACTCAGGAGGCTTTTTAGCTTTTATTGTAAAAGAAAGCATCGCAATTGGAGCCAATGTTGGCTACAAAGTTGATACAAATGCCGCTCATTCAGGAGGTGTTCATCTACCGGGCGCAGTTGAAGCTAACGTGCAGGGAATTTATGTAGCTGACAATTTATTTACTGTTTTAAGTAATAATGATGATAATGCTCCTGATAGAAAACTACTTGCTGCCGGTACTTTCGTCGGTTGGAATGGCATCAATTTAAATAGAACTTTTGATGACGGCTTATTAGGAAAAACCATTCATCGCTATAATCCGACTGAAACCTTCATTTATCGGCCTGATTTTTTAATAAATATGCCTGCTGAAATGAAATCGTCTGTTCAAATTTGGCAAGAAGTAGCACCAAGAAAAACTGCTGACTAGGATAAAACTAATATAAAATAATCTAATTTATTACCCAAGCATTAATTTAACGTTAAACGCTTTATCTTAAATTTAAAAATAATATATTATTATTATAGATATGAACCATCAAGTTAAAAAATCGCAAGCTGGACAAGTGGGCGTCATTGTTTTGCTGATGATGGTTGTCATCCTTGCGGTAGCCATTAGCCTCAGTCAAAGAACAATGCAGGAGCAGGACATTGCGATTGTTCAAGAAGAATCAACTCGTGTCTTTAATGCTGCTGAAAGTGGAATAGAGGAAGCCCTGTTCAACATTAAACAAGCTGAACGAGAACAAAGCCCGCTTGTTTCAGAGGGTAGTTTTGAATTTGAAGACATAGATTCTAACTTTAAAATAGAAAGCACATATAACATTGATCAAGCAGACATTGTTGATATATTCTTAGACAGCGGCAGAGCTATAGAAATTCCGCTAACTTCGGCAGCTGCAGATATCAATATTCATTGGTGGCATCAATCAGAAGGATGCCCTGCACCGGCAGCTTTGATTATTGCCGTCTTTAGTGATACTAATGTTACACATTTAGCTTTTGACCCTTGTGAAAGAGGAAACTTTGCAAGAGTTAACCAAGGTTCTTATGAATTTACCAATAACGAAAACGAATATCGCTACCAAGCTATAATCTCAACTTCAGATAATGATAGATTTTTAAGAATCAAGCCTATTTTTAATCACACTGCTATTTATGTCACCAGTAATGAGTTTGATAAAGTGCAATACAATGTTAATGCAGATGCTTATAGTGATGAAGAAGATGTGGCAAGAAGTCTTGAAGTTAACCGCTCTATGCCGGGCTCTCCGGATTTTATGGATTTCACTTTAGTTAGCGGCAATACGTTAACAAAATAATAATAAGATTATCGAGCAAAGGCTAAAAAATTAGCAGTTTGGGTAAGAACCTCTCTTAAAACCACTATGAAATCTTCTCTTCTTCCTCAATCAGGTTTCACTTTACTTGAGATATTAGTTTTTACCGGCCTCACATCTATTTTACTCCTAAGTGCTTCTGCTATTTTTATGACTTTTTTAGTCAACCAATCTGCCATCATGCAGCGGCAAAAAATTAAAATTGAAGGAGACAATGCTTTAAAACAGATGACACAAATTTTACGCGAGGCTAAAACTGTTGAGAATTGTCCCGGTTCAGCCCAAAGAGTAGTTTATGAAAATGTCTTTAGAGAACAAGGGGAGTTTTATATCCACAACTATTTTCATGATGGCAATGAAATGAGCCGCATTGCCTCTAAATCTAGCAGCGGTACTGTTTATTTAACCAGCGAAGATTTTGCTGCTTCTAATTTTAGCGCTGATTGCAGAGTAAAGGACGAGTCCTATTTACTAAAAATAAAATTTTCTCTTTCCAGCAAAGGGCCTGACTTCGAAGCACATCCTTTTACTCAAACCTTTGAAAACAGTGTCAGTTTAAGAAACTAACATTAAAGTCAAAAGTTGGGGCATCACATAAATAAAGAATAATTTTAAAGTTTTAATAAAATTTAATTTATTTTATTTAACTTTATTTAGTGCGATCTAAGCTGCAGAGAGCTGGAAATTTCAGCTTCTTCATCAGCATCTCTTTGCCAAGTTACTCTAATTTCAAGCTTAATTAAATCATCAGCAGCCTGCTTCACTACAGCTTCTCTTTTAAATTGAGTCGAAGTACCGCTAATTTCAATACCAAAACCACAATTATCGATTGAAAAGTCTGAATTTACATTTCCCTGATCATCCAAAAATGATTTATTGATTTCATTTAAACAATAAGTAATTTCTTGCATAGCTTTCTCAAGATTGCCAAAACCGACAGCATTTCGTTCCTGTCTAAAAAAATCAGAACCTGATTGGGCTAAATCACCTGCAATCACTCTATTTTTCGCTTCTGTACTAGAACGAATCGTCATACCCATCAATAGGCTTAAAGTTACCAAAACTGAACCTAAAATGGCTGCCGCCACTAAAATTTCAATTAAAGTAAAGCCTTTATTTTTTTTAAGCATAGTTAAATAATATTATTCTATTCTTTTCATCGCACCAGTCTGCTCAATTTTAACTCCAGCCTTTTTGTCAGTGTCCTTAAGTTTTACATAAATATTAAAAAATGTATTATTAGAGCCATCTGATATTGAACCTGTAATAGGCGCTATTGTTAGTACTGTCTCGGTTGTAAATTCTACTTCCGTCGGCAGCTCAAAAACACGAATATCATTCGCAGTTCCGGCCTCGCAAACAGGTTTTATTTTAATTTCATTAATACCATTAGAGCCAAATGCAAGTTGATAAGAGTCAAGAGCTGTACAGCCCCGCATTTTGCCGCTTCTGGCAGAACTTTGAGCATCAGCCACTGCTTCTCTAACTAACTCCTGAGCTTGAGTTAATTTTTGCCGATCATTAAACTGAATATAATTAATAATGCCAATAGCAATTAACACCAATAAAATAGCGATCGACACTAACAATTCGATCAGAGTAAAACCATTTTGCTTAAAATTAAGCTTCATCTTAGGGTAAGCTAACTTCATATAAGGTAGAATCAGGCTCTAAATATGCTTTTAAAGAGTTGCCGCTATATTCGTAATTGTTTTCTTGAGGATCTTTTATCTCTGCTGCTACTAAGTATCCATTGCTTTCCAACTCATTAATTGCCTGAGTAAAAGTTCCTACAGGATATTGTCCTTCCTCACTGCGATACATAATCATTGCCTGCCGTACTACTTCTAAATCAGCTTTGCGTTTACCATTCCTGCTTCTAATTGAAGCATTGCGGTAACTGACTACACCGAGAGTAGCCAAAATTATAATAATAGTGGCTACCACTAATAACTCGATCAAAGTAAAGCCGTTGTTGCGGATGTTTAATTTTTTCATAAAATTTATTGTAAGTTACTAAGACAGTAAAAATCATTCTTATTAGAAGCACTCTCAACTACTGAAGGCAGGCCTTCTTGAGGACAAGGGTTGCCCTCTGCATTTCCTTCATCGCTTTCTAACTCAGCACAAACGCAGTAAGCAGCAACAGAGCTTGAACAAGGATAAGTTGCTTGTGTTTGAGGATCGACTGGCGCTCCGCCCGGGAAAATATTTGTGTCACCGAGCATTGCATTGCAAGTGCCATAAGAGGCATTATTACTTGCATAATATTGCTCAAACCCATTTTGTAATGATTTGATATCACCGCGTCGTTTAGCATCTCGGCTTTTACGCTGAGCTGTAGAGTAGGCCACTGCACCTAAAGCCAACAAAATGCCAATAATTGATATCACCACTAGTAATTCAAGTAGAGTAAAACCTAGTTTATTTTTTTTGTTGTTGTTGTGCATAATGTGTTTAATAATTAATGTTTATTATGAATAGCCGTTATCGTTGCTAAGAGCTGTCAACTTTTATTTTAATCGTATTTTGAGCGTTGTCTAATGATTCAACGCCATTTTCTTTTATTACTTTTAATTTAGGTTGATATTCACACTCAAAACGAGGACATTGATAAATGTGCTGCACTTGACCACGCTGGCCGGTAAATTTTTCCTGATCACCGTCACCATAATCCAAATAAACTTTAACCTGCTCACTATCTGCTTGCCTCGAAAAAAAAGCATCTATTGCCATAATGAAATTTTCAATAGGATCATCAGTTTCTTCAAAATATTGAAAGGATGCATCTTGATTTGGGGTCACCATATAAGAAAAAGTTACTGCCTGATTATTACTAATTTCCAGAGTTCTAGTTAATCGATCGTAATAAGGTTTGGTATTAAACGACAAAATTAAAGGCCGCTCTAAACAGCTTTGATAACAGCTCTTAGGGCAATCTAGTGCTTCTGATAATAATACTCCTTCTCCCACCTGGGTATTTAAATCACAACATTGATAAGAATAAGAGGCACAAATACTGGCCGGCCCTCTGGCTTCAGCTAAAGAAGAAGCTTTCAGAGAAGTTTGGGTTATACTATCAACTACAGAAATAGAGGCAACTCTGTTAAAACAAATAAAATTTAAGCCCGCATCCTGGCCCCATCTAATACCTGATTGACCCGGCTGAGAAACAACCATAGTTGCCAACTTGCCTTCTCCAAATTTAATCGGATTATGTTCCATATTATTGCAAACCACTTCTAATACATAATTTTCTTCGTCTATAAATCTCAATTGAGTGCTATGCATTCTACCTTCGCTGTCTCGGCTAGCTCCACGATTCATACAGTCGGTTAAATAGCTTTGGTTAACATCTACTTCCCGCACGCTCTTTAAAGCTTGCTTAACTCTGGAAATACTAATTATTAACAATACTTCCCGCGCTGCCAAAAAGATTAATAACCCAATCACGCCCATGATAGCAATAGTGGTCAAAAGAATTTTAACTATGCGCATATTAAATAATTAAAAATTTTATTAATTAAAAAAAATGCTAATACATCTCAATAAGCTATTTCAAAGTTTGTTTCCAAACCAGCCGCTAATTTAAAATAACTGCCAATATCCTTGCCACAACAGCTCACCCCATGTCAACGTTAACCAGCTGCTAATAATTAAAAACGGTCCGAAAGCAATTTTTTGACCAAATTTTTTCTGGCCAATCACTAATAAAATTATGCCCCAAACTCCGCCAATAATAAAGGCACAAAATAAAGCCGGTAAAGATAGAGGATAGCCTAGTAACAACATTAAAGGGCCAACCAACTTTATATCACCCCAGCCCAGCCCTTTCTTTTTTAAGAATAAAGCCGGTAGTTCCCTTAATAGGATAAAAAAAATAATCGCCAGCAATGCTAATATTATTTCTAAAGCAAATAACTCCACTTTAAAAGAGCCGCTGACATATAAAACACCATTTTTAAATATAGCCGCAGCTAATATTAAAAGCACTAATTCATCCGGAATAATTTGATAATGACAATCAAACAATAAAATCAACCATAAAACAGAATTTAAAAAAAGAGCTAAGAAAAAAGTGATAAGAAAGGGTATGGGTTTAAAAAAAACACTATTTATTGCCAGATAACCGCTAAAAACAAAAATTAGGCCTGTTGCCGTCTCTGTAAAAGGATGAATCAAGCTAATTTGCTTTTTGCAAGTCCGGCAGCGGCCTTTAAGTATCAAATAAGAGAGCAGAGGAATGTTATCATACCAGGCTAAAGGTTGATGACAATTGTCACAATACGAACGGCCGCGCCGCCAAGTTTCTTTTTCATCAACAGCCCGCTGTACAATGACGTTGAAAAAACTGCCAAAAATAAGTCCTAAAATAAATAACATTAAAAAAAGAGGGAGAGGAGAGGTTAACATTAAATTAAGACCCAAAACTGAAGATTGAAGCATATAAAATAAGTTTAACAGATTTAATAAACAAAATCTCTAATTTTAAATTGACTAGTAAACCCCCAGCTAGCAAAAACCCCAGGCCTTCAGCCTGGGGTTTTAAAACTTATAGTTCAAACTGCATTATGGCAAACAAACCATTGGAACACCGTCTACAGTACCGTCCTCATTCCTGTCAACATCCGAACTGCAAATAAAATCTTTTGCCGGCTGCAAAATATCTTCCGGAAGACCTGGTCCAAGGGCCCCATCTTCGTTGCTGCATCTATCAGCAGCTTGAGTTTCAAAGGCGCCTGACTGTGGAATAAAGCAAACATAAGTACTAGCCCCGGCAACACCACTATTGTAAACAAACAATGATCTTGCTCCCGTGCCTATAATCCTATTAACATAACTGTCTTTTAACTCTTGTGCTCCGCGGCAATATTCATACTCCTCATTATCATGACCTGTAGAAAGCCGTTCCAGAATTGAACAATCTTCATCTGCAGCACAGTTGCCGTTTCCACTAGCATCATAACAAGGCTGGTCTTCAGTCACCTTCATGGGCACTAATCCTCCTGTACCATCATCTGCTCCAACAGAAGGATCAAGCTCGTCTGCGTCCTCCTGCCACGGATAGAAACCCTGAAAGGCATTATATCTGTCAATACCGCTCAACAATTGTTCAGCATCAGATTGACGACCAGTATCTCTGCCTCGATTTATTTGCTCAATTGGATTAATAGCCGATAAAACAGCTACTGCCAAAATTCCCAAAATTGTTATAACAATTAGTAACTCGATCATAGTGAAGCCGAGTTGAGATTTTACTTTTTTCATTTTCATATTTATTTTATTTTATAATTTTTATTAAAATAATATTTAAATATTATTGTGAAAAATATTTCTTTATTAACCATATTACAACACTTTAAGCAATGGCAACAAGTAGTAATTTTTTTTTCCATCTAATAACCCGCTCTTAATAATTCGCAAAGTATCAATTCATACTAAAATTGCGCTGTCAAACTATAAATAGGCATCATAATTGAGACTACCATAAAGCCCACTCCTAATCCTAAAATAATCATAATTACCGGTTCCATTACTGTGGTTAAGTTTTTAATAGCATACTCACTCTCTTTTTCATAATACTCTGACAATTTTGATAAAATTTCATCTACTTTACCGGTTTCTTCACCCACGGAAGCCATTTGAGGTACGATCGGAGGGAAAACCTCATAAGCCCCTAAAGCAACAGACATACTGACTCCTTTTTCAACCTCATCTTTGGCATTCAACACAGCCTGCCGAAAACTATAACTGTTCAATGCTTTTCCTACAATATCCAGCCCTTCTAATAACGAGACTCCGGCTGCAATCAATAACGATAGAGTGCGGGCAAATTCCGTAAGCACTAGTTTAGTGCGTAAAGGACCGATAATCGGAATTTTAAATAAAAATTCATCAATTGTTTTTTCTCCTGCCTCAGTTTTTGCCCAAACACGCAGTCCTGAAAAAGCTGCGAAAACGCCGCCAATAAACAACCACCAAAATTTAACCATAAAATCCGAAACAGCAATTAAAGCTCTCGTGGTTAACGGCAGCTCTGCCTCAAAATCACGATACATCTCAGTTAATTGCGGCATTACAAACACCATCATAATAAAAGCGACTGCTACCATGGCAAGTAAAACAATAACCGGATAAATCATGGCTCCTTTGGTTTTAGCAGCAAAATCTTTTTGCTTATCCAAAGTATCAGCCAAACGTTCTAACACATTATCTAACACTCCTCCAATTTCGCCGGCTCTAACCAGCTGAATGTAAACTCGTGAAAAAACATCCGGGTGTTCTTGCAAAGCCTTAGCAAAACTAGTGCCGCTTTCAACATCTCTCAGAACCTTAGCCAATACTGCTGCCATAGCAGGATTACTTTGTTCTTGCAAAATAGCTAAAGAAGTTGCCAGAGGCAAGCCGGCACTAATCATAGTTGCCAGCTGCCGCGTAAAATTAACTAAATCATCCATCTTAACACCAATTAATTTCGACTGAATATAGCTAAAGGAAGTTTCTGTAATTGGCTTAACATCAATCACCAGCAGGTTGCGATTAATTAAAGCTGAAGCAGCATGGCTTTTGTTTCTCGCTTCAACTTTGCCGCTCACCGACTCTCCATACTCATTTTTAGCTGTATA
>CAZPQG010000005.1:0-84466 GCA_964588685.1 uncultured Pseudomonadales bacterium | reverse complement strand
TAATAATCTCCAAGCAATCTTGCTAATTCATCCGGTCTAAAAGCTTGTCTCATAGCTGCCTGTTTGCTAATATCACCTCGCTGCACTAGCCTGGCTAAACTATTTTCCATCAGCATCATCCCTGCCTCTCCGCTCGTCTGTATAACATTATCGATTTGATAGGTTTTACTTTCACGAATTAAATTACGAATAGCATCATTAGCAAACATTAATTCTACAGCCGGTATTCTGCCGCCGCTGGTACACGATAATAACCTTTGCGAAACTACTGCCACTAATGTTGCTGACAACTGCTGACGAATCTGTCCTTGCTGCTCTGCAGGGAAAACATCAATGATTCTATTCATGGTTTGGGCTGCAGATCCAGTGTGCAAAGTAGCAAAAACCAGATGACCTGTTTCCGCTACAGTTAAAGCGGAAGCAATAGTTTCATAATCTCTCATTTCGCCCACCAGTACCACATCAGGATCAGCGCGCAGAGCAGAGCGCAGCGCCATATTCCAATCTCTAGTGTCTTGATTCATTTCTCTCTGAGAAATAACGCTTTTAATTGGTTGGTGAACATACTCAATAGGATCTTCAATAGTGAGAATATGTTCAGCTCGTGTTTGATTAATTTCTGAGATAACTGAAGCTAAAGTAGTTGACTTGCCCTCACCGGTGGGACCCGTAACTAAAATAAAGCCTTGTTTATATTGAGCAAAGCGATGAATTTCTTGAGGTAAATTTAGATCTTCAATAGTTAAAATATCAGCCGGAATTAATCGTAAAGCAGCCGCTAAAGCTCCTCTAGTGTGATAAACGTTAATCCTAAAGCGAGCTTTATCTTTATATTGATAACCCAAATCCAACTCTTTATTAACTTGAACGTATTCTTTTTCTTCTTCACTTAACAAGGGTTCAATTAAAGTTTGAGTCGTTTTAGGAGTTAAAACCGGAGAATTATGAACCGGAAATAACTCTCCATCAACCCTAAAGTAGGGCTCAGATTCCGGCACTAAGTGCAAATCAGAACCCTCTAATTCAATAAGTTGGTCAAGCAGATCAAAAATAGACATTATTGTTGGTTATTATTATTGATTATAATTGATATTTTTATTTAAATATTAATACTTTTTTATTTAATTCCAGCTGCTTTTTATCTAACTTCTGCTACCCGCAGCACCTCTTCAATAGTCGTTATTCCCTCAAGAGCTTTGATATATCCATCCTGCTTCATTAACATCATACCATTTTTCAAAGCTGCTTTTTCAAGTTCTTCAGCCGGCGCAGCTTTATTAATTAAACTTTTAATTTGGTCAGTAATAATAAGCACCTCAAAAATACCGGTTCTACCCAAATATTCAGGCTCTGTTTGCGGTCGATCTTTTTTGGGCCTAAATAAAGTAATTTCCTGTGGATTTTTTGAATTCTTCTCGCACCAATCATCAAAATAATCACCCAAAACCTGTTTGATATCTGTTATTACCTCTTTATCCGGTTGATATTCCTCTCTATAATTCGGGTTAATCTTTCTAATCACTCGCTGAGCCATAACCAAAATCATTGACGATGATAATAAAAAAGGTTCCACTTTCATATCCATTAAGCGCGGCAGCGCTCCGGCTGCTGAATTAGTGTGCAGGGTAGCAAATACCAAATGGCCAGTTAAAGAAGCCTGCACAGCCAGCTCCGCAGTTTCAGTATCCCTAATCTCACCGACCATGATAATATCAGGGTCTTGACGTAAAAAAGAACGCAGCCCGTTGGCAAAAGTTAAACCGGCTTGCGGTCGAACTTGCACCTGAGTTACACCACTCATTTGATACTCAACCGGATCCTCCAAAGTCATAATATTAACCTTGGGGCTGTTAATATTATTTAAAATTGAATATAAACTGGTTGTTTTACCGGAACCGGTCGGACCCGTTACCAAAAAAATGCCCTGAGGAATACGAATAGCATTGTTAACTCGCTGCAAAGCCAAGCCTCTCATACCCAGCTCTTCTAAACCGGGCACAGCTTCGTTCTTCATCAGCAATCTCATCACTACTTTTTCGCCGTGCACGCTGGGCATAGTAGAAACACGTAAGTCAACTTCTTGACTGCCCACAGCATAATCAAACCGCCCATCTTGAGGCACGCGTTTTTCGTCAATCTTTAAATCAGCCAAAATCTTAATCCTTGACACCACTGCATTATGAACGCTTTTAGGCAGGATTAATTTTTCATGTAAGATGCCGTCAATACGATATCTAACTCTGGTTTTACCTGCCATTGGCTCGATATGAACATCAGAAGCTCGCGATTGCAGGGCATAATCTAAAACTGTATTAACAATTTTGTTAATAGGAGCAGCTTTCACAAAGCCGCCCTTTTGCCCCTGCATCATATCTAAATCACCGCTGTCAATCGTGTCTGTCTCTTCTAAAGCAGCAGTTACATCACCGGATAAATCCTGGGCATAACGGGCGCTGATTAAGCGCTTTAACTCAGAAGGAGTAGAGTAGTAGCTTTCAACTTTAAAACCTGTTTTCTGCTCAAGAAAACTAATTGCAGAAATATTAAGAGGATCAGCCATAGCAACTTTAAGTTTTTTTTCCGCCTGATCTATGGCAAAAGGTAAGAGGGTGTAGCGCTTAGCAACGCTTTCATCAATTCTGCTTAAAGCCTCCGGAGCTATTCCGGTTTCACTAACAGCAACATAAGGAATTTGATTAAGCTCCGCTTTAGCTTTAGTTAAATCCAATTCTGAAACTATCTCGCTTTCTCGCACTATGTCCTCTATTGACTTTTTCGAGGCCAAATGAACACCGTTAATTTCTTGAGCCTGTTCTTCACTAATAATTTGATTTTCCACTAAAACTCCTAACAATCCCGTAAAATTTGTCTCAATTTTCTGCTCGCCGGTTAAAGTTTGACCGACCGCATCAGTTGAATCAGCCGCATCAGCATCAGAAACAGTACTGGCAGCATTAGTGTCAGCAGTGTTATCTATATTTGTGGGATCATCAGTAGTATTAACAGCCTTAGCGTCAGGTGAAGCAGATGAAGCAGTGTCGGACAAAGGAGCATTAGGCGAAGAAATCTCAGGCGAAGAAGCGGCAGGAGCAGGGGAGGCAGGGGCAGCAGCTTGAGGGGCATTATTAGTCTGGCTAGCTTGCTGCGCAACGTTATTATTAACTTGGTTTTTGGCTTGCTGATTAGCTTGATTGCCGGCTGCAGCAGTTTGATCCGCAGCATTACCGGCTTGATTTGAATTAAGCGCAGCCCGATTGTTATCATTATTATCCACGCTGATCACTTCATCAGAATTATCAGCAATAGTAAAAGATTGATTGGAATTTTGAGCAGGCATAACAATTTGCAACTACTGCAATTCAATTAAATTGCACTTTATTTTAAAATAAAAGGTTTTTTTAATTACTTTGTTTTAAATTTAAAATTGATTTAAAGTCTATTATATAATGACACAATCTTGCCACTAAGAAAAGATTAAGTTGTTAACCTTAAATTGCTGCTTTAATTTTAAAGCTGGTAAATAAATTCTGCCCTAGCATATCAGTTAATGTCAATTAAGACACTAGCTGACATTAATTTAAGTTTAAAAAAATATAGTCATAAACAGCAATAAAATTATTAAATTACCCATGGCCGCCACAAAAAATAGCTCTCTACTTTTAATTTTTAATCCTCAACAAAAGCAGCAACTATTGATTGCTGATTTTTTGCAAAAAAAAGGTTGGGTTGAACCTAATCAACCAAAAATAAACATTCATTATGTTAATCAAGATAAGGCAGGGGTAAAAATTAAATCTGTCCGGCAACTGATCAGTCACAGCGCCTATAAACCATACAACAAACAAAAACAAATTTTTATAATTTTACAGGCAGAAAAAAGTTCACCTTCAGCCCAAAACGCCTTACTTAAAATTATTGAAGAACCTCCGCCTGAAACGCAAATTATTTTGACTTCCACCCAACCCAGGCAATTACTGCCCACCATTCTCTCCAGATGCCGTAAGATTTATCTTAATACTGACACTAAACGCCGAACCAAAGATTTACATAAAGACACTGCAGCCGTAGCTGTTCAAATTTGCTCTCCAAAATTTAATCACGCTCAAGCTGTAAAACTGGCGGAAAAATACAAGAAGAGAGAAGAGGCTTCAGCCTTAATCCTAAGTTTAATTACCTACTTACATCAGCAACTGTCCAACTCGCAGACAGACTCAACACTAAGCTCATCTGATTCAAAAAAGTCCATCACTGCTGCCGCTTCAGCTGCTAAAAATAAAAATAAGACAATAAAAATTAATCATCACAATTTACCTAAAATTCTCAACAGCTTACTGCGCTGTTACCAAGATTTGCAAAAAAATATAAATGTGAGACTAGCTTTGGAACATTGTTTTTTTAAAATAATCTAAATGCGTTTTTAAGACTGGCGTAAGTTTGTGATTAGCAAAGTTTATGGTCATCTTAACCGTCTCAATAAAAACGCCTCAAATTTACTATTCAACGCCTAGCAGGCAGCCCAAAAAAAATTACTAATTAATAAAGCTAATTCTCTGGTTAAAAAATATTATTTTTTAATACTTAAAGTATCAAAATGCAATTCACAAATAGCCTTATTTGGGGTATAATAAATAACAGTTGAAAATGGAATTAGAGTTATTTTTCCCCATCAATACTTCTGAAAAACTAACAGTAATTTTTAATTAATTTGCTTAAACAAAAAAACTATGATACAAAATATTATCTGTGAAATTGAACTCTAACGCACTAAAAATAGATTTGGATAAGTAGGTAGATTTTTAATCAAATTTTAAATCTTTTATTTCACAACTTATCTTACAGTACTAATTATTTTTTTTAAATTTTGATTTGAAAAGCTTT
The DNA here is from genome assembly GCA_964588685.1 of uncultured Pseudomonadales bacterium. Taxonomy (GTDB): domain Bacteria; phylum Patescibacteriota; class Microgenomatia; order UBA1400; family PJMF01; genus CAYVBW01. The sequence continues at coordinate 79,588 of CAZPQG010000005.1, read as the reverse complement.
TAAGAAAAAATAAAGACCAGCTAACTTTTTTATTAATCTTTAATTAAACAATTTTTTTTAACTTAAAAATAAGTTAACCTTATAGTTATATTTTTTTATTTTTGTTTTCATTATGGCTAAAAATAAACACTCCTATCAAGCAACAGAAATTAAAATTTTAGAAGGTCTAGATCCTGTTCGTAAAAGACCGGGCATGTTTATTGGTTCAACAGATGCTAAAGGCCTTCATCATTTGGCAATCGAAATTCTTGATAATGCAGTAGACGAAGCTATTGCCGGCTACGGCAAAAAAATTGAAGTTTTCCGTTCCAGCATTACTGACAATGAGCAAGAATTAATTAAGGACAAAAATGCAGGCCAGGAGGCAATTACAGTCATTGATCACGGCCGCGGTATTCCGGTTGAAAAACACAAACAAGCCAATGTCTCTGCTTTGGAAGTAGTGATGACTAAACTTCATGCCGGCGGCAAATTTGAAAATGATGCTTACAAAGTATCAGGCGGACTGCATGGAGTGGGTTCATCTGCTGTCAACGCTTTGTCGGCCATGATGCAAGTTATTTCTAAACGCGAAAACAAATATCATTACCAATCTTATCATCACGGCTCCCCGGACAAACCAGTAACCGAAATTTCTCAAAAAAAAGTAAGGCAGCTTTTTCCTCAAAAATCTGCATCGCTAATAGAAGATGGAAACGGCACTCTAGTGCATTTTATTCCTGATAAATCGGTTTTCAGCACTACCAGCTTTAGTCATAAAAAACTGGTTGATGTACTGAGAAACAGAGCTTATTTAATGGCCGGTATTTACTTTATTTTAAACGATAATATTGTAGATGTTGAAAAACATTTTTATTTTGAAGGCGGCATCAAGTCCATGATTCAACATCTGAATACCGGTAAAGATGCCATTCATGATGTTTTTTATACTAAAGATCAATGGCAGGATAAAGAAAGCGATCTTCAAATTGGAGTCGAAGTAGCTTTGCAATATAACGATTCTTACAGCCAAATCATTGACAGTTTTGTTAATGTCATTAACACTCCTGATGGAGGAACTCATGTAACCGGCTTTACCAATGCCTTAAGCCGGGCTTTAAGAGAATACGCTGAAAAAAATGACATGCTGAAAAAAAATGAAAGTTTTGTTGCCAGCGATATTAAAGAAGGTCTAAGCGCAGTGGTGTTTGTTAAAATGCCGGCTAATGATTTACAATTTGAATCTCAAACTAAAACAAAATTAAATAATTCTGAAGCGCACTCTGCAGTTTACCGAGTCTTTAAAGAAGGCTTTTCAATCTTTTTAGAAGAAAACCCGGATGCAGCCCGCAATATTATTGCAAAAATTTTATTATCTTCTCGCGCCAGAAAAGCAGCCCGAGCTGCTAAAGATGCCGTCACCCGTAAAGGAGTGCTGGAAGGAACTACTTTACCAGGCAAATTAGCTGACTGTCAAACTACCGATCCTGCAGAAGCAGAAATTTATATTGTTGAGGGAGACAGCGCAGGCGGCAGTGCCAAACAGGGCAGAGACCGTCGTTTTCAAGCAATTTTCCCACTGCGAGGTAAGATTTTAAACACCGAACGCGCTCGGTTAGACAAAGTGATTAATTTTAAAGAACTTAAACAACTAATAGTAGCTCTTGGAGCCGGTATTGGTGAAACATATGAGCCGGAAAATTTACGCTACCACCGCGTCATTTTAATGAATGATGCTGATGTAGACGGCGAGCATATTACCACCCTTGGCCTAACCTTTTTTTATCGCCATATGCCGGAAATTATCGAAGAAGGCCATCTCTATGTCGCCATGCCGCCGCTATATAAAATTTCCTACAAAAGAAGCCGAGAAAAATATGCTTACTCTGAAGAACAAAAAAATAAAATGGTTGCTGATATCAAAAAAGAACACCCAAATACTAAAATTGATTTACAACGCTACAAAGGTTTAGGCGAAATGAACCCGCAGCAACTCTGGGATACAACCATGAACCCTGAATCTCGAATCGTTAAAAAAATTACAATTGAAGATGCTAATAAAGCTGATCAAGCTTTTGATGTTTTAATGGGCAATCGTGTCCCGCCTCGCAAAAAATTCATTCAAACCAGAGCTAAATTAGCAGAACTGGATGTCTAAAATTAACTAAAATCAAAATTTAACCAAAATAAAAACAGCCGTCATTACATTAAAAACAAAGCATTAAAATAAATCATGCCAACCACCTATATCATCGGCCATCAAAAACCTGACACTGACAGTGTTGTTTCAGCCCTGGCCGCTCAATATCTATTTGAACAGCTAGATTGCTTCCATTATCAACAACCGCAAGCTGCAATTGTAGATGATATTAATCATGAAACACGCTATTTACTGGATAAATTTTCGACAACGGCACCTCCTATCATCACAGCCCGGGATATTAAAAAGTCTGATCAAGTAGTATTAGTCGATCATAATGAAAAATCGCAGCGTTTACCGGGATTAGATGAAGCTCAAATCTGTGAAATTATTGATCATCATAAACCCAATCTCAGCCTTAGCCGTCCTATTTTCCTGAATTTTAAAACCTGGGGTGCAACTGTCAGTGTAATCTACTTTATAATGCAGCACTTTGGCAGCCAGCCTCTGCAGCCTAATAAAAACTTAGCCGCTTTAATGCTGGGAGCTATCTTGTCTGATACTGTAGGCTTTAAGTCCAGCACCACTACTGATAAAGATCAACAAATAGCTCAAGAGCTAGCTCAAATTGCCGGCATTACTGACATTGATGCTTTTGCCTTAGCAATCTTAAAAGCCAAATCAGATTTAAGTCATCTTTCGCCTCTAGAATTAATCAAGCATGATGCTAAAACTTTTGACTTTGGTCAAAAACTGTTTATTGGTCAGCTTGAAACTGTAGAGCAATCTGACATTATTCAACAAAAAAAAGATGCCTTGTTACAAGCCATGCAAACAGTCAAACAACAAGAAGAAGCAGATTTAATTTTTTTAGCAGTAAGCGATGTCCTAAAAGTTAATACTAAATTACTAGCACCGGATAAAATAAGCCTTAAAACAGCAGAACAAGCTTTTAATACCAAGGCTAAAGACAATGTGATTGATATCGGCGCTAAAATCAGCAGAAAAAAAGATATTGTGCCGGCCCTGGAAACAGTTTTAAATAATTAACTATTCAATTCAATAAATCAAAAGTAAAAAATTATGGCAAGTAATTCTAAAAAAGATCACCAGCAAAAACAAACAGTTGACAGCAATACTGACAGTAAAGCCGGTCATGACGGTAAAAAAACTAATAATGATGCTTCTAATAACTCTAATAACAATGACAATGACAAAAACAGCTTGATTAACAGTATTACGAAAACCAAGTATGGACGCGTCAAACAAACATCCATTGTGGAAGAAATGGAAAAATCTTACTTGGATTATGCCATGAGTGTTATTGTTTCTCGAGCTCTACCTGATGTACGTGATGGGTTAAAACCGGTTCAAAGGCGTATTTTGTATTCAATGTATAAGAGCGGCATTCGCCATAATTCTCCTTATAAAAAATGTGCCCGCATTGTAGGCGATGTTTTAGGTAAATATCATCCTCACGGCGACAGTTCAGTTTACCTGGCATTAGTTAGATTGGCCCAAAATTTTAACATTCGCTATCCATTAGTAGACGGCCAAGGCAACTTTGGCTCTATTGACGGCGACAGTCCGGCTGCCATGCGTTACACCGAAGCCAGGCTAGCTAATATTTCTCAAGAAATTCTGACTGATATCAATAAAGACACTGTTCAATTTACGGAAAACTTCGACGGTTCGATGGAAGAACCTACAGTTCTACCGGGCAAACTGCCAAACTTATTGCTGATGGGAGCAGAAGGTATTGCGGTTGGCATGGCGACTAAAATTCCACCTCATAATCTAAAAGAAGTTTGCCAAGCATTGATTGCCATGATTGACCGAGGAGAAACTGCGATCAACGAAGATCAAGAAAAAATTAATCAACAATTTACTAAAAAATTAGAAGCTGAAGATTTAAAATCTTTAGCTGCTGCTTTAGTTGAAGCTAAACCTAATGAAATTACAGGCCAATTCACTAGTGAAATCACTAATGACGACATTATGACCTATATTAAAGGGCCTGATTTTCCGACCGGCGGCATCATGTACGACTTTGAACAAATTAAAGAAGCTTATCTCAAAGGCAAGGGCAAAATTATTATGCGCGGCAAGGCTAAAATTGTTGAAGACAAAGGCAGTTTTGAAATCATTATTAATGAAATTCCTTATCAAGTTAATAAAGCTTCACTCATTGAAAAAATAGCTAATTTAGTAAAAGATGACAAAATTGACGGCATTCGCAATATTAGAGATGATTCCGACCGCCAAGGGCTGCAAATCACAATTGAATTAAAACGAAATTCTCGACCCAAAGTGGTTCTCAATAAACTCTATAAATTTTCTAAACTGCAAACCAGCTACCCCATGAATATGGTGGCCTTAACTGGAGAAGGAACGCCGCAGTTGATGAACGTCAAACAGATCTTAAGCGAGTATGTACGCCACCGCCAATCGGTGGTAGTTAAAAGAAATCAACATGACTTAATTGAAGCCCGGCAAAGAGCTCATATTTTAGAAGGCTTAATTATTGCTCTGAATAATTTAGACGATGTTATTGACACTATTCGCAACTCTGCTGATTCGCAAATTGCCCAAGAAGAATTGATGGAGAAGTTCGGTCTAACTGAACCTCAAGCCACAGCCATTTTGGAAATGCAATTAAAAAGATTGGCGGCTTTAGAAAGACAAAAAATTGAAGAAGAGTATCAGTCAATTAAAGAACAAATTACAGAAATCGTAAAACTACTCACTCATCCTAAACAAATTTTAAAAACTATTGTTAAAGAATTAGAAGAATTAATCACCCTTTACGGAGATGAGCGCTTAACCCAATTAGTAAAAGGAAAAATTGGACAATTAAGCGAAGCAGATTTGATCCCTAATGCTCCGGTGGTTATTGCTTTAACTCAAGCCAATTATATTAAAAGACTGGCTCATAAAACCTTCCGCTCCCAAAGGCGCGGTGGTAAGGGGGTAAAGCTTAACATGAAAGATGAAGATGTTATTGAAACTTTAATTACCTGCGAAAACCATGACTCTTTGCTCTTTTTTACCAATCAAGGCAGAGTCTTTAAGCTGAAAGCGTTTGAAGTTCCGGAGACTAAGAGAACGGCTCGAGGTACAGCGATTGTTAATCTGCTAAATCTGAAACCAAATGAAAAAATTAAATCAATCTTAGAATTAAATGAAGAAAAAGACAAAGATAAATTTATTCTGCTAGCCACTAAAGAAGGTTTGGTCAAAAAAACTGCTGTCAATTTATTTGGAAACATCCGTACGACTGGCATCATCGCCATTAATTTGAATGAAGGCGACGAATTAGTAAAAGGCCAAGTCACTGACGGCACTCATGAAATTTTCCTAGGCACACGCCAAGGCAAATGCATTAGATTTGATGAAAAAGAAATTAAAAGCTCCAACCGCGACACTAAAGGGGTAAAGGGGATAACTCTTAAAAAGAATGATTATGTAGTAGCTTTAGAAAGCATTGATCAAGCCACTAAAAAGGAAAAAGAGGCTGCTATTTTAGTTATTACTGAAAAAGGAATGGGTAAACGCACCATTTTGGATCAATATCCTTCTCAAAAACGCTCCGGACTCGGGGTGAAAGTAGCTGACATCACACAAAAAACAGGTCCGGCAGCCAGTATTCGCTTAATTACTAAAGACCACAAAGGAGCGGTGATTTCCAGTGAAAAGGGACAAACAATTCAGCTGCCAAATACCAAAAAATCACTTCCTTTCCTAACAAGACCAACTCAAGGAGTAATCTTAATGAAGTTGAGGCAGGGTGATAAAGTTGCCACTACTGCTTTGATTGAAGAGCTAGATTAAAGATGGGTTAATTTTTTAAATTTACTGCCTGATTCTACTAACTGCTAACTGCGCAACCTATGCAGCTTATTTAGCAACTAATTCAAACTGCGCACTTGCTCTCACATTGAAAAAATTCCATTTGATCGTCTAAAAAGTTTTGCTCGCATTGCTGCACACAGGTTTTGCATGCCTCGAATTCATCAGTAACTACAAGTTGGCATTTACCTGCAATTACTTCACAAGCAGCAAATTGGCGACAGTTATCACCAGGCATATAAATCATGGTGCAGGCTTCAGGAATGTTGGCTCCGCAGCTAATTTCTAAACCATGACAATTTTCAATACCGCATTTTTCTAAATTTTGAGAAAGTTGAAATCTATTAAAAAAATTATTATTAAACAATACTAACCCGATCGCTATCATTAAAAAAGCGATTAAGACACCAATTAGAGTCTTGTTTTTAACTAAACCCATGTGGACTCAGCGGGGCTTGAACCCGCGACCTCTTGCATGCCATGCAAGCGCTCTAGCCAACTGAGCTATGAGCCCTAAAATTAAAAAAGAAGTAAATAATACCTTAACTTGTCACCTATCAACTTCAACTGAATATTCATTTTATCATTAAATCTTTAAAAATGAAAAAGGAGAGAGTAGAGGAGAGGTTAAAATATACAAATCAATATTTATAAATATTAGTTAATATTTATAAATATTTAGATATATAAGTTAATAGATAATCTTATTAAAATATAGTAACCACGTATCAAATTACTTGGCAATACTTCTTCCCTGGGGGAAGCATTTTCCCCCTGACAAAAATTACGAAACCACAGAACTAAAGATAAGCTCTTATATTTTAACTGATACATCAAACAAAGTATCTACAGAGGTAAATTAGCAGAGTAAAGCATTATTTGATAAAAAAATAATCAACTGGGAAGTTCGTCATTCTTGATTGCCTTTTTCTTGTGATTGTCGCTCCCTTCCCCTGAGGTCTGAGTGAAATTCCTGATGAACTTTTCTTAACTTAGGCTGAGTGACATGAGTGTAAATTTGAGTAGTGGCTATATTTTTATGACCCAGTAATTCTTGTACCTGCCTGAGCCCGGCACCATTGTTAAGTAAATCAGTAGCAAAACTATGCCTAATGCCATGTGGTGTTAAGTCAGCTGATAAATTAGCTTGTTTTGAGTATTTTTTAACAATGCGCTGCACACTGCGGGTAGTTAGGCGCATACTTTCCCCATCGTCAGTAACACCGGGTTTTTTGCCAGAATAACGGATGAAAATAGGCTGCCAATGATCTTCGCGTCTAGTTAAATATCGTTCCAGCCAAATCACAGCTCTTTCGCTCAAAAACACTACGCGCACCTTGCGACCTTTACCAATCACTGAAAATTCTTTTTTTTCTAGATCAATATTATCTCTATCCAAACTTACCAGCTCACTTACCCTCAATCCAGTTGAAAACAATACTTCTAAAATCGCACGATCTCTTAATCCTGCTTCTGTAGAAATTTTAGGCTGACCCAACAAGCGCTCCATCTTATCAGCAGACACAAACTGCATATGAGTCGACTCTCCTTTGGGTAAATCTATTTTTTCCGGATGCAAAACTTCTACATCGTTCTTAATCAGCCATTTAAACCAAGACCTAATGGCAGTAACATGATAGCCTTGAGTTACCTTTGACAAATCTCTACCTAAATCATCCTCGTAACGATTCAGGTAAACTCGATATTTCCTCATTAACTTTAAATCAATTTCTTTTAGACTATCGCAGCCTTGCTCCTCAAGCCAATCAATAAATCGAGTTAAATAGTGGCGATAGTTGCGAATTGTTAAAGCGCTTAAGTTACGCTCTACCTCTAGATGCTCGAGGAAATTAACCATTTTAAGCTCAAGTGGATTATTTTTTGACATATTTGTTTTATCTAATTTAATTATATATAACTGCGGCCAAAGTTTAAAATACTCAAGTAATAAAATTCCCCAAGAAGCCGGAGGGGATTTTGAGCAGAGGAGGGGAGAGAGTGACAAAATTGAAGCCTGCTACTTATCTACTATGTATCCATGTTTTTCTAACAAAAATTTTACATAATATCGTCAATAATTATTGATAAAGACAAATTTACTATTAACAAAACCATGAATTGGCTAAAATATAGCAAAAACAAAAGAAGATTGACAATAGGTGCTTTATAGATAGTTTAAACTCAAAATAGATAAATTAATAGTTATTGTTTTCACAAATTTTCACAAGTTTTCACAAAATATTTCCAAATGATAAATCAATTAACTAATTGATAGTAAAATTAAACATTTGATTATTATTTAAACCAAGCTGCTGATCACTGTTTAACAAAATAATTTGAAACAGCTACAACATAATAAAATAACTGTTACATAAAAACACATAAACATAAAACAATATAACGGATTTAAAAGCCGTCTAAGAAACTTTAAAAATATTCAAAATTAAGGCCCCGGCACAACAAAATGCTTTAAATAGCATCAAAACTCTTAAAACCACCGCCATTAATTCTAACGGATATATCAATCTTAAAATAAATATTAAATAAATTAACTGCTTAAAATCAAGCCTCTCAAACGCTCAAAAACAGCTTTTTTTAACATAGGCTGAATGATTGATCATTGCTTAAACTTCATGTCAATTGAATTTAAAGCAAACAACCGTAATTGAAATTATTTTATATATTAATCACAAACAATCTTTTTTAAATCAATTTAAAATAAGTTATTAACTGAGTCAGCCAGCATTTAACCTAGACAATAATTTAGCCTAATTATTAAATAAAATATTCAGGCGAAAAATTTAAGCTTTAAGACAAGACAAGCTTAATAAGAAAAGAGGTAATGATTATCAAACAAAATAAACAAACATCTTTATTTACACCTTTAAAGGAAAAGGCTAAACTTAAAAATAAAAAACTGCTTTTTAACCTATCTTTAACTTTTATGACTGTACGTCGTAAAAGTTATATTGTGCGACATAGTACTTATTTTTAAGTATCAAAACCATAAAAGAGAGGACGTCTGTCTCACTCTCTTGCCGACACTGCCCAATGCAGCAGAACAAAAAGTATTAAATACAGATATAAACAGCCATCCTCCCCGGATCAAACCCCATTCTAAATTAACACTTGTTAAACAAATCTTAATTTTACCACTTCGGGTTTTTTACCTTTACATCAGCCTAATTTGTACAAAATGATATTCTACTACTCTGAGAGCATGGCCTCTCTCTGGTTATAGCTTATCTAGCAGAATTTAATCCAGGCTAATCTGGTTAGGCGTGAACTCATTCCGGTCTGATAAGCAACACAATAAGTAAATTATATGACACTTAAAAAAGTTAATGATTACCAGAGGCGAAATATACTTTTCCACATTATTTTCGCAGAATTATCTCTTATTTACTAACTATATCAAACTATATCATCCTTAATATTATAAGACGTTACCCTTTTAAAATTTGAGCCCCTCTCCTCCATTTCACATTGCCATTTCACGATTCAAGGCCTCTGCTCTAGTTTTTTATATTAAAATTGAGTTCTTAATCAAAATAAATTAATATTTTTTTTAATTTTCTCTATAAACAGCCTCCACTTTAAAAACACCTTCTTTTCACTAACAATATTAAATCTGGCACAAGCTTAACCTTTAAAAAAATAAGCCTCTGCTCTGCCCCTTAATTCCTGCAAAATTAGCAAATTTACTACTGATCAGCTGCTGCCCCCGATATAACCGCCAAGTAAACCAACCAAACTGCCTGTTAATAAATTTTGAGGGAGGGCCCTCAGTGTTTTATCCGTTAAATATGGCCAAACTGCGAGGTATAATCAGAATTAACTGCGAGGTATAATCAGAATTAACTAGAGGTAAATTGACCAGTTGTAATTCTTTAAAACTAAATTCTTACTTAAAAGGAAAAAAAATGATGAAGAGAAAAGCTAAAATAGCGGCCATTAAAGAATATTCAGCTATAGTATTTTTAAACAACCTGCCTCTTAAATAAGATTGCAGCAAACCCAATACTAAATAAACGACCCCGATCACGAATAAAGAAGCATTCCACACTGGCATTGGAATCAAAGATAATAAGATGGCAAATTCCATCAAAAATAAACTGATGACTGAAGAATAAATTAAAATATCTTTAGCAATAAAATCTTCAAAATTAACCGCCCACAAAGATATGAAAAGTAAAGGGAAATGAGCCAATCCCACCAACAACCCTATTGCCCAGAAAGGTAAATTTAAAGATAAAATAGTATTGGTAAGTAATAAAGAAGTTAAAAGTGTAAAGAAAAAACCGATGGTGCGGGCTGCATACAATAACTGAATTGTTTTGCCCTTAACAACAGAGTAAATATTAGCTGTTAAAAATAAGGCATAAAGTCCGATGCTGAATAAAATTAAAATTAATAATTGGCTTAAAAAATTATCCGGTAATAAAAAGTAAAATAATGCCACTGCCATGGCATACATAGTCGGCAGCGGCACAATAGTTAAGCGCTCATGAAACTCTAAATCGTCTGACAAAGCAAAAGAAGCCACAATATAAGTCACAACCGTTAAACCGGCAATAGCCAGATAGCGCCAATCTAAGCTCACATATTGAATGGCAAAAAACAATATTGATAAAAAGATAGTAGAAAGTACAAATTTTTCTCTTCGCCTCATTGGTTAATTAAATAGTTAAGATATTTTATTAATAATAATTATCAAAAGCTAAGGACTTTCCCAACCGTCTATTGCGCAATAAATATCTGTCACATCTTCCAGTTCCAACAACTTCTCTATCATAGCATCTAAATTTTTCCTTTGTTCATCGTCTTGGGGGACAGTAATAGTTGCTTGGTATTTACCTTGATCAGTTCGCTTAAACATATAGCTGCTCGAACCGGGAGCTCCAAGCGATCCTCCGGCTTCAGTCAGCACATTCCTAATCTTAGCTGTAGTTCTATTTTTATTATCTGTAGTAGTCACAATTAACATTCCGGCGCCGAAAGGAGTAAAAGCCTCATAAACCACTTCCTGCAGCGGCCCATTCTCTCCTTTGCCAGCTCCGGCGTCAATCGCTCGCTGTACATTTTCCTTTGGCATATTAGCGTCTCGAGCTTTATCCAGCCAAGTTCTTAAATTAACATTAGTTTCAGGATCAGTCCCCCCTTCTCTAACAGCAGCTCTAATTTTTCGAGACAATTTACTAAAAATTTTACCTCTTTTACGATCCTCTGCTTTCTTCTTATGTTTAATATTAGACCATTTGCTATGTCCTGCCATAATTTGATAAATCCTATGATAATTAATAATTAGTTTAAAATTTAACCCTTGCTTTATTACACCTTTATTTTATCATGCTTGACAATTCGCCTAAAAATCAGTATTCTTTGACTCAAACTGACCTAGATAGCAATCATGCATTATATTATGAGAAATATTGCCCCTTTAACTAAAAAAGCGATCGCAGCGGCAAAAAATAAGGATTGGAGGCTTGCCAAAGAGATTAATAAAGAAATTTTAGAAATAGACGCTCATAACATCAGTGCTCTGAATAGATTAGCCTTGGCTCGAATGCAATTGGGGCATAACCGAATTGCAGAAAAACTATTAAAACAGATTTTACGACTTGATAAACATAATAAAATTGCCGCCAAAAATCTTGAGCGGGCTAAGAAAAAAAGCACCGGACCGACTATTCAATTTAATCAAAATCCAGCTTACATTGAAGAACCGGGCAAATCTCAAGTAATAGCGCTCACTAGAACTGCGGACAAAAAAACATTGTCTGAATTATCTATGGGGCAAAATTGTGTGTTAGAACCAAAAAATAAATATATTTCAATATATACAACTGACACTAAGGCAGCTGATAAGAGTACTCAATCGCAATATTTAGGAACTTTGCCGCAAAAAATTTCCTCAAGATTAATTAAATTAATTAAAAAAAATAATGAATATGAATGCACTATTCATTCTATTAACCCGGAAAAAAGAGAGTGCAAAGTTTTAGTAAAAGAAAGCAAAGTTTCAGAGGAAAACAAAGGCGTTACTTCTTTCCCGGTTAATAAAAAATTAGAAGAAGATAATTTAACTAATTTATCAACCAACTATCCTATTACTAATAATTAGCAGGCCGATCCTTGGTAATTGATTTATTAGCTTTTCAATAATTGGCTTTTCAATAATTAGCTCCCAATAAAATAATTAAATCAGCCCGATAGCGATTTAAAAGAGATTCTGCTTGCGGACCTCTAATTTGCTGTAGTGGTTGGATAAAAAGATTCTCTTGCAAAAGCTCAGCCAATAAATTGCAAGCTTTCTTTTCTTGATTAAAAGCTAAGACAGATTGTTCATACGTCCGATCTTGAAAACCGGTATCAACTCTTATCACTCTAGCCCCACTTGTTTCTAAAATTGAAGTAAACGTTGAGGCGTAGTCAACAATATCAGTAGTATTAATAACAGCTGCTGCGCAATTATCAGGTAAGACTGCAGTTTGAGGCAAATTGCTTTCTTGAGGAATAAAGTCATAATCCATTTTTCTTAACACTAGTAAGAGGTAAAAAAGCTCTTGCATTTTTTTAATATCTGCAATTTTCTTAACAGAAGCTAAATCAGAAAACAGTTTTTCTTTCAATAATCGTGTTAAATTATGCAGCTTTGACAGCTCAATACCTTTTTCGCCCGATAATAACACCACCTCATTCACTACTCTGCCTGTTAACCACGAAATCTGCGTGGTATTAATTTTTTCAATTTCTAAATCTTCAACTGCTGTATTAAAAGCAATAGACTCAACAGATCGTGTCTGTTCATTAATAAAGTTGGCTTGATGTTCTTGGGTGATTAAATAAGCCTTAATTTTATTAATATCAGCATCAAATGATGCAAATAACATTTCACCTTCATATCCATTTTCAATATAATTAATGAATACAATACTTCTGTGGTGCTGAGGTGTTATTAAGTGAGGTAAAATTACCCAAACAAGCAAGCCGAACAACAATAAGCTAGCCAGGAGAGTTAAACTTAATTTAATAAATTTTATAAAAAAAGCAACGCAGCTTTTTAAAAAAGCAACTAGTGTTTTTCTCTTTTTTTTATTAGCAGATTTGCTGGCAAAATCTCTCATAAGATGCAATTATGCAGCTGGACAGTTGAGATATTTTTAAAATTAAATTATTTTAATTTAAACTAGAAATTATACTTGTCTCGCAACAACTTTTTCTAAAATTAGGCTAACTTAATCTAAAGAAAACCTAACAAAACGTTCAACTTTCATTTTCTCACCAATCTTGCCGCTCAACCTCTTAATTAATCTTTTAATAGTAACCGTAGAATCTTTAATAAACTCCTGCTCTAAAAGCTCATCCACATCCTGTGGCTTCATGGCTGCTACTTGCATCGCAATATCTCGGGCCAGTGTTCGGAACTCATTATTTTTAGCTACAAAATCTGTCTCACAATGCAGTTCCACTAAAGCTCCAATTTTGCCGTTGTTATGAACATAACTTTCAATTAAACCTGCTCCGGCTTTTCTTTTCTGAACCTCCTCTGCCCTAGCCAAACCCGCTTTTTCAACTATCTCAATCGCCTCATCAAAATCACCTTCTGCTTCTTCCAAAGCTTTTTTGCAATCTATCATTCGAGCTCCAGTTTCATCTCTCAGCTTTTTAATAGCTTTTACATCAAGTTTATTTTTTTTCATAACTTCTTACCTTATTTTATTATAAATTTATTAACTATCTGAGATATAAAAATGTAGATAAAGCAACTATTACTGCTCTAATTATTACTAGTCTAATTATTGCCAACCGCTTATTGCTAGTTATTACCAGCCGTTCAACTTATTGCTCTATCTCCTGATTAACACCATTAATAAGCAGTATATTATATTGAGTGATGAATAGAAAACTAAACTACTCTTCATCTTTGATATCTTTTTCATCTTTGGCAGGTTTTTCTTTTTTCTTGCCTTTCTTATTCTGGTCAGTTTCCTTGTCCTTCTTATTCTGGTCAACTGGTTCTTTTTCATCTTTTTTTTCGGGTTCAGCTTTTTCTTTTTTATCAGTTTGCTTTTTTTCCTTGCCAGCTTGCTCTTCCTTTTTTTGTTCTTCTTTCTCAACTGACTCTTTTTCGCCGGATTTTTTACCAGCTTGTTTTTTCTTAACCAACTCCCCTTCACTGCCGGCTTTATAAGCCTCGCCTATTTGCTTGACCAAAAAACTGACACTTTTAATTGCATCATCATTAGCCGGAATTGTAATCTTTAATAAATCAGGATTAGCATCACTGTCTGCAATTGCCACAACGGGAACATCCATCAAATTTGCCTCTTTAACCGCTATATCCTCCTTAACAGGATCAACTACAAAGATAACATCCGGACGGGAATTCAAATCCATTATACCTTCAAAAAATCTCTCCAGCCTAGTTATTTCTTTTTTAAGCTGAGCTTGCTCATAAGTAGTTAAATTGTCATACTCGTCTTTTTCAAAATTATCTTTCATTGTTTTTAATTTATCCAAAGATTGTTTAATTTGCTTCCAGTTTGTTAAAAAACCTCCCAGCCACCGTGAAGAAATATACATCATGCCTGCATCTTGAGCTGTTTCCCGAACAGCCTTTCTTGCTTGGCGTTTAGTGCCAACCATAATAACCTTTTTATTCTTTTTGCCCAATTGATAAAAATAGTTGTAAGCCAAGCTTAACTGCTCCGCTGTTTTTGCTAAATCAAAAATATTAACCCCTTCTTTATCACGATATACATATTCCGCCATTTTCGGGTTCCATTTGTCGCGCTGGTGTCCAAAATGACAGCCAGCCTCTAACAAATCCCGTAAATCATAATCAGGAGCCTTATCAGGTAGTTTGGAAAGATTTATTTTAGTCATAATAGCGTCCTTGTTTTTTCCCGCTTTATTAAAGCAAGGAAATGTTTGTTTAACTTAAATTCAGGACTCAGGAGAGAAGTTAAACAAGCTTAAATTAATAATATAATATCTCCTGCAGAGGATGAAAGTATAGCATAAAAAGTCTAAAATTCAAAATTTCTTAGCAACTTGTTAATTACTGGCTCTCATTAACTTGCAACTTATTAATTACTAATTATTATTAACTCACAATCTCCTTGAGTCTTTTAATATTTTCTTTATCCGGACCAGTGCCGTCTAAACCCGGCACTTCAGCAATCATTGGCATATGGCGAAATAAGTTATTCCGTAAAAAACCACGTAAGTCTTGGCGGGGAATTAAGCCATCACCAATATTTTCATGGCGGTCCCGGCCTGAATTGAAAGCGGTCTTACTGTCGTTAACATGAATGCATTTAAGAGCAGTGTCAAGTTTTAGAGCCGTAATAGTACTAATCAGATCTTGATTATTTGATTTTTGATTAAAAACAGAACTTTTAACCAATGGATAACCGGCAGCAAAACTATGGCTAGTATCGACACACCAACCGATTCTAGACGATTGCAATTGATCTAAAAACCATTTAATTTCCTTCAAATCGGAAGCAATTTTGCCTTTTTGGCCAGCTGAATTTTCAATCAACAAAACACTATCTTGAGGAGTTTGGGCTAAAATTTCATTAATCGCCTCTTTTACTTGAGTTTTAGCAGCAGCCCAACCTCTACCTTGATGGCTGCCTAAATGTACAATCACTCCCGAACCTTTTACCAAACTATTAACGCGTAAATCAAAGATCAACGACCGAACAGATTTAGCAACAAGTTCTTGTTTATCAGAAGCCAAATTAATTAAATATGAAGCATGAATAAATATTGACGCTACCTTTAATTCTTGCTGTTTTGCAAACATTTTTTTGACAATTTCGTCAGCTAACATAGACCTTTGCCATGACCGAGGATTTCCCGAAAAAACCTGCATACAATTACAACCTATAGCCGCTGCTCGCTCTACAGCAAGATGCAGCCCTCCCTTTATAGAAACATGCGCCCCAATTTTGAAATCAATCATAAAATGATGAAAGTTGGATATCTTCAGCAACTCGCCTACCCCCGGCTCTTAAAAATACCTTTTTAGGCCCGGGCAACCTTAATCCCGGCAACCTTAATCCGGGCTGCCTTAATCCGGGCTGCCTCAATAACCTTTAGGCCTTTAAATAATCCAACACTGTTGCCAAATCTGAAGGCAGCTCGGCTTTAATAGTTTTCTTGTTATTGGTGTGAGGATGCTTAAATTGCAGCTGCCAAGCATGTAAAAATTGCCGAGGACACCAGCGTCGATCCAAACGGCTTCTTTTTTTACCAGAATAAGTCTTGTCAGCCACAATAGAATGGTTTAAATGAGCCAAATGGACTCTAATTTGATGGGTACGCCCGGTCTTGGGAATACATTCCAGTAAAGAAAAGCCTTGTTGATAAGAATTAATATTCTTTATAATTTTATTCCTATTTTTCTTGCTAATATCTTTAATTCTGCTGACTGCTAAGCCGGGGAAAAAGTCAATAACTCGATAATAAGTAGTGGCAGCTCGGCCGTCTATTTCTGCCCTAAACTGAAATGGGTTGGCCTTAGATCTAGCAATAGCAGCATTAACAGCAGAGCTATCCACCTTCATTTTTCCATGCACTAAACCTAAGTATTTCTTTCTAACTTTTCTAGCTTTGAATTGACTCATTAAATTAACCAATGTTCCCGGATCTTTAGCCAAGAGCAAAACTCCGCTGGTTTCTTTATCAAGCCGATGAACTAGTCCCTGCCGGCGTAAAAAAATCTCTTTTGGTGTGCCAAATTTGTTGTCAAAATCAGACGGCACTAGCTTCGCCCACTGCTTCTTGGCAGCGATTATTTTTTTTACCCCCTGCTCTCCCCCTAATTTTTTATAAATCCAGTGCTGGACTGTTGGTTCCTGAATAGTAGCAGAGTTGTTAACTACAATCCCAGTCGGCTTATTAATGGCCAATAAAAAATTGTCTTCAAAAATTAAAGAAGAATCTAGTAAAGAAAAATTGCTTGCCTTAACCATTATCTTTTAATCGCAAAGAATTTCTTTTTATTAACAGAGAAAAAGGATCGATTTGAACGCAGCAGCAGTAAATATAAAGCAAAAAAAATTAAACCTAAATAAAACAAAGTATCAAATGAAAATTCGCCAACCACAATCAAAGCAGGTTGAAAAAATTTCATTAATAATGAAAATAAACCATAACTAAATAAAAAAACAATAAATAAAAACCCTGTTTGAGCAGTCTTCTTACCGGCGCGATACCAGCTAAAAGTACGATAGTTGAATTCCAGCCAATTTAAAAATTTATAAAGTATGACTAAAAATATGACATAATATATTTGCACCGGATGTCGGGGTTCAAAAACGCCCGGAAAAACTACTCCCCAAGGCAAGTTAGTAGTTTTACCGAAAAGTATACCTGTGAAAAAAAAGCCCAAATTTAACCATATTAACCCCATTGTCAATGCCTGGGCCCACCAGTCCAAAATTTCAAAAGCATCCCATTTTTCTTTTTTTGCATAAAAATAAAGGTATAGTGTGGCGCCTAATAAAAAAAACGACAACAGCTGGCCCGGATAGTGCACCACATTCAACCATTTCAAAACATCAAACCCGAATTGATCATAATTAATAACAATATGCCCTACTCTGCCGCTCAGCCAGCCGATAATAAAAGATATTAAAAAGCCGTCGAATACTTTTACTTCTGAATAGCTTTCTTCTCTTGCTCTTTTCCAAAATACTAAAGCGCAGGCAAAAAAAGCTATAGCTTGAAAAACACTCAAGGTTCGCAAATGAAATGAGCCTATATTTAAAAGCGTAGGAAACATAAAAAATGTGGTTAATAAATACCTAATTAATATTGTAACCTAATTGCGCCTTGCCAAATATCAAAACTTACTACTGTGTTTAAAGTTGTTTATGCGTTTCAATATGCGTTTCAATATGCGCTTCAACTTGTTGCACTATTTAAATCTATTTCTGTGTTTATCTTTTTTTGTGCCGCGGGTGAGAATCGAACTCACACGAGTGTTAAAACTCATGGGTTTTTGAGACCCACGCGTCTGCCAGTTCCGCCACCGCGGCTCAAAATAACGACTAAGGCTAACAATTAATTAATAATCTGCTGAAAATTTTAATTATCAACCTTAAAACTTCACTAACTACAGCTTTATTCTATCAATAACCCTTGCATTTTACTAGAAATTAAAGCATTATTAAGATATGGAGTTTGTAAAATCAATTGCTTTTAGTTTATTTGATGTCACTAACACTTGGTCAGTAGTTTTTAGGGCTTTAATCTGGATCATTGTTTCAATTTTAATCCTGATAGCTACCGACAATCCGGACCCTGATCAAATTAAACAAGGTACAAAATCATACTTAGGATCGTTCCTCATCTTAATTGCGGTTTCAAGTAGTCTAATTTTCCTTCTCTTTGGGATGGCTCCTCGTTAACAACAACCTAGCCTCTGCAACACCTTATTTTCTGCGCAGCACTTTTTCGTTTACAGTAGTAATAAAAATTATCAGTTGAAAATTCTTTGTTGGCATTAAAAATTATCGCAGCAAAAAATCTTGATTTAAATCTCTTGAATTAAACCTCGTGCAAGATTTTTTATTACATCCTATCTTCCATCCCATAAAATCTGATTCTATCACCTCTGAAGTAAAGCTCAGCCTCACCCAACGGACCATTACGATGCTTAGAAACTCTCAATGTCACTTGCTCTCTAATGTCTTCATCTTTGCGATACAAAAACATCACCACATCTGCATCCTGCTCAATAGCACCGGACTCCCTTAAATCAGACAATTGAGGTCTTTTCTCTCCCCTATTCTCGATAGCACGAGATAGTTGAGATAAAGATAAAACCGGCACTCTTAACTCCCTAGCTATATTTTTTAAACCTTGTGATATCTCTGACACCTCTTGCACGCGATTATCTTTAGTCCGTCCATGGGCCAACTGTAAATAATCAACAACCAAAACATCAATATTTTGCTCCGACATCAATCTTCTAGCTTTAGTTCTCATATCAAAAATGCTCAAACCGGGAGTGTCGTCAATAAATAAATTAGCTTCAGCCAAGACCCCCATAGCATCAGATATTTTTAAAAAATCCTGTTGATTGAGTCTACCCGTCTTTAATTTCCAGGCATCAATATCAGCTTGTGACACTAGCAAACGGTCAACTAACTCTTCTTTACTCATTTCTAGAGAAAAAAACCCAACTTTTTTGCTGTATTTGACTGCAATGTTTTGAGCAATATTTAAAGAGAGAGCTGTTTTTCCCATGCCCGGCCGCGCTGCTAAAATAATTAAATTTGACTTCTGCAATCCGGCCAGCAAATCATCAATATCCTTATAACCTGTCGGCACTCCGCGCAGGTCTCCTCCGCTCTTCTGCAGCTCATCCAATCTTTCAAAACTTTCAACTAAAGTATCTTTAAGAGGAATAAAATCGCGATCAGAATGAGCCTGTGAAACCTTAAAGACCTTAGCCTCGGCCATGTTTAAAGCTTCCTGAGCAGTCTTGCTATTATCAAAAGCCAGTTCACTCAAATTACCGGAAATACTAATTAAACGCCGCTTAATAAAATGTTCTTTGATTAATTTGGCATAACTTTCAACATTTGCTGCTGTTGACAATAAATTAGACAGTTTAGCAATAGCGCTGGCACCGCCAACTCTTTGCAAAACTTCATTTTTTTTAAGTTGATTGGTTAGAGTCACTACATCTATTGCTTCTCTGTCTTCGTAAAGTTCAACAGCACTTTGGTAAATTAACTGATGAGAACGGTCGTAAAAACTTTCTACGTTAAGATAATCAGACACTTTAATAATAGCTTCGTCATCAATTAAAATAGCTGCCAGCACAGACCGCTCTGCTTCTAGATCATGTGGAGGTATTTTTGAATCCATGAGTTAAAAAGTAAATTAAAAATTAAAATCAAAATAAATTAAAGGCAACTCTAAATAATAACTCTAAATAAAGCACTGATTGAAGATTAACCTCTTCAAATGACATCACCTCATACGGGCAGGAAAAGCACTATTAATATCTAAACTATAGTGCAATTTTTAGTTTAGCAACTTTTAATACTTATGCAAGACTTTTATTCTATCGGTTGAGCTGTTAGCTGCCTAATGCTGTTAAAATTTCCTAGAATTTTATTAGAGTTTAGCCAGCTGGTTAATGCTTAATTAAATTTGTTTAGAACCATTAATTCCATTTCTTCAGGTAAATTGCTGCGGGCGATATTAAGCTTATTGATTGGTTTCGGCTCAGCTTCATAAGCTTTGTAAAAATCTTCTAAAGAGCTTAATTCTGAAAAATTTTCTTGATTATGATCAGGCAGTTTATGAATCATGGGGATCACAATGTTAGGCTCTAAAGAACGAGCCACCTGTGTTGCCTCTTTAGGATTTAAAGTCATCCCTCCGCCAATAGGTAAAAAAAGGATATCAACCAATCCAATTTCAGCAACTTTTTTATCATCTAATTTATGACCTAAGCCCCCTAAATGACATACCTTGAGGCCGTCAACTAAAAGACTGAAAATATAGTTTTCCCCTCTCAATGATCCTTGTTTATCATCTTGATACGCTTTAACTCCAAAGATGGAAATATTTTGAATTTGATATTCACCCGGTTTCTCAATAATAAACGGGCTTTCACGCCGCGAGGTGTTATTAATAGCTTCATAATTATTATGAGCCGGATTATCATGCGACACTGTCACAATATCTGCGCTTAAGTTCGGCAAGTCAAAGCCAATAAAATCATGATAAGGGTCAGTAACAACTGACCCATCAGTGCCCCTAAGTTTGAAGCAGGCGTGGCCGTAATATTTAATAATCATAATTACCTTTCTTTAGTAAAAAAATAAGTAATAAATTCGCTCAACCTACAGCTTCCGTCTTTGTTTATGTAGTAATTAGTTTTATCAACTATTTTTTATTTTAACAACCATTTTATTATAACAGCTGCTGCTAAATAAATTTCAGGCAGCTTGCTGCAAATTTAAAAGTCTCAAATTAATACAGCTTAAAAATGATGTTAAGGATACTGTTAAAAGTGCTGTCGGTCATTTTAGATTAAATTCAAGTCAAAATAGTTAAAATAATCATCGGAATGAGTTATAATAGTTAATATAATGAAAAAAGAATTTATTATTGCCATCCTGATTGGCTTAACCATGGGCCTATTTATCACTTATGGCTACTATTATTCTCAAAAAACTGAGGAGAAAACTCAAACTGCTGCCACTATTGACAAACTTGAGCAGACAGAGCCTAAAGAATCTCAAGAATCTAATGGCCGAACCACTGTATTTTTGCCGACTGATGAAAGCGTAATTAAAGAAAAATCTACTACTGTCACCGGCAAAGCTGCGCCTGGAGTATTTGTCATTATTTATGTCAATGATCAACCTATCATTACTCAAGCTGATGAAACAGGCAATTTTTCAAAAGAGGTTCAATTACAAAATTTTGCCAATATTATTCACATACATGTAATAGACAAATTAGGCGAACATGAAGTCATTAAAAGAACCGTCATTGTTTACGATCAAGAATATATGCCTGTTTCTGAGGAAGAAGAAAGTGAAACAGAAGAAGCAGAGGTTGATGATGAAACAGAAACAGAAACAGAAACAGAAACTAATTAACAACAATAGCTAATATCCCTAAATAAAAAAATGTTAATCCCTAAAATTAAACTCCTATTTGTTTTTTTGAGTATATCTGCTCTTATTTGCGCCGGTACAATTTTTGCTCAAACTGAAACTACTGATGAAGACTCCGAAGCAAACCCTGCTGCAACCGAAGCACTAAAAGATAGAATTGAAAAAGCAGTTCAAGAAAAAAATTCGGCCAATGGACAGGATAACGGCAAAACAAAACGAGGATTTGTGGGACAAGTTGAAAGAGTTTCTGAAGAAACGATCACAATTAATAATATGAAAGGTCCTCAAGTTGTCTCATTAGCAGAAACTGTAGAACTTATTAAAAATGATCAAGCCATTGAAGTTGGAGATATTGAAATTGAAAATTCAGCCATTGTTTTAGGTTATCAAGAAGAAAATGATTTTACACCTTTAAGAATTATTATTACAGAAAATGATTTTAGACCAAAACCACAATTAGTCTTAATCGGCACTATCTTAAATCTCGACGGCAATCGAATAACGCTGGCATCAAGAAAAGATGGAAAAGAGCATCAAATAGTAACTACTACCCAAACCAGATACGAAGATTTAGTTGGAGATAAAATAAACAGAACTGATCTTTTTCAAGACATGCAGATGATTATGGCCGGATATATTGAGACTGATGAGGAGCAGGATACAGAAACAAAATATACTCAAGTAGTAAAATCCTTAGTAAGTGATCTTTAATTTTTAATTAAAAAAATTTAATCAAAAAGATTAAAGGCAAAGCAACGTAATCAATAACAAAATCTTCTTCTTTGTGGACTTGAGGGGAATCGAACCCCTGACCTCTGCTGTGCGATAGCAGCGCTCTAGCCAACTGAGCTACAAGCCCTGAATAAACGCTTTTCAAAAGTATACTCGTTAATAAACTAATTTCCATTTTATCACAAATCATTAAATTTCCCCTGATTTTTAAATGCCGCCGCGTTATAATACTGTTGTTGTTAAAACTGATTTAAAATTGCTTTTAACAACTCGTTATTTTAATTATTTACGACTTATTATTTTAATTACTTGGCTGCCATTTATTTGCCAATCTATTTATAAACAAAAAATTATTTAATTTATTTTAATTAACATGGATAAACAAAAACTGCAAACACTGAAAGGGTTTCGCGACATAATGCCGCAGCAAAAACGGCAGCGTAATTTTATTATTAATAAAATTATCAAGGCTTTTGAATTATTTGCTTTTGAGCCCTTGGAAACTCCTACTTTAGAATACGCAGAGTTATTATTAGACAAATACGGCACTGAAGCTGACAAGCTAATTTATACCTTTACTGACAGAGGCGGCCGCAAGCTGGGGCTGCGCTACGATCAAACAGTACCCACGGCTCGTATTTTAGCTCAATACCGCAATAATCTTCCTAAATTTTTTAGACGCTATCAGATTCAAAATGTATTTAGAGCAGAAAACCCACAGCAGGGTCGGTTTAGAGAATTTATGCAGTGCGATATGGATATTTTTGGCACCACTTCTCAGTTAGCAGACGCTGAAATTTTAGCTTGCACTTATCAAGCCTTTATTAATATTGGGTTTGATCAAGTTCAACTATTAATTAATGACCGACAATTATTAGTTGAAAAACTTAAAGCTGTTGCCACTGAGCAAGCAGATGTCTTTTCTTTAATTCAAAGCTTAGACAAATTAGATAAATTCAGTCAAGAAGAGGTACGAGCAGAGCTAACTGAAAAAGGATTGACAGCTGCTACTGCTCAAGACGTAATAAAAACTGTTTCGCAGCTTAAAATTAATCAAAATTTAGAAACTATTAAAGAGCAAGCTATCAAATTAGGAGTGAAAGCTGAAAATTTAATTTACTCCCCTACTCTAGCTCGCGGCTTAGATTACTATACCGGCATGATTGTAGAAGTTAATCTCCCTGCGTATCAAAGCGGTTCTTGCGGCGGCGGCGGTCGTTACGATAATTTAATAAAAGAATTAAGCGGCGTTGCTATTCCAGCTGTTGGTTTTAGTTTTGGAGTAGATCGAATAGTGGCAGCAGCTTCTGAAGCCAATTTATTTCCTGACTTTGCAGCCGGTAGTCAAGTGTTAATTACTCTCTTTAATGAAAATACTGTTAGCAATTCATTAAAAGCAGCCAACCAGCTGCGGCAAGCCGGTATCGCAGTGGAAATCTACCCCGAACTTGATAAGTTAGGCAAACAGTTTAAAATGGCTGATCAAAAACAAATACCTTTTACCATTGTTATCGGCGAAGATGAACAAAAAAATAATCAAGCGACCTTAAAGAATATGAAAACCGGCAAACAAAAACAGTTATCATTATCTGAGGTAATTCAATTATTAAAAGAAAAACGCAATTAATTAATTATTAATTTAATTGCTAATAATAAACTTAATTGTTTGCTGTCTATTCTCATAGTTGGAGTGCCTGTTTCACAGATTAATTATTATTAGGTTCAGGACCAATATTCGTAATGGGTAAAAAAATTATTCAAGGCAAATTAAGCTCAATTAGAAAAAAATCCTATTTTTATCTACTGATTAATACTTTGTGCTGGGGTGCCGCTCTAGTTTTTGTTAAACCTGCTTTTGAGTTCACTACTGCTTTTCGGTTTTTATTTTACCGCTACTTAATAGCCGGGCTGTTGTTTTCTGTGCCCTATTTATATATTATCCAGCGAAAATCGAATATTACCGGCCAAAAACTAAACACCGCTGTCCAAGAACTAACAACCAAACAACTCTTTAAAATAATTTCTATCGAACTTTTGGGTACAGTTTTTTCTTTAAGCATCTTATTTTTCGGCCTAGCTCAAACATCAGCCATTGAAGCCAGCTTAATCGGCACCACAGGGCCTGTTTTCATCACCTTAGCAGGCGTAATTTTACTTAAAGAAAAACAGGAAGGCTGGGAATGGGTGGGCTTAGCTGTCTCTTTGCTTGGTTCTATCTTAATTGTCACCACTCAAAACAGTTGCGTCAATCAAATTTCACTTGCAGGCAACTTATTAGTGGCTGGCTTTAATGTTACCAACGCTCTATATTTTATCTTAGCTAAAAAATATTATGCTCGGCTGAATAAAACTCTGGTTGGTGCTGTTAGTTTTCTAGTGGGATTAGTTAGTTTTTTAATAATTAATTTAGTAATAGTTGAATTTAATTTTTCACAGTTAACGTCTTTTATCATTCAGGATTGGCAATTTCCTCAAGTTAGATTTGCTTCAATCTACATGGGCATCTTTGGCTCAGTGATTGGTTTAATCAGCTATATTAAAGGACAAGATAAAATTGAAGCTTCTGAAGCGAGCTTGTTTACTTACCTGCAGCCCTTAGTTTACCTGCCTTTGGGTATCCTGCTGTTGAGTGAGACGGTCTCAGCGCAGCAAATTTTGAGCTTATTTTTAGTTTTGCTGGGAGTACTGTTGGCGGAAAAGAGAGTTCATCGCTAAATAAACACAATATTAAATTCATTTTTTAGCTCTGCTTTCATAAATTTCTGCCCCTGTGCTGCAGCCGTATTTTATAATCTTATATTTTTTATGTTATAATTACTGTTCATTATGAAAAAAAATATTCATCCTAACTGGCACGATAACGCTGCAGTGGTTTGCAGTTGCGGCAACACTTTTACTACAGGCTCTACTTTAGAAAAAATTGAAGTTGAGATTTGCAGTAAATGCCACCCATTTTTTACTGGTGAAATGAAGTTTGTTGATCAACAAGGCAGAGTTGATAAATTTAGAAAAAAAATGGAACAAGCTAAAAAGCAACAGCAGCAAGCGGCTAAGAAAAAGAAAGCAAAAGATGAAAACGAAACTAAAGAAGAAGAACCTCTTAGTTATCAACAAATCCTTCGAGAAAAACGCTCTCAACTCAGAAAAGAAAAGTAAAAATAGCTTAAAAAATAATTTTGCTTTTCGCAGGCAATTTAATTCTTCCAGTTTTAATTAGCTTTATGTTAATTCTGTTGATATTACAGAAATCTTTATATTAATAGCAAAATACTAATGACGAGAAATTTGTAGACCTTGAGCTATAATAGATACAATATTAAACATAATACAAAACATCGCTGCAACAAATAATGTGAGCAGCATTAATGAAGCCCAATAATATGTCCGACAACCCTGATATTTACCAGAAACAAATCAAGCAGCTTAAAACAAAAATTGCTGACAATAAAAAGCTGTTGTCTGATCCTGAATTTAAATCTTTGGCTGAAGAAGAAATCTCCCGCCTTAAAAAAGAACTTGCCTCTTTAAACAAATACGCTCAAGAATACAAAGACACTTTAACCGAGCAAGAAGAAGCCGAGCAAGATGAAACTCTTACTTCAAGCGCCATTCTAGAATTAAGAGCCGGTGCTGGGGGTGATGAAGCTAAAATTTGGGCAGAAGATCTTTTAAGAATGTATGTTCGTTATAGTCAAAATAAAAATCTAAAAGTGGAATTTATTGATAATTCAGTCCTGAAAATTTCTAAAAAAACCAAACTTAAGATAACATTAGTAGACTCTGACAGCAAAGAAACTAAGACTGTCAACAAAACTCTTTATCCATATCAGTTATTTAAACATGAAGCAGGAGTCCATCGAGTACAGCGAGTACCTGCCACCGAGACGCAAGGCAGAATACATACTTCCACTGCTTCGGTAGCGGTCTTGCCGGAAATAAAAGCTGATAAAATTAAAATTAAGGATACAGATTTAAATTGGGAGTTTATGCGCTCCAGTGGAGCCGGTGGCCAATCAGTTAATAAAACCAGCAGCGCAGTCCGCTTAACCCATAAACCAAGCGGCATTGTCATAAGAGTCAGCCAGGAAAGAAAGCAGTTGCAAAACCGAGCTTTAGCGCTAGAATTATTAAGAAGTCAATTATGGTCAATCGAGCAGGAAAAAAAAGAGGAAAAAATTCAATCAGCCAGATCAGCTATCGGCCGCAGTATGCGAGCTGAAAAAATACGTACTTATAATTATCCCCAAAACAGAGTGACTGATCATCGCATTAATGAGAGCTGGCATCAATTAGAAAACATTATTGAAGGCGACCTAGATCCTGTTATCAGCACTGTCAAAGCAAAAATTTCGGATACCTCAGATGAACATACTATGGATAAATAAGTAACTCGCGAGGGTCAGAAAGACAGTTGAAAAAAATTAAAGCGGCTTTAAAATAAAAATATCTTCTGGCTTAATAAAGCTAAAACAACTAATTAATCTGATTCTTCTTCCTCTATATCAAAACTTTTAACTGCTTGTTCTATAAGAATTTCCAACACTAAATCATGAGCTTCTTTTATTGATATGTCCCTGACTAGAGCTATTTCTTCTCTTATTTTTTTTACGCCTCTCTTAAAAAGCCTTTTTTTTGTATAAGTGAAATTAGTATCAGGATCACGCCTTACAATTGCTAACTTTTTCAAGATCATAGCTATTTTTTTAGGATCATTAGATTTGATAACTTCCTTAGCAGAGCGTGTATTAAACCTGCCTTCCATATCAATTTTTGAGCGCAAAAATTCAATTAATTCATCTAATCCCTCTTCTGATAAAGGGCGGCGTATTTCAGTCAGCTCCAAATTGGAAGCGGCAATTGAACAAACCAAACTTTTGTTAGCTTGTGTTTCATAAACAGGTTTAAAATACAAAATTTCATCTACTTCACCGCTTTGGGGGTTTTCTTCCTCTTCAATCTTAAATATTTCATGCACTTTGCCAAAGCGAATAATCTTATCGCCTACCTTAAATGGATTATCCTTATCATTATTATTGCTCATAATATAAAGCTCTTTGCCATAACTAATATTTTATCGCTCAATTTATAAAAATTGTAATTAAAGTTATAATTTTGGATATATTTTCTTATTGACTTTGACCGGTTAATTCAAGGCTCCTGGTGAGAAACTCTCCCTTTCGCCACAATCTAACCTGAACTGTGGACCCTATTTTCTGCTGATTAATTAATTGAGCCAGCTCAAGATCATCTGTCAATTTTTGATCATTAAACTCAACGATTATATCTCCCTCTCTTATCCCAGCCTGATCTGCACTGCTGTCAGGCAGCACTTCTGCCACATAAGCTCCCTGAGGAACCTCATTAACGATAGCTGCTTCTTCACTGATCATGGAGTAGCGAACGCCCAGCATTGGTCGTTCAAACTGACCGGTTTCATTAAAATTATCAATCGCTGCTGTGACTACATTAATAGGAATAGAAAAACTGACATTATCAGCAGCAGTAGTAGCCACATTCACTCCAATCACTGCTCCCTTTTCATTAATCAACGGCCCGCCGGAATTACCGGGGTTGATGGCAGCATCAGTTTGCAGCATATTTTGGAAACTTTCAGAATGCCTGCCGATGGCAGTATCTAAAGATCGGCCCACACCGGAAATAACTCCGGTAGTGACTGTGTGCCTAAACTGACCTAAAGCTGTACCAATTGCTATTACCGGCTCACCTACTCTCACCTTATCGCTGTTGCCTAGAGGAAGAGAAGGCGCTGAAAAATCTTTCACTTGCAAAATAGCTAAATCCAAACCCGGATCACGATAAATTTCAGTCACCTGATATTCTTTTTCCTCTTTATCAATAATCAAATATTCAGCAGCGGGATCATTAACCACATGTTTATTAGTCACTATTAAATTTTCCTCTACCACAAAGCCGCTGCCAATATCTCTCTGTATTTCTTCTAACTGAATTTCTTGATCACCAAAGCCAAATAAGCCAAAAGAGCCAAAGATACTACCGGGCTCAATAACTCTTTGTTGTTTTTTGATAGAAACAGTCACGACTGATTCTGAAGCTTTTTCTGCCACATCTGCCACGTTATAAAATCCTGATGCCATCATTTCGCCTAAGCTAGTGTGAGAAAAATCTTGCCGCTCTTCCGACCCGGCCATTCTTTGCCAATCTGTGCTCTGTAAAATTAGATTAATTGGTTTAAGAACAAACAACCTGTCTGCTATCCCGCCAACAAAAAAACTAACAATGACAATAACAGCTGTAAGCAGCCCGATTAAAATTGATTTAATTTCTTTATTACTGAACATTATTAACCTTAAATTGTTAAAAATTTAATACTTCCAGCCCTTTGTTAAAAACCTCATCTTCTTCGGTATCTCGATCAAATTCTACTTCCACATCAACCGGAATACCTTCATCATGAATCCAGTCCCCTCCCGGCAGCATCCATCTGCCAACAGTAACATGAACACCGCCTTGATTAGATAATTCAATTCTATCTTGTACTGTCCCCTTACCAAAAGTCTGAGTGCCCACTAACTTAACTCCTAAATCATCACGCAAAGCTCCTGCTAAAATCTCTGATGCTGAAGCAGTACCCTTATTAACTAAAACTACCAAAGGATAATGCTTTAATCTCCCTTCTCCATTACTATAAAAATCTTGTTGAGAAAATCTACCTTTTTGCGTCACTACTACGTCATGCTCAATAAAATCACTAGCTAAATCAATGGCCCCATCAAAATAACCGCCCGGATTATTACGTAAATCCAGTACAATCCCTGCTATTGCGGGTTGGTGAGCTAAAATTGTTCCCACGGCTGAATCCCATTCTTGTTTAGTACGACCGCCAAAACGGCTGACTTTAACATGAGCTATTTGACTGCCCTGATCTTCTATTATTCTCAAATCAACTGTATCTACCAAAATTTCACCACGCACCATTGTGACATCAAAAGGCTCTTCAACCCCTTCTCTGTAAATGCTAAAAGTAATTTCTGTCCCTTTAGGCCCTCTAATTTTTTCTACTGCTTCCGTCAGGCTCCATTGCGAACTATCTTCATCAATACCTTTATTTTCATCGTAAACATGTAAAATTAAATCACCGGCTTCCAAACCAACCTGATCAGCCGGAGTCCCTTCTAACGGAGAGACAACAGCCAACACATCATCTTTATAACCCAATTCAATGCCAACTCCATAAAAAGCACCATCCAAATCTTGACCAGCTCTTTCATGGTCATCAGGAGGCAAATAAACAGTGTAAGGGTCATCCAGAGCTCCAACCATACCTTGTATAGCTCCGTCAATCATCTGAGTATCATCAAGTTTTTCCGGCTCTAAATAATGTTCATCTAAAATGCTCCACACTTCCCAAAAAACATTAAAGCTGGTTTCTGTTCTATCTTCAGATAAAATTGATCTGTCCCTTAAGCCATCTGTAAACTCTTGAAGAATAGAGTCCTGTTTTTCTAGATTAGGAGCCATTAAAGGAATGCTGCTGCTGTAGCGTTGTCCGATCACAATACCCAACACTATTAATAAAATAGCGATGACTAGATTGCGGATGATGCTGAAAACTGATTTCATATTAAATTACAAAATCATTCACTATATTAAAATTATATATCTAAAAATATCAACAATTAAAGATAGGTTTAAATCTATAAGGTTTGAGTGTACTGCACTAAAGCCAGATGCCTGGCTCTTTCAATTGCTTGGGAAAGCTTTTTTTGTTCTTTTTTACTCAAACCCGTTTTTGCTCTAGGCAAAATCATCCCCTGCCTGTTCATATATTTAGTTAGTTGTTGTGGTCTTTTATACGAAAATTTTTGCATAATAAAATTATTCCTAAAGATAATTACAGTTTAGTGTTATTCTTTTAATTTAAGTTAGTTCTACAAATTATAGTATTTTTTTTATATTTTAAAACCCTTAACAGGATTACAGAGAATCATCTTTCTAATAAAAGCAACATTAAACACTAGCCAATTTCTTGGCTAATGTTTAAAGGGCTGTGTTTAATTGCATTCAGTTCTTAACTAAAAAGGCATCTCATCACTGACCTCATCGACATCAACTTCTTTTTCTTCCGATTCTGTTTGTTCGCTGCTTGCTTTTGCTTCTTTTTCACTATCCTCATCAGCTGCTAGTGCCTCGTCTTCTTCAGTTGAATCTCTTCTTCTGCTGCGAGGTGATCCTAGTTTAATCATGCTGTCTAGCACGACCTCGGTCACTCGGCGATCTTGCTCATCATCGCTTTTCCAATCTCTAGTTTGTATTCGCCCCTCAACATAAACTTTATCGCCTTTGCGCAAAATCTGATCGCAAATTTCAGCTAATTTTGCCCACGCCACTAAATTGTGAAAATCTGTCCTTTCTTCCAGCTCGCCTTCACTAGTTGTCCACGAGCGGTTGGTGGCAATCCCAAAAGAACAAACTGCCGTATTGCTGGGAGTGTATCTCAAATTTGGATCGCGGGTGAGATTCCCGATTAACATAACTTTATTTAATGATCTGACAGCCATATTTTTCCTCCTCTATCAGACTAATTTATAGATAACTTTAGATATTAAACAACAATTCTTTCAAAAAGCGTATAAATTAAAAACACAATTCCAAATTAAATTTAAAATATATGGGTTAGGATTTTTTTATTTAGGATAATTTTTCCGTAATTTAAAATCTTATTTCTCTTGCTGTACTAATAAATACCTAATGATATTCTCATTCATATTAACCGCTTCTTTGATGTCAGTAGCCTGACTGGCTGCTGCCTCAAAAATAAAATGGAGATAATGAGCCTGTTGATACTTCCTGCCCTCATTTTTAATTTTATAAGCCAGATCCTTCTTACCCCATTCTTCAGTTTCTTGAACTTCGCCGCCATTGTCGGCAATAACTTCTTGAATAATTTCGGAAACTTCTTTTAATTCATCTTGTGAATAATCCGGATTGAGTAAACAAGTCAACTCATAACTTCGATTACTGACTTTAGGTGGAATCTTCATAATTAAAATTTTCTATTTTTGTAAACTTATTTATATTTATATTTTATTTCTTTTAATTAAGGTTTATGCTGCGTTTCCCATTTCGTATTTTGGGTCACATATTATGTTCGTATATTACGCTTGAGAAATATATTATACAGCATTCTTTTAAAAATTCTATAACTGTTCTCCGAGACTGTTCTTTGACCTTCAATTGCTGAGCACTATTTAATTGCTGAATAATATTTTCGTCAAATTTATTGCTGAATGCTATTTCTTGTCTATTTTTAACTAACGAATTGCTTTTAGCAATTACCTTTAGCGGCCGACCATAAACTCCACCACATCATCCGGCTGCATGACATAATCACGGCCTTCCAAACGTAATTTGCCGGCTTCTTTGCAACCAATCCAGCCTTGATGCTGAAC
Organism: uncultured Pseudomonadales bacterium; assembly: GCA_964588685.1. Lineage (GTDB taxonomy): Bacteria > Patescibacteriota > Microgenomatia > UBA1400 > PJMF01 > CAYVBW01. Next base: position 47,792 of record CAZPQG010000005.1, on the reverse strand, counting down.
AAAGTCTTTAAAACTTGCTATTTTCGCTTTCACAAAATTTTGGGCAAAGTCGCTGTGAATAACACCAGCAGCTTCAAGAGCGGTTGTCCCTTTTTCAATAGTCCAAGCTCTCACTTCTAATTCACCGGCGGTTAAGAAACTTTGCAAACCTAAGGTTTGATAAGCCACTTGAGCCAATCTTGCTAAACCGGATTGTTCTAACCCCAGCTCCTGCATATATAAAGCCTGCTCTTGAGCTGACAAGGCTGCCAATTCGCTCTCAATTTTAGCACTAACCACCACTATTTGTTCAGGCTTAATTGATTGCTGTTTTGTTGACAGCAAATGCGCGTATTTTTTTCTCAACGCAGCTGTTTGTTTTAAATCTATCTCATTTACATTTAAAACAAACAGCTCGGGTTTACAAGTTAATAAATTCAGCTCACGGGCTACTTGAAAATTAGTTTTTTCTTGAGAAGTCAGGTGCTGCGTTTTTTTATTAAACTGACTAGCGGGTAAAGCATTCTGTCCTGCTTCTAATCTGACTTTAAAGTTAACAATTGCCTGCCACCGCTCCTGTTCAGCTTGATCAACAGCGCCTCTAGTTTCTTTTTGTTTATTAACAATAGCTAAATCTGCAAGCTGCAATTCAGTTCTAATTGCAGCCAAATCTTCTTGAGGATTAACTGAACCTTCGCGCGCCACTGTTTGATCCTCAAAAGCACGCAAAACATGACAAATAGCATCAGTAGTACGAATATGGGACAAAAATTTGTTGCCCAAGCCCTCACCCTGAGCAGCTCCTTTTACTAAGCCCGCAATATCAATAAACTCCACCAAAGCCGGTTTAATAATTTCTGTGTCAACAATTTCAGCTAAAACAGGTAAGCGTGAATCAGGTACTTCTGTTACACCCACATTAGGCTCAATGGTGGCAAAGGGATAATTGGCGGATAAAGCCGCTTGTTTTTTTAGTAAAGCATTAAATAAGGTGGACTTGCCTACATTGGGTAAGCCGACAATCCCGACTGATAGATTCATATTTAAAATTCAATTTTATAACAATTAATAAAACAGTTAGTAGGATAGTTTCAAGCTAGTTTATAGTGACAAATTTTTTATTGACGGTTGAAACTTTAGCTAGCTGTCTTGTCCAAAAATTTAACTAGCTAACAACTAGCTAATATATTTAGCAACTAAGCTGCCTTATTATATAAGATTGGGGGTATAAAAATTAATAGCGCTGCACGTTTAATTTTAATTTAATTTAAAAAGCTAACGATATTCATTGATTTGCTGCTGTAAAGAAGCTGCTGCTTGACCGGGCTCATCATCAAAGATAATACCTCTGGAAGAATTAATAATTAAGCCTTGTGAATTTCGCAGTAAACCGGCTTGCAGTACGGCCTCTAAATCTCCTCCCTGAGCTCCAATACCCGGAACCAGCAGCGTCATCTCTCCCGTAATTTCTCTGATCTCAGCTAACTCTGCCGGATAAGTGGCACCCGCAACCAACATACAGTTGTTGTTTTGGTTCCAGTTTTTAACCACATTTTCGGCCACATGCTGCCAAATCGCCTTGCCATCAGCTTCCAAATCTTGAAACTCCCCTGCTCCTTCATTGGAAGTACGGCACAAAATAATACAAGCTTTATCAGTCCGTTGTAAAAACGGCTGCAGTGCTTCTTGGCCTAAATAAGGATTAAGTGTGACAGCATCACAGCCAAGCTGGTCAAAAATAGCAGTTACATAGCCTTGATTGGTTGAGCCAATATCAGCTCGTTTGGCATCAGCAATTAACACAATATCAGGATAATGTTCTTGTAAATATTGAGTGGTTAACCCCAATTCTTGCCAGCCAATTGCGCCTCGTTCTTCATAAAAAGCTAAATTCGGTTTATAAGCACACACTAAGTGGTGAGTTTGGTCAATAATCCAGCGATTAAAAGCAAATTGAGGTTGGTCTTGTTCTTTAAACTGAGCAGGCAGCCGGTCTATATTGCTATCCAAACCCACACACAATAAAGAATTAACCTTATTTATTCTCTGTCGCAGCTTTTGTTCAATCTGCCCTAATTGTTTGTTGTTCTTTTTCATAAATAACACTGTTTTTTATTTAGATTTTCTACAATTTATAATTAGCCGGACTTTTTCTTCTGCTGGTCAAGATATTCTTGACCATGGCCCACTTGCGTATTAATTGGCCGCGAGCGAAGTTCAGCCGGCATCTCACTTTCATCATAAGCTTTAACCAACATTTCCCCCAAACAAAAAAATGGCGCCTGAAATAAATTTTGATTTACATGGTCAGGATTGCGATTAATCATGACACAAACACCTGTCACTTGTCCTTGATAAAAACGCACCGCATCTACTACTTTTTTAACTGAACCTCCGGTGGTAGTTAAATCTTCTAACACTAAAACATTTTTGTCTTTTATAAAAGCGTCATAACCTCTAGTAAAAACAAATCCTCCCTGCCCGTCTTTTTCTGCATACACTGCATGAATCGGTTTTTCTTTTAATTTTGACAGGTGATAACCTACCCACTGCGATAAAATAATGCCGCCTAAGGCCGGAGCTGCCACTGTATCTACGTCCAAAGAAAAACATTGGCGGGCCATCTGTTCACAAATCAAAGAAGTTTTTACTGCATGCGGATACAAGGCGTCTTTATTAATATAAACACTGCCATGTTTGCCTGATGTATAAACAAAATGATTATCAGTTAAGATTGCTCCGACAGATTTCAAAATTTTGATGACTGATGATTGTGTTTCCGGCATGGCCAATAATATAACAAATAATATAAATTATCATTAAAAAATCCCGCTTAACAGCGGGATCTGAAATATAAAAATGTAAAAAATTAATATCTGAATTAGCGGCTTTTTTAGATTAAGCACTAAAAAACCATTCTACGCAAAAATTACTCAACATTGCAAGAGTAATTTCTGTTTTATAGCCAATCTTTTTAAAACCTCTAACTATTCTTGACTAGTTTTGCCGCTTTGCTTCAACTAATTTTACAACTCTGTTTTGCTTAATTTTACAGCCCGGCTTCTTCAGATAAATAATCAATAATCATATTAGAACCAATAATACATTCTTTGTCAGGAGTAAATAGGAATGGTACACCGGTGCCTTTCTCGCCGCAAGTTTCTGCCGCTAACTTTAATTGCTCGCTGTTAGCTAGATCATTGTAAGTTTCTTTTCTCACAATATTCAGAGTTGACTCAATGCCGGTTTCTTCAAACCAATCAATGACATCATGACAATATGGACAAGTGTCGCCGTAGAAAAAGGTGTAAACTTCCTTCTCTTCGCTGGTAGTGCTTAATACCGCTTCATCCGCAGCAGCTTCGTCTAATTCTTCACCGGGTTCTTCAGTTTCCGGTGCTGTTAGTTCTTCAGTGTCTCCTGCTGCTTCTTCAGTTTCATCTTCAGGCTGCTTGATGGTAAATTCCAAATCAGCCGGTTCCTCTGCTTCATTCTGCTCTTCCATCAATGCTTCCTGCTCTCGATCCTCTTCCAGTACTAAATCTTGAGCTTCATAACGATTAAAAAGGACTAAACCTATCACTGCTACAGCAGCTAAACCTACTATGATTAAAATATTTTTATTTTTCATTGCTTTTAGATGATTAATTGATAAAAAACATCTTCTAATCCACTTTATTTCATTTCTTATTATTTTCTTATTTAAACCGCTGCATTACTACCCTAACTGCTTTCATTTTGATTATATATATTACAATAGTTAAAACGATTAATAAATAAGCAAAAAAATATAGTGGTAGCGGCTAAAAAAAATAACAACTTTATTGGCATCCTTTAAACACCGCTGCCCGCGATAAATAAGCCAATAACCTTAACCAAATCATTTAAAGCAAAAAGCTAAAGCAAGCTCATATGTTCTCAATCAAAACTTTAAAATTAAAACGTCCACTGCTATTTGATTTACTAATCATCACTTTCACTTTTGTTATTTTTTATCTAGTAAAAGCCGGAGGTTTTTCATATCGTTTTGGCGACGGCAATGCCTATTTTTATATGGCAGAACAAATACTAAGCGGTTTTCTACCTTACCGCGATTTTTTAATTGCCGATCCTCCTCTATTGATCTTGTTGCTGGCCGGTATTAAAAGCGTCATTGGTTCAAATATTATTTTATTTCAAGCTGTCCCCATTGTGCTGGAAACTATGACTGCTTTAGTGATATATCTTGAAGTTAAAAAAAGCCTGCCCAACTATGCCAAATTCTTTCCCGTCTTATATCTATTTTCTTTTTTAATCCTAGCCACAACTGATTATTTAACCGGTTTGCACTTTGTTACACTGCTGATTGCCTTAGCTTATTATTTTAGAAAGAACCCCTATTTATCAGGATTTTTTTGGGGACTGGCCACACTCATCAAACTCTATGTTATCCCGGGTTTTTTAGGTTGGCTGCTTTGGTTAAAGTTAAGTGGGCAAATTAAAAATATACGAAAAACCATTTTAGCTTATATAACCACCGGAACTTTCTTTATGCTGCCTTTTTTATTTATTGCTCCCAAAACTGTAATTAATTACATTATCATTCATCAATTTAATCGGCCGATCGGTTTAAGCAAAATTAATATTTTTAGATTCTTTGTACTGCATGATTTCACTTTATTGCTGTTAACTACTGCCAGTCTTGTTCTCACTAAAAACAAAAAGCTCTTGCTACCTATTATTGCTTGGCTCAACTTTTATTTAATTTTTAAAGATTTATATTATTTATACTTAGGAGTGCTAGCTTTCTGGCTAGTGCTGGCTGTTAAACAGCTGCTGCTTTATTTTAAAAATCAAAAACAGCCTCCTTGGTTGGCTGAAAATCAAGCTCAGTTGTCAGCTATAGTAATAACAACTCTTATCTTAAGCCAAGCGGTAGGGGTTTATCTCTATCAACAATCAACCCAGCAGCAAGGCCAATTCGCTCATGTTGAAACAGCAGCAGCATATATTAAAAACCTACCTGTTAAACCACTTTACGGCTCACACGAAGTGGCTCCTTTAGTGGCACTCAAAAGCGAACGAAAACTTTTAGGCAATTATGCTGATACTAATGCTCAACTTTTTGGGTCAGGCGTTCTTAATAAAAAACAAATTTCACAACAAGTAGTCGAGCAAGGAGCCTATTTACTTGTTAAAATTGCTAATATTCCGCAAAATCCAAATTTAGATCACGGCTTTGATGGTTTTTTTGATCAGGAAATTTTTGACCAATACTGCCACAGATTAACCATTATTGACGGCCCTAAAGAGGAACTTTTTACCGACATTGGCATCTATAATTGTGAAAAAAATAGCAGTAGGTAAATATTAAAGCAAACCAATGCCAACTACACATTAAACTCAACGCCATCAACCAAACATGAAACTTAACCCACAGCAGCTTGCCAACAAAAATCATCCCCTCCCCTTATTTTTACCCGATGCTACTTATGGTGTGGTGCGAGGCTTGTCAAGCCAAGATTTAATTCAAGCCGGTATTCAAGCCTTAATGGTCAACACTTATCATTTACGCCGCTCTCCCGGTATAAAAATTCTTAAAAAACTAGATGGTATTAAGTCATTAATGAATTGGTCCGGAATTACAGCCTCTGATTCCGGAGGCTTTCAACTATTTTCTTTAATCAATAAAAATCCATCTTTAGGCAAAATCACCGATGAAGGCGTAGTAACTTACACCGGCAAAAATAAACAAACCAAGCAAGTGTTTACACCTGAAGATTCAATTGAGCTTCAATTTGCTTTGCAGACTGATATTATGATCTGTTTGGATGATTTTACTCCTCCGGACGCCGATGAAAAAAGAGCTCAGGACAGTGTCGCCAGAACTATTCATTGGGCCAAACGCAGCAAAAAAAAATTTGAGTCGTTAGTGCAAAAAAACGATTATTCTGAAGAAACACGCCCCCTGTTAACCGGAGTAATTCAAGGCCACCGAAATTGGAAACTACGGCAAAAATGTGCTCAAAAATTAATGGCTCTTGACTTTGACATCTACGGCTTAGGAGGCTGGCCTTTTAATGACAACGGTGATTTTGATTATGAAATGGCACGGCGCAACAGCGCACTCACACCAGACAATAAATTACGCTTTGCCTTAGGCATTGGCAAACCGGAAAACATTACTCAACTTTCCCAAATGGGTTATGACTTGTTTGACTGCGTTTTGCCAACTCGTGATGCTAGGCATCAACGGCTGTACGTTTTTACTAAAAATCCCAATGAAATCGGATTCCAACCCCAAGAAGAATGGTATCAATATTTATATTTAAGCCGAGGAGCCTGTGCTGCAGATGACAATCCTATTAGCGACTTCTGCTCTTGTCCGGCCTGCCGACACTACACTCGAGCTTACCTGCACCATTTGTTTAAAATCAAAGACACTTTAGCCTTGCGACTGGCTACTATTCATAATCTTCATTTTTATGCCGAGCTCATGAAACAATTAAGATTAAAAGGTGGAAATATTTAAATTTAGAATAAATTAAAATAGATTAAAGAAATTTGCCACAATTGGCTTTTCAGTCTTTTTAAATTTTTTATAAGTCTTATTTTTTATCTTCTTGCAATAACTTCTTAATTGCCAGCAATTCCTGCTCAATCTTCTTAATCTTTAATTCTAAATCTATATCTTTATCATCCTCTGCAGTTAAGAAGTAGCTGACCGGTTTATGAGTAATTTTACTTAATTGGGTTAGTGTCTGCAGATTCGGCTGAGCCCGCCCTACTTCATAGGAACTAACAGTTTTATCTGACAAATTTAAAGCTTTTCCCAATTCTTTTTGCGAATAGCCAATCTCCTGTCTGGCAGCTTTAATTTTACGCGCTATTAACTTTAGTTGCTTATTCTCTGCTTGTTTATTATTTGACATAGCTGCTCTAATTTAAGTAGAATAATTCTAATATATATAGATTTTTAAATCTTTAAATGACTGAAAATTTAACTGCCCTAGTTATTGAGCCTAACGCTAAACTAATTCATCCCTATGACTATCTAGCTGCTAAACTACAAATGACTAAAGTAGATTCCATTAAGGATGCCCACAAACAGCTTGCTAAAACTAATTTTGACTGTTTTATCCTCAGCACCAGTTTTTCCCCGGAAAAACAATTATCACTGCTCAACAGTTTTAAATATAATTTCAAACAAAATATTATTCCTTTATTGTTAGTAGTTGATCTTACTCAACCAATTTCAACTGTCTCCGGCACTCAGTGGGGAGACAAAGTTGCTATTCTAACCCACAATGCTTCAAAAAAACTAACTCTCATTACTTTAGACTCATTGCTGTCAGTCTAATTTCAGTTTCTCTCATTATATTATAGTTTGTCAAACAACTGCCAGTGCCATCCAAATTTTAGTTGCTTCGTTAGTGCTCACTTTCTCTGTTGTATTTCTTAAAACTAATTTTTAATCAATCGCATCATGACTCAGCACTCAAAATTATTTATTAAAGATTTAGCCGAAATTCAAAAACCTCGAGAAAGGTTGACTGCTCTGGGTGTAAAAAATCTCACTAACCAAGAATTGCTGGCAATTTTACTGCGTTCCGGCTCTCATCGTCAATCAGTCTTGCAATTAGCGCAGCAAGTGATGAAGCAATACAAATTAACTGAGCTTTTTCAGCTATCCCAACAAAAATTATGTGAATTCAGCGGTATTGGGCCGGCCAAGGCCAGCACATTGCTGGCCTGTTTTGAACTCAGCCAGCGGTATCATCAGCAAAACAAGTTGGCAGCCTTAAATAATCCCGCCAAAGTATTTCAACAAGCTTACGGCATTAAAGATAAAAAGCAGGAATTTTGTTTAGCTTTTTATATTGACGGCAGCCAACACTTATTAAAAAAGAAAACTTTAGCCATCGGCTCATTGAACCAAAATTTTTTAGAATTCAGGGAATTATTAAAACCGGCTCTGATTCTGCCCGCAGCGGGATTTATCTTGGTGCACAATCACCCTTCAGGCAATCCTCAACCCAGCACACAAGATATTGCAGTCACTAAACAAGTGGCTCAAGGGGCCAATTTGGTAGGAGTCAATCTTGTTGACCATGTTATTGTGACGAGCAGGAGCTATTTTTCGCTAAAAAAAGCAGGCTTGGCAGCCTGGAGGGGCAAAGAAAACTAGCCTTGGCATAGCAAACTCAGAGGGCTTAACAGCTGTACGGTAGCCAAACAGGTTAAGCAGATAACCACTCTGCAATTATTTGGCCCAACTGCTCCTCTTTACCATGAAAGCTGTGGTCTGCTGCGGGCATGGCCTGCAGCTTGAAATTATCCTTGTCTTGCACTTGCTCTTGCAAAATTTCAACTGCTTGGAAACCGGACATTTTGACGATCTCTTTTTGCGGCAAGTCTTTTTGTGGTAAGCAGCTGTCATTTTCACCATACATCACTAAACTGGGCTTCTGCAGCTGTTTAAAATAGCGAAATAAAGGTTTAGTTGATAATTCAATTTGTGTCCAATATTCAGTGAACGGGAAAGTGTTGTAGTCCCCGTCGGGATTGGCTGTATCATAAAACGACTGATAAGATAAAATCCTGTCTACTATATACTGAGGAATTAATTTTTGACCCTTACCTTGTTTAATTTTTTCTTGAGCCTGCTGCAAGTATTGGAAAAGTTTCTCTCTGCTGCCGATCAATTTATAGTAAATACCGGTGTCATCGCCTCCGCTCAACAAAACATATTTTTTAATTGAGTTCTGAGGCTGGTAATGGTTAAAAACGCAAATTTTATTAGCTCCTGAAGAGTGGCCGATTAAATAAAATTCACTGTAACCTAATTGCTGTAAAAAGTTAACTGCTCCCTCAATATCATAGCGGCAATCTTTGATTAATTCATAAGCAGTGCCCAACGTCACGTCATGATCATGAGGGTTGTTGCTGTCGGCAGATTGAACTTGATTAACTTGGTCATCAGCTTGATTAATGGTTTTAATAAAATGAGCGCCGCGGTTATTAAACATTAATAAGGAAATTTGACAGACGGCAAGTTGTTTGGCTAAAGCTTTAGCCCTTTTTTGCGAATAAAAAACAGAAGCGCTGCCATTGCCGTGTAAAAAAATAGCTGCCTTTTTATCTTGCGAGCTATTGGTTTTAGCCCGATGATTGACTTTGGCTCGCTTATTGAGTTGATTTTGATTAACTGTTGTTGCTGCCTTCTCGGGGACAAACAATACACCAGGCAGCTGTAAATTGTCAGTAGTAGTAAATTCAACTAAACGTGTCTCAAACATCATATTAAATATCTTAAAAATCAAAATTAATGGCTGCTCTTTTGTTTTATTATCCTTTGACCTTGCGCCGTATCCTCTACTTTGTAACCCAGCTGCGATAGTTGTCGGCGCAGCTGGTCCGCTTGATCAAAATTCTCATTCTGTCTGGCTTGTTGTCTTTTTTTAAGTAAGCTTTGAATTTTAGCAGGCAGCTGCTGTTTGCTAAAGTGAAGGAATGAATCAGTAGAATGCTGTAATTTTTCAACTTTAGCTAAATCCAAACCCAGCACTTGGCCAAACTGTAAAAGCAGCTCTAGTTTTTCAGCTCCTCCCAGCTGCTCATCTTTAACTACAGACCATAACACTGCCAGAGCCTCCGGTGTGTTTATATCTCTAGCCAGTGACCGTTTAAATTCAGTTTGGTAGTGTTGAAATTGAGCTGAAGGCTTGGGTGGGAGTTGATCGGCCGGCCGTTCATTAGGCAGCTGCTCATCTTGTTTTGTTTTTAACCCGGCTGTCAATTTTTTCAACCTAACCCAACTCTTCTGAGCGCCTGCCAAATTTTCCCACGTAAAATTCATCTCTTTGCGATAATGAGCTGATAAAAACAACAATCGTAATGCCAACGGCGAAAAATCTTTAGCCAGCACATCATCAATAGTATAAAAATTACCTTTTGACTTGCTCATTTTTTCACCCTCAACTAATAAAAAATTATGGTGCACCCAATATTTACAAAAGGGTTTTTTGCCGGTGGCAGCCTCCGATTGAGCGATCTCATTAGTATGATGAACCGGGATATGATCTATCCCCCCGGTATGAATATCGATTTGCTCTCCTAAATACTTCATGCTCATGGCTGAACATTCAATATGCCAGCCTGGAAAACTGCGTTCATGCCACTTGCTGGACCAAGCCATAGCTCGATTTTCATTAGGGCGCTCAAACTTCCAAAGCGCAAAATCAGTCAGATTCCGTTTACCCGGCACCTTTTCAACCCTAGCTCCTTCTTGCAGTTCATCCGGATCAATGCCGGCCAATTGTCCATAATCGTCTAATTTGCCGGTATCAAAATAAACACCGTCACCCTCAATAACATAGGTATAGCCTTTCTCCTCTAAAGTCTCAACCAGCTGCAACATTTCTTGAATATGTTCTGTTGCTCGACAGATCACAGTCGGGCGTAAATTATTCATTAAATCCATTGAATAATAAAAATAATCCTCAAACTTTTGAGCCAAAGCATGAACATCTAAAGAGTACTTGCGCGCTCCTTTTTCAATTTTATCTTCACCGGTGTCAGCATCAGAAGCCAAATGACCAACATCAGTTACGTTTTGCACATGAGTCACTTGATAACCTTGATTAATCAGTGTGCGGCGCAAAACATCATCCATACAATATTTGCGCAGATGACCCAAATGAGCATAGTCATAGACAGTAGGACCGCAGGCATATAACTTTACTTCAGGAGGATTAAGCGGGGCAAACTTTTCCAGTTGATTAGTGAGTGAATTATAAAGCTGCATAAATCTTTAACGTTAAATATAAATAAAGTGGCGCCTACCTAATTAAACCGTACCAATAGTTCTCCTCTGCTGCTGCAGCCTATTTTGTGCTTTTTTCTTATTGCTTTGACCGGTTAAAAATAAACCTTTTCTGTTTACTTTACCTGACGGTGGGGTCAAAGGCTTTTTTTCTTGTTCTTTGCTTTGCTGTTTTTTTAACTCTTTTTCCTTTTCTTCTGCCTGTTTTTGCTTCATTCTTAAACGAAACTGCTTTTGAGCCTCCTCTTGTTCGGCTTGAGTGAGCTGCCGTAAGCGACGGTGAATCTCTCTTTTCTTGGCTTGTTCTGCTGGGCTGTCGCTTTCCTGATCAATGTTTAATAAAACATTGATGTCAAAAAAACTGGTAAAAGCATCTTTCATATCCTCTACCGGCCTGGCAATTAATTCCTGTTTTAAAGAACCGACCGCACGCGGGCTGTGAGTTTTGGTTTTACTTTGTTCAGCTTGAGCTCGACTTTGCTTTAATTGACGGCTTTGGCTGCCGGCAGTGCTGCCTGTTTGCTGCTGTGCTTTTTGTTGCACTGCTGCCTGCACAGCTTGTTTTTCCATGCGCTCACTATCTAAACCTCCCAAATTAGAACGACTGCCCCCGGACTGTCGAACCAGTGATGGCTTAGTTTTTTTCATAACAATAACAACAATTTTGTTAATAATTTTTATTCTTCAGCTTTTTATTCTTCTTATTCTTCAACCGGTTTTTTAATATTTTTCCAAGACAGCTGTTTGATGGCTGAGCTTTGCTCTTCTTGCTCCGAATCTTTGTTATTTTGTTTGGACGCATTATTTTTTTCTTTTTGAGACGATTGCGTAATAACTTGCTGCAGTTGTGCCTGCTGCGCTTTTAATCTTGCTGAAGTCTGTTGTTTTTTTTGTTTTTTTAATTCCGCTATCCTACTTTTCTCATTTTCTGCTTCATTATCCTGAAATTGGGGTTCATCTTGCGAGCGCAGTTTCTGTCTTCGCTGCGATTTTTTGATTAAATCCTCCAAAGAATCAATGGGGTCATTGCCATCATTTACAGAAGATTTTTGACCCTGAGAAGTTTGGCTAATTTTTTGTTGAGCTGAATCTTGAGTTTTGTCATTTGGCATATAGTTAATAATAACATATCTGTATTTATATCCCCAATAACAAAGTGGTAAAAACCTACTGTGAAAGTTGATCTAACTTTAGTATTCCCTTTTTTCTTTAGTTTTTCTTAATTTACGAGCACTAGCTTTAATAGCCTTACTAATTGCTTGATAGGGATCAAATGATTTTTGCTCTACGACAATACTTTCACCCGGCATATCTATTTGTACTTTTGCTTGAGAAGCGTTAGGATCATTTTTTTTACGAGTGATGTTTTCCAAATACACTTTAACCGTCAAAGCTCTTTTACCTAATTTAGAAATTTGACGTACTACTTTTGCCTCTACAAAATTTTTAATACCTTGAGTAACCCTCATATTCTTAGCCTGGACTAAAATTTTCATATGCTTGTTCCTTTTTATTAGTTGATATGGATTACCAACCTGCCGTTATTTCCGGAGAGCAAACAGAAAAATAACCAAGGAAATTAAAAAATCCGGCTCAAGTTTATGAATAAACTTTGGTCGGATATATAATCGTGAGAAAAATCTCATTACTTACAATGTAAGCTTTGGATGGCACATTTTCAACTATTAAATATTTTTAGGTCTTAAATCCGGTTGTTTTCAGTTTTGAAGTACCTATTCCTTTTTTCTGTTATAAGCAGCTGTTAAAACTATATCTTTTTCCTACCCTCTAATGCTCTAGCCAAAGTAACGCCGTCGGCATATTCAATATCAGCTCCAATCGGCAGCCCGTGGCCAATGCGGGTAATTTTTAAATCTTGATATTGGCCCATTTTACTAATCATCTCTTTAATATAAAGCGCTGTAGCTTCGCCTTCCATGGTAGGGTTGGTGGCTAATATTAACTCATCCAAGCCATTCAGTTTACTTTTAATATCAAGTAAAAATAACTGCTCCGGACCGATATTATTTAAGGGATCAATTGCCCCATGCAAGACATGATATTGACCCTGAAATTTATCTGAACTTTCAATCGCAATTAAGTCTAAAGGACGTTCAACCACACACAGCACCGTTTCATCCCGACTTTGATCCTCGCAAATACGACACGGGTCATGCTCTGTCACATTATGGCACTGAGAACATAAAACAGTATCAGTTTTAATCGCCTTCAAACGTTCGGCAAAGTCATTGATCTTTTCTTCCGGATTATGGAGTAGATAAAATACTAAGCGCTGAGCTGATTTTGGCCCAATACCGGGTAAGTGTTCAAATTGGTCAATTAATTTAGTGACTGCTTTGGGTAATTTTGCCATAATTTAAATAATTAAAAATTACATTCAATTTTTTTTGCTGCGAGCTATGAGTTATGAAAACTACTTTTAATTACAATTAATCTGAGCTGTTTAATTCCTCTGCTACTGTCTGCCAAATTTCTGCCTCAACTTCCTCCATGCTCTGCTGCGCATCAACTATTATCCAACGCTGCTGCTCATTCTCTTTTGCTAGTTGTAAATAAGCTTCGCGTACTTGTTGGTGGAAATTTTTGTCTTCCATTTCCAAACGATTCATTTCCCCGGCATCATTTTTTCTTGCCAAACCTATTTTTATTGGCAAATCAAGCAAAATAGTTAAATCAGGGTAAATATTTTTAGTGGAGAGATTATTAAGCTGCTCAATTAAATCCCGTCCAAAGCCGCGCACCATTCCTTGGTAAACTACGCTGCTGTCGCGTGAACGATCCATCAAAACAATTTTACCGGCTTTTAAGGACGGCAAAACAATTTCGCGGTAAATCTGAGCTCGAGCTGCCTGAAAAAGCAATACTTCTGTAGTAAAAGCCATCCCTGTATTGTTCGGCGACAACACAACTTGACGAATTTGCTCGCTGATAACTGTTCCACCGGGTTCTCTTAATACTACCACATCATGTCCGGCTTCGGTCAAGTTGTTGCGGATGCGGACAGATTGAGTGGTCTTACCTCCTCCTTCACCGCCCTCAAAAGTAATCAAATAACCGGGGTATGATTTTCCCATTTTTATTGTTCCAGTCTTTAAAATTAATAATAAATACTAAGCCGCAAACAGCACATATACGGCATCAGGTTTAAAAAAATTAACTTTGCCCGGTGGAGCCAAAACCACCTCTATCATCCGTCTTAAAATTATCGCGCTCTTGCCAGATGATTTTCTTTCTGGATAAAAGCATCATTTGAGTGAGCCGTTCTCCTTTTTCAACTTTAACCGGCCGGTCAGTAAAATTAAATAAAGCTGCTTGATATTCATCATTGTCGCCTCGATAATCAGAATCTCCTACTCCAATACCATTGGCCAGCATCAAGCCTTTTTTGTATAAACTACTGCGCGCAGACATCAACACCCAATAATTGGGCGGCGGCTGCAGCGCAATATTCAGCGGCACTAGCTTCACAGTTTGAGGCGGAATGGTTTTTGAGCAGCGGGCTGCTAAATCCAATGCCGCCGCCCCTTGGCTCTGATATTGCGGCAAAGGCAGGCTTTTATCGAAACGTTTAACTGTTACTGTTATAGAATTTTTTGATGCCTGACTCATTTTTAAACCTCATTCATTTTTAAAATTAGTTATTTTATTTATTGTATTGTAAAGACTAACTGCCATTAGCAATTAATTAAGCTTCATCATCTTGCTGAATGATCACATGCCAATACTCTAGCAGCAATCATACTCCAACAACAAAGTCCCGGCTTCATTTAGGCGCCGGCTGTTGACTAAGGTTAACTTTTGCTCTAGAGGTTGATTGAAAAGTTTAATGCCGTCGCCAAAAATAACAGGTTCAACTGTTAAAAACATTTTGTCAACTACCTCGCTTTGGATAAATTGCGTATAAATCGAACTACCGCCGCAAATAGCCAGTTGCTGTCTGCCTTCTTTTTTAAGCTGCTGCACCAATTGAGCCGGCGGCAAAGATGTGACTCTCAGCCTATCTTCTGCTGTCTGATCAGCTGTTAAATTATAGTTTGCCGTTAAATCCTGCTTAGTCTTATAACTGTAGATAATATTAAGACGCTTAGGCAAAGGTTTGCCAATGGTATCAAAAGTTGTTTTGCCCATTACAATTATACCCGCCTGCTTAGTTTTTTGATGAAAATGCTGTTTATCTTCCGCACTGGTCCAGTCAGTTGACGGTTGCTCAATTGTTTGAGCAATAAAGCCATCTAGGCTGACAGCCACAATTAAAAATACTTGCATGGAGTTTAGTATACAACAACAGTTGGCGCGAGCTAAGTGGTTATTTGCTTAAAAAACTTTCTCTAAGAGATCATATATCTCAAAATTTTAGAGGGAAAATAATCCCCTAAAACCATGAAGCCGTTTCCCCCATAATTACAATCTTTTTGCGGATATCTACTAATTATTTTTTGAACTGTTCTTTTAAGATCGTCAGTTGGAGGTTCAGACATCTTAATTTCTTTTTTTAACTCAAATAAAGTTTGGGTTCTAGTTGTCCAAAGTTTTGTTTTTGCTTCCTCAAAATCTGCTAAATTTTGACCGATTATTTGAGATTCATTAAGCAAATTATATGCTTCTCCAACTAATTCTTCTAATGTTTGACAATCTTGATTTAAGCTGAGCTCTTCATTGATTAGAACTATATTTTGAATTGTTATTTCTGCTTCTTCAACCATTGCTGCCAAACTGTGCATAGCTTCCAATGCTTCGCTCAATTTGCTTAATGGTTCCAGCTTATTTTCCACCAATAATTCTAGTTCTTCTGATAATTCATTTGAATTTTTCAACTTACCACTTAATTCTTTTAATAAATCATTAATTTTCGGTTTCGAATTATTATAAAGCGCCGGATCTTCAACAAAAACAAAGTCGTGCCCATTTTCCGAATCATCTATCAGGGTTATCAAGCTTTTAATCACAAAGCTAAATAAATCATATATGTTTTCAATAATTTCTCGGCATTTTTTCTCAGATTGTTTTTCACGATTAATTACTTCTTCTAAACATTCCATTTTGTAAAAAATAAAGTTTCGTGTACCCTTTTTTAATAACTCTTCTCCTAATAATGGATCGCACATTTCTAAAATATCTGCAGCTAACTGTTCAAGATTTTTTTCTTCCCCTAAGCACTCTGGGGCTTCTGCTGATTTCTCAACATGATTATTTTGCTTTGGATTTATTCCTCTTTCTTTTTTCATTTTATAAAAACAAGTATGTATTTAATAAGTAACCAGAGGTAATTTTATAATATCTTTTTAAAAATGTCCAGTTAATGCATTTATTAAAACTTTAAATCAGTCAACAATTAAATTGCTGTCGGAAATTTTTTCCATTTAAATTTAATTTAAAAAAACAGCTTAATTTTGTCTTTTACCTGCAACCAAACTATGTTAAGTTAACAACAAGCCATGAAAAAAATTTACAAACTGCTTTTATCTATCGCAATGGCACTCTTAATTGGGTTGGGCGGTGGGCTATTGATTGCCAATCATCAAGATCAACTACCGCTGCTTAATCAATTTTCCGACAGTGAACAAGAAACAGCTCATCCGCAGCTGGCATTTTTACGCGAAATTCGCAGCATTATTTTAGATAATTATTGGAATAAAGTCAGTGAGCAGCAATTAGTTAAAATACATGTTTTAGCCATTGAAAAATTAACAGCCCAACCTCTGGGTAATACTGTTCAAACTTATAATGAATTAGACGATAAAATTTTAGAACTACTCAAACAATATTCCAATGATGAAACCAAGCGCGAGTTTGCTGTGCAGCTAGCTGATATGGTCTTAGCTAACCTTGAACCGTTTAGCCGCAGCCGGCTCTATTCACAACAATTAGAACAAGATCTAGTGGAAAAAGTAAGCAATATTGATCCTGAAACCGACCATTATCAAGCTCTGGAAGTAGATTCGGAATCCTCGCAAGAAGAAATAGTGCAAGCTTATGAACAAAAAAGCCAGGAACTAACCCAAGATGACAGTCCTGAAGCACAAGAACAGTTAGCCCAAGTCAAAGCTGCCCGTCAAACTTTAGGCGATGAAGCTGCCCGCTCGCGATATGATGAAACAGGCGTTAACCCCACCATGGAATGGCGTCTGCTGTCCGATCAAATTTTTTATTTAAGAATCAAGCAATTTTCGCCAACCACTGTCCAAGAATTAGCCGAAGTTACTGAAAAAGTAGATGACAGAGGCGACGGACTGGACAGCTTAATCTTAGACCTAAGGGGTAATATTGGCGGCGCTATTGATGGCCTGCCCTATTTTTTAGGACCGTTTATCGGCAATAATCGATACGCTTATCAATTCATACAACAAGATCAGATTGTAGATTACAAAACTCGCACCGGCTGGCTGCCCAGTTTAGTTCGTTACAAGAAAATAATTATTCTTATAGACGATCAAACTCAATCGACGGCTGAAGTCATGGCTAGTGTGCTTAAAAAATATAATGTCGGCGTGCTAGTCGGCACTCCTACCATGGGCTGGGGTACTATCGAAAAAGTTTTTCCCCTGGAAAATCAGCTCACAGATCAAGAAAAATACTCTGTATTTTTGGTGCATCACTTAACTTTGCGCGAGGACGGCGCACCGATTGAAGGCAATGGTGTGGAACCAATGATACATATAAAAGATCCGGATTGGCAGGCACAGCTGAATCAATACTTCAGCAACCCCGAACTGGTCAATGCAGCCGCTGATCTGTTTTCAACAGCTCCATAGTTTACTTTTACTCAATAACCCCCTATACTAGGAAGTAGCGATTACCTTAAAAACCATTGAAATGAAAACTATGAAAAAAACTCCCTTCTTTCCTACTGCCTCTGCACTATTGTTAACAGCCCTGCTTTTAGCCGTCAGTGTTCCCAAAGTTTTGGCTCAACCAATCAATACTGCTCAGCCTAACAGTCATGAACAAGAGCAGCAAAATCAAGAAAAAATTATTATAGAAGAAAATTATGACGACGAAACCGAGCCGAACACCGCCCCTGATGAAGAGGCGAGCATCCAAATTCAAGAACAGCCCGGACAAGCACAAAAAAAAGCTGAACAAGCCCGCGATGGAACACTACCGGACCAGGAAACAGCCCAGCAAACGCAAAAACAAACTCAAGCCAGAGCTCAAATGCTTAATCAGCACGCCATGCGCATTCAAAAAAGATATACTTTTTATTATCAACGACTAACTTCAATTTCAGAAAAGATTGAAACACGGTTAGAAAAATTGGCTGAAGAAGGAAAAGATGTTACTCAAGGTCAAGAAAGATTGGCTGACGCCTTGAAACTGCTGGAGCAAGCCATGGAAAAAGCAGAAACAGCTCAAGAAGGATTTAACAATGTTGATCCTGAAGATTATCAGGCGCAGCGCCGCATAGCTTTGCAAGCACGAGATGATGCGTTGCAAGCTCAAGCTTTATTCATGCAAACATTACTTGAAATGCGTCAGGCTGTGCTGGCTGTAATGGAATAAATCTTTTAACAATTATTAAAAATACGACATTACCTCATCACTACTTCATCTACTAAATAAAATTTATCTATGAAAAACAACCTACTTTTTTTAATTGTGCTGATCGCTCTGTTAACTATCGGCTTTGGAGCATTATTTTATGTTTATCGATTTGGTGGATTTGAAGCCGATTATGAACCGACTACAGAAGAAGCTAAGATCGAAAGGGCTGAAGATCTCCCTAGTGAAGAAGAATTAATTGAACAGGAGTTGGATTCACAGCCGGAAATAAGTAATGACGATGACTTGGAAACAATTTGGCAGGAATTAGAAGAGACAGTGATTTTGGAAGAAGATTTTAGCGATATTTAAAACCTTAAATAGACTTATTTTTCTGCCCTAACCCAACTTCTTGGTCAGGTTTATGCTTGGATTTGTTTTTCTGCCACGGAACACTTTTTAAAAACGGACCATACATATCATCCGCCAACTTAATTTTAAGATCTTTTAATTCTTGTTCAGTGGGCACTCGATCCTGAAATGCAATGTGGTTGATTTGATTGACTAGAGCCAGCGGTGTTTGCTCTGCCACCTCACCCATAGCCAGTACGGCTGCTGAGGCAATTGCTTCTGCAATATTGAGCTGCACTGATTTAATTTTACGGCCAAATAAATCTTTTTTGCCTCGATAATCATGCAGCTGTTTAAAACCACAGTGAGCCAAACAAGTGCCTACCACCCCCCACCTTAAAGGCCAGGTGCGACTGTCAGTAACAATGATGCCCAGTTCCTGCACTTGATAATGCCGGCGCGCAAAATGCCAAAGTTGATTGATAGTCTCTTGTAAATTTTCAGGCCATAAAACATAATGGCCGTCAGCATTTGATTGATCTATTCCGGCATTAGCTGTTAAATGACCATTTTTAATTGCTAAAATGATATCATATTGGGAATAGGTGTGAGCAAGGTACTGATCAGCTTCCTGTTGAACCAGTTGATGCTTTTCTTGCCTGGTGCCGGTCTTAATAGGCACTAATCGATTTTGAGCATAACTAATTATTTTTGAAGTAATAACTAAAACCGATTTTTCACTGATCTGCTCAATATTATCAGCAATTAGCTGCTGCAAATCTTCATGAGGTTTAACAAG
This sequence comes from uncultured Pseudomonadales bacterium, assembly GCA_964588685.1. Taxonomy (GTDB): domain Bacteria; phylum Patescibacteriota; class Microgenomatia; order UBA1400; family PJMF01; genus CAYVBW01. Next base: position 28,359 of record CAZPQG010000005.1, on the reverse strand, counting down.
CGGAGTTTTAATAGCAGTAATACGCATAAAATTATAAAAGTAATAAAGATAGACTCAAAGTCTTAACTTTAATCACATGCTTAACAAGCCTTATCATAACCAAGCGTTAATCTTAAAAGTGCTGGCTGCTTATGGCTTAGAGACAAAAGCTATACGAATTTTACAACCACAAACCGGATATCGCAACAATATTATTCCTTTGGAACTAAAGGATGAGAAAAAATTGGCCTTAATTTTTTACAAAAATGAACCTGATATCCTGCCTAAAATTAAAACAGCCAATCTTGTCTCAAATTACTTAGCCCGGCAAGGCTGGCCGACCCGCCAAACCTACTCTGGATTAACTAACACTCCCGGCACAGCCGCTCATAAGGCTGCTAATAACAAAAAAGCCGGCCGGCTAAAATCCATCCTTCAAATTACTCATTCCAACAGCAAATACTATTGCTGCTTGTATAACTACCTACCCGGCTCTACTATTAACTGGGACAATTATACTATGAAGCACATTAAACTGTTGGGCCAAGTTTTGGGTCAGCTGCATCACGATTTAGCAGCATTTAAGCCAAAGCAGTTCAATTTAATAAAACGAGAAAGATTGATTTTAGAGGAAAAATTAAACGTAATGAATACATATTTTTATAAAGAAGGGGTGCAAAAAGCACTTAAAGAAAAACTAAAACTTAACCCAAAACTTAACGTCTTTCCTTATTTGCAACAAGTTTTAAAAAATCTTACAAATTTACCAAATCAACAAATTTTACATTTAGATTTTGTGCGCGGCAATATTTTATTTCAAAATAAGCCATACACTTTTGTACAAAAGAATCCGGCTGCCAAAAAATTTATTTTAGATCCTCAAAAAACTAGGCAAAAAAATCAAACAAATCATAATCAATCAAGCCCGGATGACAATCAATCAAGCCAAGAATTACTGACTGTGAGCGGTATTTTAGATTTTGAAAAAGCAGCTCTAGGACCAAGAGTACTCGACGTGGCCAGAACACTGGCCTTTTTACTGATTGACTGCCAATACAAAACTGAACTCCAAGTTAAAAAATACTTTCTCAACTCCGGTTATGCCAAGCGCGGCCAGCAGCAACTACCGGAACCTAAATTGTTGCAGTCTTTAACAACTTTTTTTCTATTCTATGATTTTTATAAATTTTTACGGCACAATCCCTATCAATTTTTGCCTCAAAACGAACATTTTGTGCGTACTAAAAATTGGTTGTTAAAACAGAATTTATTGTCAACTAGCAATAACAGCAGTTGATTTATCTTTATCAAAACTGGTATAAATAGGTTGGAGCTAATCCTGTCTGCTGCCCGCTCGCTTGTGCGGGTAAAGTTTTTTAATACGACTAAAACAAACTTAAAAATTATTAAAAGTAAGCTTAAACTATGTCCTTCATCTGGAAAAAGCGCTTAATCGCACCTCAACAAATTAAAAAAGCCGGAGAAAAAATCAGAGCCAAAGGCAAAACTATTGTCTATACTGCCGGCGCCTGGGATATGCTGCACGTCGGGCAAGTAAGGTACCTGCATGAGGCTAAAAAACTGGCTGACGTCTTAGTGGTCGGCATCAGTTCCAATCAAACCATTAGCACTTTAAAAGGCCCTAACCGACCAATTTTAGATGAAAAAATCCGAGCTGAAATGCTGAGCTACGTCCGCTTTGTTGATTTAGTCACTATTGTCCCTCAAATGAGTAATCAGCCGACTTTAGAACAACTAAAACCTGATTTTTATGTCACTGTTAGGGAGGAATGGAATAAAGGCTATAAAGAATCACCGGAATATAACACAGTTGTCAGAAACGGCGGCCAGGTAAAATTGGTTGACCGGCAATCCCCTTTTATTTCCACTACCAAAATTTTAAAAAAGGGTGTCAGCGCTCAACTCAATGAAATTTTAAAAGAATATCTTAAAAACGGAAAAAATCCTTTGAAAAATCCGTTAAAAGACGCCGAAATTAAATAACAACTAGCAGCGTATTATCGGCATTATTTTCTATTTTAGCAAGTCATGCCGTACAACCCATCTAATCAAGCCATGGCACACAGCTCTTCTAATTCTAAAAGCTCGCATCAAAAAACGGGTCAGAACTATAAAAAAAATGCCCGGGCAAAGGGGCATTATGATCAAATTTGGCAAAACACCGGCAAGTGCGTCTTCTGCGACTTAAAAGACAAATATATTCTGCTGGAGGAAAATGAAATAGTATTGACGATTAATTTGTATCCCTATATTGACGGCCAACTCATGGCTATCCCCCGCCGGCATATTCGATCCCCCAAAGAACTCACGCCAAAGCAATGGGAAACAATGCGCAAGTTTGCCTACTTAGCCAAAAAAATTATCAAACAAGTGCATGGCTGCAAAGGTATGTGGAGTTTAATTCGTGAAGGAGGCGAGAAAGCCCAAATGACAGTTACTGATCATCTGCATATGCAGTTTATTCCTTTTGATGAGCCTGATTTATGCCAATGGAATTACCGGCGGCTGCGGTATACCCCGTTGGAAAACGCAGCTCTTTACAAAAAGGAGGCCAAAAAAATTAAAAGAATTCTCAAAAGATTTGAAAAAAAATATCAACCATAAAAATATCAACTAGAAAAATATCAAAAAATACCAATCAAAATATTAATCATCAACTCCATTTGTTATGAATCACTACTCTTGGTCTGATCTCACTCCTCAAGACTTAAAACAGCTGACCACAGAGCAGCCAATTTTAATTCTAGGCCCCCGAGAAATTTCAGGAGAACGTATCAGGCAGCTGTCACGCCAATTATTAAGCAATACTGATAAAAAATTAATTTGGGGTTGTATTGAAGAAGAATATATTGCCGGCTTAGAAAACTCGTTGCCTTTTAAGGCCTTAAGTCTAGCGCCATTAACTTCAGCTCTAAAGCAACTGAAATACAGGAGCGGCAAAATTAAACACAGCGACGGCGAACAAATTAAGACTCTACTCTACCCTCAAGCTGAAGCGCCACGCCTTATTCAACAAGGCAATTGGGCCGCTGTAATCGGTATTAACGGCTCTTGGCATCGAGCTTTTCATTACCGCGCAGAATTTCGCCAATTAAAAAAGAGACAGCTTCCTTATAAATTAGTCAGCTCATTTGTGGATAAGACTGAAGCCTTAAGCTATTTAGAACAAATTAAAAAAAATATGCCGGCCATTGAACCTGCCCGCAAACAGCAATATGCTGAATCAGAACTGATGCAGCTGGCAACACTAGAAAGCCGACTCTCTTTTGACTATACTTTTCAAACTGCAGCGGTACTAGCTAAAAAACAGCGTTTTGTACTGTCAGCCCATAATCAAGTTGTGCCTTATGAAACTTACATGCTTCATCAGGGCGCAAGCAAGGAAAAACATTTAACACCTCCTCAAGATTTGCAATATTGCGACACCAATCATGCTGAAGTTGAACTCGTGCTTAAAGCCTTGCGCCGGGGAGTGAAGTTGGACAGCGCCTGCCTATACATTAATCTGCTGCCCTGCCCTAATTGCGCTCGGATGCTAGCTAGAACTAATTTGCAGGCAGTAGTTTATCAGCATGACCACTCAGCCGGTTACGGTAAAAAAATGCTGGAGCAGGCAGGCATTACCGTAAAGAAAATAAATTAAGTTTGATTGGAAAGTAAAAAGGTTTAGTTTAAAAATTGAGTAGATGAAAACAAAGATTACTCTTAGCCAAAATTCTTATCATAATGATTAGCTAACTCTCTTACCTAATTAGCCAACTTTGTTACTCTGATTGACTGATGCGAATGGCTTGGCCCTCAATTAAAGCTTGTGAAACTTTTTGATAAGCAGAGCTTAAAATTCTTTGCACAGTGCTCTGAGAAGTGTTCATTTTTTGAGCACATTCTATTTGTGACAAATTTTTAATGTTTTTTAAGCGTAGAGCTTCAACTTCTTCTAAAGATAACTCTACCACTTGCAATTCGCGTAAAGGAACCCCTTTAGGTTTAAAATAGCATACTTCAGGATCAAATCTAATTCTTTTACAAAGTTTAGGTCTCGGCATAGTGTGATTATTAAATTTAAAAAACTAACAGCAGTATAATTCATCGGCAGCCCTTTGTGATTAACGCTTCCAAAAGTAACCTAATCACAAAAACAGCCTGGTTTAAAATTATTCTAGCATAAACACAGGCTGTTTTTACACAATCAGCTAAAAATTGAACTGACTACAGCACATAAAATATTATTCTTCTTGCAAAGCTTCAATTTCTTCGTCTACAGCTGTAATCTCCCGCTCAAGCATCTCTTTTTCTTCTACCATCATAGCTTTTTGCTGCTCTAGCATAGCTATTTGATTTTCCGGCGCAAAAAAATGACGCCCTATCAAATAACAAGGGTAACCTCTACCCCAACCTCTAGCTAAACCTCGTCCGAAACCCTGTCCATAGCCTCTTCCTCGCCCCATACCTAAACCCGGGCCATCATTGCAAGCACCTAAGCCGCGACCGGTCATTGGCCCCTGACCTCTTGGTCCTGTTTGATCTAATGCTGGCATATTTGCCTCCTTTGTCATAATTAGTTAATACTAATTATGAATATATACCCATAATCTATAACGGTCAAGCGGCAAAAAAATCGCTTATCAACATTCTTTTTTAAACAATTATTTAGTTCTAAACTCAGTTTTATTCTTTGTTTGACAATGCTATACTAAACACCATGCAGCAATACCTACAAGCCCTCAAACACATTTTGGAAAACGGCAAAAGTAAAAAAACTCGCGGTGTACACGACATCAAAAGCACTTTTGGCTATCAAATGCGTTTTGACTTCCGGCGTGGTTTTCCCATTCTAACCACAAAAAAAATGCCTTTTAAGACCATGACCAATGAACTATTATGGTTTGTATCAGGCAGCACTAATATAAAACCGCTGCAAGAGAAAAAAATTCACTATTGGGATGATTTTGCTGAAGAAGATGGTGAGCTGGGACCGGTTTACGGCTATCAATGGCGAAAATGGCCTGATTATGAGGGCGGCCATATTGATCAGCTTAAAAATGTTATCCAAGAAATAAAAACCCAGCCTTATTCCAAAGCTATGCTGGTTTCAGCTTGGAATCCGGCTCAACTTGACGAAATGAGGCTGCCTCCGTGTCACACTTTTTTTCAATTCAACGTCACTAAGGGTAAATTACGCTTGCAGTTGTATCAACGCAGCGCTGACGCTTTTTTAGGTCTACCCTTTAATATAAGTCAATATTCACTATTACTGTTGATGGTGGCTCAAGTAACAGGCTTGGAAGCGCGCGAGTTTGTGCATACGATCGGCGACTTGCATCTATATAAAAATCATTTACGGCAAGCCGAGGAGCAAATTCACAGAAAGCCAAAAAAAAGGCCCCTATTGTGGGTTAATCCTGAAGTGAAAGATATTGACGACTTTACGATTAATGATTTTAAGCTGGTAAATTATGAATCTCACCCGCATATTAAAGCAGACTTGGTGGTGATTTGATGTTTCTGCCGTATTAACGCTTTTACAGCTCTCTATTTTCCCCAATTCTCTGTATTTTCCAGCTCTCTAAAACTCAATTTTCTACGTTTTTCAGTTATCTAACTTCTATTTTTATTGTTTTGCTTGTCAATTAACTTTTTATAAATCTGCTCATAGCCTTGACACATCTGTTGGCTGGAAAAATTGGCGGCAAAATAAGCTCTGCAGCCGGCTCGATCAACTTGCTTGGCTTGTGCTGCGGCCTGAGCCAATGCTTTTACATTTTCTTGAAATTGAGAATCTTGCTGCAGCTGCTGCCAACTTTTATTGACTGCTTTACCGTTTTTAAATACTTTTTCTTCCGCCTGATAGGCTGCTAAAGCGCCGCTTTTTTTAGGCTTCACCACTTCAGCCACAGCGCCTTCTTCAAAACCAGCGATCGGTGTGCCGCAAGCCATGGCTTCCAACATCACCAAGCCAAACGGCTCCTGCCAAATTGAAGGCATCAGTAAAACCTGAGCCTGGCCCAATAATTTTTGCTTTACACACTGCTCTTTAATATAGCCGACATACTCAATTAGATCATGGTCCAACTCCGGTTCAACAAACTCCTGCCAATACTGGTCCTTACTGTGGCCGGCATAATGTTTGCCGGCAATCTTCAATTTCATTTGCAGCTGTTTGGCGCAGACAATAGCATAATGTACACCCTTGGGCCGGATAACTCGACCCATATACAATAAATAGTCTTTAGGTTGAGAATTAAACTGAAACTGTTGAAGATTCAGGCCGTGATAGACATTGCCTACCCAATTTACTGCCGGTAATTGTTGGCTTCGCTGCTGCAAACTGCCCGCCTGCCGCTCCTCTCTTGCTTGTTCGGTAAAAGCCTGCTGCTGCGCAAAAGTTTGCCGCTGGGCAAAAGAGATAGAAATCCAATTTAAAGCAGCGTATTTGGGAAAAATAGAACGATAGCGCACTAAAAAGTTAAACGGCTCATGGTGATTAAAAACAACCGGCTTTTGACAAAAGCGGGCGTTAATCACAGCATGCTCTTCTTCATTACACCACACATGGACCAGATCAAATCGACCCTCGTTAGCCAACTGATAAGCTTGGGCTGTTAATTCCGACTGCACTTGGCGCGACAAAGTAATAAAAGTTAAGGGGTGCTTTTTCAATAATGCCAGATAATCATCTTGCCGCTGCTCCAGCTCTGCTGCAAAAAAAGCTAAATCAGCAGTTACATTATGGACATGATTGCTTTCAAGCAAATCAGCCACTGAACCGGGAGTGAAAAGCGTAACTTCATGACCCAGCTCAGCCAAACCATGACTTAAAGTTAAAGCCAACTGTCCGGGCGAAAAAATAACCCGAGGCAGCAGCTCCTGGTTCATAAAAATATGAGGAACAACCAAAGCAAGTTTCATAAAATTAAAGCAGGCCTGGAAATTAGTAAATGCAGCACCGCTAAAATTTCGAGCTCTACTCTTCGTCCTCGTCATCTAAAAAGCTTAGATCCAGCTCATCGCTGTCAAAACTTAATTCGTCTTCAGAATAATAGCCGTCAGCTGTGCTTTGTGGTTGCTTTTTGTGTTGTGCCATAGTAGTGATTAGTAATTAATAATAGTTAACTATTGCAGATGCAAAATAAGTCTTCTTAAATTTACCTCAAAATTATCAGAATAAACATCTATATTATTTCAATATCTATATTTTTACTGTTCAATTTTAACACCAACCATATCAATTTGATCAAATTCTTCCCTAACTAAATTCCAAAACTTTTCTGACACCGCATGCGAATAATGAGCATAGCGGGTTTTGCCCATGGCTGAACAGAGTCTTTTATCCCAATCACGAATTAAGGTCGTCACCTTTTGGCCAATCTTATCAAACTCAGGTTGATGTTTAGCTTTATTCTGTCGATACTGCTCATGTACTTGGCGAAAACGGGCAAACAAGGCCTCATTCTCTGCCATCATTTTTTGATAATATTGTTTGTATTTTGCCTGCGCCATCAACTTCCTTTCCGCAATTTGATTTTATTATAGATTGAAAAATTAAAATCAATACTAATTTTAACTAAAGTTTATTGATAAAGCGATTCATCTTTAATATGTTTTAAAATTTCTGCCGGTAATAATTCATTTAATTGGTTCCTGACTTGTTTGGCAGCCGGATTCTCCACTTCTGCCGACTGCAATAGTTCTTTTATCTTAGTTGAAGAAACCTTGATGCGCTCCACGCCTGTTAAAGGAATCATGCCGGTGTACATTGGCTGCAGAGCAAAACCTAGACGGGGATAAATATAAACTAAAAATTCAGTCAACAAGCGTTGATAATTTTCCCACACATGGAATTTAGCTAAATTATCAGAACCCATGACCCAAGAAAGCTGATGTTGTGGATGCCGGCCGGCTAGCTCGGCTAAAGTATCATAAGTTTGACTGACTCCGCCGCGTTCCAGCTCACAGCGATTAATCTTAATTTTATCTTGCACCCGGTCAGGCGCAGCCTCAATTAACAGTTTCAGCATAGTAATGCGATGTCGAGCAGGCTGCATCTGTTTGTCAAAGTCGTGAATACCTGTCGGCACCAGCCACACTTCGTCTGCAACTTCTTGTTGAAACAAAGTTTTGATAATTTGAAGATGACCTAAATGCGGAGGGTCAAAAGCTCCGCCAAAAACCGCAATCTTCATACTTAGAATTAAAAATAATTATTATTGTTTGTCATAAAAAACATTGTCTAAAACATCAATTATGCTTATTACTATGGATTGTTGATTGATGGACTGCTGTTGAAACTAAGTGTAATAAATTTAAAAGCTGTGGGCTGCTTTTTTAAATACTCTTAACAGCTATTGGTTCTACTTGCCTTTCTTCTTGGCTTTAGCTTTCTTGCGAGCTGCTTTGCGAGCTTCTTTTTTCTTCTGAATCTCAGCCCATTCTTCCTCACTGACTTTTAAACCGGGCTCAGGTTTTTTCCAACTGGCCCAATCACAATCCGGATAACGACTGCAGCCGTAAAACTTCTTGCCCCAACGGGTATTTTTAATGACAATAGTGCCCTCACTGCATAAGGGGCAGGGTCGATCATCTAAAGTTTCAGTATAGTCGTCTGTATATTCACAGTCCGGATAACGACTGCAACTTTTAAATTTGCCGTATTTACCGGTGCGCAGTACTATTTCTCCGCCTTCTTCTTCACCGCACAACGGACATTTTTCACCTGTTTTCTCAACCGGAATCTGGGTGCGTTCAGCATTTTCAATAACATCTTCAACTTTGTCAGCCATCGGTTCCCAAAAAGCAGCCACCACTTTTCGCCATTCTTTTTCACCCCGCGCAATGCGGTCTAAATCTTCTTCCATCTCAGCTGTAAAATCATAATCCATTACTCCGGGAAAGTGCTCCAATAAAAAATCGTTGACAGTGTAGCCAATAGCAGTCGGAAAAAATGATTTATTTTCCCGCTCCACATAGGCTCGAGCTTGAATGACTGAGATGATATTGGCATAAGTGCTGGGCCGGCCAATGCCTCGTTTTTCCAGTTCCTTCACTAAAGAAGCATCATTATAGCGTGCCGGCGGCTGAGTAAATTTCTGCTGCGGGTTAATTGCTAAATAATTTAAAGCCTGGCCCGCTTCCACCTCAGGTAATTGTGTATCTTGGCCGGCCGGAAATAATCTGCGCCAGCCGGGAAATTTCATAATTGAGCCGGCTGCTCGCAGTTGGTAAACAGTATCTTTGTGCTCCGGGTTAACAGCCTCAATAACAATACTGGTTTGGTCATAAACTGCCGGGGTCATCTGGCTGGCCACAAAACGGCGCCAAATTAAATCATACAAGCGGGCATGGCGGCCTGATAATTTTTCCCCCTGGTCAGGGACTTGCTTGTTAGTAATACCAATATCAGTGATGCGAATGGCTTCGTGCGCTTCCTGAGCAGTTTTTGATTTACTTTTAAAAACACGCGGCTTTTTAGGTAAATATTTATCTCCGTACTCTTCGTTAATAAAATTACGCGCCATCTTAACAGCGCCGGAGCTTAAATTAACAGCATCCGTACGATGATAGGTAATCAACCCTTCCTCATATAACTGCTGGGCTAAAATCATAGTTTGCTTGGCAGAAAAGCCTAAAGTGTAGGCTGCGGTTTGCTGCAAGGTGGAGGTAGTAAAAGGGGGATAACTATTTTTACGCCGTTCTTTGCGCTCTACTTCATCGACTTTATAGTCAGCTTGTTTCAAATCGGTAATAACCGGCTCAGCTTCTTTTTCGCTGCTTATATCCTGGGTATCATCATTAATTCTTTTTAAATCAGCCATTAAAACTTCAAGCGGCAAGTCTTCAACAGCTTTACCGTCAACAAAAATTTTGTCCGGTACTTGGCTGTCAGCGGTGTCCAGGGCCACATCAATCTCCCAGTATTCATCCGGTTCAAAGGCTTCTCGTTCGCGTTCGCGCTCAACAATCAAGCGTAAAGCTACTGATTGCACCCGGCCGGCAGACAAGCCGCGCCGCACCTTACGCCACAACACTGGTGACAGTTTGTAACCGACCAGCCGGTCCAGCACTCGACGGGCTTGTTGGGCGTCAACTAAATCTCGATTAATTTCTCCCGGTTCATCAATGGCTTCTAAGACAGCCTGCTTGGTGATCTCAAAAAAAACACTGCGCTTGAACAATTCTTTATCTGTTAGGCCGGCTTCCTGCAGTAAATGTTTTACATGCCAGGCAATGGCCTCACCTTCACGGTCCGGGTCCATGGCTAAATAAATGGCATCAGCTTCTTTGGCGCTTTTTTGCAGTTTTTTCACCACCTTACCCTTACCGTGGGGAATAGTGTAAGTCGGTTCAAAATCATTTTCCAGATCAACTCCTAATTTGCTTTTAGGCAAATCACGGATATGGCCGACTGAGGCCTCAATTTTAAATTTATTGCCCAAATAATCAGTTAATTTACGGGCTTTGGTTGGTGACTCTACTATTACTAAATTCATAAAACATTATTTTAACAATTATTATTGCCGGTTTGTTTATTATTGTTGATCTCTTGAGTGCTGCTTAGCCGGGCAGCAATTTTTGCACCGGGCAGGCATTTTTACTCAGCAGCCCAATGATTTTTACTCACTGTGTTTTTACTCACTGTCCGGCAGCTTAACTTTTCCAATGTAGTTTATACTAACATAACTCAATTTGACAATGGCACTATGATCCATTGATGAGCACAACATTTCACCAAACCTCTTAATTCTAAAGCAATTAGGGCTGTGCTGACCTCAACTGCATCCAGTTCAAGCTGCTGGCTTAACTGCCGGGTAGAAAGAGTGGTGGTGCGCAGGGCTGTCATAATCTTTTTTTGCACCGGATTAAACTGCAGACCGGTTAAAGCTAGTTTTTGTGGTTGAGTTGTTTGGATTGGCTCTGTTGGTTGAGCTTGGTGAGTTTGAATTTGGCGAGCTTGATTTGTTTGTGACTGCACCAACTTGGTAGTTTGTTTGGCTACACCCCAATGGCGGGCTGATAAGTTAGCCATTACCTCCTGCCCGCTGCCGATCAATAGCGCTCCTTGGTTTAGCATCTTCTTTACTCCTAAATGGTAAGGAGAAGTAACCGGACCTGAAACAGCAAACACATCACGGCCGTAATCTAAAGCATAGCCGACTGTAATCTGAGTCCCGCTTTTGGGTCCGGCTTCGGTTACTACTACTGCCAGAGATAAGCCCGCAATCAAACGATTCCTCCTGGGGAAAGTACCGCGGTCCGGTTTAACATCAGGCGGATATTCGCTGATAAAAACTGCTTGCTTGCTTTGCAACATCTGTTTCATAATACTTTTATGCCGACGCGGGTAAATATGATCAAAGCCAAAACCTAACACCCCGACTGTGGCGCCGCCGGCCTGAAGAGCTATTTGCTGGGCTTGAACATCTACCCCATACATAAAGCCTGACACCACTGCCGCACCGTGCGCTGTTAATTCTTGGCTGATTTTAGTGGTCACCATTTTACCGTAAGCAGTCATGCGCCTGGTGCCAATGACGGCAATGGGCAGTTTGGCGCAGAGTTTAATATCACCCTTCACAAATAGCACCGGTGGATAGGCATCAGTTTGTTTCAGCAACCAAGGATAGGACTGATCCTGAAAAGTAATGACCGAAATATTTTTGCGCTGCAATAGCTGCCAAAAAGAACTAATTGTATGCTCTTTTTTAAACTTTTTAATTGATGAAGCAATCTTTTTTGATAAACGCATTTTAGCCCAAATTTGATCCTGATTGACCCAAAACTCCTGCCAAGAGATTTGGTTAATTTTCAGGTGTTGTAAAATATTAAAAAAAGTTTTCGGACCAATTCCGTTCACAGAAATCAAGGCTGTATGGTGTTGTTTACGCGTAAGAGCTGCTGAAGCAGAAGCAGCGACGGTGTCAGCATTAGCATTAGCGCCGGAAAGCTTGTTGGGAAGAGTGTGAAAACTTTGAACAGCCGCTGCCATATGATAAAGAAAGTACTTATTGATTAAGTACTTTGGCTCAAAAAGCTTACATGAAACTGAAAAAGAATGATAAAAAACTAATACATCAAATCGACAAATTTATTGTAATTTTCCCTACTTCCCCATCCATTCCAACAATTCTTTCACAATCGGAGCTGCGTGGTGTGATCCTTCCTTATAAGGAATGGCTTCATCGCTCTCCACCAAGGCTGTTAATACCACCTTGCTAGGAAAGCCCTGTTCTTTAATTTGTGCTGCCCATTGTTCTAATTCATCAGCTGTTAACTGGCCGCTGATTGTCATTTCGTCTTCTCTGGATGTTGCTGCCTCTGCTCTTTGCTCCAATGCTTTAACCATTTCCTCCACTTCTATGGTGGTCGCTGCCACAAACCAGCCGTGGGTTTTGTAGCGGTCCTGTTCATCTAAACCGCCAAATTCTGAAGTACCGGTTTTGCAAGCCACTGCTCCCTGCTGCAATAAATCATAAGCGCTTTCTGCCTGATTGGCTTCCACAACACCTTGATTTAAATCAAACAACAAAGAAGCTGTGCCGCCCGGCTGACAGGCAGCAATCATGCCTTTTAATACCAGTTCTAAATTTTTTTGATCTAAAGCCATGCCTTTACAGTTGTCTGTTAGCTGTTGTTCACTAATCCCTGTTTGAGCATTATCTATTAACCTGGGCTGGCACCTTTCTCCTTCTTTAAATAAAGCCTGCACCATCTGCGCAGCTTGCAGCGGCGACACTAACATATCACCTTGACCAATTCCAAAGTGATAAGTGTTGCCTAAAAACCAGCGTTCTCCCGTGGTTTCTTCTTTCCACACCGGATCAGGCACTATTCCTGCTGCTTCGCTCGGCAATTCAATATTCGCAATCTGCCCAAAGCCAAACTCTCTGGCCTGTTGGGCAATAGTAGTAGGCCCGGTCCATTCTGCTGCCTTATAGAAATAAATATCATTGCTGCGCGCAATAGCTCGCACTAAAGCAATCTCACCGTCTGTAGCTCCACGCTGAGTGTACAACCAGTTGGCATAACTATAATCCCCTACTTTTAAAACGCCTTCGTCCAACACTGTTTGATGTTCATCAAAAGCCTCATTTTCCAAACCGGCCAAAGCTGTCACCAACTTAAAAATTGACCCAGGAGCATAGGTACCATTTACCGCTCGATTAAAAAATACTTTATCTTCATTTTGTAAATAATTTTTTAAATTTAATTGACGCTGCTGCTCATGACTTGCATCCAATAATATTGAGCTTAAATCATTGGGGTTAAACGAGGGTTTGCTAACCATAGCCAACACCCCGCCCGTCTCTGCATCCAAAACCACTGCTGCTCCTTTCATCTGCCCTAAAGACTCATAAGCTATCTTGGCTAAGTAAGGATCAAAATTAGTATAAAGATCATGTCCCGCTGTCGGCTTCTTTTCTGACAACAAGCGCTGTTTTTCACCTAAAGTATTAACCTCATAAACCTGATGCCCATCTTGACCACGCAATAAGTGGTCGAACTGCTGTTCCAAACCCATTCGACCCAGCCAGTCATTGGTGCGCAGCTGCTTATTACCAATTAAATCCTGCGCCGTGGCCGGAGCAGTATAACCCAAGACATGTGCTAATTGCGTGGGATAAAGATAATGCCGCCGCAATTCATAACTAACCTTTTCCGGCTGCTGTGTCATCAGCTGCAGCGCTTGATCAGCCGTAATTGCCTCTTGCGGTGAATATAAACCCTCACCTATATCTCTAAAATAAAGCTTTTTATTTTTAACCAGCGGCTGTTGATAACGATCGTAAATAATACCGCGTTCCGCCGGCACAACTTGCCTGAAAAAACGATTGCGATCAGCCAAATCACGATAATCCGCTCCCTGTAAAACCTGTAAATGAAGCAGCCGCACCGTTAACAAGAAAAAAAGAGCTAAAATAGGAGCCAGCAATAATTTAATTTTCATAGTTATCTTATCTTAAATTGTGTGTTTCACAGTTTGTTTGTTAAACTTGGGCTGTAGCAGCCTCATCCACAGCAATACTACTAAATAACTAACAATAAACTGAATTAAACTCAAATAAGTCAACACTATTTGCGTTCTCCATAACCAAAATATTACCTGCGCTATTGTCATTATAAAAAATCTTTTATTTTTACTTTTAATAACATCAGTAGTCAGTGAAGTTAATAAACTAGTTACAGCCCAGACCAAAAAACTAACCGGCCACAGCACGTTGTAGGTAGCAGCTAACACAAAACTTAAAAAAAGCAGCAACAATAGATAAGCATAAAATGAGTCTTCTACTTGATCCAACCAAACCAAGCCAAACAAAATAAATAAAAACGGCAGATAAATTACTCTCTCTACACTAATCAACAAGACCAAGCCAATTATCTTTAACAAAGCAACGGCAACTTTTTTTAATTTCATGTTTTTAGATTTTAACGGATGCTTAATTTTGCTTTTTATCCGGCTCTTACAATTTAATTTCGACTAATCCGGACTCATAAAAAGAAACATATTGCTCAATTACTGCTGTTTTAACAGCTGACGTATCACCGCTTTGAATACTGCGTACCTCGCCAACAAATAAACCTTGGGCAATGCCCTCTTGACCGGTTGTTGTCACTCGATCACCTACTACAACTTGTTCATCAACCGGGATTTCAGTCAGCAGCACTCTTCTGCCGTCACCAGCCAGTAAACCATTTACTCCGGTTTCAGTTTGCGCCAAAACAAAAGGACTGTCTTTCTGCCACAATAAGCCGACATAAGCCACATTATTTTGCACCCGGCTCACTACTCCCACCAGTGTTTCTTCAACCAAAACAGCCAAACCAGGCTGTACTTTCAGCTCATCCTCTGCAGCTGCCGGTAAGCCCACTGCCGGCTGAGCAATGGATAAAATCGGCCTGGTAATCAACACTTCGCTGCTTGCCGGACCAACAGTTTGCAACAATTCTCGCAGCTGTTGATTTTCCTGGCGCAGCTGCTGCAACTCACCTAACTGGGCTGAAGTCTGAGCTAATTTTATTTCTAAATCACGCACCCGGCGCGCTGTACTGCGCCAGCCTTTTGCTTCCTCAAAAAATTGATAAAAACTGCCCACCAGCCTAACATTAAACTGCAGCAAAGGTGTTAAGCTTGTTTGGCCGGCTTGAATAATAGGCCGGGTTATCCCCAGCATCTCAAAAAAAGCCAGCAGCAATACAAACACTATTAATATGAGTGGTTTTTTAACTTTATCTTGAAGTGAGATTGGCACTAAAGAAAAAATCATATCACTAAAAATTCAGTTAATAATTCAAAACCGGTTGCTTAGAGCTGCTTAGAAAATTAGCTGCTCAAGGCATTCTTAAAAACTGCTACCAAAAACTTATATCGCCATTTTTTTAAAAATTTTCTTAACATCTTTTGCTTAATCTTATTTATCAGCTGCCGTTTTTAAACTTACCCCCTGTACTACGTCTAAAAAAGGTTGCTTGGACTTAACAGTATTCGCCTGCAGCTGCATTGAAAAATAGTCATCAATATCCCACAATTTGCTACCGCCGCCGGTTAAAATTATTCCGTTGCCCAAAGCTGCAACCAACTGTTCTGATTTAGCTAAACTTAATACTTGCTTAATATGACGCATTAATTGCTCCAGCTCCTGCTCTATCACTGCTTTCAGCTCATCTACCTCAATTGTTTTGGTTTCAATCATATAGTCAGCGGCATTAATACCTCTGATGTTAAGCTTATGGCTTTGATTTTTTTGCATGATATCAGCTGCAGCATCATGATCAGCTTTACGATTAGCATCACTATTTGCGTGAGCTCCATCATTTTCCTGAGAAAAGGGAGCAGCGGCCTGCGTCTGATTATTTGGAACCGCCTTCTGCTGGACAAGAGTCAATTCGTGCCCGCTCAAACTCTGATAAAAATTATGTTTAATTTTAAGTGCCTGCTGCTCACTAATCACCAAATTATGTTCTTGTTTTAACTTATTGCTGATGGCCGCTGTAATTTTTTTTCCTCCGCTGGGAATAGTTTGAGCAAAATTCACCCTGCCGCCGCTGCCAATCACCACTTCTGTTGTCTCATCACCTAAATCAATCACCACAATCTGACTCTCGATTGAAGCGTCCGGAGCCGCACTGCTTCGAGCTTGATGCAGGCTGGCCATTACAGCCGAAGCTCGATTTATTAAACTGATTTTATTAAACCCAGTTTGAGTTAAACTTTGCTTGATAATATCTTTATCAAGCTCTGTAGCATTAGCTGGGAGAGCGTAAGCTGCTTCTGCTCTTGACAACCAAGCCCAGTCAAGCTCTTGTTTAAGTGTATCGACTATTGCTTTTAAAAATAATTCAAACTGGTCTTGATCATAAACCACACCCTGCATAATAGGAAAAACCACTTCAGTTCCAGACGGCTCTCGACCAAACATTGGGATGGCTTCATCACCCCATGACAGCACTCTTTGATCACTGTAGTTAAACAAAAAACAACTGGGCTGATTAAGTGCTAATTGATCGTTCACCATTACTCTAGTGCAAAAACTCCCAATATCAAAAGCGCATCTTATTTTACTAAGCTTTAAATTTTTTTTAACTGCAGCTAAAGATTGAGTGATGTTAAACATGGTCGGCTGGTGTTTACTTTATCTAAAGTTTAACTATTGTACTATATTTATTAATAGTCTTAACTAGAGTGAATGAAACCCGGGCTGAAACCCGGGTTTAGCAAATATCTTAACTAATATTTTCAGTTTTAGCCCTCCGCTGCCATGGCAGCGGCTTCATTTAACAAAATTGAGCCTGACTTCCAATTCCCTTGGCCGATCTCTACCTCTGCTTGCTTGATCTTTTGCAAAACATCATTATTCTGAGCAAATTGCTCTTTCATATCTTCAATTCTTTGCTCTACTAATTTTTGCTTAAAGACCAACGCCTTTTTCTCCATCACCTGTTCCAGATCTGACATTTCTCTTTCCAAAAAAGATAAAACTTGCTCTTGTTTTTGCCAATTATCGGCTTGATCATTTTGCAAAATTTTATCAACTTCAGCTCGCTTGTCATCATCAATCATGGCCGGCAAATCATTTTCCAAGAAATCCTCCCAAATAATCTCCTGCAGGTCACCTAAAAAATCGTCTTTTTCTCGCTGATCATTATTTTGAATACCTAGTAAATAAAAAATGTTTTGATCAATAAGCTTTTCAGAGTTAGGAAGAACAGAATCTGCCTGTTCACTACCGGAAGTTTGAGCTTGTGCTGTTTGAGCTTGAGTAGTCTGATCCTGATCAGTTTGAGCTGCTTCAGAGGGAGATGCCTGCTGTTGTGATGTCTGCTGCTGTGTTTTTTCAGCCTGCTGTGGCTGTGCGGGCTGGCCTGGTTGTTTTGGTTGCACAGGTTGGCCGGGCTGCTTTGGTTGGGCAGGCTGGCCTGGTTGTTTTGGTTGGGCTGCGGCTGATTTTGACTGGTCGCTTTTCTCCTGTCCTTTACCAGCTTGACCGGCTACCTCGCCTGCGTTAGCTGTCTCAGCTGATTCTTCCGGAGCTTTTGCTTTTGGAGCTTCCCCGGAAAATTTATTTACCATTTCTTCAAGGCGTTGAATTTCCTCTTCTAATTTTTTATCAACTTCTTCAAAATCAGCTTTTTTCTGCTGCTGGTCAGTCTTTTGCTTTGATGACTGTTGATCCTCATTTTGCTGTGCAGGCTGTTGGTCATTGCCCGGTTGCTGCCCTGCTTGCTGGTCATCCTCGGTTGATTGCTTTGTTTGTTTGTGAGCAGTTGAGTCTTTATCTGTATCAGGTGGATTATACGATTTAACATAATCAGTGTTATCAGCGGCCTGTTGTGCTTGTTGACTGCCTGAAGCCTCCTGCTGTTTTTGCTCGGGCTGTGTATTGGCAGCTTGCTGTGGTGTTTTTTCAGCCTGCTGTTGCTGCGCAGGTTGGGCAGGCTGTTTGGGTTTGGCCGGTGCTTTGGCTTGTTTAGGCTGCGCCGGTTGTTTAGGTTGTGCCGGTTGGGCCTGTTGTTTGGATTGCGCCTGCTGAGCCGGTTGATTTTGCTTTGGCTTAGTTATTTTTTTTGTTGACTCAGTTTGAATTGCTTGTCCGGGTTGAGCTTGTTGGTTGGCTTGCTTAGCCTGGCCGGGTTGAGCAGGTTGGCCGGGCTGGCCGGGCTGTACTGGCTGGTTTTGTGTTTGATTATCATTCATCTGTTGATTTTGCTTTTTTTGTACGTGCATAGGCAGTAATATAAGTTAATAAATAGTAATAGTATTATCTTTAATAATAACAACAAAAATCAGTTAATGAAACAGCCATAGTAAACATTGACGCAGCAAAATATTACATAAATTCTATAACTATAACAATCAATAACATTAACTACTTGTCCGCCTGTTAAAATAGATTCTTTATGGGCTCAACAATGATCAGAGTATAATAAATTCTGAGGGAGGGCCCTCAGCGTTTTGTCTTGCTTTGCAAGAACAAAGCCTGCTCCCCTGTGACTAGGGGTATTAAACCCCCAGTCACACCAAGGGGGATTCCCCCTTGAATAGACTAATCGGGTAATAAAGTTGCATTGATTTCATAAAGATTTTGTTTTATTTTCAAGGCGCTGACGACACTAGTGTTGCACTCAAGCACTTAAGGAGAAGGCAACACAGAAAATAAACAAAAGATTTAGAATAAACTTTAAATAATATAATTAATAATAAGCAAAAAACTTTATTACCTAATTAGTCTACACCCCATTCTGATTTGTTCCCCGTAGCAAGCTGCGGGGTATAATCAGAATTAAATTTAATACTGCATTATCCAACCGATTTTAAATCACCTTATTTTTAATATGTTTTTAAATAAATTTTTTAAAAAAACCATCTTTTTAGGCGCCAACTTACTCTTGGCTGTCACACCCTTTTTATTTACCTGGTTTAATGTGGAGCTTTTTGAGTTTAATAAAATGCTGTTTGTTTATGGCATAACAATTGTGATTACCACTGCCTGGATTGGACGCATGATCACTGCTAAAAAAATTATTTTTAAACACACTTTCCTTGATTGGGCTTGGCTGGCCTTTTTACTCAGCAATATGTTAGCTACTTTTTTTTCTCTGCATCCTTATACCTCAATTTTCGGGTACTATTCCCGCTTTCACGGCGGGCTGCTTTCAACTCTCTCTTACGCCCTGCTCTATTGGGCTTTTGTCAGCAATTTTAATAAAAATCAAGTATTAACCTTACTCAAAACAGCCGTTTTAGCCGGTATCGGCGTCAGTTTATACGCCATTCCCGAAAAACTAGGTATGTCGCCCAGCTGTTTTATCATTAGTGGACGCTTCAATGACAATTGCTGGATGCAAGACGTGCGGCACAGAGTTTTTGCTACTTTTGGCCAGCCTAATTGGCTTGGAGCATATTTAGCCATGCTTTTACCTCTAGGAATTAGCTTTCATCTGCACACTGTTTTAACACCAAAAACCAATTTTAATCAATCAACCCTTTTCAATTTACTCCGACAGCGCTGGCTGTTGGGCAGTTTGGCAATTTTTCTGGCTCTCCTCTTTACTCAATCAAGATCAGCTTTGCTGGCAATTGCTGTCAGCTTAATGTTAATGCTGGGCTGCCTTGTTAAAAGCGGCTCCACTCTCAAAACTATGCTTGAAAAGAAATTCAAACTCCAAACTGCAAGTAAAAAAGCTATGGTGTCATTAATCTTATTAATAGCCGGCCTAACTGTCGTAGTCGGCACTGATTTTACCCACTCTTTAGGCCGGCTTTTGCCTATTTGGAGACCTGATTCTACAACAGAAGACCCAATACCGCCGCGGTCTGAATCAAATAAAAATCAGCAAGCCGGCATCACCATCACTCCTTCAGAAAAAATTAGGTTAATTGTTTGGCAAGGAGCTTTAAAAATCTGGCAACGCTATCCCTGGCTAGGCTCCGGCCCTGAAACATTTGCTTATACTTATTATCTTGATCGACCTCAAGAACACAACTTGGTATCAGAGTGGGATTTTTTATATAATAAAGCTCACAACGAACTTTTAAACTTACTTGCTACCACCGGCATTGTGGGTTTGAGCACCTATCTTTTCCTGATGGGCAGCTGTTTTTACTTGACGGCAAAAGCGCTTTGGCCGACTTTAACAAAACAGCCGCATCAACAATCCAATAATTTTTCCGCTCAACAGCAGCTGATACTCAGCCTTGGCGCCAGCCTAGTGGGCTTCAATATCACCAACATTTTAGGGTTTTCTACAGTCATGGTATCTGTGCTTTGGGTATTTTTCATGTCTTATTTAAGTTTAAATCAGGCAGCAGCCGGCAGCAGCTCTTTTACTACTTCAACTCAAGCTGCAAACTCCGGCAAAAAACTATCTTTTTTCCAAATTATTACCTTATTTTGGTTAGGCTTAATCGCTTTTTATTTATTGATGCGGCTGACAGCCATTTGGCATGCTGATCATCTGCATTTTAAAGGCAAACAGCAGTTAGCTAAACACAATTACTCCCAAGGCATTGCCGATTTACAGCGAGCTGTATTGCTTGCCCCGCAAGAAGCATTATTTTATGATGAGTTAGCTGACGGCTACGCCCAAGCCGCAGTCAACCTTTTTGAAGAAGGAAAACCAGAAGCAGCGCAGCAATATACTGCTCTAACTAAAGCCGCAGCTGAACAAACACTGGAGCTAAACCCTCATCATTTAAATTTTTATAAAAGTCAATCAGCCATTTATTCTCGACTGGCTGTTATTGATGAACAACATTTAGAAACTTCTCGAAAAATATTACTAAAGGCTCAAAATAAAGCTCCAACTGACCCAAAATTAGTTTATCAACAGGGCTTAATTGAATACAGGATGGGCAAACAAGAGCAAGCCATTGACACTATTAAGCAGGCTATTATCATGAAGCCTGATTATCATCAAGCGCGCCACCAATTAGGTTTAATTTACGAACACAGTGGTAATTACACCCAGGCTTTAGAACAGTATCAATATAACTTGCGCAATTTACTACCCAACGACCATGCTCTAAAAGAAAGAATAGAAAATTTACAATCAAAAATAAAAGCTAGAGAGGGTGAGCTTAATTAACAGTTGAAACTGGCAAGCTTGATTAGTAATTGACTGTTCACTGCTCCCAGCCGGCTATTGTTTATCAATTTATTAACATGCAGACTTTAACTATTCAGCAACTTTACGGCCGCTGCCCTGTGCCTGACAATCTGGCAGAACATATGCTGCTAACCGCAGCTATGGGCCAAATTATCTGCCAACACTGGACCGGCCAGGCGAGCGCAATTAAACCGCCCTTAATTATTACCACTTTGCTGCTCCATGATGTAGCTAATTTAATTAAATTCGATCTTACCGCCGGTCTGGAATTAACCGCCCGCACACTGCCGCTTGATATTCAGCAACATCATCAGCGCAACTGGTGGCGTAAAAAGCAAACACAAATGAAAGCTCGATACAATTCGAGTGCTGCTCAGGCCAATTTAACAATTTTACAACAGCTGGGTCTTAATTCTTGCGCCGAGTTATTAAATAATCATACATTTGACCAACTAAAACAGCTTTTACTTCAAGATAATAAGTGGCAGAAAAAAATTATTCATTACTGCGATTTACGCTTTACGCCTCAAGGCTTAAGTTCTGTAAAAACCAGAGTGCTTGATTTAAAAAATCGATATCAAGCGCAAGACAACACTTGGAAAAACAAAACCATCTTTGAGCAACGGCAGCAAGCTGCTTTAAAACTCGAACAACAGCTTAATGCCCAAACCTCAAATGAGTTGCCCGCAATCAAGCCGTCCACTATCAAGCAGCAAGCAATTCAGCTGGCCTCTTACCCGATTAAAGTTAAGCTTTAAGGTATAATATTCGTTTCAGTTTAACCTAAAATAAAAATAGTAAAATAAAATCGCCGGCAATATTAACTAGCAACTAAATTAACTAGCAACTATCAGCAACTAAATATCAAACGCATAAAAATCAGCAATATCAACTGCCTTAAACACAACCATGAGCAATCCTATTATCACCGCCCCCCATCCCACCTTGAGAAAAAAAGCTCAACCAATAAAAAAAGTTGACAAAAAACTGCTTGACAATATTAAATTGTTAATCACAGCTCTTGACTACGAACAAGACCCGCAAGGTGTAGGTTTAGCTTTCCCTCAAATTAATAAATCACTGCAAGCCTTTGCTTTTAAGCCTGATAAAATTACTGCAGAAAATTTTAAAAAAGAAAGTCGAGAAGCTAAAATCTTGCTCAATCCGACTATTAAAGCCCACAGCAGTGACAAAACTTTTGGCACAGACCCAGACGAACCGGATTACGAAGGCTGTTTGTCAATTCCCAATGTTTACGGCCCGGTACCGCGCTGGACTTGGGTTGAACTTGAATATCAAATCATTAAAAATAAACAATTAACTACACAAAATAAAAAATTTACTGCTTATGCAGCCCGCATTGTGCAGCATGAGTTAGATCATCTGCAAGGAATATTATTTACTGACTACTTATTAAAACTCAATTTACCGGCCTATCTTAAACAAGGTGATCAATTTATAGAAATGACAAATCGCGACTTACTTAAAGTTTATTAGTTTAAAGTTATTAGCTAAGCTTGATCAACAGCACAAACAAGCCGGAGCAAGCTTTTGAACAGTGCTTAATCTGAACAATAGACCTTAAATTAACAACTTTCATTTATCAGCATTTATTTTATGTCAGAATTAATTCATTTAGCTATAGCCGGCAGCACCGATTATGCTCAAAAGTGCGCTGCTGCTCTGGCCCAACATCCTAACTTTAAAATTAGATGGGTGCTTACTCCTAAACCTAAACCAGTAGGCCGGCAGCAAAAAAAGATTGCTAATCCTGTCCATAAATGGGCCAGAAAAAAATCGCTTAAGGTATTTTTAACAGCCAATAAAATTGATCAGGCTTTAAAACAAGAAATATTACAATATACCGCTTTTCTAGATAAAAGCCGGCAGATTGATTATTTGTTAGTTGTGGATTTCGGGTATTTTATCCCTCAATGGCTCAGAAAGCTGCCTCAAAAAACAGCTCTCAACTTACATCCTTCTGCTCTGCCGTCCTGGCGCGGCAGTTCACCGGCCCAATTCGCAATTCTGGCTAATGACAACCAAGGCGCCATTAGTTTAATAGAGTTAACAGCCCAGCTTGACGCCGGACCGATCATCAAACAAAAAAAATTCCCCATCAAGCCCGATTGGACCAGCCAAGACTATTATCAACACAGCTTTCAATTGGCTCATAACTTGCTTCCCGACTGGATTTTAGCTTTTCATAATCAGGAGCTAACACCAACCCCTCAACCAAAAAAATCACCCACTATCGAGGCCGGTGAAATTCAAAAAGAAGATGCTTTTATCGCTTGGAAAATTCTGACAAACTTGATGAAAAATAA
This sequence comes from uncultured Pseudomonadales bacterium, assembly GCA_964588685.1. Taxonomy (GTDB): domain Bacteria; phylum Patescibacteriota; class Microgenomatia; order UBA1400; family PJMF01; genus CAYVBW01. Next base: position 4,933 of record CAZPQG010000005.1, on the reverse strand, counting down.
ACAACAAAATTTGCTAAAGTTAAAGAAAGATCTTAAAACAGACCGCTTGCTGTCTCAATTTTTAAACCAACTGGACCCAACACAATGGCCGCAGTTAATCGAACGCGCCAGCCGAGCCCTCCGACCTTGGCCAATTTTATGGACAAAAATACCAACTAAAAAAGGCCGGCGCAGAATGCAAATACTAAGCTGCCGTGTGGAGGAAAATGGAGCGCTTCATCTAAACAAAGTAAAAATAGCCGGACAAAAAACAGCGCTCTGGAACCAAGTAAAAAATATCGTTGAAAACAACGCTGCGGCATAAATTTCTGCGCAGTGTAAATCTTCTGTGCGGCACAAATTTTTGATCAAAATAGTGTAGGAAAACCTCTTAAATTTAGCCTCTAAATTTATTACTTGTCGTCAGAAGCATCATCGTCCGATTTTTGCCAATGAGTAGTAATACCCTGCTTTTTCATCAAGCGCAGAACTTTAGTAGGCACCTTATAACGCTTACGCTCACCATTTACCATCACAGTCACAGTATGAAGATTGCGCTTAAAAGTGCGCTTGGTGCGGTTTTTGGAATGCGACACATTATGCCCAGTGTGTGCTATAGATGGAAATTTGTAATCATAACTTTTCATAACAACAGGATTGTAACATTTGACCGGTTTTAAGTAAATAATATATATAAACAAAACCAAAACAAGCAAATAAATGCAGCGCTACAGCAAACAGAAGTAAACTAAAAATAACTACTATTGAAATCAACCGCTGTGATTTACCGCTTATTTAAACCAATTTAGCCCAGCATTAAGCGCATAAAGAAATTTGCAATTGGATTGATTAGCTGCATAATTGGCATTTGCCCTCCGGCAAAGGGAATCAACAGCAAAATCAAAATCATTAAACCATAACGCTGCATGAATCGCTCATATTCCACGGCAATATCTCTAGGCAACAACGCCTGCAGCACCTTAGAACCATCCAGCGGGTGCACCGGCACTAAATTAAAGATAGCCAAATAAATATTGATTGCTGCCAACTGCACTAACGAGATGGTAACCACCTGCGGCAGCACAGGAAAAGACCTTAAAATAGCAGCCAATATGCCGGCTGTAACAAAATTTGATAAACCCCCGGCAGCAGCAATAATAGCCACATCTCTTACCGGTTCCTTTAAATTATAAGGATCGTAAGGAGCAGGCTTGCCCCAGCCAAATCTAGTTAAAAGAATAGCTATTACTCCCAGCGGATCAAGATGAGCTCTAGGGTCGAGCGTCAACCGCCCTTTTATCCTCGGAGTAGGATCGCCAAGCTTATCTGCTGCCCAACAATGGGCAAACTCATGAATAGCAATAGTCATCAAAACCCCGGGAAAAATGATGAAAAAAATTAGTGGATGAGTTGCAAAAAGATTAATCATAATTTAGTAATAGCTATTGTAACAACAAGTATTTATTAAAGTAATAACTATTTATCTTATTCGAGAGCTTAAAAAACAAGTAAAAAAATTCATGTGTTAAGTTTGCAGTTGATAGTTTGTAGATTAAAATCCCGCAGTTGATTTGCGATTCTCTGGCCAGACATTTTTTACGCTCATTTTGCTGCTCAGCCGGCAATGTTTTAATATAGACTATATTGCTAAATTTAATAAACTAAAGATATTGTGCTGGGTTAAAAATTAAAAAAAACGGATATAATTTGATTACAAAATTGGCTTAATGTTAATAGGCTGCTAGATATCAATCTTTGTTAGTAAAAGCTGCAGCTTAACTTTTTATTAAAATTTTATTGCTAAAAACAATTTTGTCATGAGGCTCTTAGTAGTAGAAGACAATTCAGTTTTGCTGAATAAAATCAAAGAACAGCTGTTTAATAATTATATTATTGATTTTGCCCACGACAGCGAAGACTGCCTTTTTCAAATCAATATTTGCTCCTACCAAATAATTATTCTTGATTTAGATATAAATGATAATCAAGGTTTTAAACTTTTAAAAAAGCTCACGTTGAGAAAAGTATCCTGCCCTATTTTAACGCTCGGCAAATGCAGTAAAGAGTATACTATTTTGCAAATCTTTAATTACAGCGACGATGTACTGCTTAAACCCATTAACTGGCAGGAGTTTAAAGCTCGACTCAACCTCCTGTTGACACAAAGCTTTCATAAAACCAAAAATCCTAAAAAAATAAATGGCTTTACCCTTCATCTTAAGAATCATCATATCTCTTATAAACAGAAACCGCTTGAGCTTAAAAGAAAACAGCGCTTTATTTTAGAATGCTTGTTGATCAATTTCCCTACCATAGTCACGAAAGAAATCTTAAAATCATATGTTTGGAAATATGATTGGATTAGTCGGAACAATATTGATGCTCACATCAGCCAATTAAGAAAAGCGCTGCATACACAACTACAGATAAACCCCATTAAAACTATTTACGGCGTGGGCTATCGCTTAGTAAAAATTAATGACTGAATTTGTAAAGTAAGGAGATTTAGTAGAGCCAACAAAAGTAACTTTATTAGGTTTAAATAATTGAAAAAATAGACAAAAAATAACACTGGTTCTACTTTGCAGGGCGGGAAGGAGTCCACGACTCGCCTAATTGTTATATTCTATAAGAGGGCTCGCATGCATTACCCAGGATCTCGTCCCGTTTAGCGGGACTTGCTCTTGGCGGCAGAACTCCTTGCTTCACATGGCTTGATTATTCTCCACCATATAGAATAAAAAAAATCCAGCTTCGCTGGACTTTTTTTATTCTGCAGGGCGGGAAGGAGTCGAACCCTCACGAGTGGTTTTGGAGACCACCATGCTGCCATTAACATCACCGCCCTTTCTTAACCCGGGATCTTAATTTTAACATAGAAATTTTAAAATTAACCAGCTAATATGGTAAATTAACAGATAATCAACTTAATTAATTATTTAGCAGTAGCTGCTTATTCAGCAATAATTGCCTTCAATTTTTACTATGCCCTACATTCATCCCACTCTCTCACACACGATAGAAAAAGATAAAACACTGCTTGCACAAACAAAACTACCCATTGTTACGGTCTCAGCAGCTTACATCGAAGATTTAAAAGGATTGCATGACTTGCCGGAAACAGATACCAGCACCGACATTGTTTTTTCCAGAGCTCATTATTCTATGGCCTTGGCCGCTGCCATTCAAGCTTGGGGTGAGACTATAAATCCAGATCAGGCTTGGCTGGTTGATCCGACAAATTATGTTAAAGCTAAAAATTGGTCCAGTGTTACTTTCACTGAGGCAGTCGGTAAATTACTGGCGCGCACTCCTCTCTTAAAAAAGTTAAAAGACTTAGCTGATAAGTTTGCCCGCAATAAACTGCCTATTTTAAACAGCATCACTCCGCCTTTGCTGTATCTGACTCAAAAAATCACGCAGCCAGTTTTATCAATGCATATTGCTTCGGGTAATATTCTGGCTGAACAAGGTAAGCAAGTTTATCAAATGGTAACTGATCCTCATGTGCGGCAAGATTATTTGAATCAAGCTCAGCGAAAAAATATCACTTTTTTAGTATTTGATGAAAATACAAAAACTGCTTTTTTACAACAAGCTAAACAGCTTAACAAAAAAGTCAGCCCTGACAGAGTGATAGTCACAGGTCCTCCGATTGACCCACGCATTATTGCTTACCGTCAAGCAAAACAACCCTGGACCCAAGGAATTTTAAAATTATGTTTAACCACCGGCGGGTTAGGCACTAACAAAAAAGAAATCAAGCAGATTCTACAGCAGCTTTTGCCGGAGTTAAAAAAACCTCATCCAGCCTATCAACTCATGATGTATGCCGGTACTCATCATGATTTATACAAAATGGCTAAAACGCTTGCAGATCAAGAGGCAATAATTATTAATGAAATCGGCGGCAACGACCCCGCCGACTACAGAAAAGGAGGCCGGCTGTACGCACCCACTATAGCTCCGGCAATCAAAAATCAATTAGAAAAAGCCAACTTCAGCCTTATTTATCATCCTCAAATTGTAGATGCCAATGAACTACTCACTCATTTCGCTTTTCCCTGGGCAGATGGTTTTATTAGTAAACCCTCCGGTGATATGGCTTATGATGCAGCGGCCAGCGGCAGTTTTTTATTAACATTACAAGAATGGGGGGAATGGGAGCACAATATTAGAAAAGTCTTTGAAAAACTAGGCATTGCCCAAAAAGCTCAACCTAAAAATATCATTAAACAATTAAAAAAATTAATGACAGTTGAGGAAGCAGTTGCGAGAAAAGAACACTCTTGGATTGAACAAGCAATGACAGCAGCACAAAAAATTGATCCGCTTTTTCTGAACGGCACTAAAAAAATTGTGCACACAGTGAAGAGCGCTTAACTTTAATTTAAGAATTTAGGACAATGCCTTAAAACCTGTAAACTAATCTTGCTGCTAGCTTACTTTAAGCTTTTAACTGCTTTGTGGTCAGTTCTTTTATTACAACGGGGACAAAATTTTTTAAGAGGAAAAGTTTCATCTTCACCCTGTTGTTCTTTGAGCAACTCATTGGTTTTATTATAAGAGGTAATGTAATTAAAATTACCACACACAGTGCATGTTAACCCGACTGGTTCACGATTTTGAGATGACGCCATATTTTTCCTTTTCCTTATAATTTTTCTTAATAATTTTAAATAATCAGATTAGCTGCTAATAAAACTGCTGTAAATCATGATTCTCATCTTCCTGATGAAATCTTCCTGATGAAATTTGTATTTTAACACAACATAGCAAAAATCATTGTTAGCAGTACAATACTGCAACACAATTTAGTGGCTCCCTGCTCTTAAATAACAGCTTCACTCTCAAACGGCAGTCTTAAAAGATCACTTGAATTTTAAACCAATTATGTTTGAGCCAACGGTGAGATTCGAACTCACGACCTACGGTTTACAAAACCGTTGCTCTG
>CAZPQG010000004.1:98521-101645 GCA_964588685.1 uncultured Pseudomonadales bacterium | reverse complement strand
CTCCCAAATCCACTCTTCTTGTTCATGGTCATACTTAGCTTGGGCAAATTCTTGCAGCTGTCCTTCCGCATCTCTCTCTTGAAGAAGAATTATTACTTCACCATCTTGTTCTATTTCTTCCACCTTCCAATTTTCCGGAGTTTCTTCGGGAAAAGGGACTACAGGATTGCTAATAGGTTCATTGTTTATTTGATCAACAAAATAAAGTCCGGTTTCTTGTCTGATTTGTTTATTCAGTTCTGCCCCTTTAATTTGGTTTAAGCCCAAAACAGTTTTTTGGCTGGTTGAATCAACAGCGGTAATGGTTTTTTCTTCAGGATCATACTGATAGCCGTTAGCTTCTAATAAATTAGATAGAGTTAGAGCGCGATCGTTGTCTGCTGCTGCAGAATCCACATGCAAAGGTATTTCTGCTAAAAACTGGCGGGCAATTCCATCTTCAGAGGTGCGTGCAGGATCAGCCACAGCAATTAACACACTGTTTGCTTCTTTTGCTGCGAATTTTTCTTCACCCGGTTCTTCATGCGGTGAGGGTTCCAGCACACCGATGACTGTCATTTCCTGGCCTCGTTTTAATAATAAATTTAAAGGAGCAACTTGTCTTTGTTCTGTAGGTTCTTGCTGCGGGAATGCTTCTTGCTCCTTTTGGTTGGGTACATTCTCTAAATTTACTTGAGCAAAATGAAGCTTTGAAAGTTGAGGCAAAATTTCCTTTTCTTCTGTTTTACCGGGAGAAAGTATGCCTTCTTTATTTTGAAAAGTAACTAAAGAAGTAGCTAATTTTAAAGCATCGGTCGGATTTTCAGGAAGATCACCCTCTTTGCCCCAGGCTTGGGAAAAATAATCACTTTCTATTCCACCAATTTCAGCCTCTTCTCCACCAATGTCAGCAAAAGCTGTTTGTAAGTACTCTTGACCAATTGTTAAACCAGAGATTGCTATTGGCTCAAGAGCGATTTCTTCAGGGGTTGGTTCAGGTGATGGTTCAGGTGTTTCGGTGACAGTAGGTTCAATTTGTTCTTTGGACACCGGTGTTTCAGTAGGTTTATCGGTAGGTTTAGGAGCTGACTCCTTTGCAGTATCGGGTTCTGTGCAGCTGCTAATTACAGCACCGACTGCTGCTATGGTAGAAAGCTCAAGAAAACGTCTTCTGGAAAATTTTTGAGATTTAGAGTTTTTAACCTGAGGGAGTGTTTCTTTTGACATAAGTAATCTTATAATAATTGTTATAATTTAATTATAAATAAGTATTTTATCTTTCCGTTGATAAATTGTCAAAATTTTATAGGCTCTTATTAGCTTATTAAGCTCAGCAAATAGTTATTTATCTAGGTTTTAAAGAAATAAAGCCTAATAAAGCCTATAAATTCTAACTAATTATCCCTTTAATTACTTTTTTATTAACATGTACCAGCAAAACTATAACTCTATAAGTAATACTACTATGGTATAGTATAACATTAATATAACATTAATTTCATTATAAAAAAATCTAAAATTAAAATATTAAGTTTATTTTTGAGTGACTATCTATATAGTTTGAAATAGATAATTTAAAAGGCTGGCTTGACTCCCTGGTTCATTTTTGCTAGTTTGAATTTAGTTAAGATTTAAAATCTATTGGCCTTTTAATTTTATTTTAGATCTAAATTTCTTAGTATATTTAAAAAAGAATATCATCTTTTTTATTTTTATTATTATCTTTAAAAAATAAAACAAAATATGCCGGCTAACAATCTTCCCAATAATCAAGGTTCTGATAATCAAAGCAGCAACTCCTCTCCCCCGGCCCAACCAGCCGGCGCTTCTCATCAAGCCGATCAAGTAAATCAGTCCTTTCAAAATTTAAAAACCACAAAAAAAAATAAACCAAACGGCAAAAAAAAAGCCATCTTAATTGGGCTGGCGATTATCTTTTTTTTAATTAGTATTGCCGCAGGTGTATATGTAGTGTTTCAAAGACAAGAATTAAGAAGAGAAGCGGCTCCTACTGAGGGGCAAGTAATTACTGAAGTTACAGTAGATAAAACTGGCTTGTATGGTGTTAGAACAGCCGACTCTGGTACTAAAACTGGAACCAATGCTTATTGTTGTGTCGAAGAAAACCAAATAGAAATAACAGCGCCAAATGCACCGGCTGGTTTTGATAAAGTTAAAAACATTGCTATTGAAGCTCATGATCATACGGCTAGTGTAGCCTATCATTTAGATGTTTATAATCAAGAACAAGGGTGGAGCACAATTGCACAAAATGTTGATGTGAAAACTATCAATGATAATATGTGCGGTGAAGGAAGTGATATTTACCCAGGTCATGGTTATCCTGATAATCCCAATAGCACTACTCATGATGACGGCACATGTTATGTTGAAGAAAATTATTCTTTAGCTTGCCAAGATGTAGAAAAAATCCGCTTAAGGTTTCATTCAACTGATGGTGACGATGAAAAAGATAAAGGAGAGCATGTGCATTTACGTAATATTACTTGGAATTTTTGTGAAAGTGTAGTGCCTGACAAAACTTGCTCCATAGATGTTAGTGTTGACGGACAAGAAGCAACTTTTAATTATTCCGGCAGCAGCAGTGCTTCTGAGCCAGAAGAAGTTTTAATTTACACTAAGCGGGAAGACACTTTAGAGATTCCCGATTTTAATGATTATATTTCTATATACACTAATGATATGTGTCCACCTGATGGAGTGGAAGAATATCATGATTATACTTTAAGTTCTTGCACTACCAGTGATGGCAATCCTTGTTCCGGTTCTAAAACAATTACTTTACCCCCTGGAAAATACAATGCTCACTGTGCTTTGCGGGAGGAACCGGGCAAATGTTCCGGCTCAGCCACTTGTGATTATAAAGGCTGCACAGATGATTGTTTTTGCTTTGATTGCACTGGCGATGGCTGGACGTCATGTTCTAGCAATGATATGGTTCGGTATGAGATAGTTGAGCCGCAACCTGAGCCAACGCCGGTTCCAACTACAGCGCCAACACCAATTCCAACTGCAACGCCGGTTCCAACTACAGCGCCAACACCAATTCCAACTGCAACGCCGGTTCCGACTACAGCGCCAACACCAATTCCAACTGCAACGCCGGTTCCGACTACAGCGCCAA
>CAZPQG010000004.1:83129-98421 GCA_964588685.1 uncultured Pseudomonadales bacterium | reverse complement strand
CAACTGCAACGCCGGTTCCGACTACAGCGCCAACACCAATTCCAACTGCAACGCCAGTTCCAACGCTTCCTCCGGATCCTGATCCATCAGCAGCTTGCCAGGCGGTGGCTGTATATAGTCAAAACAATGAGGCTCTTTCACAGGACCAAATTTATAACTTGGAAGCTGGAGATACAGTTAATTTTGGAGTAACCTTCGAAGGAACCGATTATGATGTCAGCCAGCTGGCAGCTGAATTTAGAATTAATAATGGTACTTGGCAGCCGGCTGTAGCCAGAGGCACAAATACTCAAGGGCAGGAGATGTTTATTTTCGAATACACTATTCCTGAAGGAAGATATAATTTTAAAGTTGAGGCAAAAATTTACATTTCTTCTGGTGTTTTTATTCCCACTGTTACGCCTAGTCAAACTTCTATCGAATAAGCAAGAGACACGGCTCAAGATTAGATTGTTAACCATTCACTCATTGATAGCCATGATGGTTTTGATTTAACCGTGGTGTCTGAAGAAGGAATGGTTTCGAATCAACGCTATGTTTTTTGCCTCTTCCAGTGCCGGTTGCAGGGATAGGACAGATGAAGTTTACGACGAGTTAACCGGAAAATGGCCAGCTGTCCCACGTGTGGCGTTAATGCCAGCTAGTTTGTTTGAAAATTGGTTTTCCGGCAAGTAAAAAAAATCACTTATCCTTGTTTTACATATGCCCTGATTGTTTAATTGCGGATTAACTATATCTTTTGCCTAGCGCCTATAATTTTTTTTAATCCTCTCCTCTTTTCAAAGTATTTTAGCTTTCTTAGTTTTTAACTTTATTCCTATATCTACTTTGATGTATAATAGAATTCTTGCAGCAATATTGTTGCTTTGGTTAATTTGCTGCTTTAAAAAGTATCGCTGATTTTTATTATTAATTTTACTTAAATATAAAGGAAAAATATGGGAGCAGTTCCAAAGAATAAAATTACCAGTGTTGAACGCGGGAAAAGACGAGCCGGTCAAGCTCGACAATTAAATCTTAAAAAAGATCCAAATCGAAGCACCATTCCTTTGCATAAGCGAGGGCTTGTGGCTCAGATGTTTACCCGGATGGAAATTAAGTTTCAAAAATTGATCAGCCAAGAGTAATCTTATATGTCTGCGTCTAAAAATGTTGATCAACGACATGTCAAGCGCATTAAACTTATGCAGCATTTATTTGCTGCTGTTTTTGATCAGCATCCCAACCTTGATCAAGGCCAAAAAAATCGAGAAAAATTTCAGCAGCAAGAGTCTGAGTCTAGCCAATATAAATTGACAGCAGATGAGAGTTTGCAGCAGGAAATTGAAGAAATTTTAGTTGATTTGGAAGAAATTGACAAGCAAATAAGAGAACACGCTCCGGAGCGTCCCCTTTCTGAAATTAATCAAGTTGATTTAGCCATCTTGAGACTAATTGTATGGGAGGCTCGTCATAAAAAAACACCTAAAAAAGTGTTGATTGATGAAGCAGTTGAATTAGCCAAAGAATTTGGCTCAGAAAGCTCACCGCGCTTTGTGAACGGAGTGTTGGGAAAATTATTTGCTCAGCATTTATCTTCTAATTAAAATCAACCCTAGATTTTTAATGGAATTTAATTTAGATTAAATTTGTTATGCAAGAACCACACACTACTTTACCGGAATGTTTTGAAAAAATTAGATTAATTATTGCCGTGACTACCGGCAGCAAGCTTAATGAAATTTTGCCGCATTTTAATCTTGTTGCCGATTTAGGATTAAATCTATCGTTGGATTTACCGGAAATTATCAATACCTTGAATCATGAATATCGGGCAGAAGAAATTAATCTTAGCTCAGAGGAAATAAAACAAGAATTGAAAGTAAACGAACCAACAGTGCTGGAATTGGCAAAAATTGTACAGGAAAAGAGAGAGCTGGGATAAATAGAAAGTTGGGATAAACAAGAAATCAAGATTAAGCAGTAAAATTAATTAAGCATGATAATTAAAATAAAGTTTAAATTAAACTATTATGACTAATGAATTGCCAATTAATAATTCTGATCTTCTGGAGACTGCTTTAACTCACCGCAGTGCTTTAAATGAACCTGAATCCGGCACTACTTCACAACGGCATAATGAACGCTTGGAGTTTTTAGGCGATGCTGTTTTAGAATTAATTATTTCTCGCTATTTATTTGATAATTTTCCCCATAAACCTGAAGGAAAGCTGACAGCTTTTCGCAGCGCTTTGGTTAAAACTGAAACTTTAGCCCAAACGGCACAAGAATTAAGTTTAGGGCAAAAAATTTATCTGAGCAAAGGTGAGGAGCTGGGAGGAGGGCGTGAAAATCAAAGTTTGCTGGCAAATACAATGGAAGCAGTCATTGGGGCTATTTATTTAGATCAAGGCTTTGCTGCGGCAAAAGATTTTGTTAAAGAGCACATTATTCCTAAGCTTGATAAAATTAGAGAGCAAGGGCTTGATAAGGATAGTAAGAGCCGCTTGCAGGAATTAGTACAGGCTCAGGGACAGCCTACGCCTGAATATCAGGTTATTAAGTCGGTGGGAAAGGATCATGCTAAAACTTTTACCGTAGCAGTTAAAATTGGTGATCAGACGGTTGGGACCGGTCAAGGTTCCAGTAAACAGCAAGCACAGCGGCAGGCTGCATCACAAGCTTTGCTTAAATTTAAAAAATAGCCTTGCTAGAATTTGAGAAATCTGAATAAATAGTGTAAAATCACCATCTATTAGGATAAACTATAAAATTTAAAAATATGTTAAAAATAAAACTAGCTAGATTCGGCAAGCGCAATCAACCTCATTTTAGAATTGTGGTTAATGAAGCCAAAGATAAAAGAGACGGTTCTTATGTGGAGATGCTGGGCCACTACGTTCCTACTGTCACTCCAAAACAATTAGATTTAGACATTGAGCGCTATGACTATTGGGTCAGCCAGGGAGCTCAGCCGACTGAGACAGTCGCTTATTTGGCTGGGGTAGCTAAATCCGGTCAAGGTTTTCCTAAAAAGAAACCAAAAAAGAAACAAAAAATTGAAAAGAAAGTTTCTGATAAAAAAAGTTCTGATGGAAAAGACTCTGATCAAACTAAAGAAAAAGAAAAGGCTGAGAGTAAAAAAAAGCAGAATACAGCCCCGAAAAAGAAAGAAAACAAGAAAGAAACCAAAAAAAAAGCTAAAAAAGAAAGCAAAAAGGTTGAAAAGCAAGATCTAAAGGATGATGTAAAAAACGACAAAAAAGATGATAAAAAAGAGAAAACGACAGGAAAAAAGAAAAAAGCTGAAGCAAAAGATTCTGATAAGAAGAATAAAGAAAAATCAAGCAAATAATTTATTTTTAAAAATGCAACATTTGATAGAATTTTTTTTAATTCATTTAGTGAAACACCCGGCAGAACTTTCTGTGCAGGAAACAACTTCTTCTTACAAAAAAATTTATGAAGTTGAGGCTAATGCTGAGGATATCGGCTTAATTATTGGACGAGGTGGTAAAACTATTAAAGCAGTGCAACGAGTGGCTTCAATTTTAGCAGATGAGCTAGATGAAAGATTTGAGATTAAAGTTAAGTCTTAACTCTTAGACCAAAACAAATTTTGAGATGAGCTCTTAAATTTTCACAGTTTTTTAAAAGAACCCTTCGATACCAAATAAATCTTCAATATCAGAGCTTTTAATTTCAGTGGGGCGGTGAAAGTCTGAAGGCATAAATTTTTGAATGGTGGCAAAAGCTTTTAATTCTTCTGTCTCGACAGAAGGTAATTCGTCTTCAATATCAGCACTAATAGTTTGGGTGTAATAATAAGAATGCAATAGCAGCTGCGCTTCTGTAACAGATCCATCTGTTTCTCTCCGAGAAATATCTTTAATACTCAGCTCTATAATTGAAGTAAAAGGCGAGATACGTTCAACTAATTCTAAAAAATTATCAACATTGTTTCTTCTGCCGCTGGCGATTAATTCAAGGCTCAGAGCTTCATAATTATTTTGTCTGGCAGAAGTAGAGGTTTTAGCAGCAACGGGTTGGTCGGTTTTTGTTTCAGCGTCGGCTTCTTCAATTTCACCGGGGCTGACTTCCAAATCACTAATAAAAACATTTGTTTCATGCATAGCTTGTCCTAGATTGAAAAGTAATTCTAAGACCGGTTTATGAGAAGGCAGTACTTCGTCCACTTTTTCTTTTTGTTGAAATTGTTGTGAAATTTCAATTTGTTTGAGCTCATTAATTTTTCTGATTAAAGCTTGATAGTGGTCGTTTTTATGAGCTAAATCTTTTCTAAGCTCAAAAACTGACTCGACTCGAGGCTTAATAACAAAAAAACTCAAGCCGGCAATAGTCCAAATTAAAACAATGGCATAAAGTAAATATCTGCGGGTATTAACAAAAAGTTTAAGATTGGTATCAGATTTTGTTTCAGCAAGAGGCATTAGTGTTAAATGAGTTTAATTATTGATTTAAATTATTAAAATTATTACAGTTTATTATTCTTGTAGGTATTCAGGTTCTTCAGTTACTAATTCTGACTCCTCAGCAAAATCAACTGTTATAGTAAAAGTATATTCGCCGCTTTCTTCCCGGTTTAGATTGCTTTTCTCAATTGAATTGAAATGTTTCTTAACGGCAGGTTTCTCCAGACTGTTAAAAACTTCTTCCAGATAAAAAACATGCGGGCTGGTAATATTTAATGATAAAATACCTGTTTCCATATCATAGTTAAGACCACTGATTTCTACATCAGGTCCAAATAAATCAGCAAAGTAGCCCATGGCTATCTGTTTGTCAGTGCGTTGATCGAAAAGTTCTCGAATAATAATTAATTTATTAACAAAAGACAAATAATCTGTCTCTAGCTCTTTTTTTGAGTCAATTTCTGCCTCAGCTTGTTCAACTTGAGCCTTGACTGATTTAAGTCTGTATTGCAAATAAAATGAAGTGCTAAAGGTTAAAACTAATACGACCATCACTGCGATAAAAACTATTAAGCAAATTTTAAAGATTTTTCTGTCTTTTTTTTGCTGGTCAGATAGTTGTTGATTAATTTTAGATAAAAAATTAACGCTTTTCATATAAAGAAGCTTGTGAGTAAATTTATTACAAGATAGTTTAAACTGTTATTTTAAGCTAGTCTGCTGCTGTAAATCTATTCGTTTATTTCATCATTAAGCCGCAGCAAACAATGAAAGCTTGATAATTTTCTTCCGGAATATTGCCTGAAAAAGCGGCAAAAGGTTCAGCTAGTAACACTTCGGTATTGGTAAGCTCAGTAAAATATTCAACTATGCCTCTCATTTGAGCTGTGCCGCCGGTTAAGACGATGCGTGAAATGCCGGCATTAGGTTGTTCATTGTTGTAAAATTTAACTACTTTCACAATTTCCTGCCCAATTGAATTAAGTGATGGTAAAATAGCGTCTCTAATTTTGCCCTGAATTTGATCAGGTGCTAAACCATAAGCTTTTTTGTATTCTTCAGCCTGCTCCGCTGTTAAATTGGAAACACTTTGCTGCACCGCTTTATTGAAAAGATGTCCGCCGCCTTTTTTATTAGCAGCTAAAGCTATTTCTGTTTGATGCACTACTGCCAGTTGGACATTATTTGCCCCTAAATGCACAATAAGAGAAGTAGGATCTTCAGGTACGAAATCCAAGGCTCTAATTAGGGAAAAAATTTGTGTTTCCAGAATTGTGGGTTGAATTCCTAAATTAAAAAAAATATCTACAAATTCTTCAACAATGTTTTTACGCGCACCAACCAAAAGCACTTTCATTGGTTGATCTTTTTCTTTAGAAGAAGGGCGGTGCAGCACTTGATACTCCAATGATAATTGCTCTAAAGGAATAGGAATATGTTGTTCTGCCTGCCAATCAATAGCAGAAGCCAATTCTGCATCACTTAAAGGAGGTAAATTAATGACTTTAGTAGATACTACTTCTTCCGGCAAACTAAGGCGGACATCTGTTTTGGGCAGTTTATAATCTTGAAACAATTGGGTCATCATTTCCAGTAGTTTACTGGTTTGGACACTGTCTTTAGGAACGCTGACGCCGGTATTGTTGGGGATTTCTGCGGCTCGATTAACAACAGGTTTTCTGCTTGCTTTTCCTGAAATAGCTTTTATAGAATGAGTTCCGATATCAATGGCTGTGGCAGGCATACTTTAATGAAGTAATTAATTATAGAATAATTTTAATTTTTATAAACTTAATTTTTAATTTGTTGATTGGCGGCTGCAAATTAGAATAATTTAATAAATTGTAGCTAAATTACAGCACATCAGTTTTGGCTATTAAGCTGGCACTTACTGCTTAAATATGATTTATCTTGATATTTCATGCCTACATCTATAATAGATAATTTTTGGTTTAAGGTAAAGTGTCAAGTGCTAATTGCTTATCAAAAAGCGGTTAAGAAAAGGTAAAGATTATTAATAATAAGTATATACCAGAGATAAAAAAGTATGAATTTTTAATCAGGTTTTAAAGTTTGAACAGTGCATTGCAGCCTTGATTACAGCTTTTGATAAAAAAATTAAATAAATTAAAGCAGTAAATTAAAAAATTGCTAATTGATGATGCTATATTTAATATATTTATTGGTGCAAAATGATAATTGTTAAATTTATTTTGAATTTAAACATTAAAAATTTAATCACCCAAAATTAATTAAAATTGATTGGCAAATTTCCCGTCGCTTTAGTTATTGACTATATTAGCAGCATCTTCTCGCAGCTTGCTTTTTTCTACCTCAAATAACAAAGAATATTTTTTCGCTTCATCATTTATTTGATTAAAGATTTTTTTTGCTTGATTAATTAATTTTAAATTATGCCAGTCTGCAAATTTTAAATTATCCAGGCCGTGCTGCTTTAAGCCAAACAAATCGCCCGGGCCTCGATTTTTTAAGTCAAGTTCAGCTAGCACTAAACCGTTATTTTCCTGAGCAAATAAATGCAGTCTATCATTAGTTTTTTGATTGTCGCTGCTATTAAAAAGTAAGCAATAACTTTCTTGACTGTGCCGCCCCACTCTACCCCGCAGCTGGTGCAGGCTGGCTAAACCAAAGCGGTCAGCTCCTTGAATCATCATAATGTTGGCCTGAGGTAAATCAACGCCTAACTCGACAATGGAAGTAGTAATTAGCAGATCAATTTGTTGAGCAAACAAACGTTCGATGATTTTTTCCTGCCGGCTTGTTTTTTGTTGGCCGTGAAGCAAAGCAATTCGGAGTTTTTTGCCCCATTTCTTTTCTAATTTTTGATAAATTTCAGAGGCGGCCGGCACATTAAAAAATGCTTCATTGTCTGACGGGTTAATAAACGGACAAACAATTATTCCTAAAGGATTTTGCGGCCGGGAATTTTGCGGCAAAATCTTTTGAGGGCTGGTTGAGTCAGCTGCTTGTTTTTTTTCAGTTGCTTGATTTTTTTGATCTGCTTGCTTGTTTTGATCTGCTTGTTTTTTTTGATCAGAGCCATCCGCTTTATTAGCTTTATTTTCGTCGTCTGGCTTTTTTAATAATTGCTTCAGCATCCATTGATAGGCTTTTTGTTCTTTTGCTTCCGGAACGACAAAACTTTTAATATTTTTTTCTCCAAAAGGGAATTCTTTAATGATTGATACTGCCAAATGGGCGAAAATTGTTAACATGTAGCTGCGGGGAATAGGCGTGGCAGACATAGTAAGAATATGAGGTTGTTTTTTGAACTGGCTTGTTTTTTCTTGTAAAGCTTCAGCTCGTTGAGCAACGCCAAAACGATGCTGCTCATCAAAAATCACTAACGCTGGTTTAATTTTAGATAATTGGTTAATCACAGCGTGAGTGCCGATGTATAAGGTGGCCCTGTTTTGTTCAGTATTTTTATCTGTTTCACCTGTGAGTAATTTGGTTTTTAAATGAGAAAAAATTGAGTGAAAAGTTTGCCGGTGTTGTTCTGCTAGGATTTGAGTGGGAGCAATTAAAGCACAGCTAAAGCCTGCTTGAATTAGTTGAAAAGCTGCAATGCCGGCCACAACAGTTTTACCTGAACCAACATCTCCAATTAATAATCGGTTCATAGGATAGCTTTGAGCCAGATCTTGGATAATAGTTTTAACTGCTTGTGTTTGATCATTAGTTAAAGTGAAGGGCAAAAAATCAGGTATTACCCCCCCATTTTCAGCCACAGCTTCTGGTGTTAACTTTGCTGCCGGCTGTTTTTGCCGCCATAGCTGTTTGTTTTGAAAAGATTGTTTAATTAAAGCTAACAACTCTTCAATGGCCAATCTTTTTCTGGCTTTGACTACTAATTCTTTTTTCTCAGGAAAGTGTAATTGGGTAAAGGTATTTTTTAAAGTTAAAAGTTGAAAGTCACTGCCTAGCTTATCCTGTGTAATACTTAAATTAGATAAAATTTCTTTTAAAATACGCCTCATATTACCCTGTTTAATATTTAGAGTTTGACTATAGCGCGGCACCAGCCTGCCGGTATGAATTGTTTCTGCTTTAACTGCTTCAATTTTAGGCTGGGTAAAAGTATGATATTGGCTGTATTCGCCGGCAAAATAATAAGTCTCCCCTTTTTTAAGCTGCTGTTTGACAAAGCGGCTGTTAAACCACATGCATTGAGTACGGCCGGTGCGGTCGCTGATGGTGGCCTTAGTCAGTCTTTTTTTATTTTTAAAGTATTCGCTGACTGCGACTACCTGCGCTTTGACAGTATAGCTTTGGCCGGGCTGCAAACTTTTAAGGGGGCTAATTTGTGACAAATCAGAGTAATTGAGGGGTAAAAACAACAATAAGTCTTTAATCGATTTTAGATTGCGCTTTTTAAGTTTACGGGCAGTTTTAGGACCAATTCCTTTAACTGTTAACAGTGAATCTGAAAGCTGATACATAGAAGTTGACTAATTTTAAAAGCTGAACCTATTGAGCCGCTGCTTTAATTATTTAGCACTAATTTAATTTATTAGGCGCCAATTAAAGTTTCTAGATCAGCATTTTTCTAAAACCAATAACTTCGAATTTAAAACAAATAGGTGATAGTTAGGGCGGCTTGCACTAAGCTGGCTGCTAGCATGCTGCCAATAGCAATAATAGCAAAAATGGTTTTAATTCTTTTGGATTGTTTTTTTGTCATAGCAAATTAATATAGCCTGTGAATTTACCTGTTTATTTGTTAGTAAATTTATCAGTTAAAAGATTAATAAAATCGCTCTGAATAAATTTATATTTTAGGACAAATATAATTTATATTCTTGAGTAAAAATTAATTACTTTTAATTTTAAGCTTATAAAAATTTCTTTTGCCAATTCTGAGTACTTGCTTGTTTTTAATCTTAATTTTTTCTAAAGGATCAATCAAGATTTTGTTTGCGGGCATCAGCCTGATCGCTTTTTGTTGGCACAATCTTCTGAACCGACTGTTGCTTTCCTCAGGTTGGCAGAGTTGTAAAATGTCTAAAACTGATAATTCTGATTTAGGCAGTGCAATAACCGGCATTTTTTCAGGCAATTGCCCGGCCTGGACTACTTTTTCAAAGCTGAGCTGAGCTTGTTTAGCTTTATCTTCAGTATGCAAGGAAGAGCAAATAGTAAAAGCCAGTTGTTTTTTATACTGCATTGGGTTTGTTCCGGCTTGCATGGCTTGATCCATCTGCTCAATTTCTGTTGGCGGCACATCAGTCAGCAGCTTAAAATATTTAATAATCAGTTCATCTTTTAAGCTCATAAGTTTGCCGTATATTTCTTGAGGAGAAGCTGTTAACTCAATAAAGTTGTTAAAACTTTTGCTCATTTTTCTACCGTCAGTGCCTTCAATTAAGGGTGTAGTCAGCACCCACTTTTCACGATCATTGTAGATTTTTTGTAAAGTTCTACCCATCATCATATTAAACATTTGATCGCTGCCGCCAATTTCTAAATCAACATCCATGGCTACACTGTCGTAACCTTGCAGTAAAGGATAAATAATTTCATGGCCAAAAATAGGTTGATTATTGGCCATTCTTTGCTGAAACATGTCGCGTTCCAGCAGCTGTTGGACAGTAGTTTTTGCCAAGAGCTTGACAATGTCGGCATAATCTAATTTGTTAAGCCACTCACCGTTGCGTTTAATAATAATTTGCTCAAAGTCTAAAATAGTACTGGCTTGCTTTTTCCAGTTTTGCCAGTTTTGCTCAATTTCTTGATCAGTAAGCATGGGGCGGCTTTCATCTCTGCCGGTCGGATCACCAATTTTAACTGTCCCGTCTCCAATGAGCAAAATAACCTCATGACCCAATTCAGCCAACTGTTGTAATTTACGCAGGACTACGGCGTGACCTAAATGCAGCAAATTGCCGGTGGGATCAATGCCTAAATAAACCTTGATTTGCTGCTGCGCCATAAGTTCAGCTAAAGAATTTATGTCAGGCAAAACTGCCTCGACACCGCGAGTTAAAGTTTGCTTAATTAATTTTGGGTTAGCAGCTAATTTTTGATTAGCAGCTGAATTGTTAGAGGCATTCATAGGTGGCTTTATAAGTTTGTTAAATAATGTTGCGGCATAAACTTGCTGCTGCGTACAGACGCAAATTAAATACTGCCGGTACGCAAAGTTAAACCTTATTTTATCAAATTGGCTGTTAGTATCTAGTTGTGGTTTAAGGGGAAAATAATTTTAAGTTAAGGGCTGTTGAATGATGATAAGATGTAGTTTAGAAAGTGTAACTTGTAGAGTGTTTTAACCTGTGTAGAGTGTTTCAACCTGAGGCAGGTGAGTTAACTTATGGCGCAATATGTCCTAAGCCGGATATTAAGTTCAGGTCGGATAGTGTACTCTGAGCCAAAACGAATTAATCTATCTTGAAACAAGGGAAATCTAAAACAATCACTAAATTATCTTGCTAACAAATAATTTTAAATTCTATCTATCGTTGTTTTTAATTATTTTAATTTCGTTCATCAATATTGCTTTGTATCAGTATGAAATAATACAGGCTGATTCCGGCTCAAATATTATTTGGTTTTGTTTTTATGTTTGGGCGTGGTGTTTAGTGCTTGGAACCTATCTTGGTTGGCGGCAGCTCGGCCCGAGATTTAAAAACAAGATTAAAGAGATAATTGTGTCTGAGGTAAAATTAATCAGTTTTTTATTGGCGCTGGCCAGTACTTTTTATTTAGTCTTTCTTTCCTCATTAGATTATGTGCTGCCGACAGATTCCCTAAGAGAAGCTGGTTATAATGCTCTGCCTTTATTTCAAGATCAAATTTTCAACCCGTTTGCTTTAGGTAGTTATGCCGGTTACGGCAATCTGGTGCCGCTGATTGGTTCTTGGTTTATTAGAATCTTTGGCACTAGTGCTTTGGCTGTGAGGCTACCAACTGTGATAATCGGGATTTTAACGCTTCTTTTTTTATATTTATTATTAAGAATGTGGCAAGGCAAGACTGCTGCTATTGTTGGCGTATTGCTTTTGACTTTTTCTTTGAGGTATTTACATTACGTGCGCTCAGAGATTGTGATAGTCTCGCCGACATTGTTTTTAGTTTTATTTTTGTTGTTGATCTATGCACTACAAAATAAAAATAAGGGGTGGTTATTATTGGGCATAATGATGGGTCTTAGTTTTCATTTTTATGTTGCCACTCGTGCTATAGCCTTGTTAATGATTGCGTATCTATTTTTTACCCGGTTTCTTCAATCTAAAACTAGAATTAAGTTTATTTTTAAGAAAATAGCAGTATTATTTTTGGGTATTATTATTGGTTTAGGTCCTGCTATTAGCCATCTAACTCATCAAGCTACCGGCGCAGGCTCTTGGCTCTTTCAACAGAGCGCCTTTGCCGCTCTTGATTTTCCGGGCAAAATAAGCTTTATTATTAACCAATATCTAGGCGCCGTGGCTAATAATTTTTATAAAGCTACAGCCCCTATTCATTATCCTGTAACTAGCCCCATTTTAGAATTTCCTCTCAACCTTCTGACTGTAGTTGCTATTTTATTAATGATAGTCAATAAAAAATTCCGCACTTATTTATCCTCTTTGTTGCTAATTTTATTATTTACTTTACCTTTTTTTTTGCAGGCACTGTCGTCAGATATTACTCAAGATCAGCGCAATCTAACTAATTTAATTATCGGTGTTATTTTTAGCGCTGTGGTTCTGCAATGGGTGGCTAATATTCAGCTGCCGCGTAAAATTCTAAAAAAATTACCTGCATTAAAACAATTGCCAATGGTGTTAATTTTTATGCTCATGACAGTCAATTTAATTTCTACTGTCAAAGCTTACTTTTTTAATAAAGTCTCTTATCGAGCTTTTATGAATGATCAGAAAAGCTTTTCTTTACAAGCCATAAGCGAACATATTTATAACAAAAAATTTTTTTATCTACAGCACAATCAAAAGGTAGTGGTAGTTTATAATCGGCCTGAATTGCTGCATGTTCAAGAAAAATTAGCTTATTATGCTTTTCCTTTAACAGTAGATTTAATGCACTTTAATAATTATGAAACTAATATTGCCGGTATTGCCGGTCAACAGACAGTGACTTATTTTGCAGATGACTATGAGCTAGACTTGACTACGGCTGTTGAGCATGAAAAAATCTGCACGGCTTCTTTTTGGCCTGATTACAATTGTCCTATAGATAATCAAAATTATTCTTTTTTTATAAAATAATAGGTTTGCAATCCAGGCGAAAGGTTTTTAGCAGGCTTGCTTGATTGGTGATTTTTGTCAATGACATTGATCAGTTAGACTTTGTTATTATTTGGTTAGTCTTTTGATAATTTTAATAATCGAGGCTTTATCAATTCGATTTTTAATCAGTTAACTCAGCTAAGCAGGTATTTTTTAATATTTACTCTGAAATATTTAAGTTGAGAATTTCTCAAGAATAAGCTCGCTTTTTAATTTTAGCTTTAACCTTTATAATTATAATTATGGAAATTAATTTAACTAAAATTTGGAAAACTATTACAGCTCCTGTAATCTGGCTTTACCGCCGGATAGGCCGGTTTGCGGCCTGGTTTTCCTCTTCAAAACTTAGCCGATCTGGTGCCAGTCGTACTGCTAAATGGAAAAAAACTTTACAAAAAAAGTTTTTTTGGAAAAAGTTGCGGACCGGTAAGACCAGGCGCCATACCAACACTTTGGCACAAAGACAACTTAAAAAGGCTAAACTGGTACGTTTAGCTGCAATTTCTGTGTTTGCTTTAGTTGTTTTAAGTGTGATCGGTTTTTTCGGAGCTTTTGCTTATCTTTCGCGAGATTTGCCCCAACCGGGACAAGTAGTACGGCAGCATGGCTACAGTACTAAATTTTTTGATAGAGACGAGCA
Source organism: uncultured Pseudomonadales bacterium (assembly GCA_964588685.1). Lineage (GTDB taxonomy): Bacteria > Patescibacteriota > Microgenomatia > UBA1400 > PJMF01 > CAYVBW01. The sequence continues at coordinate 85,117 of CAZPQG010000004.1, read as the reverse complement.
CTTGTTGTACGACTTATTTGTTGACGAACGCAGGACACAAGTAAAACTGGAAGATTTACCCCCTGATTTAATTAATGCCACCATTGCTATTGAAGATAAAGATTTTTATACCCATCAAGGATTTGATATCTTGACAGCACTGCGTGTGCCTTATAATTTGTTGTTTCGGCAAAGAGTAGTAGGGGGCTCTACTCTTACCCAGCAATTAGTAAAAAATGTTTTGCTAACCAGTGAGCGAACTATCACGCGAAAATTTAAAGAATTAGTATTAGCTATTCAGATTGAACGTACTTTTAGTAAGAATGAGATTTTGGAGATGTATTTAAATGAAGTACCTTATGGCGGTACAGCTTGGGGCGCAGTTTCTGCAGCAGAACTTTATTTTAATAAGCCGGTGCAGGAATTATCTTTGTTGGAGTCAGCATTTTTGGCCGGGTTGCCTCAGCGGCCCAGCGCCTACTCTCCTTTCAGCTCTCAAACTTCTGAAGATGATCATCCTCTTTGGCAGCCAAGAACTTGGGCTGTTTTGCAAAGAATGCGCGAGGATAATTATATTACTCGTGAAGAATATGACGAAGCTGTTGAAAATTTGAATGATTTAACTTTTGATAAGGGTACTTTAGAGATTAAAGCGCCTCATTTTGTATTTTATGTTAAAGATAAGTTAATAGAAATGTTTGGTGAAGATTTAGTGGAAAGAGGCGGTTTAACAGTTAAAACAACTCTTGATTTACCTTTACATGAAGAAGCGCAGCAAATAGTGGCAGATGAAGTAGAGAAAGTGGAAGATTTGAATATTACTAATGGTTCAGCAGTAGTAATGGATCCACGAACCGGTCAAATTCTGAGTATGGTTGGCAGCCGTGATTTTTTTAATAATGAAAAAGGCGGGCAATTTAATGTGGCAGCGGACGGCTTGCGCCAGCCTGGTTCTGCTATCAAACCTGTTACCTATTTAGGTTTATTGCAAAAAGGTTATACTCCGGCTTATATGATTGTGGATGCTCCTACTGATTTTCGTAGTAATGAAAATGAAAGACCTTACACGCCGCGTAATTATACAGGTACTTTTCAAGGGCCAATTAGTGTCCGTAAAAGTTTAGGTAGTTCGCTTAATGTGCCGGCAGTCAAAGCCTTGGCTTTATTAGAAGTTGAGAATTTTTTACATTTAGCTCATGACATGGGCTTTGAAACATTAGCTCCAACTCAACGGAACTTAGATCGTTTTGGCTTAGCTTTAACCTTGGGAGGTGGAGAGATTAAGTTAATAGATATGGCAGCTGCTTACAGCTCTTTTGCCAATGCCGGTAGCAAAGTTGAGCCGATTGCTATTTTAAAAGTAACTGACCGTGAGGGCCGGGTCTTGTATGAACACCGTCAGGTTCAGGGCAAGCAAATCATGACTCCGGGAGAAGCTTTTTTAATTAATCATATTTTGTCTGATGATAGTGCTAGAACTATTGCCTTTGGCGCTAATTCCTTGTTGAATCTAAATGCCAATGTGGCAGTTAAAACCGGCACTACCAACGACATGATTGATAACTGGACTGTGGGTTGGAGCCGGGAGATATTAGTTGGTACATGGGTAGGTAATAATGACAACAGTTCAATGTTAAGAGTAGCCTCAGGTACTACCGGTGCTTCTCCGATATGGCGTAAAATTATGCTGGCTGCTTTTGAAGCCGGTTATCAGGCTCCGGCTTGGGAGATCCCGGCCGAAGTGGAAGAAGTGGAGGTTAACGCTATTTCAGGCTATCCGGCCCATGGCGATTTTGACAGTAGAACTGAATATGTAATCAAAAACACTTTGCCTTCTCTGCCTGATCCAATACATAAGAAAGAGAAAATTTGTAAAGGAGAAAATAAATTAGCGACTGAAGCCATGATTATTAGCGGTGATTATGAAACACGCGAAGTAATTGATTTAAGACGGGAAGACCCCTTGAGCGAAGATGGAGTTAACCGCTGGATGGAAGGTATCAATGCCT
>CAZPQG010000004.1:54096-83029 GCA_964588685.1 uncultured Pseudomonadales bacterium | reverse complement strand
GAAGACCCCTTGAGCGAAGATGGAGTTAACCGCTGGATGGAAGGTATCAATGCCTGGATTGAGTCGCAGGATGATTCACGCTATCATGTTCCTACTGAATATTGTGGTGATATTGATGAAGTGTCAGTTAAGCTTGAAAAACCAAAAGACAAAGAAGAGTTTGATGAAGAGGAAATTGAAGTCAGAATTAATGCAGGCAGCGAGGTGGGAATTGATAAGCTGGAATTGTGGGTTAATGGGGAAAGAAGAGAGACAATTGAGAGTAGTTATTATGAAGGCAAGATTAAGCTAAGTGCTGGTCAGTATGAGCTGCATGCCAGAGCTTTTTCACGGGAGGATGAAGAAGCAAAAAGCAATACAGTTCGAATTGGTACGGGTGGAGAGCCTTGGGAAAAACCTGAGCCAACTCCAATACCGGAACAGGATGATGAGTCTGATCAAGAAGAAGAAGAAGCTGATGAACCGGAACAAACTCCTGAGCCGGATAATGCTGAGTCAGATGGTGGTCAGGAGGAGGCGCAAGAGTCGGAGGAAGATTCAGAGGGGTCAGAGGAAACTTCGGATTAAATTTTTTTAAATAAGTTTAATCTTTTAAGGTTTAATACTTAGTTTTAAAGGCTACTTCAATTAAAGATCAGTAGTTAAAGATCAATCCCAATTATGAACAATACTAGCAGCAGTCGTCCAGGCTGTAGACTATACAAGAAGTGATCAGAGATTAAGAGAGGGCTTAAAATTAATAAAGCTGTTACTATTTTAATTCGGCTTTTTTTCTTTAATAAACGCCAGCTAAAAATTAATATAAGCAAGCCCAAGATGCCTGTTTCTGCTAATAAAAGCAAGCCAAGATGGTGAACCGGCTGAATGAATTTAATCACCTCAGTAGACCGGCTAAACTCTTCTAAATGGACAGTAAAATGATTTAAACCCTGCCCTAAAAATGGTTGGTCCAAGAACATGTCTATAGCAGCAATATTGAGCAAGTGCCGTCTATAAATTGAGGGCTGGTAACTGTAGGCCCAAGCCATGGCAGCCAAAATCGCCGGCACTAAAAATAAGACGGCCGTCAGTGCGATCTTCTTTATGTTATAAGTTAGTTTTAAATTAAGTTTTTTTCTCTCTAAAAAAATACAGCCTAAAATAAGAGTGGCTAAAGCTGCTCGAGCTTGAGTAATATAGATAATAATTAAGCTTAATAAAAATAAAATTGATATTAACCATAATTTGGTTTGATTTTGTTTTATTTTTTTGAAAGGCTTTATTTTTGAAGCAATAATTAAGAATAGTAAAACTATCGCGGCAGCTAAAATATTAGGATGAGCTGTGCTGCCGTAAGCTAAAATTTTTTCTTGACCGGAAAAAATATGACGGCTTAGGCGATAATAAGGTTCAAATCTTGGTTCTCCCAAAAAATGGTAAGCCAGCAAAGGCTTTTGTGTTAAAAATTGATAAATTCCCAAAAAAGACTGAACCAGAAAAGTGACAATGATGGTTAAATTGAAAAATTTTGTGGACAGCAGTTTTTTTTGTTTAGTAAGCAGTCGGGCAAAAATATAGACTGCCCCTAAGTGCAAAGCAAAAAAAACGGCAGCTGCCGGCCGTTTTGTTGTTAACTGCCTAATAATAAAAGCTAGAATAAGTATTAATAAGGATAGAATTTTATGATGAGAGCCGATTTTTTTTATTTGAACAGCTGCCAAAGGCAAAAGTTTTTTTAAGGAATGTTGACGAATTAAATTTGCCGCCCCAGCGATTAGAGTTAAAGCTAATAATAAATCAGATAAATAAATTTTTTGAATTAAATAGTCAACTTGCAGGCCGTTAACAAAACTGTCAGTAACTGAGATTTTTAAAAAAAGATTAAGTGGAATAGAAAAAATCAGGAGTAAAAATAAAAAGTTCATAATACACAACGCTCAGAAGGTAAATTAAATTCTGAGGGAGGAGCCTCAGCGTTTTATCCATTAAAAATGGACAAAGCCTGCTCTCCTGTGACTAGGTATTAAACCTAATCACACCAGGGGGATATCGCCTGGGAACCCCCTCATTTTAATTTGTTCCTCACCGCAAGCTGCGGGGTCTAAATCAAAATAAATTAATATATAAACTATTTTAGACTTCTCCCACTAATTTAGCTTGGAAAGTAGCTTCTATTTGCTTAACAACCTTTTTTCTTAAAGAAGTTAAATCTGCACTGGCTAAATTTTTGACAGGGTCTTGATAGTGAATTTGGAAAGTAAAATTTTGTTGATAAACATCCAGCAGTTTTACTTGAGTTACGAGACCATCAGTCTGTTTAATTGTGTTTATTACCTCCCCTACTCTGGTTTGTGGAGTTAAAACAAAAGTTAATTCCTCTATAATAGGCGTGGTTTTAAGTTTAGGCTGATAATTAGGATATTTTTTAGCAAATTTGGCTAACTGCCGGCAGCTAATTTCTATGGCAGTATAACCTTTATCTAAAATCCAAACCCGGCCGATTTTTGCCTGCTCATTATTTTTTGCCAGCTCATCATTAACTTTAACTTTAATAACCCCTTCTTGTTTTAAAAGCTCATCTTGCTGGGTATTATTTTTTTGCACTGGCTCGGTTTTTTGCTGAGCCGCTGCATCTGAATTAGACTGCTGTTCTTTTCGATCAGCTTCTGCTAAAGGTGAGATAATAATTTGATCAAGATAAAACTGTTTCAGCAAGGCCTCCAGGTCACCTCTAACTTTACGGTAATCTTTGTTTGACACCAAACCTAACTTAATCGGTTGTTGAGGTAGATTTTTTTCTTGCGGACGATAAACTGCAGCTATTTCAAAAACAGACAAATTTTCAGCTTGAGGGTTGGCAGTGATGGCTTCATGCAGCGACGGAATTAAACTACGGCGTAAATATTGGTGGTCAGTCAATAAAGGATTGCTGAGTTTTAAATGCTGCTTTAAATGATAATTACTTTGAGCAGCCAGTTTTTCGCTGACCAAAGATAAAGAATAAATTTCCTGCCATCCCAGATGGCTTAAAAAATGCTTGATACGACTTTCCAGTTTAAAAGTGACATTTTTGGATTGGTTGAGCGGCAATTGGCCTGTCATTAATTGACTGGGAATGTTTTGATAGCCGTAAATACGGGCCACTTCCTCGATAACATCCACCGGTTGTTTAAGATCTGGACGAAAAGTAGGCGGCTGTACTTCAAAAGTTAGAGCAGTTAAATTTAATTTGTTTTTCTTTTGAGCTTCATTTGAAGCGGCGTCGTCAGAAGCTGCTTTTTTCTGAGTTTGTTTTTCATTTATAGTTATTTCACAGCCTAAATTTGATAAAATCTGTTTCACTTCAGCAGCCGGCAGTTCAACTCCTAAATAATCTTTAATAATTTTGCCGGGTACTTCAAAACTAGGCAGCCGGCGTTTTTTAGGAAATTCATCAAATATTTGACTGGCAATTTTTGCCTTGGTGAGTTTTTGATATAGCTCAACACCTCTTAACAAAGCCGTTTTGCCTAAATGAGGATCAACTTGTTTTTCGTTAAGTTGAGCAGCAACGGTACGGATAGCATGATTAATTGAAGCCTGTCTAACTTTTCGGGCATCTAAATCTTCTATCCAAAATAAAATATTTTTAGTGTTTTTATCAACACTACTGTTAGCAGTACCAATTATGGCCGGCAGATCAATAATAGTACCGATTTCATTAGTAAAGACAATTTCTCCACCTACTGTCTCTCGCTCTACTCCATCTAAAGTGGTGAAAAGTTTGCCGGCTTTGGCTTGGCCAACATTAATTACACCTCCTAAATCCATGATTTTGTCATAGTCAAAAGCGTGGCAGGGGTGGCCTAATTCGTGAGTCACATAATTAGTAATATCAATTAAAGTATTATGAATTTGAAACCCCGCCTGCTTAAGTCGTTTAGCCATCCAGTTAGGAGTTTGTTTTTGCTTTACATTAGACAACACAGCACATAAAATTCTGTGGGATAGTTCAGGGTCATTGTTGATTTTGGGCAGCGGCAATGTTGAAGTTTCCGGCTGCAGATCCTCTTTTAAATTAAGTGGTTTTAATTCTGAGCTTAAATCATAGCGTTCTAAAATGACTGCTGCTTCTCTAGCGAGCCCTCTAATACTCATGGCATCGACTCTGTTGGTGCTAACTTCTATGTCATAAACAGGATCACCGGCAATTTGGGTGATTGTTTCTACGCTGGGTCCGGATAGTGATAAATAATGCTGAATTTCTTTAGGTTTAGCTTTGGTTTTAAGATGGTCCAGCAGCCAGTTGTGGGGTACTAAAATGTTCATTTTAAGTCTTATTTTTTATGTTGCTTTTTTTGCGTGCTAGTGAAAATTTATAATTAAAAATAATATTTTTTTAAACCTTAGAATTGTTGTAAAAAATCTAAATCAGCACTATACAACAGTCTAATATCATCAATATTAAGCCCTTTTCTTAAGGTATAAGTCCGTTCGATGCCCCAGCCAAAAGCAAAACCGGTATATTGCTGCGGATCAATCCCCCCGGCTTTCAAAACATTGGGATGAATCATGCCGGCTCCGCCTACTTCATGCCAACCGGATTTGCAAAAACTGCATTCCTTTTGGTGGTCTTGCTCACTTTCTATGTAACCTGTGCCGTGACAAATGTGACAACTAAAATCTACTTCAAAAGAAGGCTCGGTAAAATTAAAATGAAACGGGCGAATACGGCTTTTAGCCTTTGGACCATAAAAATTTTCAGCAAAATAGTCTATTGTGCCTTTAAGATGTTGAATATTGATCCCTTCATCAATCACCATGCCTTCAAATTGATGAAACATTTGAGTGTGAGTTACGTCCTGCTGCCTGCGATAGCAGCGAGCAATATTAATCATTCTCATGGGCGGCTCTTTAACTCTTTCCATCTCTCTGACTTGGCCATTGGAAGTATGAGGGGTGAGGACAATAGCTCCTTTTTCAGGATGAGTTTCTTGATCAACAAAAAAAGTTTCCCATTCATCACGAGCAGGGTGTTTGGGTGGGATATTCAGGCTTTCAAAAGCATACCAATCCCACTCTACTTCCGGGTATCTCGATCTAACAAAACCGATTTTTTCAAAAATTTGACTGATTTCTTCGATGGCTTGAGAAATTGGATGCACATGCCCGACGTCGGGCTCAATGCCGGGTAAAGTTAAATCGATTTTTTTTTGAGTTTGTCTTTGTTCGGGTTGATTTGAAAGTTGTTCAATATAAGTTGTTAAATCCTCTTTAAGATGGTTGATTAATTGGCCGGCAGTCCGGCGTTCACGCTTTGAAAAATTAGTAATTTTTTTACTAAGTTGAGTAAAAAGTCCGTTTTTGCCCAGATATTTTTTTTGCAGGTCGTCTTGACTGAGAGTTTCCTGGCGAATTTGTTTTTTTATCCTATCAGCTTCATCAGTAAAAGCTTGTAATTCAGGTGAAGGAGTTGCAGCCTGATTGTCTGAAGAATTTTTAGCTGAATTGGATTTAGTTTTTGGCATAAAGATGATTTAATTGTATCACGAGCTTTTTAAATCAAGATACATTAAAATTGCATCGTGATATTTATTCTGACGCTTTAGACCCCGAGGTAGTTTTCCATATTCTTTAAAGCCGAGTTTTTTATAAAGATGAATGGCTCTGCTGTTATCAGCATAAACTTGCAAAATGACTAATTCAGTGTTTTTTAGGTGTTTTCTAGCCTGTTCGAGAATAACTTTAAGCAAATTAGAACCAATGCCGCAGTTTCGATACTCTTTTTTAACCAATAAACCAAGTATAGCTACATGCCTCTCTGTTTTTTCTTTACTTTTAAGATCAACAATGCCAATTAATTCTTTATTATGCCAAGCTTGAATAACTAAAGCCTGTTTTTTTCTAATTTTTTTTAATAAAGATTGTACATATTTTTTTTCCTCTGTTAAAGATATTTGTTCTCCTTGTCGTGAAATAAAAACTTTTTCTTTTGAGATTTGATTAATAAATTGCATCATAGCCTCAGCATCAACCATTTTTGGTAAACGAAAATTAACTTTCCAATCATTAATTTTTTTAGTAGTGATGATTTGTCCCGGTTTCATAGTGATGATTATACAAGTCTTTCTCTATTAAAAAAACCCGCTGTTTAAGGCGGGTTTTAGTTTTTTTGTGTTAGAGTTTACTTCAAACCCACCTGATCTACTATTTCCTTAAAGGCATCTATATCAGTTACCACTAAATCTGCCAGCATTTTTCGGTTAAGTTCTATCTTGTTATTTTTTAAAGCATTGATGAAAAGGGAGTATTTATAGTCCGGGTTTAAAGTTTGCAGGCCGGCATTTATTCTCATGATCCACAATTTGCGCATATCTCTTTTGCGCAGTTTTCTGCCGGCATAAGCATATTGGCCTGAATGCAGCACAGCCTCATGGGCTCTTTTATAGAGGCGCCTATTGGTGCCGCGAAAGCCTTTAGCCAGCTTTAATATTTTTTTGTGTCTTTTTTTACGAACAGTGCTTGTTTTTGATCTTGCCATAAATAAATCCTTAGAATTGTGAAATAATTTAGTTAAGCTATCCCGAGCATTTGTTTAATTTTTTTAGCTCTCTTTCCTTTTACCTCTACATATTTTCGGTAGCGTCGTTTTGCTTGTTTGCTTTTTTTGCGTCTAAGATGACGAGAATTCTGGACCCGGCGCATTACTTTGCCGGTGGCTGTAATCTTGAATCTTTTCTTGATTGATTTTCTGGTTTTGTGTTTATTTTTTTTCATGCTGTTGTCTATTCTTAGTCTTTTTTCATAATTATTTTACCGGTGTCAGCTGAGCAATCATTTTTCTGCCTACCATTTTTGGTTCTATTTCTACTTCAGCTAGTTCTTCTTCCTCCACCATTTCTTTTATTACTTTGTCAAACAATGAGTAAGCAAACCCTTTTTTTGTGATTTGCCTGCCTTTAAATTGCAGGCTTAATCTTACTTTATCGTTATCCTTTAAAAATCTTTTTACTCTTTTCTTTCTTGCTTTTAAATCGCCTTCACCCATGAACATAGTAAATCTAACTTCTTTTAGAGCTTGCACTCTATTTTTTTTACGAGCCTGAGCTAACTTCTGTTCCTGTTGATATTTATATTTTGATAATTTAATAATTTTAGTGACCGGCGGTTTAGCTTTTTTAGTAATTAAAACTAAATCTTTTTTTTCTTTTTTAGCTTGAATTAGAGCCTTTTTCAACGGCATGATGCCAATTGATTCATCTTTTTCACTAAGCACTCTGACTTTTTTAGCCCTTATCTGTCGATTGGCCTTAATATTTAGTTTGCTTTTTTTTCTTTGATGATAACTGCTCACTATGTAAAATTATTTAGATAATTAATATTTGACTTATATTTGATTTAACTAATGTATGCTGCTTGCTTTAATTTTTAATTTAAAGAATAAAAGAATAATACCTAGACCGCACTTTTAAATTTTTTCTTGATGGGTAATTATAACATTAAACTATAAAAATTTAAAACAAATTATCTTAAAATCGATTTATTGCATCTATCTGACTCGGCATTGATCTACGTATTGTGTTAATTTTGCTGCTATTTTTTTTAATTCTGATACTGAATAAGTATCGTCTGCTGTTAAAGTAGAATTAATCATTTTATCACCAGCTTCAAATCTTTGCAGGAAAAATTGATTTGCGCCGGAAATTGTTTGAGCAATTTTTAACAAGTCTTGTTTGCTGAGCAAGCTTTTCACAACTGTAGTGCGGAATTCATAATCGATGCCGGATTTTATGATGAGTTTGATGCTTGTTTTAAGTTTTGCGGTAGCTACAGGCTGATCAACTATCGCTTCATATTTTTCCAATGGAGCTTTAATGTCCATGGCTAAGTAATCAACTAGCTGTTGGTCAATAATTTTTTTTAAAATTCGAGAGCGGGTGCCGTTAGTATCCAGTTTAATTAAAAAGCCTAGTTTTTTAATTTTCTTAATAAAATTAATTAAATCTTGATGCAAGGTTGGCTCTCCCCCAGTAATGCTGACTGCATCCAGCTGGCCTTGTCTATTTTTTAAGAAAGCAAAGATTTTTTCTTCTGGAATGGGTTGGGAATATTGTTCTTTAAGAACTAGTTCAGGATTATGACAATAGTGACAGCGAAAATTACAACCCTGAGTAAAAATAATAGCACTGCTTTTACCGGGATAATCAATTAAAGAAAATTTTTGTAAACCACCAATAATCATAGAGAAAAATTACTGTAATAAAATTCTGCCGTTTACTTTAAGCAGGCATTTTAGTAAAGAGCAAAAGCTTTGCTGTGGCAGTTTCTGCCTATCTTAGACAGGTTTTGACTAGCTTGCTGCTATCACTGATTAAGCTTTATGCTTTAATTAAGTATCTTAAATTTCATATGTCTTACGCAGTTCAAACTCTTCTTTTTTGCCGTCGTTCCATTGCTTAACCGGCCGTAAGTAGCCTACAATTCTGGCATAAACCTCACATTCGCTGCCACACTGCTCACAGATTGGTACTTCTCCGGCTATATAACCGTGATTGGGACAAACGCTAAAGGTAGGGCTTAAAGTGAAGTAAGGCAGCTGATAGTTTTCACATATTTTCTTAACTAACTCCTTTACTGCTGCTCCATCTTCTACTCTTTCTCCTAAAAATAGGTGCAGCACTGTACCGCCGGTGTATTTCGTCTGCAGATCATCCTGTAAGTCCAACATTTCAAAAACATCATCAGTATAGTCAACAGGTAAGTGAGTTGAATTAGTGTAAAAAGGAGATTCAACATCTTTCCCCTTGCCATTAGCAAAAACCGGATTATCTAATTTTTCCTGATCAAGCAAAGCTAATCTATAAGTAGTGCCTTCAGCCGGTGTAGCCTCAAGGTTATAATTATTACCTGTTTCTTCTTGGAATTTATTTAATTGCTCTCTTACAAATTGAAGAACATCTTGGGCAAATTGATTACCTTTATCTGATGAAATGTTTTGGCCAAATAGATTTTTAATGGCTTCATTCATGCCAATCACGCCAATCGTGGAAAAATGATTTTTCCAATAACAATTTTCTTTTTTTCTAATATTTCTTAAGTAGAATTTGGTATAAGGATAAAGATTTTTTTCAGTAAATTTTTCCAGCACTTTTCTTTTAATCTCCAAACTCTCTTGAGCTGTGTCAATTCTGTCTTTTAACTTTTGATAGAAGTCTTTTTCATCTTTAGCTTGATACCCGAGACGAGGCAGGTTAATAGTGACAACACCAATGGAGCCAGTTAAAGGGTTGGCGCCGAATAATCCACCGCCGCGTTTTTTAAGCGGTTTGGCTAATTGCCTGTTGTCAATTCTGAGCCGGCAGCACATTGAGCGAGCGTCTTCCGGATCCATGTCTGAGTTAATAAAGTTGGAGAAATAAGGCAGACCGTATTTCCCTGTTACTTCCCACAACAACTCATTGTTTTCATTATCCCAGTCAAAATCTTGAGTTATATTGTAAGTGGGAATAGGAAAAGTAAAAACTCGACCTTTAGCATCTCCTTCAGTCATAACCTCTAAAAAAGCTTTATTAAACATATCTAATTGCGGTTGGAATTCTTGATATGTTTTTTCTTGAGGCTGGCCGCCGATAATTACAGGCTGATCAGCATAAAATTTAGGAATTTTAAGATCTAGCGTAATGTTGGTAAAAGGTGTTTGGAAGCCAACTCTGGTAGGCACATTAACGTTAAACATGAATTCCTGCAGCGCTTGCTTGACTTCAGTATAATCAAGGTTGTCATAATGGATAAATGGTGCCAATAGAGTATCAAAGTTGCTAAAAGCCTGAGCGCCGGCAGCTTCTCCTTGTAAAGTGTAAAAAAAGTTAACGATTTGCCCTAAAGCGGCTCTAAAATGTTTGGGTGGTTTGCTGGAAATTTTACCCTCAACTCCGGTGAAACCCTGCATCAGTAAATCCAATAGATCCCAACCTACGCAATAAACTGATAAGCTGCTTAGGTCGTGGATATGAAAATCTCCTGATAAGTGAGCTTGACGAATATGATCGGGGTAAATTCGGTTAAGCCAATAATTCTTACTAATTTCGCTAGCAATATAATTATTTAAACCCTGCAGGGAGTAAGTCATATTGCTGTTTTCTTTAACTTTCCAGTCAGTTTTATTCAGATATTTGTCAACCAACCCATTATTGAGAGAGTTGGTAATTTCTCTAAGCTGCTTATGCTGATCTCGATACAAAATATAAGCTTTAGCTGTTTGCTTATAGTGAGAGTTTAGTAAAACGTCTTCAACAATATCTTGAATTTGCTCAACATTGGGAATGTCTTGCTTGATTTCTTTTCTTGCTTTTTTTAAAACAGTTTTAGTTAACTTTTTCGCTTCTTTAGGGCCAAATTCTTGCGTGGCATTACCTGCTTTGTTGATAGCGGTCAAAATTTTATTTTCTTCAAAAGCGACAGTTTGCCCGTCACGTTTTTTGATTTGGGTGAACATGATACTCCCTTTAAAGGTAATTAACTATTTGATTTAGTACAATCTTGAGTTTAAAAGACCGGCTTAATCTTAAGACTTTAAGCAGTTTTAAATTAAACACTTGAACAATGATCTTAAAAAGTTTAAACAATCCGGTGAAGAAATGTAAAATTGCAGTTTAATAAAAATTTTTATTTTGAGCTGCTAAAAATTTTGTTTGTTTTAGCAATTTAAAATTTTTATTCACTACAGTTTAAATAATTTTACAAAGTTGAATGGCAGCCGCTTCAAAGCAATAATAGTGCCGCCTTTTTTGTAAAATTATTTTTTTATTACTGTTTAAACATTTGTTTAGTAGAAACATACTAGCACAGTTTTTTGGTGATATGCAACAACAAAAATGGGGTAATTTTAAAAGCCTGAGTAGATTTTAATAAGCACGTATTTTAATATTGTGACAGGGCAAAATTTACTCTGGTATGATGCTTTAAATCTATGCCTTGAAATTATAGAGCTGCCAACTTATTATGAGGAGCAGTTTAAAATTATAATGAACCGGCTTTTTTTGTTTAGTTACAAGTGGTAAAGGCAGTGCTTTTTTTAAATAAATTTTTAATGCCGATTTTTTATTTTCTATGTGTATAATTAATTTAAATTAATAAATGTATTAAAAGCGATTAATTGAATTTGATTTAAAAATTTGTTATTCATTAAAAAAATATAAAGATAAATATGAAAGTTCTTATTACCGGTGGTGCAGGGTTTTTAGGTTTACATTTAGCTCATTTTTTTAAAAAAAATAAATATCAAGTATCTTTGTTGGATATTGCTGAGTTTGATAAAAAAGAATATGGTGCCGAATTTAATTTTTTTCAGATAGATGTGCGTCATAAACAAGATTTAAGTCAAGTCATTAAAAGTCAAGATTTAATAATTCATGCTGCTGCCGCTCTTCCTCTGTGGAGTAAAAAAGATATTTATTCTACTAATATTAAAGGAACGGAGAATGTTCTCAGCCTGGCTTTGAAGCATCAAGTTAAGCGTGTAATCCATATTTCGTCAACTGCAGTTTATGGAGTCCCCACAAAGCATCCTATTGTTGAAAACGATCCTTTAATTGGAGTGGGCGCTTATGGTGAATCAAAAATTGAAGCAGAAAAACTTTGCAGATCATATTTGAAAGATAATTTAAATATTACAGTCATTAGACCAAAAACATTTGTTGGTACACGCCGATTGGGAGTTTTTGAGATTCTCTTTGATTGGATAAAAGATGGAAAAAAAATTCCGGTAGTAGGTAATGGTAAAAATAAATATCAGCTTTTAGATGTTGATGATTTAGTGACTGCAATTTATAAATTTTGTCAAAAAGACAACAAGAGTTATAACGATTTTTTTAATATAGGGGCTAAAAAATTTAACACTGTTAATCAAGATTTAGGGGCTTTGTGTGAGTTTGCAAACTCAGGAGCCAATATTTTGCACACACCGGCTGAATTAGTAAAAGGAACATTGAGATTTTTTGAGTTGCTAGGTATTTCGCCTTTATATCAATGGGTTTACGATACAGCAGACAAGGACTCTTTTGTATCTATAAAAAAAATAGAGCGGGTTTTGTCTTGGTCTCCCCAGATTTCTAACCAGGAAGCTTTAATTAAAGCTTATCAGTGGTATTTAGACAATTATCAAACTATTAAATCTTTTCAATCTGGAGTGACTCATACTACCGGTTGGAAACAAGGAGTTTTGGGGTTAATTAAAAAAATAATGTAATGTTAATTAACTGTTTATAAAAAAATTGAGTTGTTTTGAGTTGTTAAAAGTTAAATTTAAAAATTAATTTTAATTATTGTCCATTTTTAATGAACAAAACGCTGAGGCCCCTCCCCCAGAATTTATTTTATTTTCTTTTAAAGATCATTACCTTGGGATGATCGTAAACAGTGAAGGATTCATCCGCAGAGTCATCTTTGATTTTAATTTTCAATAATGGAATGGTGGGGTAGTTGCTAAATTCAGCTACTTTTTCAAAACCTAGTTCTTCTGCAAAAAGTTGTTGATAATATTGATTCGTTTTAGGATAACATCGTTTATAAAGATTGCAATCTGCCAATTTAGTTAATGGCAAATAAAGGCGATTAGACGCAATTATAATATAATCTGTCTTATTAAGGTTTTCATTAATTTTGTTCCATTTTTGATTGTTGTCAGGGTGATCATAAAGGGGAAGATCAACAAATTGATAGCTTCGTGCAAAGGAAAGTGGTAGTCGATCGTCCCAGTGTTCAACCGCCAGAGTTTTTCCTGGAGGAATATTATTTTTAATCCAACTGCTAGCTTTTACTCTAGTGTGATCTTGCTGATAAATACGAAAGAAAGATAAAGTCCAAATTACAGCTAAACTTATAATTAAACTAGCACTTCCTTTACGTAATAGATCATTTTTTATGTTTGTTAAAAATTTGAGAAAGCCATAAGAAGCAACGATTGCCATAAATGGATAAATGGGCAGCATATAGCGCATAAATTTAACTGCTGATCTACCAATAATGGCAAAATAATAAAAATTTAATAAAAGATAAGTTAAAATTATTGTTTTTTGCCGGGACTGAATTTGACCTGCTTTTTTACTGATAAATAATTTTATTAGTAAAAAGCTTATTCCGATTATAAATAAGAATGAATTTATTGGTCCAAATCCCCATAAAAAAATATTTTTGACATAATAAAGATAAGCTGGAGTATCAACATACTGAAGCGTATATGGGAAAATATAAGGATCACTGTTCATTTTAATCTGTTGACTTATTTCAGTAATAAATTGTTGATGATTGATAACAGCATAGGGCATAAAAAAATAAAAAGCAGCAGCTGCAATGCTAATAAACAGCAACAAAGGGATAAACCCTTTTTTAATTAAAGTTAAAGTTTTCCTCAAGCTAACTTTATTGAGTAAATTTCTTGATAAGATTTTTTTACCATTAAGAACTTTTTTAAACTTGTCAACTGTGACTTTAAATTGCTGATGATAAATTTTTACCAATAGAATTAAAAAAATAATGGGTACATAAATTATTGGAGTGATTTTAGATGTTAACAAGGCTGCTGTAGTGACAGCAATAAGAATAATCTGCTTCTTACTTATTTTTTTTGGAGATTTCAGGAGACGCAGCAAAAGTAAAAATAATATGCTGAGAAATAAGTTAATAAAATTATCAACAATATAGAAGTTGCTATTTTGAATAGCGAAAAAGCTAATGCTGTAAATAAAACCTGCTAATAATGCCTGTTTTTTGTCTTTGAACAAGAGCCGGCTGATCAAATAAGTTGTGAGTAAAGTCAAACTATCAAGAATAGAAGCAATAATCCGACCAAGAAATAGCAATTGATCATAGGACCTGAAATAAAAAAAGTTGTTGTTTTTTTGAAAAATACCGATAATTGCGTCAAGAAGTTGAGCAGACCCTTGCAAAATGTAAAAAGGCAAAGAGCCGTAATTAAAAAAATCTGGATTTAGCTTATTAAAAAAATTAAGCCTCATGGTGACCATGATGCTCATTCTTTCATCCGGATGTAAAAAGGTGCCTTGATCCCAATCGTTGCTTGTAAAACGTAAGAAAATAAAAAAAATTATAAAAATAATTAGTGTTAGGTTAACTAAAGCCGACTTCTTCATTGATTTAGGCTAGTTGACTATTAATTAAAATTTAATCAAAGCAAAAATTTGGTTAATATTTTTTATTATTACACCAGATCTGCTTTTAATTATAGCGAGAGATTTTTTTTAAAAAATCAAATTAAAAGATGGGCGAGATTAAATTCTTAAAAAAGTAAACTTCAGGACTGGATTAATGATGATTTTTGATCAAGCAATAAATTTGTTTTTACTCTCTCTTTTTTATTTGTGGGGTAATATTTGTGGGCAGTACTGGACTCGAACCAGTGGCCTTTACGATGTCAACGTAACGCTCTAACCAGCTGAGCTAACTGCCCGACAGACATTATCATATATGAAATTAGTGAAATTAGAAAGGAAAAAATTTAATCTTTTAATTAATTTAATGATTGAATTTTAAGCTGTCGAAATCTAATTTGATATTAAAATTTTTTAATCGGTTTGGTTGGCCAATGTCTTTATCCGGCGTAAGCGCTGCTTCTTTCGTGGTGCAGTAAATCATGTGCCGCCTCAGTTTCATTGGCTTTAAAATTTAAACCGCGCTGCTGACCTCTTTTAGCTTTTTTCTTTCTGGTCTCTCGAGCCCAACTTCTGGCACTGCTTACTCTTTGCCTAAGCAAGATAATAATTTGTTTTAATTTAGCAAAAAAGTTTTCATGGTAGACGCCGCTGGAGCCGACAGACTTTACTTGCTTGGTTAAAGCAAGGTCAATTTCTTTGCGAAACTCATTAACTTCCTGGGCCAATTTTAACAGCTCTTTTCTAATGTCATTAATTTTTTTTGTGTTTTCAACTGAGCGGCGGCCATACAATTCATGCAAATCAACCGGATTGACCTCTCGGTGTCTTTCCAACCTCTTTTGTTTTTGTTCTCTCTCTTTAATTAATTCTTGAAATAAATTTTGTTTATTATTTTCCGCATTGTTCGTACCGGGTTTAATAGATTTTTCTCCGGATTGATTATTTTTGCCTGCTTGGAAAATATCCTGTCCTCCCCTAGTATCTTTTTTTGAATTACTAGTTTGGGTTCTGGTTGAAGTTTTTCTCTCTATTTCAGCTAGAGCGCTGGCAAATGATTGTTGCTTATTAGCTTGCTTAGAGTTTTGACTGGCTGCCCGATTGGATTTAGTATCCATAGCTCGTTGCTGTTTGTTATCTATAAATTTATATTATAGGTTCCAAATAGAGCAAAGTCAATGAATCTTAAATAATTTATGTCTGAATTAAAACAGATCTGAATTTAAGCCTATGACTTTTAAAACTCAGGCAGATTATTTGAATTTAAATATGTATCAAAAAAAATGTTAGAAATATAAAAACTTATAATATATAGTTTTTTTATATTTCTAATAAATATTGTAACACCTTCTGTTTGGCTATGATAGCTCTTAAATAGCTTTGATATTGTGGGTCTTGTTTAATTTTTTCTCTAGTTTCTTCCTCTTCAATTTTTTCGATTCTTTTTTCTACCTCTTCCTCCTCTGCTTCAATGTTTTCTTGCTCAGCAATAGCATTGATTAAAAATTCTATTTGTAGTTTATTTAAGCTGGAGCGAAACATCTGCATAGTTAGTTGGTCGGAAGTGATATTTTTAGCTTTTAAAAAATCTTTCATTTCAACTTGCATTTGCTTTAACTGTTGAGTGAATTTTTTCAATTCTTGTTGAGTGTTTTGTTTAATTAACAAGTGAGGAATGGCTGGCTCAAACTCTTTTACCAACCGGCCTAAGATAGCTTGAATAACAGCATCATCCTGTTGTTCTTGATTAAGAGGCTGTGGATCTTGCTGCTGTGTTTGTTCTGACTGCTGTTGTTTTTTTGGCTCGCTCTTGGCTTGCTTGCTATCAGCTTGAGTTTCTGCTTTTTGATTATACTGTGCAATCTTCTCTTGAGCTTCTTTTCTAGCAGCTTTGACCAACTTTTTATAACCGCTAATATCAATCTCCGGTTTTTGAGCAAAAATTGCTTTCACTTTCCAATCATTGTCTTTATTTAAACTAAGGGCTTGAAATTCAGGTTCAGTTAAAGGTTGATAATCTTTTTCTTTAATCGCTTCCCGGTATGCTTCCGGCAGCACTTGTTGCAAAACAGCATTAATCAGTTTTTGCGGCTCAATTTCTTTTTCTGCTATGTTTAGAGGGACTTTACCTTTTCTAAAACCTTTTACTTTTAAGGTTTTAGCTAACTTTTTAAGTTCTTGTTTGTAAAGAGGAGCTATTTCTTTCCAAGGGAAAGTTAGTTCCACCGAATCATTGTCAGCAATAAATTTTTCAATATTTTCTGCTTGCTGTTCATGTTGATGCTTTTGTTCAGCCTGAGTGTCTTTAGTCTGCCCTTTTTGCTGTTTGGTTTGAGCAGTAGATTGTTTTGTTTGCTTGGTTGTTTTACCCTGCTTGCCGCTCTTTTTAGCTGCTTGTTTATCAGCTGCTTTCTTTTTTGACTTGGCTCCTTTTTTAGTTTCTTTTTTGTTCTGTTTATTGCTTGCTGCCATATTATGCCTCAGTTAATTTTATAGTTAATAATAATTGTTAAAAAACTCAAGCTTTAACTTGGTTCCTAATTTTTTAAGCTAAATTGCTAATTTCTTAGTCTAGTTTAATGCCATGCTTAATTAAGCTTAACTCGATTGGGCGTATTATAACATAGCGCTTGTCAAGAAGAATGCGGCCGGAGTGAAAGTTGTGTATTGCGAGATTCAATCGACCGACATTGAGAATTGCGGGTTATTAAGTTAAACTGGCTTCAAATATTTTTTGAGCTTTATCTGTTAAATAGTCTTTAATTTCATTCTTGGCGGAAAAATAAATGATTTGCCAGCCTTTTTGCACAAAATCAAACAGCATGTCCAGTTGCTGCTGCAAGCGCGCGTGGTCGGCTTTTAAAAAAGGGTCGTCAAGGATAAAAAAACCCTGCTGTTTGCCTAACAGCTTTTCTCCGAGGCCTAAGCGAATAGCAAAATAAAGCTGATCATAGCCGCCGCCGGACAATTTTTCTGCAGAATAAAATTGATCTTCACCACTAGCTCTAACTTTGATACGGCTTTTAGTTTGATCAAAAATAACTTGATCATATTTGTTGTTGGTGATATCGGCAAAATGCTGACTAATATTGCTGTCAGGTCCAAATAGTTGAGATACTTTTTCTTTTTCTTCTGCCTCTATTTGGTCTAAAATTTTAATGACAGCCAAAGCTTGTGAGCGCTGTTTTTGATGATACTGTACAAATTGTTCAAGTTCTTTTTTTGCTTGTAGTAAATCAGTCATGGTTTCGCACAGTAAAATTTCTTCCCGATTTTTTAAAACATGATTGATTTTTCTCTGTAATTCTTGCAGTTCCGCCTTAAAATCCTGCAATTGTTGAGTGAGTCGTTGTAAGTCTGCCTCAGTTTGCTGCTGTGTTTGGCGCAATTGATCTAACTTTTCTTCATCAAATTTTGTGCTCTGCTCCTCTTTTTTTAAAGGTTTTTTTTGAGAGAGTTGCTGCTGCCAGAATTTAAGATCTGCTTGTTTTTGTTTAGCCCGGCCTAGTTTTTCAGTTAGTAAAACTTTAAGACTTTGGGTTTGAGTGTTCAGTTTTTGTTTTTTTTCTAATTTTTCTTTCAACTCTGCTAGAGTTTCAACTTGGCACTGATCCTGCAGCTGATTAATATGCTGTTGTGTTTTTTCAATCTTATCTTGATTAGCGGCTAGCTTTTTTTGCAGCCGGGCTTTATCTTTTTTAAGTTGATCCTCTTTAGTGTGCAGTGATGACCAGTGCTGCTTAAGGTGCTGAAATTCTTTTTTAAATTGTTGTGCTTTTTGCAAAATTTGCGCTGTGTTTTTACCTTCAACCTGAATGTCGTTTTTAGCCAGCTCCAGCCTGAGTTGTTCTTGCTGTGTGTCGTGGCTGCTTTTCTGTTGAATCAAAAGAAAATATTTAACAGCACTGGCTGCGGTGGTGCCAAAGAAAAAAATGATTAAAATTAAAATAATTGCGCCGGGTTGAAATAAGTAAGCTAATGTGGCTGCAATGAGCAGACAACTACTTAAAATTAAAGCTAAGCGCCAAGCGCTTTTGTTTTGCCCTTTTATGTGAGCAGCTTGTTCTTTGAGTTGAATTAATTTCGGTTGAATGCGCTCTTCAATTTCTTGCTGCGTCGGACTGAGCCGGTCTTTTTTTTGGCTGACTGCAGTTAGTTTTGCTTCAAGTTCTGATAATTGTTTGTCTTTACTTTTGATTTCCGAACTTAGCTCCTCCCCTATTTCTTTTTGACTTTCCAACTTTTGCTGCAGTGAGCGATAAGCGTCTAATTTATCCTGGCTAATTTTAGCAAAAGGTTTTATTTTGCTTTGCAGTTGCTCAAACTGTTTAATTTTATTATCTAATGATTGATACTCTTGCTTTTGTTGAGCTAATTTTTGCTGTTTAAGTTGACGGTTGATAGTTTTTAATTTTTGGTTGAGTAATAAAAATTTGTTTTCCAGTTCTGACCAGTGCCGCTGTTGATCTTGTCGCATGAGCTGGCTGATAGGGCCTTCTTCAGCCAGTAACTGTCGGGCTTGTTCCAGGCGGTCCCCAAGTAACAAATTTTCTTGAGTGCTTTGAAAGTGGTTGGTTTTATCTGTAATTTGGGCTGATGCTCTAAGCTGTTGTTTGGCTTGAGCAATTTCTTGGGCTTTTAACCCGGTCAAGCGGTCAGTCAGATTGGTATAAAATTGATCTTGCTCTGTTAGATCTTGGCCGATAGACAAATCGCTGTTTCTCACTACTAATAAATTTTCACACTCATCAGCAGTTAAGGGCAGCAGATCAGTTAAATTAGGTTTGCCTTGCAGTTTTGTTATTTTTGTTTGCTCGTTTTCTTGGTGTTCTAAACTAACAAAGCCGCCGTATTGAGCCGGATCATCTGCAACGCGATTAATTAACTGAAATGACTTACTTTTTTTTCCCAATAAAAGTTTAATTAAAGCATCAAGAGTTAAACTTTTGCCCTGTTCATTAAGTCCATAAATGAGATTAAAACCAGGTTTAAAATGGTATTCTTTGTCTTGCAGAGGCCCGTATTGCTTGATAAATAATTGTTTAATTTTCATGAATTAACTTGCATAAGAGCGTTAATAAATGTTTGGCTTAAGTCCTGTTTTTGCTGCTGTTCTAAGTCGCTTTGTTTTAATTTAGTTGTGAAAGCTTGGTATAAGCCGCTATTTAAAATAGCAGCAATATCTTTAACTGCAAAATCTTTTTCCTTTAAAATACCGTCATGCTGCTCAATAATTGATTCTAGTTTTGTTTTTAGTTGTTGCTCAGTGAGCTTAAGTTTTTTTTGATCAAAAAATCCGTCCACCCGACACAAAGCCGCTGCATTTTCATCTAAATTTTGCAATTTTTTTTCAAATTTTTTTAAGATTGACTGGTCATCATCGGGTGAAAAATGCAGCGGCACAGGTTGATAGTAAAAAGTGTCAAGTTCTATTTTTTGCGGCGGCTGCTGCGGTTGAATCAAAGCGGCATGTCTGACGCCCGTTTCTTTATTGGTAATTGAAACCGGCGAACCGGGATAAACAAAAAAACCACCTTGTTTCAATCTTTCATTAGGTATTTGTTTTAGATGAAATTTAGTATGAAAATGGCCTGCTAAGATATAATCAAACTTGGTATTTGCCAATAAATTAAGCTTTAAAGGCAGATAGCGTTTTTCCCCTTCATCACCAAAATCTGAGCTCTTAAAAAAAATGTCAGTTAATTCACCATGAAACAATAAAATATTAGTTTTTTCAGGATTAAGCTGCTGATTAATGGTTTCAATTTTTTGATACAGTTCAGCAGCAGACAGAGGTTCAAACGGGATGCCGGTGATGACAGTTTGATTTAATTCAATTTGTTGCTCGGAATTATTGAGCAGGGTCACGTTGTCTCCAAAATAAAAGCCGGTTTCATAAGAGTAAAGATCATGATTGCCCGGCAGAATGATAATGCGGTATTCTTGTTTAGAAAAAAGGGGCGGCAATTTTCCTCGTAAGGTTTGAGCTTCTACATTTTGTTCAAATAAATCGCCGCTGATGGTTAAAGCATCAACTCCTAATTCTTGAGCTGTGTCCAGGATGGTTGTTAATGCTTGCCAGCGTTCATCACTTTGTTCTTGAAGATGAATGTCGGCAGTGTGTAGAATTTTTGCCATAAAATAAGAATCTTGTAGACTTTGATTGCAAATACAATCTTAAAAAGATAATCTTAAATTAGAATTTTTAAACAAACCCGGTTTAGTTTGAGCTCTATGGAACTAGAGTTTAATCTCTTTAAGCTGACTAAGCAGCTGTACGCAATAACCCCACTCATTGTCGTACCAGGCAATAACTTTTACTAAGTCATCAGCTATGACTTGAGTGAATTCCAGGTCAACAATAGCGGCTTCATTTCGGCCCACAATGTCTGAAGAAGTAATAGGGTCATGACTGACTGCCAATACACCCTGCCAGCGTTCTGACTGGGCGGCTTGCGTTAAAATTTGATTAACCTCTGTTTTATCAGTTTTTTTGTTAGTAACAAAAGTTAGATCAGAAACAGAACCCGTTGCTAGTGGCACTCTGAATGCCATGCCGTCAAATAAATCGGTTAGTTCGGGAATAATTTGTGTGGTTGCTTTGGCAGCGCCAGTGGTAGTAGGAATAACGTTAACCGCTGCTGCTCTAGCTCTTCTCAAATCTTTATGTGAATTGTCGAGTAAGTTTTGACTGGCCGTGTAAGCGTGAATAGTGCTGAGAACAGCTTTTTTAAGACCAATTTCTTCTTCTAAAATTTTAACGATCGGTGCCACACAATTGGTGGTGCAGGAGGCATTGGAAAAAATGTCCTGACTGTCATCAAAGGGAACAACTCCCCGCACTGAGGTGCTGATACCCTCGCTTTTTCCGGGTGCTGAGAGCAAAACTTTTTTTGCTCCGGCTGTCAGGTGGGCGCTGGCTGCTTCTTTAGTTAAAAAATGACCGGTTGCTTCTAAGACAACGTCAATCCCCATTTTTTCCCAAGGAAGTTTAGCCGGATCCCTTTGAGCTGTGACTGTAATAGTGTGGTCAGCTATTTTAATTAAACCCAGCACAGGGTCTTCGTCAGTTACTTCTTGATTAGATTGGTGTTCTTCAATAGTAATACCCGGATCAAAATGACCGTAATTACTGTCGTATTTTAATAAGTGCACCCAGCTTTTTAAAGGCATAGAACCGGAGGTATTAACAGTCTCTAAATTGAGCTCATTGCGCTGCTGCTCCCACCAAATTCTAAAAGTGGTGCGGCCAATGCGGCCAAAACCGTTAATAGCAAAATTTTTTTTCATGATTAGGATAATAATTTAATTAATAATTAAAAACTCTTAAGAAGATATGCAAGATTATTGATCAAACAAACCGTAGTTTTGTTTAATGATAGTGTAGCGTTAATCTTATTCAGCAAAAGTAGTTTTGGTTTGAGTACTCATATAGGTACCAATATCTTTACCTTCAATCGCTCTTTCTAAATTATCTGCTTCAAATAATTTAAAGACTAAAACCGGCATATTATTTTCTTTAGCCATGGCTAAAGCAGTGGTGTCCATAACTTGAATATTTTCTTTTTCAATTGCATCTTGATAATGAAGGGTTTTGTAGCGGCGGGCAGATTTTTCTTTCTCAGGATCTTTGTCATAAATACCATCCACTTTAGTGGCTTTCATTAATACATCGCAGCGCAATTCCAAAGCATGAAGAGCTGCTCCGGTGTCGGTAGTGACATAAGGCATGCCGGTCCCGGCGGCCAGAATCAAGACTCTTCCTTTTTCCATGTGTCTAATAGCTTTACGGCGGATAAATGGTTCAGCTACAGCCGGCATGTCTAATGCTGATTGCAAACGGCTGGGAATGCCGATGCTTTCTAATGCATCTTGTAAGGCTAAACCGTTCATTACAGTCGCCAGCATGCCCATATAATCCGCTGTGGCTCGATCCATGCCTTTTTTTGCACCTGCTACGCCGCGGAAAATATTACCTCCGCCAATAACTATAGAAATTTGTATATGTTTGGTATAAATGTTTTTGATTTTTTTAGCGATTTCTTGCGCAGCTTGAGGGTCAATACCGTATTGCCGTTTACCAAGCAAAGCTTCACCGCCGATTTTCAACATGATGCGGTTAAAATTCTTCTGATTCATAATAATTTCCAATAATTAATAGTTAGCAGCTAATGTTGAGTAATTGTCGATTTTTTCAATACTTTAATGTTAATTTTAACAGGTTTCCAGGTTCTAAAAACAGGTTGGAAAAAAACTGTGCAGGAACCCATGTTAAAACACTGCGGATTTTAAAACTTACAATAAATTAATCACGTATCAATTTAAACCTATTCTAGACTTTATTCTTAAGAATTTCCATCTAACATCATCTAGCATACTTACAATTTTGTATTGCGGCTGTTGGAGCACTAAATCAAAAGTGCCGACAAACTGCATCAGCTGACCGCCGTAACCTTTTTTGAAACGATGAAAGCCATACCAGCTGCTTGACTTATCGGCATTAGGTCCTAAGCAGCCCCACATATCAAAAATTTTAGCTCCTTGCTTTTTGGCCCATGCGATCATTTCCCACATCATTAAATTGCTTGCCATAACATCGCGGTGTAAATCTCTAGAAGCACCATAAGGATAATAAACAGTATCCTGCCATTTAAACATGATCCATGATACTAAAGGTGTATCATCATAATAAGCATGGAAAATATGAATCATGTCTGAATTTTGGAATTGCTCCCACATTTTTTGAAAATAGTCAGGAGTGTGAAGGTAGAAATTTTGGCGCTCGCGAGTCTCTTTAGCAATTTTTTGATAAATGGCCAATCCTTGACGTGAACTATCTTCAACTATTTTTACCCCCTTCCGCTGCGCCAGCCTGACGTTATAACGAGTTTTGCTCTTAAGTTGGCCAAATAATTCTGTTTCTGATTTAGTTAGATCAATATGAAAGGTGTTTTCGGCGAAAAAAGGTCGGCCCGGCTGACAATTATTATCCAGTAAAAATTTTATCAACGGTCTAAATTCAGCTCTTTTTTCAACCGGCTTAGCTACATCAGGCTCCAGTTTCACAAAAACAGCATTATGTTTTTCTCCTAGTTCTTTCAAAACTGATAACTGATTATCATTGGGCTTAAAACCCCGCGGACAGTAGCCAATAGTGTACTGATCAAATTTAGGAACCGGATGGAAACTGACTTGTAAACTTTTTTTGATGTCTCCGTTTTCAAAAAAGCCAACTCGTTCTATTTTTTTACCGGTTTTTTGACGAAATTCGCCCCATTCCCATACTTGCACCGGATGATTAGCAACTCTGTTGAACAGTTCTTTTTCTTCAAGATGAATGGGTCTGACTAGCATATTTTAAAAGTATTATAGAGGATATGAGTTAAATTTGAAAGCAAAAAAAATAAGTCTGATAGTAAAAAACTAAAAGCCTAACAGTTTATTTTTTATTTAAAAAATCTTCAATTTTTAAATCGTCATTTAACAATGCATCCAGTTCGTCTTCACTGATTTCAATTCCCAAGCGATATTTTTTACCTTTTTTTTTGCTGTTCTCAGCATAATTATTGCGCTTCGATTTTTTGGTCCAGCTTGTTTTACGGGTGTGAGATTGCTCGGCTGATAAATCTCCGGAATAAATTTTACGGACAGTACTCTCTGTTGGCAGCTGGCTTAAAAAACGGCTGGGCCGGGATTGAGTGCTGCGGCCGTACAGCCAGCGAGTGCTGGCATAACTGAGATAAAGCCGCTCTTTGGCTCTGGTAATACCGACATAGCACAACCGCCGTTCTTCCTCTAATTTTTCCGGATCATGTAAACAGCGGCTGTGAGGCAGTAGCCCTTCTTCTAAGCCGACTATAAAAACTATGGGGAATTCCAAACCTTTAGCTGAATGTAAACTCATTAAGGTGACGTGATCGTCAGTCTGATCAAGCGGCAAATCTTTCATTTGTTCGTCTTGCACTAGGCTGACGTTTTCTAAAAAGACAGTTGTGTGTTCGAATTGAGCAGCCACATTTAGCAATTCCTGCACGTTTTCAATTCTTTCCTCATGATCCGGATTTTTAGAATCAAATTTATCTAAATATTGAGTACTTTGTAAAATTTCTTTGAGAAGTTCATAAGGATTTTCTAAGTTGAATTCTTCTTCATCTTTTTTTTGGTCCAGCCAGTCTTGAAACTTAGCAAATCGTCTTTTACCTAGTTTAATGGCTCGATCATGACTTACAGAATCTTGGTCGTTGACTACCAATCTTAAGTAAGCCAGCATATCTTTAATTTCTTTACGTTCATAGAATTTAAAACCGCCTACAATTTTATAAGGAATACCAGCTTTAATGAAAAATTCTTCAAAGGCTCGAGATTGAGCGTTAACTCGATATAAAATTACCATATCTCGATAGTCATATTCAGTTTCCAGCTGACGGATTTGATCAATCACAAATTCGGCTTCATTATAAGAAGAATTTGTTTCAGTGATGACTATTGGTTGGCCGGTTTTATTTTTGGTCCACAGAGTTAAAACGGGGTGGGTGGAATTATTGCTAATGAGCTTGGTGGCTGCTTTTAAAATGGGGCGGGTGGAGCGATAATTTTGCTCTAAACGATATTCTTTGATTTGTTGAAAGTCTTGTTTAAGATAAAGTAAGTTGCGGTAATCGGCTCCCCGCCAAGCATAAATACTTTGGGCAAAATCTCCTACGACATATACATTTTTTTGCGGCTGCGCCAGCTGTTTGGTGAGTTGATATTGAGCTTTATTGGTATCCTGATATTCATCAACCAGCACGTGGTCAAATTGTTGTTGGTAGCGTGTTAAAATTTGCGGCTGCTGTTTAAATAAAGCCACAGTGCTAAACAACAAGTCGTCGAAATCAACTGCATTTTGCTTTAGTAATTTTTGCTGATAAAGTCGATAAACTTTAGCTGCTGTTTCTTCAAATTCATTGCTGATTTGAGCTGCATACTGGTCAGCATCTAATAAATTATTTTTAGCATTTGAAATCATGGCTTTAATAGCGCTTTGTTTAAATTTTTTTGAATTCAAGCCTTTTTCTTTATAGATATCTTTAATCAGTGCTTGCTGATCAGTAGTGTCATAGATTAAAAAATTTGGAGAGTAGCCCAAGAGATGACCTTCTTGACGGAGAATGTGGGCGCAAAAGCTGTGAAAAGTTCCGGAATAAGGCAATTCAGTTTGAGTTAACTGTTTAATGCGCTGCAACATTTCGTTGGCAGCTTTGTTGGTAAAGGTGACCAATAATATTTTGTCTGAGTTTATGTTTTGTTTTTGAATCAGCCAAGCCGCATGGGTGGTTAGAACTCTAGTTTTACCGCTGCCTGCACCGGCAAGAATTACAGCCGGACCTTGTTGGTGTTTTACAGCTTGGCGTTGATTTTTGTTCAGTTTAGCTAAAAATTGGTCGAGTGAGATCATGGCAAAAATTAGTTAAGTGAAAATGAAAATATGTTAAATTGACTGAGTGAAAATTGGCCGAGCGAAATTATTTGGTTTAATATTCAGCTTAGCTTGTTTTAATTAGCTTTGTCTTAATTATTGATTAAGATTATTAATTGTATCTTTTGAATTGCTAACCGCTCAATGCTTCATCTTAACATGTTTGCAGAGTCGATATATAGTGGAGTCAAGGTTAAATTAATCAATAAATTAAGAAATCATGACAAAATACATTATTGCTAACTGGAAGTCTAATTTAGATATTAACAAAGCTATCTACTGGCTTGAACAATTGGAAGAATATTTTTTTGATGTCAGCGCTAAAAATTTTTTTCGAAATCATGAAATAATTATTGCTCCTCCCTATCCCCTAATTCCGGTTTTAGCTGAACTATCAAGAAGTTTAAAAGTAAAGTTGTCTGTGCAAGATTTAAGTCCGTATGGCGCCGGCAGTTATACCGGCGCTGTTTGTGCGCAGAACTTAACAGGTTTAAATGTCAACTATGCTCTTTTGGGTCACAGCGAACGCCGGCGTCTATTTCAAGAAACACCTTCAATAGTGGCTGATAAATTAATACAGGCCTGGCAGGCTGACATGACTGCAATTTTGTGCTTAGACCAAGAAGAAATTGAGCCGCAGCTGCAAGCTATTCAATCACAGGTGGAAAATTGGCAGGAAAAAAAAGAGCAATTAATTGTGGCTTATGAGCCGGCGGCTGCTATTGGCAGCGGTGAGAGCGCTGATGTTGAGCAAGTTCAGACAGTAATTGAAAAGATCAGGCAGATTTATCATCAACCGGCAGTTTTATATGGGGGCAGCGTAACGGCACAAAATACAGCTGATTTTTTACAAATTTCAGATGGGGTTTTGGTCGGCAGCGCTTCATTAAAAACAGCTGACTTTATTAGACTGCTTGAGGCTATCAAAGAAGCGAGTCAGTAAATTACTATTTCTGACCGGCAAACTATTATTTGTTAATTTAAAAATAGTAACTTTAAATTTTAAAATTAGTTAAAGGTTTTAGTTTGAATATCAAAATTAAAAAACAACAGTTACTATTGCTGGCGCTTTTGTTTTTTAGTGCGGTAGTTTATTTTTGGAGACTAAACCAGCCGGCGCAAGAATATTTTGATGAAGCCTATCATGTCCCTGCAGCGCGCTTGATGGCTGACAACGATGTCCGCGCTTATGAATGGTGGCATCAGCCTCTCCTTAATTACACTGACGGGGTTAATCATCATGACTGGCTGCATCCTCCTTTAGCAAAATTAATTCAGGCTGCTTCTATAAATATTTTGGGTGATATTTGGGGCGATCAATCTCTGACTTGGAGAATGCCTTCTGCTCTAGCCGGGCTGAGTTTAATAGTAGCAGTTTATTATTTGGCTCGGCAATTTTTTTTCCAATTTAATAACGTACAGAATGGTTTGCAGGAGGGTTTACAAGATAATTCGCAGGATAATTCCCGGTTCTTTTTTTTGACAAAATTTTCTCAAGTTGATGTGAAAGCTTTTTTAGCTTCTTTGTTGACAGCAGTCAGCGGTTTAGTGCTGGTGCAGTCTAGAATTGCTATGAATGATATTTTTTTAACTTTGTGGTTGTGTTTAGCCGTCTTATTTTTCTATCGCTGGCAACCGCAAGCTGTTAGTTTTAAATTACAAAAAATTAAGCAAGGTAAAAATATTAACTTATTGTTATCCGGAATTTTTTTAGGATTGGCTGCCGCTACTAAGTGGAGTGCTGTTTTTTTAATAATTTTTTTCCTTTTTAAGATAAGCTATTTAATTTTAAAACAAAACTATTTTAAATTATGGCCTTTGGTTGTATTCAGTTTAGTCTTAATGCCGGCTTTAATTTATTTATTAAGTTTTGGTCAAATGTTTTTGCTGGGTAAAAATTGGGATCATTTTAAACAACTGCATCAGCAAATTTTTTGGTATCAAACCAGGCGGCTGGAAGGTCATGCTTATGGCTCAACTCCGGATCAATGGTTGTTAAATCTTAGACCAATTTGGTACTGGACAGAAACAGAGGCAGCTTCAAAGCAAACGGCTAATATTTACCTAGTAGAAAATCCGGCGCTTCATTTGTTGGGGCTGTCTGCTTTAATTTATTTTTTAATTAGAATCTGGCGTGCCGGCCGGCAGTTTTATTGTTATCAGCGAGCAAGGCAGAAAGGTTTTTCTAAAAAGATTAAACTTTACTTAAATTTAATTTTACTTTACAGCGTTGTTTGGGTGCCGTGGATTTTTTCTCCCAGGATAATGTTTTATTTTCATTATCTGCCGGCAGTGCCTTTGTTAAATATTATTTCAGCAGAGTTTTTACAATCAGCTGTAAAACCTTTTTCTCAATTTATTTATTGGTCAACTATTTTATTGATCATGGTTACTTTTTTTATTTTTTATCCTCAGTGGACCGGTATCACGGTTTCTCAAGACTGGGCGCAGCAGCTGTATTTTATTTTTCCGGCTTGGCGGTAAATTAACCTTGTTGGTAAATTAGATTATATTTGCTCTCTGTTTATTCTCTTGGATTAGTTATAATAACTTAATCTAAAAGAACTCAATCTATGGCTCAATCTAACTTTAATTTTAAACTGACATCTTTATCTGTTTTTTTTCCTTGTTTTAATGAAGAGCAAAATGTGCCGATCATGGTGCAGCAGGCTTTATCTGTTTTACCTCAGTTAACAGATCAGTTTGAGATAATTATTGTTAATGACGGTAGCCGTGATAAAACTAAGCAAACCGCTGAGCGATTAGCTCAGCAGCATCCTCAACTGCGGGTTGTCAGCCACCAGCAAAATCGAGGTTACGGCGCCTCACTGCGCACCGGGTTTAAAGCAAGTCGTTATGATTGGATTTTTTATACTGACGGCGACGCTCAATTTGACTTACAGGAATTGGAAAAATTTACTGCTCAGGCTAAGAATTATCAAGCTATTTTGGGCTATCGGCAACAGCGGGCTGAAGGTTTTAAAAGGTTGCTGTTTGCCCAATTGTACAAACTATACATTGATTTACTTTTTAGGGTTCATGTTAAGGATATTGATTGCGCTTTTAAGTTAATTAAGTCGGATTTGATTAAAGATTTAGATTTGTTTTCAAATGGAGCTTTTATCAGTGCTGAATTGCTTTATAAATTAAAAAAGAAAAAGGTGAGATTTAAAGAATTGCCCGTTGATCATTATCCGCGGCAGCATGGTCGATCTACCGGCGCTAATTTAAAGGTAATTTTGTTGGGTTTGCGGGAGCCGTTAAAGTTATATTTGCGTATGAAATTTAAGTAGAGTTCAAAATTGATTAATAGGCAGCTTATTGATTTTTGTTGATTTGAAAAAAATTT
>CAZPQG010000004.1:14239-53996 GCA_964588685.1 uncultured Pseudomonadales bacterium | reverse complement strand
ATTTGAAAAAAATTTAATTAATACATTAATTCTATTATTTATTAATATGAAGGTCGCAATTATAGGAGCTGGTTTTACAGGCTTGTCTGCCGCTTATGATTTGCTAAAAGCAGGCGTCGAGGTAGTAATATTTGAAGCAAATGATAAACCGGGCGGGTTGGCTAAAGGTTTTACAGTTGATGGCTGGCAATGGCCTTTAGAAGAGCATTACCATCATGTTTTTACCACTGACCAAGCTGTAAAAAAATGGTTGTCTGAATTAAAGTTGAGCGACCGCTTGTTTTATCAAGAAGGCAAAAGTTACTCTTTACTTAATAATTCCACAGTCAATCGTTCTTTTACTAAAAATTATAAAAATCAAAAAAATAACAATCCGCTTGGAATTAAATTAAATCAAGCTGACATTAAACTGGCCCAGCTTGATTCTGCTGCCAGTTTGCTTTCTTTTCCCGGCCTGTCGTGGTCTACCAAAATACGGACTGGTGCGGTTTTGGCAGGATTAAAATGTTGGCCTGCGGGTCAATGTTTAGAGCGGTTAAGCGCACAAGAGTTTATTCAAAAAACAATGGGGCGCGCGTCTTGGCAGAATCTGTGGCAGCCATTATTTGAAGGCAAGTTTGGCAAACATGCCTCAGAAATTAACGCTGCTTGGTTTTGGGCAAGAATTTTTACCAGATCGAAAAAAATAGGTTATTTCAAATACGGATTTTTAGGGTTAGCTCAGCAGATTGTTGCTCAATTACAAGAGCTGGGAGTTGAAATTAATTTCTCAACGCCGATTACAAAAATTAAAGCAAATGTCGACAGTCAAAATTCCCAACAGCAATCAAGTTTTCAATTAGAATTTAAAAATGAGCTGCTGCAAGACAATAATTTTGACAGTGTGCTTTTTACCGGCTCCAGTCAACAATTGCTGCGGTTAAGTCAAGCTGATTTGCCAACAGCTTACTGCAGTCAGTTAAAAAACTTAGAATCTTTGTCAGCTGCAACTTTGATTTTAGTTTTAAACAAACCCTTTTTTAAGCAAAACATTTATTGGCTTAATATTAACCGGGCCAATTGGCCTTTCTTAGCAGTTGTAGAACACACTAATTTAATTAATAAAGCTTATTACAATCAGCGTCATCTGGTTTATGTTGGGCAGTATACAACACCAGATGATAAATTATTAACAATGTCAAAACAAGAAATATTAGCTTATTACAAACCATATTTGCAGCAGCTGTGTCCAGAATTTAAAAATCATTTACAAGATTATTATTTGTTTAAACAAGATAATGCTCAGCCGATTGTAAAACAAAATCATGCCCGAATTTTACCTAAAACAATTACTCCTCTGCCCGGTTTATATTGGGCCGGGATGGAGCATGTTTATCCATATGATCGAGGTATTAATTACGCTATTCAACTTGGTCGTGCAACAGCTCAAAAAATTCTTTAATCATAGCCAGCAAAAAATCAAACAAGCTATCATTAGTAAAGCTTTTGGCCAGAAATGGCAGTGCTTGATCTTAATTGGGCTGGCCGCATTTTCTGCATGGTTAATGGTTTTTACTTTTAATTATGAAGGCGATCAGTTTATAATGCGCAGTCGATTATGGAGTGATTTTGCAGCCCATCTACCTTTAATTCGTTCTTTCTCGTTAGGTAAAAACTTTCCCGTAGAATATCCTCAATTTGCCGGTGAACCCATTCGCTATCATTTTTTGTTTTATTTAGTAGTTGGTTTGTTGGAGCGGATCGGTTTGAATTTAGGTTTAGCTTTAAATTTGTTAAGCTCAATTGGTTTTTTTGGTTTGTTGGCGATGATCTTTTTTTTAGCTGGTAAATTAACTACTAGCAAAATAAACAATGATAAAACCCAGAGTGGCCGCAGCAAGTTAAAGCAAGTAGTTAATTTGATGCCTCAAAACAACTTGTTCAAATCTAGTCAGAAAATAAAAAAAGAAACCTTAGCAGCTGGAGTCTTAGCTGTATTTTTATTTTTATTTAACAGCAGCTTAACTTTTGTCGACTATTTTCAAGAAAGAGGTTTCACTGTCGATGCCCTTATTGCTATACCCAGCAATGATCAATTTATTAATTTTGGCCCCTGGAATGGTGATGATATTAGCGCCTTTTGGCATTGGAATGTTTATACTAATCAGCGGCATCTAGGTTTTAGTTTAGCTGTGGCTTTACTTGCTATTTGGCCTTTAGTAAAAGCTGCTTATTCCTTTAGGCCTGATAAGAGCTTAGATAAAAAAAGCTTAGATAAAAAAAATATGTCTGCTGCCAAATTAATTAAAAGCCTAAAGTTAATTGGCTTGTGGCTGGCTTTAATATCTTTGCCTTTTTTAAATTTTGCTAGTTATGTCATGGTGTTATTTTTCATTGCTGCCTGGTTCATCTTAAATCCAAAATTATTAAAGCATTATGGACCTTATTATGCTGTGGGAATTTTATTATCACTGCCCGGCTTTTTGTATTACTGGCGGTTAGGAGGCAGCGCTGTTGCGTTTCAACCCGGATTTTTAGCTCAAGACAAAACACTGTCAGGCATTGCTTATTACTGGTGGAGAAATATAGGTTTATATATTTTTATGTGGCCAATTTTATTTATTGTTGGTAATCTTTGGCAAAAAAAATGGTGGTTAATTTTCACTGCTTATTTTTTACTGGCTAATTTATTTCAGTTGTCGCCGGATATAATCAATAATCATAAATTAATCAATTTTTTCCAAATAGGCGTGGCTTGCTTGTTGGCAGCTAAATTGGCCGGTTTTTGGATTAAGTCAGCGGCTGCCAAAGCAGCTATTTTATTATTATTAATCCCCTTGACTTTGTCCGGTTTTATAGATGCGGCTGCCATTGTTAATGACCATCGGGCCTCAATTGATGATCCTGTTGCTCAACCTCTTGGCAAATGGTTAATTAATAATACCCCGCCCGAATCTGTTTTTGTCACCACTCAATATTTATACAATCCGGTTTCTTTAGTAGGGCGAAAAACTTATCTAGATTACGGTTATTTTGCGTGGTCCATGGGTTATGATGACAGCCGCCGCCGCCAGCGTCTAAAGCAAATATTTAGCAGTCAAATAGAACTGCAAGATTGGTGTCGGCTAATGATGCAAGAAAATTTAAATTTTGTTTTGGTTTCTCCGGGCCAGGGAGAACTGGATATAGCTGTAAGAGAAAGCTGGTTAGTGAAAAACTTGCAACCGGTTTATGAAACCGGAGATGGATATTTGGTTTATAATGTAAAGCAAGTTTGTAATTTATAAAAGCTACTTATTTTTAAAGTTATTTAAAAAAAATGAGCGAAAGAGAAAGAGGTAAAAAAGTTGATAGAAGAACTTTTTTACAATTGGCTGCTGCTGCTATCAGCGCTGCAATGCTGGGCTGTATGGATGTAGTGGATATTGAGTCCATTGACGAGGACGCAATTGAGAAATTAAGAAAGAATAATGCTGAGCGAGCCGGCCTTAAAAAACCCTTGATAACAGAAGCTAATTGGGAAAAATTAGAAGCCGGGCTATCAGAATTTAAAGAAAAGATGTCAAGGCTGGAAGCAAACTCCCTTTTGTCAAAAATTTCAGAGCGATTAATAAGTTTTTATAATTCAAAAGAGAATCCATCGGATATTCCTTACGGCGTGAAAATTACTCCTTTACCTATCACTCATATTGCTAATGATCGAGAGCAAGTAGAGGTTAAGCTAGAGCTGGGTGGTGTTTTTTTATCAAAGAACCCTTCAGAATATTTATTAAAAAAAACTAATCAGCCCAAAGAAAAAATAAAATTACCAGATTTATTAGCAGCGGGCATAGAAATTAATGGACCAATAGACGATTCATTTACCGTAGCACTGCAATGCCTTTTGTCTTTTGCATGTTTAGAAATAATTATTGCCGCCGGCAAAGATTTTTTTGAAGAAGGAAATGAAGAGATTATAGGCATTGATGATTTTGAGAAGATTGATCAGGCAGATGATAACGGTAATGAGAGGGATAAAAAAGAACTATTGGGAATTTATCGTTTTCTCGAGTCTACTATTTTTCATGAAAAAAGAGATTTATTTGGCCTTGCTTCGTTATTGATTTTTCTTCAACAGCCTCAAAAGCAGGATAATGCAGAGATGAATACACCAATAAGCAATCAAGGAGGATTAAATCAAATGGGGCAGCAAGAATTCGAAAAAATGGTACAGCTGGCAGGAAAAATTGCTAAACATTTTAAAATTGAAGATGAATTACTGGAATTTAAAGCAAACTGGCAAAAAAAAGGAATACCTCCTTCGCAAGGCTTAAACCTATTTTTAATAACGCCTAATTTGCAACAAGCAGCAAAACAATTTCGCGAAGAGATGGAAACTTTTTTAAATTCAGGGCAAAAATTTCTTAACTTTGGCTCGCTGGCTTAGGTTATATTTACAAAATTTAACCCTGATTTTTAGCTTCGAAATTTTAATAAATGCGGAAGCTGAGCTGATATTAAATTTGTTTAATTTTTATCTTAACGATATAATTTGAAGTCAACATTTAATAAAAAATAAAATCATTTACTAGTTAACTAAATCCGCTGTTAACTTAGCCCACTTAAGTTTATTGATTGTGAATTGGCTGTTTTGTGAAAGCTGCCAATAATAGCCAACTTTTGTTTGCAGCTCGGTATTTATCAACAAACACTTTCTTTATTAAAATATGAAGCAATCAGCACTCAAGGTCGGTTTTGATTTAGATGGAGTACTGCTTTACAATCCTGTTTTAATAGCTCGACCCTTAATTGCATTTTTAAAAAGAAAAAAAATAGGTATTAAGCGTGATACTTTAGAGTTTTACGTTCCTCAAACAAAAGAAGAAAAATTTATCTGGGAATTATTCCATAAAACTAGTCTAGTTCGAGTTCCTGGTGTAAAAAATATTGCTACTCTCAAAAAAAAGGGTTTAATTGAGCCCTATTTAATAACTGCGCGTTTTAAACATCTAGAAGAAGATTTTAGTAAATGTAAAAAAAAGATGAAAGCAGAGCAATTATTTGCAAGCTGTTATATGAATAGTCAAGATGAGCAGCCGCATTTATTCAAAGAAAAAATGATTAAACAGCTTAAACTGGATGTTTTTATTGAAGATAATTGGGATGTAGTGCAATATTTAAACAAAAATTTAATTTCTAAGAAATATAATTCGAACAATAAAACTCATGTCATTTGG
This sequence comes from uncultured Pseudomonadales bacterium, assembly GCA_964588685.1. Classification (GTDB taxonomy): domain Bacteria; phylum Patescibacteriota; class Microgenomatia; order UBA1400; family PJMF01; genus CAYVBW01. Next base: position 48,801 of record CAZPQG010000004.1, on the reverse strand, counting down.
GTTAGTAACATTTTGGATTATAAAACTGAATATCACTTCAAAGTAAGTAATTTAAAACAAGCATTGTCTTTAATAGAAAATAATTTTAATTTAATTTAAAGCCTTCATGTACCAGCCTCATTAATGAAATAAAATAGTATGTTTTAAAGTGAACTGCATGACTAATTTTTCTATTTTCTTATGCTACAATAAACACTATGCTAGTTGACTTACCTCTGATAATTTTGTGCTGGCTGCTGCTGCTTCTTTGGCAGTTGCTTGGTTTTCCTCTTCTTTATAAAATTTACGCTGGAAAATCTATTGATGCCTTATGGGGTTTTGGTCGGTTGACTGTATGGCTGGTGATAGGTTTAATTGTTTGGATTTTGGCACATCTAGGATTGCCGGCCAATCAGCCATTTTTTATTTATTTTTTGTTGTTAATCTTAAGTGTTTATTCATTAAGATTTTATTGGACCAAGCAAACAGAAGTGAAAGCTTTTTTGAAAAGTAATTGGTCATTAATTTTAGGACAGGAATTAGTTTTTTTATTCTTTTTTTTCTTTTTATCGATTGTGCGCGGTTATAGTCCGCGGATAGAAGGTTTGGAAAAATTTATGGATGTTGGTTTTATGGCTGCTTATTTACGCTCCCCTACTTTACCGGCAGAAGACATGTGGCTGGCCCGCGCTGCTATCAACTATTATACTTTTGGTCATTTTTTAGGAGCAATTGTGTTGCAGTATTGGAGTATTGGGGTTGATTACGGCTACAATTTATTACTCGGTATGATCATGGCTCTGGTTTCAACCCAGGCGGCTGGCTTAATTATTAACTTTGTTGGGGCTGTTTTCCAGACTGCAAAAACAAAGAATAAAAAAGTAAAAAAATACACTAAATTTATCCTGCAAGCCGGCCTGATTGGAAGCGTCTTGTTAGTCCTGGGTGGAAATGGTCATGCTGCTTGGTATTGGCTAAGCAACAAAACTTTTGCGGACTATTGGTATCCCAGTGCTACCAGATTTATAGAAAACACCATTCATGAATTTCCCGCTTACAGTTTTATTGTCAGTGATTTGCATGCGCATGTTTGGGCTCTGCCTATTGTTTTATTTATTATCATTAATATTTTCCTGTGGATAAAAGCTTTGTTTAAGGCTGATACGGCTAAGCTGACTTTGTCTAAGTTGATAAAACAAAGTTACTTTCCGGAAGCCGTTATATTGGGCTTGCTGCTGGGAATAGCTATTAGCACCAGTACCTGGGATTTTTTAATTTATGGTTTGCTGCTGTTAGTGAGTGGTTTATTAATTTTAGCAATTAATAAAAGTCAATTTTATAATTTATTTTTCAGCGCTTTAATTATTGGTCTGCTGGCTTTATTAACTGCGGGTCCGTGGTTGTTGAATTTTGATTCAATTTCGCAAGGTGTAAGAATGGTTGAACAGCGCTCTCCACTTTGGCAATTGTTGGTCTTGTGGGGACCACACGTTTTAATAACAGTTTTATCCTCTATATTAGCTGTGAAATATTTAAGGGCACAAAAAAAACTTTCTGCCGAGGCAGTTATGTTTTTAGCAATGGCTGTTACTTCAGTTGTTTTACTGATTTTGCCTGAAATAGTTTATATGAAAGATATTTACCTCTCGCATCCCAGAGCTAATACTATGTTCAAATTAACATTTCAGGCTTTTGTAATGATGACTTTATCAGCCGGATCTTTGATAGGAGTAATTTCCTGGCTTCATATAAAACAAAAATTAAGCTCATTTAAAATTGGTTTACTGATGACAATTTTGTTAGTGTTTTTATTAGCAGTGGGCAGTTATCCCTATTTTGGTTATCGAGATTATTATGCTAGTTTAAAAAATTATCAAACTTTAGATGGGCTGCAGTGGCTGCAAAGGCAAGCACCCAATGATTACTTAGCAATTAATTGGTTGAGAACTCATGTTTCCGGCCGGCCGGTCGTATTAGAGGCAGTGGGAGAAAGCTATACTACCTATGCTCGCGTGTCTTCTTTTACGGGTCTGCCAACCGTTCTAGGCTGGAGAAAACATCAGTGGCTATGGCGCGGCAGCTTTGATATTCCCGGTCAAAGAACTCAAGAAGTAAAAACTATGTATGAACAGCCCCAATCCAATGAGGCACAAAATTTATTTAAAAAATATCAAGTTAAATATATTTTTATTGGCAGCAAAGAGCGAGAAGCTTATTCGGATTTAGCTGTGAATCAATTATTAGAGTTGGGAGAAGTAGTATTTGACAAAGGCAGTGTATATGTTGTCAGCCTTTAGTTTAACTTAATTTTTATTTTAAAGTTAAAACAGTTTTGTTTGAAGCAGGCTGAAATATGTTTACTCTGTGTCAGTCGCTTCTTCATTAGTGGTATCTAAGACTTGGACATATGCTCCACTCACCCAGCCAATTTTTTCCATATTGTCAACCGGGTCAATAAATTCAATTTTAAACCAATCCTCTTTCTCCTCGAAATATTCATAAGTTTTATCTACGGCCGCGAAGCCGATAATATCATCATTCAGTGATGGCTTTTCTCTCACACGCAGCACCTCAACTTCATCTTGAAAGAAATTGGTGCTAGCGATTTTAAGTATTTGTGAGCCCATTAAATCCATTTCAGTTTGTTCTTCTAGATCGGCGCTATCTGTTGCTTCTTCGCTGCTGGCTTCTGAGTCAACTGCAGTTTCATCTTCCTGAAAAGCTGATTTACTTTTGGCTAACTTAGTAAAAATATTAAGCCGGTGCCCTTGAATTACTTTAACAGTATGTTTTTGAGTATCAAAAGAAATTAGATTAATTTCGATATTATAATCACCGGGCTCAACATTTTTAAAAATAAGCGGTGTAAATTTTTCTTCATAATTGCCAAAATTGACTATTGCATTATCCGGATTGCTGATGATAGAAACTTCAGTTTCATTTTTGTTGGATAAAGATTCTAGTTCGTAAATTATGCCACCTGATGTTTCAGTGGTTTTGCCCGGTTTCCATATTACCACTGACAGATAACCTCTATTAAGAGTAATCGGCAATTCATAAGTGGCTAAATTAGAATCATCCGGAATAATTTTTAGTTGATATTTACCGGGCATAATTTGTTCATTATTAAAAGGAGTTTTGTCCAAATAATGATCATTTAAAAAGAGAGAGGCTGAGGTGCCGTGTGTGACTACCTGCAAGCCTGATTTGATTTTATTGGCAAAAGGATTTAAAAAATAGACTCCTGCTGCTGATGCAATAATCAGGACGACGGCTAAAAATAAAACAAGCTTGTTTTTCATAGCAGAAGAATATTTTTTAAAAAGTTAAGCCAGTGACAATAATTAAATAATTGTATTTATTTTAGAGCAAGATCTAAGACTTCTACAGCTTCATCTACTGGAATAAATTCAATATCCTTCTTAACTTGTTTAGGGATTTCTTCCAAATCTCTTTTATTTTTCCGGGGAATAATAGCTTTTTTAGCTCCAGCTAAGTGCCCGGCGATTATTTTTTCTTTCAAGCCTCCAATGCGCAAAACTTTACCACGCAGAGTAATTTCTCCGGTCATAGCTAGATTTTTTTGAATCGGTCTATCTGTAAAAGCGGAAGCTATGGCAGTGGCTAAAGTGATGCCGGCAGAAGGTCCATCTTTGGGAATGGCTCCTTTAGGTACATGGATATGAATATCTGTTTTGGTAAATCTGTCCTCGTCAATATCTAATTCTTCAGCATGAGCTTTGACAAAAGTCAAGGCAGTTTGAGCTGATTCTTGCATCACTTCGCCTAATTTTCCGGTTAATTTAATTTTACCTTTACCCGGGACAAGAGCGGCCTCAATGAATAAAATATCTCCTCCGGCACTAGTCCAGGCTAGTCCGGTGGCAACACCGACTTCATTCTCTTCTTCTAACAAGGTGAGGTCGTATTCTTCGGGTCCCAGCAAAGAACGCACTTTTTTGGTTGAAATTTTGACACTAACTTTTTTATCGTCTTTCTCCTTTTTTTTCTTCTTTTTTCCTGCTTCATTTTCGTTTTCTACAATTTGTTTGGCTATTTTTCTGCAAACTTCACTTAATTTTCTTTCAAGTTCGCGTACTCCGGCTTCTTTTGTGTAGCGTTGAATGATTTTTTTGATAGCTGCATCGCTAAAATCTACCATTTTGTCCGTTAATCCATTGGCTGCCAAAACTTTTTTCAAAAGATGTTTTTTAGCAATATTAAATTTTTCGATAAAAGTGTAACCGGGATATCTGATAATCTCTAAACGATCTTTTAAGGCCGGAGGGACAGTGTCCAGCTTATTAGCTGTAGTAATAAAAATTACTTCAGATAAGTCAAAAGGTACATCTAGATAATGGTCTTCGAATTCCTTGTTCTGTTCAGGATCAAGCACTTCAAGTAAAGCAGCTGAAGGGTCTCCCCGAAAACTTTGAGCAATTTTATCGATTTCGTCTAATACAAAGACAGGATTTTTACTTTCAGCAGAAATGATGCCTTTAATAATCTGCCCGGGCATGGCTCCCACATAGGTGCGGCGGTGGCCCCTAATTTGTGCTTCATCACGAATACCGCCCAAAGAAATTTTGGTAAACTTTCGCCCTAAAGATTCAGCAATAGCGCGGCTGATACTGGTTTTGCCAACACCGGGAGGTCCGACAAAACATAAGATTGTAGGTAAATTATTTTGTTGGTTAGTGGCTGCTTTTTGTTCTTTTTTATTTTTAGTTGTTTTGTTGTTATTTGTTTGATCTTGTTTTTTCAATTGCAAAACAGCAATATATTCTAAAACTCTTTCTTTAACCTTTTTCAATCCATAGTGATTTTCGTCTAAAATTTTTTTAGCTTCTTTAAGATCTATTTCACTTTCGTCTTTTCTTTTCCAGGGAATATCAAACATGGTATCGAGCCAAGCTCTGATATAGCCGGTCATAGGATTGTTGGGCGACATATTGCTCAGCCTGTCGATTTCTTTTTTAATTTTTTCTTGAACCTCTTGAGGAATACCCTTGTCTTTTATTTTTTCTTGAAAATTTTGTGCTAGATCTTCTCCTTCTTCATATTCTCCCAACTCTTTTTTAATTGTTTTTAGTCTTTCTCTTAGCACGCTTTCCTTCATGTGCTTGGTGAATTTTTCTTGTGTTTTGTGTGCTACGTCTTTTTCAATCTCAAGGACATTAATTTCATGGTTAAGCTGTTTGATAATGAATTTTAATCTGTTCTTAACGCTTAGGTTTTCTAACAATTTTTGACGCTGATCTGTTTCGAGATCAAGAGTGCTGGCAATTTGATCCGTCATTTCACCGCTGTCAGTGCTGCTCATAAATTTTATGAAATTTAAAAACTCTACAGGCTTGCCCATTTGCACAATTTTTTGGAAGAGTTGTTTTAAGTGAGCAGTAAGGGCTCTTTCTTCTTCATCATTTTCTTTTTCTTCTTTTAATTTAGCAACTTGGGCTCTGAAATGAGGTTCAAACTGAATAAAATTATTAATTTTAACTCGCGCAATTCCTCTCATTAAAGCGCTAAAATCACCCTCTGTTTTTAGAGTTTTTTCAACTACAGCCAACACACCGACTTCATATAAATTTTCAGGCTTAGGTTTTTCAATGGAACCTTCTTTTTGAGTCAGCAATACTACCATTTTGTTTTCTTTAACAGCTTTTTTAATGGCTGAAACAGAGAATGGTCGGCCAAAGACAAGTACGGATTCAGTATTAGGAAACAAAATATCTTTCCGCAAAGGAATTACGGGTAAAGAGAAGTTGTCAGAAGGAAGGCTTTTTTTAATCCTCTCATCTTTTTTTTGCTTAGCTTTTTCTTTTTGAGCTATTTTTTTGATTTTTTCCTGCCTCATTAAATCATTTAAAGATTTTGATTTAGCCTTGACTTTTCTAGCTGGTTTTTTTGAATGGTCTTTTTTTTTGTTGCTATCTGTCATAAGTTGAAGATTAATTATATCTGAGAATCTTAAATTTTATCTGTTAATGATTAATTTAAATTAATTTAGATTAATATTTTTTTATAATTAGCGTTGTTTAAATGAATTGTTATTAGTATTTGAATGCTGTTAGCATTCTAAATGTTTGAGTGCTAAATTTCAAGTCTCATCGAGTGGATTTTGGGCGCTGTTTTTAAAATATGAATAAATATAAAACAGTCGAAAAACTTTTTTGCCCGGAGTTGAATATTAGTATTCTAAACATTGACAGGCAAAAACTTAAGCTTATCAGTGCAAACAAAATAAAACGGCAAGGAGCAATTATGAGAGTGATTAATTGTTTGTTAGAAACAATGAACAGTGTACGGTCGGGAATTAATTTAGCTGCTAACTAGCTTCAGATTCTGGTGGGTGACCATGGATTCGAACCATGGACCTCAGTCTTATCAGGACTGCGCTCTAACCAACTGAGCTAGTCACCCGGCCTTCATTGTCAGCTGTTGCGACAACGACCCGACAATAGAGTTAAATTTTAGCATAAATTTACCATTGACGCTAGAGTTTATACGAGTAAAAAATACCGGGAATGAAAATATAAAACTCTGTGCTTATCTTGCGCTTATTCAATAACCACTTTCTCTCCATCCCAATCAACAGCAACTGTACTTTCAGGCTCAATTTTTCCGCTTAACATTTTCATAGAAAGAGTGTCTAGAATCTCTTTTTGCAATAAGCGGCGAATTGGTCTGGCTCCAAAGACTGGATCAAAACCTGTTTTAGCAAAATATTCAACAGCTTCATCAGTTACTTTCAGGGTTAATTTTTGTTCAGCTATTTGTTCAGTTAATTGCTGTATTTGCAGTCTGACTATTTTTTTAATTTGCTCTTGCGACAGTGGTTGGAAGATAATAACGTCATCTAATCTATTTAAGAACTCCGGCTTAAACTCACTTTTAAGCTCCTGCATTACTGCTGCTTCCTGCTGCTCGCGATCATCTACATGCTGGGCAATAAAATCACTGCCTAAATTAGAAGTCATGATGATAACTGTATTTTTAAAATCTACAGTTCTGCCTTTAGCATCAGTCAATCTGCCGTCGTCTAAGATTTGCAGCAGTATATTAAACACTTCCGGATGAGCCTTCTCTATTTCATCCAGCAGCACCACGCTGTAAGGTGTTCTACGCACCGCTTCAGTTAACTGTCCTCCTTCTTCATAGCCGACATACCCCGGTGGTGAGCCAATCAAGCGAGCGACAGAATGACGTTCCATATATTCACTCATGTCAATGCGGATCATTTTATCTTCATCATCAAACATAAACTCAGCTAAAGTTTTAGCTAGTTCGGTTTTGCCAACTCCGGTTGGGCCTAAAAAGATAAAAGAACCAATGGGCCGGTTAGCTTGTGTTAGGCCGACTCGATTGCGGCGAACAGCGTTGGAAACAGCTTTAATAGCTTGTTTTTGACCGACTACTCTTTTTGCCAGCTCCTCTTCCAGATGAGTCAGCTTTTCTTTTTCTGACTGAAGCATTTTTTCTACCGGAATGCCGGTCCAGCGAGCTAAAATGCGCGCAATATCATCCTGGTCCACTTCTTCTTTGAGCAACTTGCTGTCCTCTTGAATTTCATTTAATTTTTGCTGTTTTTCTTTTAATTTCTCTTCAATCTCAGGAATTTTGCCGTAATTAATTTCAGCCGCCTTTTGTAAATTGTAATTACGCTCTGCTCGTTCAGCCTCTTCGCGTAATTCATCAAGCTGCTGATTTAAATTTTTTACTTCATCTAAAATACTTTTTTCGTTTTGCCAGCGTAAATTTAGCTCCTGATGTTTTTCTTTTAATTCTGCTAATTCCTGCTTAATTTGCTCCATTCTTTCTTGGCTGCTTTTGTCCTCCTCTTTTTTAAGGGCTTCTCGTTCTATTTCTAATTGCCTAATCTTTTTTTCAAGTTGATCGATTTGAACCGGCTTGCTGTCGATCTCAATTCTAATGGCGGCAGCTGCTTCATCCATTAAATCAATCGCTTTATCGGGCAAAAAACGGTCATTAATGTAGCGGTCGGATAGTTGGGCTGCTGCTACTAAGGCATTGTCTCGGATTCGGACTCCATGATGAGCTTCATATTTATCTTTTATTCCTCGCAGGATAGAAATAGTTTCTTCAACTGACGGCTCATCAATCATGACTGGTTGAAATCTTCTTTCTAAAGCAGCGTCTTTTTCAACATATTTACGATATTCCTTAAGAGTGGTAGCGCCGATCATGCGCAGTGTGCCGCGTGCTAAAGCAGGTTTCAGCATATTGCCAGCATCAGTGCTGCCTTCAGCAGCACCGGCACCAACAATACTGTGGATCTCATCTACAAACATGATGATCTCACCTTCATTCTTTTCAACTTCCTTAATGACTGCCTTCAATCGATCTTCAAATTCCCCTCGATATTTAGCGCCGGCTAACAAAGTGCCAATTTGTAAATTTAAAATACGTTTGTGTTTAAGAGCGTCAGGCACTTCGTTGTCTATGATTTTTTTAGCTAGACCTTCGACAATGGCAGTTTTACCGGTCCCGGGTGGACCAACTAAAACCGGATTGTTTTTAGTGCGCCTGGATAAAATTTGCGTGATTCGTCTAATTTCTTCATTGCGGCCAATAACAGGATCAACTTTTCCCTCACGAGCTAACTGAGTAAAATCTTGAGTGTATTTTTCTAAAACTTGATATTTATTTTCTGGATTACGGTCAGTTACTTTTTGGCTGCCTCTTATTTTTTTTAAACTCTCCTTTGCTTCTTTTTTGTGGATGGGAATTAAGTTTTGAACCGTTTTTAGATCCATTAAGGCTAAAAATAGATGCTCAGTACTAATAAATTCATCTTGCAGCTTGCCGGCTTCTGTTTCTGCTTGGTTTAAAACTTTTTGTAAATCGCTGGACAGATACGGTTGAGCAGCCTGACTGACTGTGGGCTTAGACTTAAGTTCTTGTTTGATTTTTGCTGTGATTTTAGATGGTTCAGCCTCCAATTTTTTTAAGAGTGAAGGTACAACACCGTCGGTTTGTTGAATAAGAGTCAGAAGTAGATGCAATGGCTCAAGTGTTTGATGTTTGAACTGCATAGCTAATTGAATAGCTTGCTGCATGGCCTCTGCTGATTTAGTGGTAAATTTTTCAAGATTCATATGAGGTAAATGACTGCTAACTTAAGTAATGAGCAACGCTTAATTTAAATAATATGATTGTTAAGATCGATATTTTATTATTTTAATAGATAAAGTTTTAGCTGTGAAGTGTTATTTTAGCAGAGTTTTGATTAGTTTGCTAATTTACATGTGGCGTTACTTTACTTGATATATAGGTATATTTTAAAACACATAAAAATACTAAAATTAGCAGTAGTTTATAAAAAGAGCTATTAAGCAGGATTAATAATGCTTTTGAGGGCTTTGTCAGGAGGGGGAAATTATTTAGCCTTAAAATTTTAAAGTTATAATTTAATTAAAGCCAGGGTAAATTAGGTTAAATTAGGCTAAAAATAATATTAATTTAAAAAAACATGATTTTAACATGCTTGAGTTTAAATTAATTAACAAACTAAAGAGACAAAATCTGGTACAAACACGGTGATAAAAATCGACCTGGAAGGGAAATTTCCCAGGGTTTTTTCATCAACTTTGCAGTTGATCTGGAGAAAGAGGGTCGTGTACCCCTTACCAATCTCCTTAGAAAGGAGGTGGTCCATCCGCACCTTCCAGTACGGATACCTTGTTACGACTTAGTCCTCATCGCCAACCTCGCCGTAGAAGGGCTGCTCCCATCCGAAGAAGGGTTGCAGTCTCCCGCTTCGGGCGCTGCTGACTTTGCTGGCTTGACGGGCAGTGTGTGCAAGGAGCGAGAACGTATTCACCGCAACCTAATGATTTGCGATTACTACCGATTCCATCTTCATGAGGGCGAGTTTCAGCCCTCAATTCGAACTGAGAAACCTTTTATAAGGATTGGCTCAGAGTTACCTCGTCGCTACCCGTTGTAGGTTCCATTGTAGGATGTGTGTAGCCCTAGACATAAGGGACATGCTGACTTGACGTCGTCCTCTCCTTCCTCCCTTGCTTGGCAAGGGCAGTTTCGTCAGATACGTGTAACTGACAATAAGGGTTGCGCTCGTTACCGCACTTAAGCGGACGTCTCACGACACGAGCTGACGACAGCCATGCATCACCTGTGTACCACCCTCGAAGGACGGCTTGGTTATCCCAAGCTTTGCAGGTACATGTCAAATCTAGGTAAGGTTTTTCGCTTTGTATCGAATTAAACCACATGCTCCACCGGTTGTACGCTCCCCCGCCAATTCCTTTGAGTTTTAATCTTGCGATTGTACTTCCCAGGCGGCTCGCTTAACGCGTTAGCTTACGCTAGTCACTCCGAAGAGCGACCGGCTAGCGAGCATCGTTTACGGCTTGGACTACAGGGGTCTCTAATCCCTTTTGCTACCCAAGCTTTCGTCCCTGAGCGTCAGTACTGTCCTAGTAACCTGCTTTCGCGATCGGCGTTCCTCTCGATATCTACGGATTTCACCCCTACACCGAGAGTTCCAGTTACCCCGAACAGACTCAATTCTGGCAGTTTTTCTTGCAGCTCTGAAGTTGAGCCTCAGGCTTTAACAAGAAACTTACCAAAACGCCGACGGAACCCTTTACGCCCAGTAAATCCGGATAACGCTTGCACCCTACGTATTACCGAGGCTTCTGGCACGTAGTTAGCAGGTGCTTTCTAGCAAGGTACCGTCAATCTGCCAAAAGGCAGGTGTTCTTCCCTTGCCACAGTGGTTTACACTCCGAAGAGCGTCGTCCCACACGCGGTGTCGCTGCGTCAGGCTTTCGCCCATTGCGCAATATTCCCGGTTGCTGCCACCCGTAGGTGTAGGTCCCGTGTTTCAGTGACCTTGTGGCCGGTCGTGCTCTCACACCGGCTACCCGTTGTCGGCTTGGTAAGCCATTACCTTACCAACTACCTGATAGGACGCAGGCTCCTCTTCTAGCGTTTTTACGCCGAAGCGTAAAAACTTTAATATTTTTGCCAAAGGCAAAAACACCACATGAGGTATTAATCCCGGTTTCCCGAGGCTGTTCCTCACTAAAAGGTAGATTCCTACGCGTTACTCACCCGTCTGCCACTGTCATCTATTCCGAAGAATAGATTATCGTGCGACTTGCATGCTTGAGGCACACCGCCAGCGTTCATCCTGAGCCAGGATCAAACTCTCAAATAAAATTTGTATATTTTAAATCTGTTAAACAGACTTAAAAATTGAATTCATTTGAGATTCACTACTATGCGGCGTATTGGCATAGTTAGTGAAGACCTCTAGCGATTTTTATCACCATGTTTATACCACATGGTTGTTATCTGCAACCGACTGCTGCTGCAGTTAGTTGCCGGATTACGTTTCGTTATGAATTAGCGTGTTTGTACTAGTTAATTAAAATTAATTTAATTAACTATATTCTTGTTCTGTCTCTTCAGTTGTTAAGGTGCATACAATAAGATCAAGGCAATATAAAATTGCCTCTTTAAAAGAAAAATCTTATTTTTATTTATGGAAACCTTTATAGTATCCAGCTTAATTTTGAAAAGGCTAGACTTTTAAAGATAAATTAATATTATCATAAAAGATATAAAAGTCAACGCTAATAAATTTGTTTAAAAGGAGAAAAAATTATTCATGACTGTTATATTATTCATTCTACACTGTCATATTGTCCGCTCTCTTGGTTTAGGTTTTCTTGCAGATCAAATTTTTCTATTGTTTCTTGATTAATAAAATTTTTAAAAAAGGACTGCTGAGTAATTGATTTTGCCGCTTGTGCCAGAAAATAAATAATAATACCAGCCACTATAGTCACTCCAATAAAATAACCTACTCCGCGAATAATAGAAATAATAAAATTTTTAGCTAAACTGTTTTGTTTATCCAATCTGTCAATTAATTTATTAAGATTTTGATTAAGCTGTTCAATTTCTTTTGGTTTCATAATAATTATTGTGAATTACATAATTTGTTTGTTTTCAATTATATTTTAATTATAATTTACTGCCTTCTCTCTTCTAGAGACAAACTCAATTTGATTCAACAATGAGTTTATTTTATCATTTTTCTTTTACTGTAAACATAATTATCGATTAATAAGGCTGATTGTATCAGAAATGTATTTTAGCATTTATACTTAATTTATTACGAGATTTAATATTGTTCTAAGCTTGATATAATTAAGATTACTAGCTATCAACTAGAAAAATAATTTGTGATTGAGCAGATTGTTGAAAATTTTCATACTAATATTTATTTATCGGCAGCTAAGCAGCTTGATTATGAGATTAGTATTTTGGACCATCAACACAGCTTAGTTGTTGTGAGTCACAACGCCAACAAATTAAAAATTTATAAGAACAATTTAGACATTAATGATTTAGTTCAGAGTTTTATCGGTAAAAATAAAGCTCTATCTAATAATTTGTTGCAAAAAGAACTCGCTAATTTTGTCCCTGCTCAACTCCTGGTTAACCTGCAAAACGCTAATGCTATCAAACAGGCTTTAGTTTATTGTCAACAAAAAAATTTTCAAGTAGTGATCAAACCTATTGGTAAATCATTAGGTTATGGTGTAACTATTTTGCCTCAAAACGAAGCTGAAACCAAACAAGCCCTGCAAGAAATTAAAAATCAATGGTCTACAAAATATGCTGTGATAGAAAATTATTTGTCAGGCGATCATGAGTATCGAGTTCTAGTGTTAAATGGAGAGATTATTGATATTGTGGAGCGAATTGCTGCTCATGTAACTGGTGATGGGCAGTCTACAGTGCAGGCATTAATTGATGACAAAAGTGAATTTAGAATTCGGTATGGTTTTGATGAGATGTTGGTTGATAAAGTAACTAAAAAACACTTACAGCGGCAAGGCTATAGTTTAGATACAGTTTTGCCTGAAGGTCAAACTGCTTACTTAAGACTGGTTTGTAATTTTGATCCGGGCGGCGATATAGTTAGGGTTGAATTGTCGGCAGTTCAAAGTCAATATTTGCAATTATTTTCTGATGCGGCTCGAGCAGTTGATGTTCCCTTTTTAGGTATAGATGTTATTGCTCCCAATATTACTCAATCTTGGCAACCCAAACAAATTGGTTTTAATGAAATAAACCATGCTCCAATGCCGCATGGTCATTATTTTGCAGATTTATTGGAAGGTTGTCAGCAGCCTAAAACAGCGAAAAAAGTTTTACAAAAAATTCTAGAGTAAAATCAAAATTACCGTTAAAGATACACGCTTAATTAAATTGCTGACTGCAACTAGGTTAAATTAAGATGAGTGACCGGCTGTGATTTCTCCTCCCCCTAAACAAATATAACGACCTTTGGTGTTTGATGATAATTCTTGATTGTTGATATAAAAAACTGCAAACTGTCCTGCAGCTGCTGCAAACAAGTCTTGCTGTGTAGTTACCTGCCAAGCCTGGTCGTGATAACGATTTAACTGGCACCTAACTAGTTGGCCCGTGTGGCGAATTCTTACTAACAATGGGTAAGACTGCCAATCAAAGTCAGCATTGATCCAACTTAAATTACTTAACTGAAATTGGCGAGTCATAGTGTCTGACCTCAACCCAACTACTAATTGATTGTTTTCAGGTTTTTTTTCAATTACATATAATGGCGGCATATTGCTTTGCTCATCCAACCAATTAGTCTGTTTTTTTACTAAGTTTGTATGCAATGCAAAACCATGTCTTTGGCCTACAGTATAAAACCAAGTGCCATCATGCTGGCCAATTTTTTTTCCATCAGTAGTGACAATATCTCCCGGTTTTTCACCCAGTCTTTTTTTAAGAAAATTTTGAACATTGATATCGCCTACAAAACAAATGCCTACTGAGTCTTTTTTGTCAGCTACGTGCAACTCGTTGCTGACAGCCAGCTGCCGCACTTCCTTTTTTAATAAGTGTCCGATTGGAAATAAAACACGTGGGAGTTGTTCTTCTTCAATTTGATGCAAGAAATAAGTTTGATCTTTATGCAAATCTTTACTGGTTAACAAAACAGGTCTTTTCTTTTGTCTTAAATTTATGGTTTGACTTTGAGCATAATGGCCGGTCGCAATATAAGAAAAATCATGCTGTATTGCCCAATCATAAAAAAGTCCAAATTTAACGACTTGATTGCACATTACATCCGGATTTGGAGTGCGGCCGGCTTGATATTCATTGACAAAATAAGACATTACTTTTTGCTTATATTCTTTTCTAAAATCTAAAACTTTAAAAGGAATATTTAATTGAAGAGCAATTTTAAGCGCATCTCGCTGATCTTGTTCTGCTCGGCAGCCGCGCATACTCCAGCATTTTAAATAAACGGCTGTGACGTCATAATTTTGTTCTTTGAGTAAACAGGCAGCTACTGCTGAATCAACTCCACCTGATAATCCCAAAGCGACTAACGGTTCTTTAGTTTGCCGCGCTTGATAATTGCGCAAATTAGTTGACATGTTAAAATTATACATCATGTATTATCCTGAAACACGGAAATTTTTGAGGAGCTTTAATCCTCAACAAGCTGAAGTGTTTGTAGTGACCGGCACTAAAGGCAAAACAACAATAGCCACTATTCTAAGTCATGCCTTACACCGCAGTCAACAATACTCCCAAGTAATTTTGCTTAACAATCTAGGGGTTTTTGTTAATGGCAAGCAGATTTATACTCGCAGGCAATCGTTTCAACATTTTGGCAGAGTTACGACTGTTAGACCGGGTCGTTATTTGCATCATTTACTTAAACGACAAGCTGGTGATTTGTCTGATGTCGCCATAGTTATGGAGGCTTCTTATAGCTGTGGTATTTATGGACTTGGGACAAGCTTTCATACGGTTGGTATTTTTTCTAATTTATTTACTGACCATATTGACCACAATAATATTAAAAGCCAACAAGACTTAGCTTTATTAAAATCGTTCGTTTATCGTGAATTACGAAATCACGGAAGATATGTTTTAAATTTAGATGATCAGCATTGTTTAGACTCGCTGGATCATCCGGATATTGCTAGAAAAGATTTGGAGATTATTGGCACTACAACTAAGATTCAAAACAAACAAAGATTAAAAGAGCTTTACCAACAATTAGATTTATTTAATATTTATTATTGGCAGCCTCAAAGTCAGGAGATTTTTGATCTGCAGAATAATTTTTGTTTTAATTTGGAAGATTTTAAGTATGTTGGAAATTTCATTAATAACCAGGAAAATCAAGGCGGCTGCTGCAGTAAAACACAGTCTAATTATGATTTTATTGCTAGCAATTTAATGCAAGTGGCAGCTTCTTTACAGGCTAAATTGTCTTCTCAAAACATAATAACCAGCCTGTCTTCATTTTCTTTTCCTAAAAAATTTGGCCGTTTATTAGTTTATCAACGACAAGAGCAGACAGTAATAGTAGATTTTGGTCATGAACCTCATTCAATTAAAAAAATAATTAATTGGGGAAAAAGTCTAAGCTTAAAATCTTTTGACAGTAAGCCACATTTAGTTCTTAGACTGGATCCGACACGCAGTGAAGCGGCAATACGTGATTATGCTAACCAAATGACAAGCTTGGATTTAACTGGTATCACTATTTATGACAAAATTGATGGTCAGCGTGCTTCAAAATTTGTAGACTCAAGTGGTAGAGAGCGCGGAATTGGTGAAACAGCCCATTTATTTCATAGAGAGCTAAAATCCAATATGATTGATTTTAATAGCAAAGTTGTGTTGAATGAAAAGCAAGCTTTAAAGCAAGCTGTGCAAACTGGTCATAAATTAATAGTCCATATTCATTATGATTTGGAGTCTGTTTTAGATTATCTGGAGCAAGCGGGATTTAAGCAGGCATTGTAGGTTGCTAATATTGGTTGTTTTTTTATATAGAATTTTATATAGAAGACTTAAATTGATTTTTCTTGGCTTTATTTTATTGTTTCAATAAAAAACTGTAATATTTTTTGATAAATATTAATCTGAGTAGCTTTTATCAAGCCGCTGAAACCGGGTGATCGGTTTATCTCAATAATTTTCCAGCCTTGGGGAGTTCTAAATAAATCTATTCCGGCGATTTGATAATTTAAAGTTTGAGCAGCCTGCACGGCCAGCTTAGCCTCTTGAGCTTCAGGTTGATAAGCAACAGGTCTAGCTCCTTTTGCAATATTATTTAAAAAAGATTCATCTTTAGACCTGATTCTTTCCATTGCAGCTACGACCTGATTGTCAATAACTAGAAACCGGAAGTCACTTTGGTTGGGAATAAATTGTTGAACCAAAAGAGGTTCTTGGTATTTCTCAAAAATTTTATAGGCTTCCTCTTCTTTGCTTGCAAGATAGACATCTTTGCCTTTGGAACTAAAACGGCTTTTTTTAATCACGCACGGATAGTCGATATGTGTTTTAATTTGATTGATTTGAGTCTGATTAATAAAAATTGAGGGAATAGTTGGTAGATTTTTATTAGATAAAGTTAAAACTTCAAAAGCTTTGCTGTCAAGCCAAGGTTGTGGTTTAATCAAAGCGGTATCAATCACT
Organism: uncultured Pseudomonadales bacterium; assembly: GCA_964588685.1. Classification (GTDB taxonomy): domain Bacteria; phylum Patescibacteriota; class Microgenomatia; order UBA1400; family PJMF01; genus CAYVBW01. The sequence goes on along the minus strand of CAZPQG010000004.1, from coordinate 32,280 downwards.
TTAACCTCATTATCTAAACAGTATTTAGTAATCAATGTGGCTAATTCAAGTTGTTGTTCGGAGTTTTTAATATAAATTAAATCAAAATTTTTTAAATCTTGCTGTTGGCATTTAATTTGGTTTAATTGAGGCGAGAGCTGAATTGTGGTTATATCCTGATAAGTATATAAAGATAGGTCAACTCGAGCTTTTTTGGCTTCTTGCTCAAAATTAGTATAGTAGTTAAGCATTTGATTAACTAGAATAGCGATTTTCATTTCTACCTTTGATTATAAAGTATGAAGCAAATTCTTTTGTGCAATAGCAGTTATTTCTTGCTGGTATTGATCCGGATTTTGAGTATAGAAGTGAGGGAGCTGCGGTTTAAAATCAGGATTCATTTCTTTGGCTTTTTCAATATCTTCAGCAGCAATTTTACCCCAATAAAGTGAAATTAGGTCAAAATTTGTTTTTTGAAAATAACGCCAGATTTTAATTAAGCCTTCAAAATAAACCAAGTCTTTAGTAAAACCGCCTTCTTTTGAAGTGTCATATAAACCACGTTTATGCTTGACTACATATCTCCAAGCCCGATTAGGATCATTAATATATTGCGAAATAAAATTAAATGTTCCAATGAAAGATGTATTTTGAGCTGTTTCGCTAGTTACATAATTTAAAGCTCCACTGTAATCAAGTTTAAATTTACGTCCTAACAATGAGTGAAAACCAGCCAGGCCTTCTTCAGTTTTTAAATAATCTTTAAACTGGAATTGTTTCTTTTTTTTGTAGAAAGGTTGCTGTATATAATTGAAGCGCCTGATGGCGTGGGTTCCTAGCTCGTGATAAAGTGTTGCCGTAAATTCATATTTTCTGTGCCACAAAGGAAGTTTGAGTTTTAAAGTATCTTTAAAAAAACTTGCCTTTCCTAAAAAATTTTTGGACCATTTAACTTTGATTTTTTTTGTGAGATCGTTCTTTTTTAAGAACTCATCAATCATTTTCTTAGCTTGTTTTTGATTTATCTTCTCTCCCTCTTGAGATCTGATATCCTCTTCTGTTCGATTATGAAATGCTTTTTTTACAATTTTTTTTGCTAATTTCAGATACTCTTCTTTAGGTTTGCGGTATTTATAGAGTTTATCCAAAGTAACTAAAGTTTTGTATTTAAACTGCGGATTATATTTACAATCTTTGTCAAAAAATTTTTGTTTTTCTTCTTGTAAATTGGTGGGAGTTAAATCTTGAACCAGGCTCATAATTATATGGTTTTACTTTTCAATTAATTTTTTCTTTCGATTCTAATTAAAAAATTACTTAAGTCTTTGCGACCGATTTCAACTTTGTGCCGGCTACGATTTAATCGTTTGGAAACGATCATTTCTGTTTCAATTCTCTGGTCTTTTAATTTGAAATCAGCTTCTACCACCGGGACCTTGCCCTCTTGTTCTTGTTGATACCAAAGCAAGTCTTCTAAGTCAATTAAACCTAGTGTTTGGGCCACTTTACCGGCAATGGCACTGCGGAAACGGCCGGTTTTGATAAAAGCCGGTACATCCTGACTGGAGCCATGATCGCCAAACACAGTTACCATTTCTTTATGAGTAATGATTGTTTTTCTTTCTGCTTCAGTTTCAAAATAGCTTTCAGCAAATAAGGCTTGGGCGATTTTAATGCCGTGCTTGGCATTAATGACATTTAAATCTGATATTCTTTCCAACCTTTTTCTTAATCCGGCCTGATTAGCAATTTGAATTGACAAGCCCGGCCGAAAATTAAGCTCAACTACTAATGGTCCTTTTTTTTCATCAATAAATAAATCTACTCCTCCATAAACTAGCTTGGCTGCATTGGAAGCTCGAACAGCACTTAGGAGTAATTCGTCCCAAAACGGTATTTGAATGCCTCTTAATTCAATTTTTGTACCCGGCAAGTATTGAATCAGTTTCGTCTTATGAGCAGCGGCATAAGTGGTTAAACCTGTACCCATATCTATGCCCACTCCTAAAGCACCTTGACTTTGATTGGCACGCCCTCCTGATTCTTTAGTAGGTAAGCGCAAATAAGCCATAACCGGTACACTGTTAAAAACTATGATCCTAATATCAGGTGTTCCTTTGTAAGCGTATTTTGCTAATGCAGGATGAGGAATTACTCTTTCTTCAATAATAACTTTAGGGCTGGCGCCGTGTGAACTGTACTGTCCTTCTAAAATATCTAAACAGTGTAGTTTTAAGTCTTCCTCCTCCCATTTTTTATTCATTACATCAATCCAGTAACCGTTGCTTTTTTTAGCAAATGCCACCACACCCTTGCCGGCATGACCGTTAGTTGGTTTAATGACAAAGTTTTTTTTCAGCATTTGCCAATCAAAATCATTCACGTCTTCAGTAGTGACTAAGATAGCAAAAACTTTAGGTGTAGGAATGCCTTCATTCAAAAGTAAAATTTTTGTAGCAAATTTTGAGTGGCAGATACCCCTAGCCCGTTTGGGATTAAGAGGCACATAAAGCTGGTTGCGGGCATTCATGCCCAAAACATCACTCGGCTTGATCATTTTTAGGCAAACTACCTTGACCGAGAATAGAGCTAAAACGAGTTAGCTCAGTGAGCCTAAGACCTGTATATTTGCCGATCAAAAAATTTGCCACGGCTGTGCCTAATAGCACCAGCTCTGGCTGCAAGAGAACAAATTTTTGAATTGCTTCTTGACTAATGATTAATGAGCAGACGATGGCAATAAATAAGGTTTCTAAAGCAATTTTCAACACTTCACGTTGAGTATTGAAGAGTTGAGAATTCATAAAATTTTCGGTCAAAATAATAATAATTAATATTGGGAAAATGTTGATCGTTAGTAGTTCAAAAAAGTCAAGTTTGGAAGAAAAGATTAATAAAGCCAAAATAAAGATGGAGACTCCCCAGATTAACATGGCGGTTCTTGGTAAATAAGGCAGTCTAAAACGGCTGATTAATTTTTTAGTAATTGATGCGCCAAGCAATACAGCTATAAAAATAATAATACCGGTTGTTATCTCAGTAGAAACAAAAGCAACTGATAAAGCAGCGGGAATATAAATTCCAAAGCCTCGCAAGCCTACTATTTGCCTAAAAGCGGCAATGACGGAAGCTACTATCGGAAATAATAGCAGCAACACAATAATGCTGGCTGAAAGTCCTTTTTCTGCTGCGTTGCGAATAGCTTGCTGCAAAAAGTTATGCCAGTTTAAAGGTCCAATTGGATTTTCTTTTAAAAAGGTAAATAGTTTACCTCTTTTTTCACCGGTAGCATCAGTAATGTCGTCGGCTCTTTTCTCAATTATTTTTTGCTCAACTTCAGCAGCTTGCGAAGCAGCAGCTGATTCAGTGGCTACAGGTTCGAGTTCAACGGTTTCTTCAAATTCATTGTCATCCAAAGATTCATCTATAAAAGGCTCTATCTCTGGTTGCCTCGTATCTTGAGCTAAAACGAGTGATCCTTGAGAAATGCGGGTTTTTTTTGCCCGATTAGCGTTACTTATTCCCAAGAGGAAGATTAAAAATAGGAATGCAAAAAAGCAAAAATAGCGTTTCATAATGAGATTATTATAACAAAATATATTTAAAGATGTCTTTTTATTAATTTCTATTGTCAGTATTAAGCAATAATTATTCTATTTTGCTCATATTTTATCACCGGCATTAAAATTTTATAAAACTTTGTTTAATAAATTCTGAATAAAGCTGATAACAAATGAGATGAACAATAGTGAGCCAAATTGCCCCAAAGGAATATCAAATAAAATCATTGCTTGGATGCTAAAGCCGGGCACAAGATAAGTGGCTAGCCATAATAAAAAGACATTAATTACTAAAGAAAATAATCCTAGCGTTACTATATTAATAGGTAAAAATAAAATTTTTAAAACAGGTTTGGCAATAGTTTGCAGCAGGGTTAAAACTAAACTTGCTAAAAGCAGTGTGGTCCAATCCATAAAACTGACTGTGGGCAGTGCCCAGGCGAGAATGGCAATGGTAATAGCAGTGATTAAAATAGAGCGAATAATTTTCATAGGAGAAAAATATTGATTAGCAATGAATAATTATCCTTATTATACATAAATAAGTTTAATTGCAAAATATTTTACCCAGAATGGAAATAGTCGAGTGGTTTATTTTGAATTTTTTAATTTTTTCCTTCTTAATCTTGTGTGTTGTTTTTTAGCAAAACGGTGCGCCTCATCTCTAACATTTTGTATTAAATGTAGAGTCGGGTGATCTGAAGGCAATTTTATTATTTGATACTTAATTTTCAAGCGGTTGCTTTGTTGATCGCGATAGTGTTTAAGCGGAAGAATCAGACGGTCAGGATTTTTAGCAATGCCAATTACAGGTGTCTGTTTTTCCCAGATTGACAGAGCAGCTCTGATTTGAGCTTTGCCTCCGTCAACAATGATTAAATCAGGTCTCCCCCACTCGGGATGATTTTGGCGTCGTGCGATGGCTTGTTTGAGCATAGCAGTGTCATTGGGTTGGTTGAGATTGCGAATATTAAATAAACGATAGTTTTTCTTGTCAGGGCTGGCCTGACTAAAAACAACCATGGATACAGCCGGACTTTGTCCCATTAAATTGCTGACGTCAAAACCTTCAATTCGTTTTAGCTGATAGCGTCGAGGGATCAGACCGTAGTCGGCTAAAATTCGACGTAAATGATCCAGCGCATTTTGTTGAGCACTGTCGTGCAGGGCGGGTAAAATTAAATCCGGTTTAAGTCGATATTTTTGATTGGTAATATCTTTAATTAAACTTATTTTAAATTTAATTTTCTGCGCTTGCTCAAATTTTAACTCTGCTGCCAAATGCTGCATTTTTTCTTCTAAATTTTGTAAGACTTGTTTTTTTTGACCTCTTAAAAATAAAATTAGCTGATCAATATTTTGTTGATATTCTTGGATTGAAATTTTGCCTACACATGCTCCGGGGCATAATTCCAAATGATAATAAAAACAAGCTTGGTGAAAAGATTGCAGCTTTTTTTCAAGTTCTGCCGGCTCTAATTCCTCCGGCTTTGACGAGGCTTTTTTTCGTATTCGAGTTTGAGCTTTATCACACCAAGGAAATATTTTTCGAGCAAGTTTTAAGACCTGTTTAAGTTTAGTGGTACTGCTAAATGGTCCTAAAATAACTCCTTTTGGCTGCTGAACATTAAGGTCTCGTTTCCGCACTAATTCCGGCTTAGAAAAGGGAGGTCGTGTAATTCTGATATAAATTGGGCTTTTGTCATCTTTGAGCAAAACATTAAATTGAGGTTGATGCAGTCTAATTAGTTCTGCCTCAATTAACAAGGCTTCTATCTCGCTGGCTAATGGCTTAAATTTTAACTGGCTGGCAGTGTAAACTAGTTTCTGTTTATTGACACTGAGACGAGAAAAATGAGTATAAGACTTAACTCTTTTTTTTAAATTCTTAGCTTTGCCGACATACAGAATTTTATTGTCGTCGTTTAAAAACCAATAAACTCCCGGTTGTGATGGCAGTAAGGCTAATGATGATTCCCAAGGATATGAAGATTTCTTCTTGAGAGATGTTGTTTTGCACCTCTTTGATTTTTTGCCCTGTTTCAAGCTGCGGGAGTTTGTCTGAGATTGGCCTGATTGTTTTGAGTTCTTTGACTTGCTGTTGTTCATAGTTGTGATTACTCAATGCTATTTCTAAGCTGTCTGTTTTGGGAAGTATATTATTTTTATTAAAAACTTGGATTGGAATTGATTTGGTCTGCCATGGCAGTAAAGTTATTGTTTGTTGAGGATAGTTTAAAATGACACCTTCATCCTCAGCAGATAAAGTGAGTTGATTATTATACCAAGCTTGACCGGTTGAGTTTTCAATAACTACATCATACCAACTGGGCAAATCAATGACACTTAAAATTTTTCTGGGCTTGAGCGCTATCTCGAATTTAGGCTCTGCTTCAGGAAAGTTTGTACCGAACTCTACTTTAATATCTTTTGATTCTTGGTTAGGTAATTTGTAATCGCCCGCAGCTAAAGGGAAACGACTAGATTTTCCATTATAAGCAAAAACAATATGCTTAAGATCAAAATGGTTAAAATAATCAATGTTCTTCATAGTGCTGCCCCAGGTCGGATCAATCGGCACCCAGCTTTGCGATGCTTCATCATAATATTCCGGCCAGGCATGAAGAATGTCCGTTACTAAGCCTAATGGTTGCAGCACAGGATCATTACTGTGAGCATAACCGGTAGCTCTTTTAGCAGGAATATTGGCTGCTCTGGCAACGGCAATAAATAAATCAGAAAACTCTTGGCAGGTAGCTAAATTAGGTGTTTGCAAGGCTCCAACAGCACCTAAGCGTTCTAATTTTTCAGTTAAATCAGCTTCAGTGTAGTTTAACTCGTTAACCACAAACTGGTAAATACTTTCCGGATTAGAATGTTGTCGAGCTAGTTCAATAATTTTCTGATCATTGCTTTGCCAAAATGATTGGGACTCAAGATGAACCGACAATGGTTCTTGATTAAGATGGGGTTGAATTTGATCTAAACTTACTAAAACCGAAGCATCAATATCTACCTGCACTACGTTGTTGGCGGGTAAATAATAAGTTGCTATCCAATTGCCGTCAACATCTACTGCAATTTTTTCAGGCTTTGGCTCTAAATTATGATAAAAAATTTTTTGAAAAGGTGTATCAGGCGGCAAACTGACTTGGGTGATAGCCGGCTGACTGCCCGGATTTTCAAGATGATAGCGAATTTTAAAATTGAAAATTTGCTCTGACCCAAAAATAGCCGAGACTCCCTTTGCACCTAAGTTTTGATAGGTTAGAACAAAATTATCTCCTTCTTGCTGAATGGTGTAGTCTTTTGGATTGATGCGCGAAGGATGGCCAAATATTACCGGTGTAATTAAGATTACTTTATGCTCATCATACAGCTCCTCACTATCCATACTGGGAATAAAAGTTTCCAGCACTTGGCCGTTGACTTCAGACATGATGGGATTGGAGTATGAGACAGTGAATTGTCTAACTTTATCTTTTCCCACTACCTTGTCCGGGAATGAAATATTAATTTCAGTTAGGCCGGTGGATTGACTAATTTCTGGAGTAAGATTGTTTTGCCGGCTGACAGCGGTGATATTATTGATGGCGTCAGTACCCAGCTTTATTTCGTAGCTGCTGATGTAATATTCGGGAGTTAAATTGTGAATATTAAAAGTATGTTCCACTTTAGTATTGCCTGAGTGGTCAACAGTGTAGCGGCTGGTGAGTTTAGTATAAAAATGTTCAGCATCCTGGGCATAGGCGGGAGCGAGATTATAAAACAGTAGATTATGAAACAGCAAAGAGCTAAAAACAAATACTAAAGCAAGATATTTATTTGGCAGCAAATGGCCTTTTGGCATAGCTCTAAAAATTATTATAGTTTCATTATAACCGCTGCTTATTTAACCTGTTTAAATCTACTTTTTCTTTATTTTTTTCTTTGCTCGGCTCCCTTTTTAGTATGCGTTTGCACAGCTCTTGTTGGTTTGTCCCTTGATCATTTAAGAACTTCTTTCAGATATAAACCGGTATAAGAATCTTTATTTTGAGTTATTTGCTGCGGTGTACCGCTTGCCACCACTTTTCCTCCGGCCTCCCCTCCTTCCGGCCCTAAATCAATAATCCAATCAGCATTTTTAATGACATCTAGATTATGTTCAATAATAATTACCGTATTGCCCTGCTCTACTAAGCGGTGCAGCACATCCAGCAATTTTTGAATGTCAGCAAAATGAAGACCGGTAGTAGGTTCATCCAACAAGTAAACAATATGATCAGTTCGGCTGACAGCTAATTCTCTTGAAATCTTGACTCTTTGTGCCTCTCCACCGCTTAAAGTAGGAGCCGGCTGGCCTAATTCTAAATAACCTAAGCCTACGTCCACTAAAGTTTTAAGCTTTCTTCTTAAAGTACTGTGATTTTGAAAAAAATGATAGGCTTCATCTATAGTTAGATCTAAAATTTCAGAAATATTTTTACCTTGATATTTAATTTGTAAAGTTTCTTGATTATATCGTTTACCGTGACAAACATCGCATTTTACGTATACGTCAGCTAAAAATTGCATTTCTATTTTAATCTGGCCGTCACCTTTACACGCTTCACACCGGCCGCCTTTGACATTAAAACTAAAACGGCCGGGTTTATAGCCTCTAATTTTAGCTTCTTGAGTATTGGCAAAAATTTTTCGAATATAATCAAACACTTTGGTGTAAGTGGCCGGATTAGAACGAGGAGTTTTGCCAATTGGGCTTTGATCAATTAATTTTACCCGCCCAATTTCTTGCGGAATGTCGATTGAGTCAATTTCACCAGCTTTTTCTTGAGTGATTCTGCCTAATTGCTGCAGTAAGTGTTGATAGAGAGTGTCTTCCATTAAAGTTGATTTACCTGAGCCGGAAACACCGGTAACACAGACCAATTTATTAGTAGGAAATTTAACATTTATTGATTTAAGATTGTGATGATGAGCTCCTTGAATGTGAATATTGTCGGTGGAGTTATCTCGCAGCGGCTTTTTACGTTCGACTTGTTTTTTGTTAGATAAATATTGGCCGGTGAGAGTTTTGCTCTCTTGAATTTCTTGCGGTGTTCCTTGAGCTGCAATAGTGCCGCCTTCTTGACCGGCTTTGGGGCCAAAATCAATTACTTCATCAGCTGCCATAATTATTTCTCTATCATGTTCAACCACGATAACTGAATTACCCTGATTGCGTAAATTTTCTAAAGTATTAATCAGGCGTTGGTTGTCACGTTGATGTAGGCCAATGGTGGGTTCGTCTAAAATGTATAGCACTCCGGTTAATCCGGTCCCAATTTGAGAAGCTAAGCGGATGCGTTGCGCTTCTCCTCCGGCCAGTGAACCAGCTTCTCGATCAAGAGTTAAATAGTTTAAGCCAACGGACGATAGAAATTTAAGACGGGTGATAATTTCTTTTAAAATTGATTTGGCAATCACACTTTCTTTAGAACTTAAAATTGATTTAGTCTGCAATTCCTGAGTCCAGTCAAGGCAGTCAGAAATAGTTAAAGCTGTTATTTCGGCAATATTAAAATTATTAATGCTGACTGAAAGCGCTTTCGGTTTTAGTCTGGCTCCTTGACACGAAGGACACTCTACCTTTCTTTGATACTTTTCTATTTCCCGGCGTACATGATCGCTGCTTGTTTCTTCATAGCGTTGTTCCAGATTAGCTATAAAACCTTCCCATTCTTTATAAATAGTAGTTTCTTCGCCAAAGCGATTTTTACCGGCAACTTGATAGGTTTTATTATTACCATGCAGTAGTAAATCTTGAATTTTTGCCGGCAGTTCACTAAAAGGTGTTTGTCGATAGCCGGAATTAGTTTGAGAATCAGTTTTAATTTCTGATTCATCCATTTCTTCGGACAGCACTGTTTTGACTGTCCGGCTGAACCAGCTATCATGGCTTAACATGCGGGCAAAAGGAATGACGGCCCCTTCGCTCAAAGTTAAGTCGGGAGCAACGATTTTATTCGCATCTACCTCAAGAATCGAACCCAGCCCATTACAAGTTTCACAGGCACCTTCCGGCGAATTGAAAGAAAATAAACGCGGTTCTAATTCTTTAAAGGAAATACCGCAGTCGCTGCAGGCTAACTTTTCACTAAACAGATAATCTTTAAAATTTTGTGGTTTGTCAGGGAAATTAAAACTTTTATCTTTAATAAAGCTGGCAATAACTAAGCCGTCAGCTAATTTTAAAGATTGTTCCACTGCTTGATTTAAGCGGCTGCGTAAAACTTGCCGCTCTTTTTTATCGGTCAGTTGTTGTTTGGAAACGGTGAGGCGGTCAACTACCACCTCAATGTTGTGTTTGTTGGTTTTAATTAAGGTTAAATCAGTATCTAGTTTATAAATTTGCTTATCTATTCTGGCTCTGGAAAAACCTTTGCTTTGCAAAGTTTCAAACAACTCAGTGAACTGTCCTTTGCGGTTACGGACTACAGGGCCAAGAATCATTAAGCGGGCCGGTCCGGCCGCAGCTTCTTTTTTGAGATGGGCTAAAATTTGATCAAGAATTTGATCAATGCTTTGGGTAGAGATTTCTTGGCCACACTCAGGACAATGAGGATGACCTACTCTGGCAAACAGTAGACGGTAGTAGTCATAAATTTCTGTAATAGTGCCAACTGTAGAACGAGGATTGTGCGAGGTAGTTTTTTGGTCAATAGAAATTGCCGGCGATAGGCCCTCAATTTGATCAACATCAGGTTTGTCCATTACTCCCAGGAATTGTCTAGCATAGGAGCTGAGTGATTCTACATAGCGGCGCTGACCTTCAGCATAGAGGGTATCAAAGGCCATAGTAGATTTGCCGCTGCCTGATAAGCCGGAAAAGACTACCAGCTTATTTTTTGGTATGGCGAGGTTAATATGACGCAAATTATTTTCTCTAGCATCAGTGACAATGATGTGTGAGAGCGGTGTTGGTTTAGTTTTAGTTGATTGAGATGGCATAAAAAAATTTAAAGTTGATGATTAAAGGTAGTTATTTTAGCTAAATCAACAGCTATTTAAGCAGGTATTATTTAAGAATTAACAGCCTGTATTTTTTTTGACTGTTTTTAGCGCCCAAATTGTGAAGGCTGAGTTTAAAAAGCGAACTATTAATTATAATAGAAATTTAGAAAAATATCACCCCTAATATACCTGAAGAGTTAAGGAGGTAACTCGAGAAAAAAATCTAAAAATAGGTATTTTTTTTACTGCTAGCGGTTATTAGTTAGCCTCCTGAGTTATCCATCTAATTTTATCTCTTAAGATTGCGGCTAGTTCATAATCTAAATCTCTGGCTGCCTGCCTCATTCTTTTTTCAAGTTTAGCGATTAATGATTTTGTATCAAAAGGAGTGAGAGCTTTTGGATTAATGGCTGATAAATCAATTTGTTCATTTTTGGAAACTTGAATGATGACAGCTTGGCTGCTGTTTGTTTTTGTTTGCTGTTTCTTTTTTTTACTGATTAGTAGTTTTTTTCTAATGGGTTTTTTAATTGATTTAGGCTGAACATTATGTTTTTGGTTGTATTTAATTTGAGCGCGCCGCCGCCTTTGTGTTTCGTTGATAGCAGATTTCATAGCTTTTGTTAGATAGTCAGCATATAAGATAGCTAGCCCTTCTTGGTGGCGGGCGGCGCGCCCCATAGTTTGAATTAACGCAATCTCTGATCTTAAAAAACCGGTTTTGTCAGCATCTAAAATTGCGACCAAACTTACTTCAGGTAAATCAAGCCCTTCGCGCAGCAAGTTGATGCCGACTATGACGTCAAATTTTCCTTGCCGCAAGTCATCTAAAATATCAGATCTCTCTAATGTTTCAATCTCGCTGTGTAAATAAGCTACTTTTGGATATTGAATGCTGATCTTATTACTTCTTTTTGTTTGCTGCCGGGGCTGATTTTTCTTAAAATTACTCACATCAGCCTTAGTAAGAAATTTTTGATCAATTAAGCCCTTCCCCATTTTTTTAACTGGCAGATTAGAAATTTGTTCAGGCTGCTGCTTATTTGGTTCAGCTTGCCGATTGTCCTGCTTAGCTTGCTGTTGCTTTTGAAAATTCTCTAAAGAAGCTGCTACCAATTGATCTATCTTTTTTTTGTTATTCAGGTAATCAGTTAAGTCCTCAGCCATTCTTTTAGTTAAAGTGGTGACCAACACTCTTTGGCCTAAATTTACTCTTTTAATAATTTCTAGAATTAGATCTTGAATTTGGTTTTTAGTCGGCCTGAGCTCTATTTTAGGGTCAATCAAACCGGTTGGTCTGACTAATTGTTCTACTACTCTGTCATTACTTTTTTTTATTTCCCAATCTTTAGGAGTGGCTGAAACATATAAGTTTTGCTGCGTTTTATCTAAAAATTCATCAAAATTTAGAGGTCGATTATCTAAAGCTGAGGGCAAGCGAAAGCCGTAGTCAATCAAAGTTTCTTTACGGGAGCGGTCGCCGTGATACATGCCTTTTATTTGCGGTATGGTCATGTGGCTTTCATCAATAACGGTTAAAAAATTGCCTTGATTGAAACGATCAACATTAGCATGAAAATAATCAATTAAAGTATAAGGAGGTTCGCCCGGCTGTCGCCCGTCAAAATAACGGGAGTAATTTTCAATGCCGTTGACAAAACCGAATTCTTCAATCATCTCTAAATCATATTTAACTTTTTTATTGAGACGATAGGCTTCCAATTCTTTCTCCTGTTTTTTTAGCTGCTTAATTCTTTTTTTAAGATCTTGCCTAATTTCAGCAAACGCCTGCTTTTGAGTTTTGGGGTCAACAATATAGTGTTTAGCCGGATATAAAATATAGCGTTCCTGGTCATTTTTAAAGGCTTTGCGTTCTGATAAATTTTTAATAGGTACGCCGCTAATGGGTTCAATTTCTTGGATGTCAGTAATGCGATCGTCTAATGTTTCTATTTTTAAAGCTGAATCAAGATAAGCGGGCCAAACTTGAATCGTATCACCTCTCACTCTAAAAGTGCCTCTTCTAAAATCAGTTTCACTACGTTCGTATTGTAGATTAGCTAATTGCAGCAAGAGCGTTTTTTGGGCAATAACTTCTCCTTCAATTAATTCTAAAATATGATCTTTATACTCCACAGGATTACCCAGGTTATAAATACAGGAAACTGAGGCTACTACAATTACATCTTTACGAGTAAGCAAGTTGGTAGTTGCAGCCAGGCGTAGTTTATCAATTTCATCATTAATTTGAGCTTCTTTTTCTATATAAGTGTCAGTGGAGGGAAGATAAGCTTCCGGTTGATAATAGTCATAATAAGAAACAAAATAAGTTACTGCGTTATTAGGAAAAAAATCTCGAAATTCTTGATATAGCTGGGCTGCTAAAGTTTTGTTGTGAGCAATCACTAAAGCTGGTTTTTGAGTTTTTTCAATGACATTAGCAATGGTAAAAGTTTTTCCAGAACCGGTTACACCCAGCAAGACTTGATCTTCAAGCTCTTGGTCAACACCTTTGACTAATTTTTTGATGGCTTGAGGTTGATCGCCTGTTGGCTGGAAATCTGATTTAAGTTTAAATTTCATGATGTGTATTTTGCTTTGCTGCTGTCTAGCAGTTATTAACTAGGCCTTAATCAGTGCCTAAATTTTAAATCTTTAAGCGCCTCAATTTATTGGCTAATGATGCTAAATCAGGCTAAATAAGTTAAATTATGTTTCTAAATTGAGGATAATATATTATAATTCATATAGTGCAGCATTACAGCCCTGTATTATTTTAATTATTTTATTGAACGATTTTATTTAGACAGAGGGTGATTTCATTCAAACTTACTCACTTAATCTTGAGTATTTATCATTTTGAGTAATAAAATAATTGTTTTTAAGCGCTGGTAGCTCAGCTGGATAGAGCAACTGCCTTCTAAGCAGTAGGTCGTGGGTTCGAATCCCTCCCGGCGCGCAGTATTGTTAACAGTGGTAAAATTAAGATATAAGCAGAAAAAACGGCTGGAGGTAAGCTAGAGGTATAACTTTTTAAGGTGGTATTAGCTCAGTTGGTCTAGAGCGTCCCCCTGTGGAGGGGAAGGCCGCCGGTTCGAATCCGGTATACCACCCAGTTTGATAGTGACAGAATTATATCTCGGAAACAGATTTAACAGTCAGTTAAATAATTGTGCGGCTTCTAACTATTTATAGGCCTAGCACTGAAGGTTTCAGCCGAATAATCTTGTCATCATTTTCTTGAACAGTTCCTCGGCCGTCAGTATTACTGGTAGCTAGGTAAATCCAATCTTCACCATCAAATTTAACTATTCGTAATCGCCCGTAGTTATTAAGAAAATTGTGCTGCAAATTAACTAAATTCTCTCCTTCAATTTCGACTGAAAATAAAGCTGAACCGCGTAATCCGCCAAACAACAAAGTATTATTTATGATTTCAGCTCCAGCCGGCGCCCAAGTGTCATCGCCGCCGGAATGAATTACCGGCTTCAGCATGCCCTCCTCAGTCTCGTCACCGCGGATAACGGGCCAGCCGTAATTATTACCGGCTTCAATTAAATTAACCTCATCCCGGCCGGTTGGTCCATGTTCTGTTGCCCACAGCCGACCCTGATTATCCCAAGCTAAGCCTTGAGGGTTGCGGTGGCCGTAAGAATATACCGGGCTATCAAAGGGGTTGCCATCAGGAACACTGCCGTCAGGATTAAGCCGTAAAATTTTGCCTGCCAAAGAATCTAAATCTTGAGCTAAGCTGCTTTCTTGAGCGTCACCAGTGGTTATATATAGCAGTTCATCCGGTCCAAAAGCCATGCGGCCTCCATCATGCGTGCTTGCTCCCGGAATATTATCAATGATTAACTGTCGGTTAGACAATTGGTGATTATTTAAATCATAGCTGTAACTCTCAACCCGGTTAATTAAGCCCCCATTAACTTGAGTGGTTAAATACAAATAAATCAGGCTGTTCTCTTGAAAATTTGGGTCCAAAGCCAGTCCCAGCAGTCCACCTTCCCCAATATGTTCTACCCCATCGATAACTGTCTGCTCTTGATCTTCTTGAAGAATTCGTACTAGATTGCCCGGACGTTCTGTGACTAATAAAGACCCATCAGGTAAAAAAGCAATTTCCCAAGGAATATTTAAGTTTTGAGCGTAAATCTCGATTTGAGTGGTTGGTGTTTGATCATTTGGCAAAGGAGTAACCACCTTGCTTTCAGGATCAATATCCTCTTGTGTCACGTCTTCATCAATTTGGCTGAGACGAGGAATAAAAAATAATGCTGTCAATCTGTCTTTAAAAACATAAACCCCTAAGCTCAATACTAAAATAACGAAAGCAATGATCCATACTATTAGTTTGTTTTTCATAATTTTTTAGTTATAGCTTATTAATTAAATTAATTTATTTTTTTAAAAAGTTAATTGGCTCATCTATTTCGTCCAATTTAAAAAGTATTTCTGTTTTAAGATGATAGTCTGCCAGCAGATTTTTTGTTAAATTTAATTTTTTAATAAAAAATTAAACTCAAGAAGCTAAGCTAAGTGGTTAACGCTTTAGCCGTTTCAGACAAAGCTAGATTTACTCAAAATTAAATTCAAGTTCAGCGTCCAGAGCAAATTCTTGCATTAATTGTTTAACTTCTTCTGTTTGAGTAAACCCTCCAAAATCTTTAATCATGGTTCCAATACTTTTTACAGTCATCAATGGAATAATAATAAAGGCGGCTATGCCTAAAACTGACCATAAAATATAAATAATTTTTTGTTTGAGCTTGGGAGTAAATGTCTTAATTGGTTTTATGCGGCGGCTGTAGGCATAAATTAAGTATCCATAAAGAGAAATTGCAGGGAAATATATCAATCGAGTTGCGAATTCAACCAGACTGGCTAATAATATTCCGTTTAAGGCTTCTCTGATTGCGTTTAATGCAAACATAGTTAGAAATAAGAGGACGAATCCACCTAAATATCTAGTAAAAATCTGCCAGGCTCGGTTTCTTGCATATTCTCTGCTTTTAATTAGGGCTTTTAATCCACCTTCCTCTTCAAAAATTAAGATGAAGGGAGCTAAGCTTAACCAAAGGCCTAAGATAATTCCGGGAATAATCAAGACAGTTAAACCGCCCATAAATATCAAGGAGTATAAAGTTGTCACCCACCAAAATTTTAAAATTTTGTTTCTAGTTTGGCTAAAAGCTTGTTTAAGATCAATTTTGGCCGGATTACTAACTAAGTAAAGCATGGCAATTTGAATCCAGCTTTGAATCAAGCCAAAAATTATCATAAGCAGTACAATAACGGGAATAATTACTCTTAAGTTGCTGATTAGACTGCTAATTAGATTACCGCTGCCTAATAATATTCCGGTAAAGCTTGCTCCAAGAATTATTACAAAAATAAATCCAAGTATTATTGTGGAGATTGTCGGCAAAGCAGATAGCAGCAACAGTTTTAGCCAGCCTTGTTTAAATTTTTCATAAGATTCTTTAACTAAAGCAAAAATTCCCGGAATTTCATCAATAGGCTCTACGATAGGTTCTACGTTTTTAGGGAGTTTGTTATTTAACATAAATTAATTTTATATCTTGCTCTGACATGAATCAAATATATTGCAGCCAGGACGGCGGAATTTATTTTACCATTAAGTAAATAGATGGCAGCCTTCATTTTTTGATCAAATCAGTTATTTTGTAGCTAAATTTAGTTTTTGGGATAAATTAATGGAAAGCCCAAAGCACGTTATGTTTAAATATTAAACTTAATTTACTATTGGTTCGGCCACCACAAAAAAACGTTGATTGTCAAACCAACCGCTGCAGGTATACATTGTTAATTGATCTTTATCTTGATCTTCAATCAGGTGAATATCAGCCGGAGATGCTTCAAAAGTATCAACTACTTCATATCTTTGCTGTAAATTATTGGAGCTTAAAATGACAAGTCTCCCCTTTTCCAGCTGCGTGATTGGTCCGAATAAATCTTTTTTGTTATGAGCATACAGCACTATGTTACCCTCTAATAAATTACCTGAATTCATGTACCAAGAAACGTGATCATTAAATAAGTCCCAGTCATTAGCTAGGACAGCTGCTCCTTTGATTGGCAGAGCCAACTCAAAAATAGGGATAAAAATTTCTCTGGGAATATAGTCATTTGAGATTTCTTTGGATAGAGCTTCTGTGCTATAGGCAGTAGTTGCGTTGTGTTGAGGTTCTCTAGTAAATGGAAAGTAAATTAGAAATAAGCCAGTAATAATTCCAAGTGCTAGAGCCGGCCAGAAAGGATCTTCATAAACAGCAATCCTAATTACAAAATGCTTTTTGTATTTCTTAAGCTTAATTTTGAAAGGAAGAAACTCTTTAATTCTTTGAAGAATTTTTTTTATTTGCATGATGCCGGCTTATTCACTGGTAACCAAAAATTAATCAGATTTTTTATGTTTTTTAGAATCTACCAGTTTATAGCAAGGTGCAAAGCCTATACTAAAGCCGAAGAAGCCGCGTAAAACTGCTTCCATTGTAGTTGAAAAAGTGCCGGTGGCTGCTAAGACATCGGTACTTGTGCCAAGAATTTGAGCTTCAGGAATAGCCTCATCTTCTGTAGTGATTTCAGCTTCAGGTTCTGTTGTTGGTGTCGGCGTAGCTGTGGCCTCAGGTTGAGGTGTGCTAGTAGCTTCAGGTGCAGGGGTACTGGTGGGTTCAGGAGTTGGTGTGCTAGTTGGTTCAGGAGCTGGTGTTTTTTCTGGCTCTGGTGTTGTCGTAGGTTCTGGTGTTGGAGTACTGGTTAGATCTGGCGCAGGTGTTGAAGTAGGTTCTGAGGTTGGTGTAGTGGTAGAATCAGGTGTTGGAGTGGATGTTGAATCCGGTGTTGGAGTTGTTTCTGTAGGAGTAGGCGTACTTGTTGGAGTACTAGTTGGATCAGCTTCGGCCGTTATTAAAAAAGAAACATGAGAAATGTCTTTACATGAACTCTTATCAGTCTCATCAACATTCCAATCTTCAGAAGCAGTAGAGACTTGCGTCCCAATTCCCGTAACAGTCCAACAAGATTTGGTTCCATCAGTTGTAAAGTTTTCTCTATTATTCCCTCCGAATATACAGACTTCGGCAATTATATATCCTTCATCTGCAGTATGTGTAACAGATTTATCATCATCATCCCAATCATCATATTTAACCCAGTCATTCCCCTCAGGACAAACATCAGAATTATTGCCCTCAACACTCACCACCACCGGCCTAACTAAAAAAACAGCCATTAAAAAAATAACCGCCACTGATAAAAATTTCATCAACTCACCTTTATTCACTCTCTGAAAAATAGTTTTCATACGCGGCTTTTATAAATTAATTGTTACACTATATATGATATGTTTATATTAATAATAAATTATAAGATTTTTTTTGAACAAAGCAATAGTCAATTTTTTAAATGTTATTGTGATTATAATTTTAAATGTTGTTGCGATTATAATATTAAGCAATGTTAATTAAATTTTGTTTATAAATATATTTTATAAGATAAATT
>CAZPQG010000004.1:0-14139 GCA_964588685.1 uncultured Pseudomonadales bacterium | reverse complement strand
ATATTAAGCAATGTTAATTAAATTTTGTTTATAAATATATTTTATAAGATAAATTATTTTTTTAAAAAATAAATTTTATTTCTCCTCCTCAATTATTTTTCTCCTCTGCTCTCTCCAGTATTCTCCTCTTCGGCATAATAACTCATCAGTTTTTTCTTTATGCAGCATTAATTTTTCAACTGCATATTCTAAAAATAATTCATTTTGAGAGCCTTTAACCAACAGCACGTCATCTGGCTGCAGCTTATTTTTTAAAAGAGGCACGGCTTGATTTACCTTAGCAAACCAATGAGCTTCAATATTGGTTTTTTGCAACCGCGGCAGCACAAACTTTTTCATCTGAGGTCCGATTAACACTACTAAATCACATGTTTGTTTAACTGTTTGAGTAATTTTTTTATGCTCAAATTGTGCTTCTGCCCCCAATTCCCTCATATCACCCAATAAAGCCAATTTTCTTTTGGGGCTGATTTTTTCCAGTAACGCCAAGCTGTCGAGTAAAGGTTGGGCTGAAGAATTATAAGAACTGTCTAAGATATAAGCATTATTAACCGCTTTAATTAAACTTGATCTTCCCGGCGGGAGTTCGAAATTTTTTTGCAAAGAACGGACAGCCTGCTTAAATGTTATGTCCAGCGCTGTGCCAGCAGCTAGAGCTGCGCTAAAGCTATAGCCAAAATGATCCGGCAGCACATATTGCTTGAATTTAATTGTTTCAGGCTGGTCTTGATATTTAAATTTAAAACTGGAGCCTATCAAAGATTGCTGTATTACTTCAAAAGTAATATCTGCCCCCTTTTTTTGACCAAAGCTAATAGTGTCGGCTTTAGTTAAATTTTTAAAACGATAAATATTATTATCATCATAATTAAGCACAGCCTGACCCTTCTTAGGCAGAGCTTGAATCAGCTTGCCTTTCTCGTTAGCAATTAATTCAACCGCTTCTTCGATTCTTTGCTGCGGCTGCCGGCTTTTAATTAAAGGATCAAAGTTGTAGCTGTGCAGCGGTCGAGCATTGAGAAAAATTCCTATTTGTGGAGAGATAATTTTTAGCAGATACGACATATTTTTTGGAGAATAAGGGCTGTCGATGGCCATTTCTGCTATATACACATCATATTGTGACCAGTTAGTGAGTAGTTTGATAGGTGCTAACAAAATTACTCTCAACCACTCTTGAACAGAATAGTTTTTTAAAGTTAATCCTAAAATGTTGAGCGGCAGTCCGCTTTCGCTGTTGGCTTTATAGCTCACTTTAATTTTAAAATGATCTTGTAGAATTGCCGCCAAAGCATTACGGGTACTAGTTTTACCGGCGCTGCCGGTAATACCAATAATTAGCGGTCTGTTTTTCAAGAGTTGAAGTTTAGCCAGCAGTCGTAAATAATTTAAGATTAATAATGATACAGTTTGCTTCATAAATTTAGATAAGATATTAAAGATTAATTATAAAATATTGTTTAAAGTGTTAATTAATGTTTAGCATATAGTTTGAGCTGTTGTGAATATTGGCTAGCGATCAGTCAACGCCACTTATTTATAATTACTACATTATATAAGGCTGATTATACAGTGCTGGGTTAAAATAAGTTTTAATTGTTTTTTTTGCTTTAAGCAGCAAGGAGAATGCTTTAAGTATCACGCCGCATGCAGTAAATATCAGGGCGGCTGTATTAATGATCGCACCGGCTTTTTTTTATCTTAGTATTTAATTTGTCATCTGCTTTTATGTTATTTGCCATCTACTTTAAAACGTGCTAAAAATAAGTTAATGCTATCTTTTTTTAAATCTGCAGTCTTTGATCTTAGCTTTTTTCGCAATCAAAAGAATCGAATTGCCTTAAAAAGTAAAATTAAGAGTGAAATTGAGTCGTCCGGCTCTTATTTTTTGTTATTAATAGGTTCAACAATAATTGCTACTCTAGAGCTGTTAATTAATAATTCTGCTGTAGTAATTGGGGCTATGATCATGGCGCCTTTGTATGGTGTAGTCTCTGAGGAGAGCTACAGACAAAGGCTAAATTAGCCAAATTAAAGCCGGCAGCAATAAAAAAGCCAACAGCAGTAAATAAATTGAGGCTGCATATAAAATATAATCTTAAATTAAGGCCATCGTAAGAATGCGATTATAAGTTAAGAAAGGTTGAATTACTTTTTCGTTTTCATCGTTAGCTGCTGCTTAATATGTATTGGTGATGTAAGCTACTCGATTTTCTTTTTAATTTTTTGTTATAATGTGTTTACATTACATTTAGGTTTATTTTCACTACAATTAAGTTAGTGGCTTTATGTGTGTTTTGTTGGTTTTTTGAATGATTGACGTATAACAGTCATTTATTTTATCTACTAATTATTAATTAATCTTTTAAAAGAATGTCTAAAAAATCTAAAAAAGACAAAAAACTTTTGTTTCCTAATAAGTTGACTAAAATTGTGGCTACGATTGGTCCTGTTACTGAGAGCAGGGAAATGCTTAAGAAATTAATTTTATCCGGCATGAATGTGGCTCGTTTTAACAGCAAACACGGCACCCCTGAGTGGCATCATGATCGTATCTCTAGAGTTAAACAAGCAGCCAAAGAGCTTAACCGGCCGGTGGCAGTTATGCTTGATCTGCAAGGTCCTGAGGTTAGGATCACATTAGCTGATGAATTTGCCGATTCAGGCTATGATGTTAAAGACAAGGAAACAGTAATCTTCACCGATAATAAAGATAAAAAGCCTAATGGCGAAAAAGTGATTTATCTTCCTGAAAATATAGTGGATTCGATTGAACTGGGCCAGACAATTTTAATTGATGACGGTTTATGTCATTTGGAAGTAACAGCTAAAAACGATGATTTTTTTGAAGCGGCAGCAATAGGAGATTTTATTATTAAAAATCGAAAGACAACTAGTTTTCCCGGGTTTGTGACTGATATGCCTGTTTTAATAGAGAATGATTATTTGCAGCTGGATGGTATTAAAAACGATGAGGTTGATTTTGTAGCTTTATCTTTTGTTAGAAATAAGAGTGACATACTGACTCTTAGAAGAGAATTGGAGAAACGAAATTTAACCAGCGGCATTGTAGCTAAAATTGAAAACCAAGAAGCGCTATTAAATCTTGATGAAATTATTGAAGCTTCGGATGCCGTGATGGTGGCGCGTGGTGATTTGGGCATTGAAGTGCCTTATGAGAAATTAATTCGCTATCAACGTAAAATTATTAAAAAATCACGCGAGCAAGTTAAGCCTGTTATTACAGCCACCCACATGCTGGAAACCATGGTGACTAACTCATTTCCCACTAGGGCAGAAATTAGTGATGTGGCTCATGCTATTTATGACTTAACTGATGCAGTAATGCTGTCTGCCGAAACAACAATCGGTAAATATCCTCTCAAAACAGTCCGTATCCAATCAAAGATTGCTCATTATAATGAAAAATATATTGAGCCCAATTATTTGGAGTGTGTTGACGAAAACGGCGTTTCAAATGTAATTAACGCCGTCTCTCATTTACTAACTAGTGATTCTTTTGATTTTGATTTCATAGTTTGTTTAACTGAAACAGGTAGAACTGCAGCTTTAGTTTCCAGAAATCGACCCAAAGTTCCAATTCATGCTATTACCAGCACTCGTCGTGTTTATGATAAATTGAGTTTAAATTTTGGCATAATCCCCCATTTAGTGGATTGGCCTATGAAGAAAAAATTGGTTAACGCGAAAGCACTTTTAGCACAATTAACTAAAGATAAATGGCTAAAACCCGGTAAAAAAGCCCTGGTTTTACACGGTCCAAGATGGGGTGAGCCAGGTCATACTAACACCATGTCTTTTTTAACAGTCGAGTAAGCAGGCAATAAGTGTTTCTAGCTGATTTTTTTCATTTTTTTTGATAGAATAAAGACTGATAATAATTATTTAACCAAGATATGACTGAAAATAAAAACCAACAAAGTCAAAGTAAAGCAGGTTTGGGTTTAGTCTCTTTTATCAGCGGTGCCATTGCGGGAGCAGCGGCAGTTTTTTTTTCAAGAAAAGATAATCGTGAAAAAGCTAAAGAAACTGTTGATGGAGCAGTAGAAAAAGCTAAAGAAGTAAAAAAAGGGTTAAAAGAAGAAATTGCTGCTAAGCAGAAAAAAGTTAAAGAAAAAACTGCTAAGAAAGCTAGGCAGGCTGCTAAGAAAGCTAAAAAAGCTGCTAAAAAAGTAGAAAAAGCTGCTGAAAAAACTGATTAATCAGTGTCATATAATTTGCTTTTGATTGCATTTTAACCTCACATTATTGTAAATTAGCATTTGATTGTTAAATTTAAAACAGCCCGTTGCAGCGGGTTGTTTTTTTACTTTAATTGAAAAGCTGATATTTCAACACTCAATTTTAGGACAATTTTTGCTCGATCTGTTCGCACCACTCCTCTATTTGCTGTTCATTCTCTTCTTCATCAGGAAAGCCGTCAATTTCTAAAGGCTCTACTATTGCTTCTGCCCCTAATTCAGTAAAGGTTTCTTGTAAAATTCCGGCAGATTTACAAAAGGCCGGATAACTGCTGTCACCGAGACCGAAAGCAGCTAATTTTTTATCAGTTAAATCGATCTCTAAATCTTCAACAAAATTTTTAAAATCATCTTGCAAAACTCCATCTCCCCAAGTTGAAGCACCTGTAATTAAAACGTCGCACTGAGTTAATTCTTCAGGGTCAATATCAGCTACGTCCTTCATTTCAGGCTCATGTGCTTCTAGATGATTGGCAATTTGTTCTGCGGCCATTTCAGTATTGCCGGTAGTTGAACCGTAAACTATAAGTATATTAGACATTTATAGCCTTTCTTTTAGTTAATAATTTGCTTGAGTAGTTTGAGCAATTTTTTTCAGCAGAATCAGCAGAATTCAGTTTAATTATTATAACCTAAATTTAAATTAATTTGTAATATGGATTAAACCAGTATATATTTTTTGCAAAAATTTGTTGAGGGCAATTTTTTGTTTAATTAGTTAATTATGCCAATTAATTAAAATTTTTGATATTTTTTGATATAAATTGTGTTATTGTATTTTTGGGTATTATTCGTTTTAATGAATTTATGTACCAAACAATACACGAAACTATTAAGGTTGGTGGAATTTTTCACCAAGCCCAATTTAAACCACTCTGGTTTGTGTGGCAGGAAAAACGTTTTGATATTAATGAAATTACTTTAATTTCAGATTTAAAAAATGGCAAAGTTAAGAAAAAACTTTTTTCAGTTTTAGCAAATGATAATCTTTATCGTTTAGATTATTGCCCGGCTGACCAAACTTGGTTTTTGGAGCAAATATGGGTAGATTAATTTTTTTTAATAAAGATTTAAAGCCGACAGTTCAATTTTAAACATTGCACTCAACTATTTTTAAAACCTCAATATATGTTATTAGTAGATATTAATTCATACTTTGCGACTTTGCTGCAGCAAGAAAATCCTAGTTTAAGAGGGAAGCAGCTTGCGGTGGTGAAAGATTTAGGTAGAACTTGTGTAATTGCTGCTTCAAAAGAAGCTAAAAAGTATGGCGTAAAAACCGGCAGCAATGTAGTGCAAGCACGGCAGCTAGCTCCGGATTTAATTGAGGTAAAGGCGGAGTTTGATCTTTATCTCAGCGCTACTAAAAAGCTCATGCATCTTTTTAAAAATATTGCCCCTCAAGTCTGTGTTTATTCTTTAGACGAAGCTTTTATAGATGTGAGTAATTGCAGAGAAAATTTATATCCTGATTTGCAGCGGCTGGGTCGCAAGATTCAGCAGCAAATCAAGGCTGACCTTGGCAAGCAAGTCACTGCGAATGTGGGCATTGGCCCTAATCGTTTGCTGGCTAAAATGGCAGCTGAAATATCGCCTAAGGGCAGCACATTTGAAATTAATGAGGAAAATTTAGATGCTATCTTAGCAGAGGTTGAGTTTGAAGATGTGTGCGGCATTGGTTCGCGTTTAGCAGCTAAATTAGCTAGAATGAAAGTTTTTCACCCTTACCAAATTAGATTTTATAGTTATGAGGATTTAGAGCCGTTGTTCGGCCCTTTTTGGTCGCGGGAATTATTGAAAATTGCTTATGGCGAAGAACCACATCATTTACAGCTGCTGGATAAAGAGGCTAATAATTTAAAGCAAACAAAAATGAAATCAGTCAGCCGCTCAATTACTATGTGGAATCTGGTGCAGTCTTATCAAGAAATCAGACGAATTTTGTATAATTTAACTCGAGAAGTGATTCATAAAGTAAGAAAAATGAATATGTCGGGTCGGCAGGTAAGCTTAACATTATTTGGCTCCGGTGGTTTAAAATGGCAGCAGCACCAAACCTTTAAACATTTTATTTGCCACACACAAGAGATGTTCGGCGTGATTAATAACCAATTAAGTGCAGGATGGTGCAGCCAATTTAAGCCAATTAAATTTAGAGTCTGTTTAGGATTGTTAAAACCTAATGGGCAGGTTAACCCTTCCCTGCTGCCTAATTGGCAAAAACAAGAGGCAATAGAAACAGCTCTTGATGAAATAACTGATCGTTATGGTTTATTTAGCGTTCGCTCAGGCTTATTATACGAGCAAGAACAATTAATTAAACCGGAAGTAACCGGCTTTTTAGGTGACAAGGATTATCAATTTAATTATCGCTGAAAATTTTAATAGTATTTATTTTTAAATTTGGATGTTAGCAGCGGCTTGTTTTTTGTTGTTAACGGCATTTAGCTTTCATTGATCTCAATTGAGTGAATAATCATATCCTGCACCGGTTTGTCATTGGTTTCAGTTGGTGTTTGTTCAATAGCTGTCACTACATCCATACCTGCAACTACTTTGCCAAAATGAGTGTGCAGGCCGTCAAGATGAGGGGTAGCCTCTGCAGTGACAATAAAAAATTGACTACCGTTGGTATCAGGTCCTGAATTAGCCATAGCTACTGACCCTCTAACTAAAGGAGCCGGGTTTTGTTCATCTTCAAATTGATAACCGGGTCCGCTGGTGCCGGTGCCTAAAGGGCACCCGCCTTGGATCATAAAATTAGGAATTACGCGGTGAAAAATTAAATCATCATAAAAATTATTTTGTGCCAAATAGACAAAATTATTAACAGTGACCGGGGTTTCTTGAGGAAATAATTCAAGCTCAATGGTGCCTTGGTTCGTGTTGATAACAGCAAAGTATTGTTTATTTAAATCAATCATCATTTCCGGTTGAGAGAGATTAGTTTTGTCGGTCATAGTATTGTTTTCCGTTTGCTGATTAATATTATTAGCCGTTTCACTTGTTCGAGCCGGCTGATTTGAGTCTGCAATTTTTTCAGATTGATTGAAATTTGTTGTTTGAGATTGTGCTGTCGAGTCTGCCGCTGATTCTTGCAGTGTTGATTCTAAATTTTGTTCAGACATTTCTCCTAAAGAATTTGAGACTGCTTCAGAATTTGTTAAATTTAATTCCAAATCTTCTTCTACTGTATCAGGACTATTATTAAAAAAAATAAAACCAATAACCAGAGTCATAATTGCAATCATGCCGACAACAGCCGTAGTGGAAATGTCGGAGTGACTACGTTTTTTTTTCATAGTTTTTTATTTTTCATAGTTTTTTGATAATGAATTTTGATAATGAATGTAGAATAAGTTATCGTTAAAATTAATATTTTTTAATCATCTTGAGTCTACATCTTAGTAAGAGCCGGTTGAACTGTAAAGTCTAAAATTAATTTAAAATCAAGGCAAAGCTCAACTAAACAAAAAATTATCTTTGTCTTAACATGGAGTTTTGATGACACAGTACTTCATGCATTTGTGATTGTTAATTATTGAGTATTTTGATATTCATTTTTATTTAAGGTTGTTGATTTGGAACAGCTTCTATTATAATGATGAAGTTACGGCAAGCTTTTCGCTTGCACGAATTTTTATTAATTAACTATATTTAAAATAAATTATGGAAGAACAAATAATTACATTTTTAGAGAACCTTTCAACGAACATGCCTATTCCGTTATTTGCATTTTTGGGCTCAATCTTGGAAGAGGTTATTCCCCCTATTCCTTCACCTTTTGTGCCAGTTACTACAGGTTCTTTAACTTATGAACAAGGATTAGGTTTTAGGTTTTTATTTTGGGTAGCTTTAATAGGAGCTATTACTAAAACATTTTCTACCTTGTTAACTTATTACGTAGCTGATAAGTTTGAAGATTTTTTAACACATAGTACTTTTGGTAAAGTTTTAGGAGTTGATGAAGCTGAGGTGGAAAGATATGGTAGATATTTAGACAGTACTAGAAGAGACGATGTTATTATGTTTTTGCTTAGGGCGCTGCCTTTTATTCCAACTTTGCCGGTGTCAGTGATTGCAGGTTTGATAAAATTGAATATCTGGACCTATATTTGGACTACTTTCCTTGGAGCTTATTTTAGATATATGTTTTTTTCAGTTTTAGCATATGAAGGAGTTAGAAAATACAGTGGTTTAATGCAGATTTTAGACACTACCGGTTCTTTAATTAGAATTACAATTATACTCACCTTGGCTGGTTGGGCCTTCTTCTTTTTAAGAAAAAGATGGAATCGTATTATTGATTTTGTTTTAAGAAGAAAACATATAGATGAGATTGCAGAAACACCAATTGAAGATAGTGAAGAGAAATTGAAAAAGGCGGAAAAAAAATAATTTAATAGCCGTGGTTTTTTATAAGTTTTTCAAAACGGTCCAAGTCTTTTTTAATTGTTTTTAAACCGCTATTAAAAAAATCCGGTTTTGTAATATTAATATCAATATTTTTAAATAAATTAACTGGCTTGTCGCTGCCTCCGGCCGATAAAAACTGTTTTACTTTTTTAATGCTGCTAGGCTCGGTTTTCACTTGTTGCACTAAGTTTTTACTGATTAGATGTCCGTAGGCATAAGTATAACTGTAAAAAAAATATCTGATATGCGGCCAAATAATATGAAACAAGCCGTCTAGCTCTGTTAGTTTAAAATTTGGTCCCAAATAGGCTGACATGTGCTTGTTGTGCAAGGCTCCTATTTGTTGGGAAGATAAATAGCCTGCTTTTTCAATTTTTTGATGCAGTTCTAATTCTAAATTAAACAAAGCTATTTGCCTAAAAATAGTATTAACATCATCTTGCAGTCTGTTATGAAGGGCTGCAATTTTTTCTTCCTCTGTAAAATTTTTAATTAATTCGTCAAATATAAATCTTTCAAAAAAAGCACTGGCAGTTTCAGCTGTACTTGGGGAATAATGCTGATAAATTATTGGCTGTGACTTACTTAATTCGCTATGAATAGCGTGTCCCATCTCGTGAGCAAAAGTAGTAATAGAGTTAAAATCCTGCGTGTAATTAAGCAGCACAAAGGTGGGATTGTTGGCAGTACTGGAGCAAAAGGCGCCCCCTGCTTTACCCGTTTTGGGATAGACATCTAGCTGCCCTTGATTGGTCATCTTCTCCAAAACTTGCGCAAATTCAGGATCAAGCTTTTGAAAGGTTTGTTGTAAAAGCTGGAGGCCTTGTTTGAAATTGTATCTTTTGGTAAGTTTTTTGACTGTAGCTGAACGGTCAGCATAGGTTAATTTTTTTTGATTTAATAGTTTAGTTTTTAATTTATAAAAACGGTGAGCAATGTCGAAATTTTTAGTAATCAGCTCTATCATCATCTGCACAGTTTTTAAATCGTTTTCAAAACCCAATACTGTTTCTTGATAAGGAAGTTTATACCCCCTCAATTTATCTTCACTGTTTTTATATGTGATGATGGCGTTAATCTCGGCTTCTGAAAAATCTGCGACTTGTGATACTTTTGTTAATACTTGCCGGTGCAGCTGACGCCTTTTTTTAGTTGGCAGCTCCGGAATTTTTTGTACGGCTTTAGTGATTGGTATCTGTTTTGCTTCAGTCTCATCCTCATTTTCATCTTTGTTTTTATAGCTAACTGTTAGTTGGTTGACTGCTTTTTCTACTCCCTTGGTCCACATCTGGTAACTAGTCTGTTGAGTTAAGTTAAGAATTTGTTCTTGTTTTTCTGGTAAATCAAATTGAGCTTGGTTAAAGCGTTGAGCGAGGAAATAGCGGTATTTTTTTAATTTTTTATTTTCTAAAAATGATTTTTGTTGAGTTGGATCAACCCGACCTAATTTAAGAGAGAAAAATTCTAACTGATTTTGCACTTTGGTTAATTGCTGAGTGATTTTATTTAATCGCGCTTGAAATTCGGGTTCATTGGAATTAATGGCAGTCAGGTAATGGAAGTATATTAGAGGGCGCCCACCTTGTAGGTCATGAAGCAATTGTTCGTATTCTTTAAGGGCAGTCAATAACTGCTGGGGCTCTGTTAAATAATCTGTTCGATTTTGATATTTTTCTGCGAAGATGCGGCTTTTTTCTTGATGTTCTTTTAAGTCTTGATCAATTTGTGGGTCGGCAGTGGATTGATACAGAAGTTTTAAATTCCAATCGGTTTTTAGTTTTTGTTCGCTTTGGTTTTTATTTTGCTTTTTCATATTTTTAACTTTAACAACATTCGGTTAGGTAGATTCTAATTTTGATTAATTGTTTATTGCTAGTTATTATAATTGCAACTTATTTAATAAGTAATTAACAAAAGGATGTAAAATATAAAATGTTGCAATAGCGACAGCAATGCTACAATATCAGCTGTGATGATAAAAGACTATTTAGCAGCCAAACAAAAAGTCATCAAACCAGCTTTATTAGATTTAGTCAAGGCTTTAGATCCGCCTGCGATTGCCTTTGATTATAATCTAAAAGAATTTTTAAAAAATTTTTTAATAGGAGGGAAATTATATCGCGGCAGCTTAGTATTTTTAGGCTATGATTTATTTGCTGCTACTGACAGCAGTCGGTTGGATCAAGAGCATAGTTTATTTACCAGCCTGCTCAATATAGCGCTGGCTGTGGAATTAACTCATGCTGCTTTTTTAATACATGATGATGTGATGGACCAAGATCACTTAAGACGTAATCAGAAAACTTTCCATACTTTAATGCAAGAGTATGCGCAAGAGAAAAATTTAGCTAATAGTGGTCAGGTTGGTATGTCTTTGGCGCTTTGTTTAGGCGACTTACTGCTTTTTATGGCTCAAAAACAGCTGGCTCAAATTGAAGTTGGATCAACTCTTAACAAAAAAATTTGTGCCCACTATGCTCAACATATGCAGTTGACTACGTGGGGGCAAATGGAGGATGTATTTTTGGCAGGGGCTCAGCAAGAAGCTAATCAGGAAACAATTTTCAATCTTTATTTATTAAAAACTGCTCAGTATACATTTGTTAATCCTTTGTTGTTGGGCGTAATGATGGCTGAAGCTGATAACAAGCAGCAGCAGCTGTTAATTAATTTTGCTCGGGAATTAGGTATTATCTACCAAATCAAAGATGATGCCTTGAACTTATTTGGCCGGGCTGAAAAAATTGGTAAACCAGTCGGTTCTGATATTAGAGAAAATAAAAAAACGATTTACAGACAGTTGTTATTTGTTCAGGCTGAAAAATCAGATCAAAAATTATTGACAAGTTTATTTTCTGCTCATCGAGAACTAGCTGAGCAGGATTTTAAGCAAATTGAAAATTTAATTAAAAAATATCAAATCAGAGAAAAAGTTGAGCAATTAGTCAAAAAGCACCAATTTAATATGGAAAAAACTTTGGCAGAACTTAAAATCAAAACTGAAGCTCAGCAGCTGCTGACAGAATTAACAGCATTAATTATCAAGAGGAGCAAGTAAATATGAAGCATTCAACTAAATTTTTACCAGCCATTATAATTATCGGTTGCTTTTTATTGTTATCTTTTAATCAGTTAACACCATCCTTTCTTTCAACTATTTCTTCTATTATTCTTCCTATTAGTTGTCATAAAAATGCAGCGCCTCCAGTTTTTGCCAGTCAAAATGCTGCTGCTCAAAGTACTCAAGATTTAGAAGAGAATGAAAACGAGATAATTAGTGCTGAAGTTCTAGAAGTAATAGAAGAAGGCACTGAAATTGTTAATAATTTTGAAGCAGAATATCAATTGTTGAAAATAAGTCTTAACACAGATCAGATTCAAGAATCGATTATTCTTAAGCATGGAGGCATGCCTGCAGCGAATTTTCAAAATTATGAAGCAGGTGACAAAGTTTTCATTAATTTTTATCAACCATTAACGCAGCTAAAAACTGAGAAACTAATAGATGCAAGTCAAGCTATTATTACCACTTATGATCGGCATCAGGCTGTGGTAATTATTTTTATTATTTTTGTAATATTGGTGTTGGCAGTAAACCGGTTAAAAGGAGTTAGATCACTGTTGGCTTTAGGTTTAAGTTTTTTAGTAATTTTTAAAGTAGCTTTACCTTTATTACTACAGGGAGTAGAGCCCTTATTAGTAACTTTATCTTTAATTACTTTTATTATTCCGGTTAGCTTTTATCTAACACATGGTTTTAAGAAAAAAACTCACGTTGCCGTGCTCGGCACGGTATTAGCTTTGTTTTTTTCCATCTTATTGGCAGTAAGTTTTATCAACACAGCCCGCATTACCGGCACTACTTCTGAAGAAGCGAGTTTTTTATCTATAGAAAGACAAGACCAAATCAATTTGAGTTCTTTGTTTTTGGCCGGCATTATTATTGGCTTGTTGGGGACTTTGGACGATGTGACTATTACGCAGGCAGGGATAGTTTTTTCTCTTAAAAAAAATAAGCCTAACTTAAATTACAAAGAATTGTTTCTGGAAGCATTTGCTATCGGTCAAGACCATATTAACTCGATGGTTAATACTTTAATGCTGGTTTATACCGGTGCTTCTCTGCCCCTTTTATTATTGTTTGTTAATAATCCTCATCCCTGGTCATACGTCTTGTCGCAAGAAATTATTGTGGAGGAGTTAATCCGAATGATGGTCAGTTCCAGTGGTTTGATTTTTGCAGCTCCTGTGACTACTTTTTTAGCTGTATTGTTGGCTAATAAAGAAAAGCTGCAGGCTAAAATTAAGGCATAAGATTATCTTAGACAGTTGAAGTACAAAAGGATTAATTGCTTGAACTTATAAAGTAAACATTTTTTGATATTTTGCTAATATTTGTCAATACTTTTTTAGATTTTAAAGTAATTATGTTACAATTTCGTTTATGAGTAATAAACAAGTAAAACACAAAATACAACGAGTAGGCATTTTTATTGATGTTTCCAACATGTATATGTCTGCTCAAAATTTATATCAAACTAATGTTAATTTTCATCATGTAATGAAAGTAGGTATTGCTGGCCGCAACTTGGTGAGAGCATTTGCTTATGTTATTGAGACCAAAGGCGGGAAGGAAAAAGATTTTTTACAGGTGTTGGCTGATTTAGGCTATGAAGTAAGAAGTAAACCGCTGCAAGTTTTTAAAAGCGGTGCTAAAAAAGGAGATTGGGATGTAGGCTTAGCCATTGATGTAGTTAGATTAATGCCTTTGCTGGATACAGTGGTGCTGGTTTCAGGTGACGGTGATTATGTGGACTTATTAGATTATTTGCGAGGTCATGGTCGTCGGACAGAAGTAATGGCTTTTAGACAAACAGCTAATGCAAAATTAATCGAAGAAGCAGATGAATTTATTGATATGAGTCAAGATAAGAGAAAGTTTTTGATTTAAGAGTAATAAATTTTGTTTTAGCAGTTAAGGCAAGATAATTTTTTAATTCTGATTATGCCCGCAGTTTGCTCAGCTTAACGGGAGAAACAAGTCAAAATGGGGTTCCAAGGGGCATTTTCCCCTAGTGTGACTTGGGTTTTAATACTTTTAATCACGGGGAGCAGGCTTTGTTCTTGTAAAGCAAGACAAAACGCTGAGGATCCTCCCTCAGAATTTATTTTTTCTTCATATTTTTTCCAACAAGCTTGCTGGTTTTCTTAGTTTTATGCTTTTGATAAAATAGAGTACATTGTTTTGTTAACCTCTCAGTGATTAAAATTGGTTTGACATTGGTTATTGCTTAAATATGTGAGCGTTTAAATTTAGAGCTAAAAAAATTTTTAACAATGCCCGGTCGTCTAATGGCAGGACAAAGGCCTTTGAAGCCTTCAATCTTGGTTCGAATCCAAGCCGGGCATCAATAAAAAAACCTCCGCTTGTGGCGGAGGTTTGTTTATTGAAGTGTGGTTA
>CAZPQG010000003.1:33433-101914 GCA_964588685.1 uncultured Pseudomonadales bacterium | reverse complement strand
CGGGGAGCCAATAAATAATGAGTTGAGGCTGGGGAATATTATCAAAATATTATGTAGGGGTATATATTTCTAACTCTGTTTCTCCTTTATAGCCAAAATCCTGCTTTTCCTGGCATTGGCAGCCAATCTTTATAATAGTAACGCCCGTCAATTTTTTTGGGTTGGATAAAAGGATAGGATCTTTTAATTTTAGGGACTGCGCTCACTATCTCAGGAATATCAATAAAATTTAATGGCCGGTAATTTTTGGTTAATAAATCAATTTTTTCCCCTTCAAGCTTTTTTGGCTTCAAGATTATCCCACGCGTGTCTTTATCGTTGGGGAAAGTTACGACCAGATCAGGGACTACCTCACTAAATGACATAAGAATTGATGGCTCATAATACCCACCTTTGAAGTCCTTATAGAGTTTTTCTAAATCCAATAATTTTCTTTTTTCGAGATATTTTTCGTAAAATGAATACAACCCGTTAAAATCTAGCCCCGAATGTCTTGATCTAAGCTTAAAATTGTCTAATTTTGGATTTTTAACGAATAAATAAAAATATTTGTTTCTTATATTGGGAAAATTCGAGTGCCAACTGTTGCTGAACCAGTAAAATACAGGTCTTGTCGGTTTTTTTCTATTTTCTCTTCTTTGCATCGGCTTAAACAAGGCAGGAAAAGCCTCATAATCATAATCAGAATTATGAAAGAAAGTTATGTAATTGCAAAAAGGAGATAAAAGAGCATTTCTAACTTTATTAAAATTTATCATTGATGGCTATATTATTACACTTCTTATTATTTAATTATAATCCGCAGCTGTATTTTAGGTTGATGAAGTCTTATGTATGCTAATGTGGGGCAAATGTATGCTTTTTTGTATACTTTAGTCCGGAATATAAATATCCCCATTTTGTTATTGATTATGTTTGCCATAGCATTGTTGCTGCAGTTAAAAAACTATTTAATATTTAGAATAAACTTCTTATCAAATTATGCTAGTTCGAACACAGCCCACCACGAGGAGCAGCTCAAAGGCAATAATCAATTTAAATCTTCCCAACCTACTCCTTTACTTTCTTAAGAAACTAGTCTTGCAAAAGCATTTTAAAACTGTGAGAATTGAAACAAATCTTAGTTATTTTTCTTGCAAAAAATTCTAAAAACATCAAGTATATTAAAATTAATTTAACTTAAAGTAATGGCAAATTTAATCAATTTTGGGCCATTGAGTCAGCAAATATTTCTATTTACCGGAATAGCCTTTGCCCTTATTTTTTGGATCTGGGGGAAATTAAGATATGATTTAGTTGCTTTAATTGCTCTGGCTATTATAATTTTGGGAGGAGTAGTCCCTTTTGAAAACGCTTTTTTAGGCTTTAGCAATCCGACAGTAATAATAGTAGCCTCAGTTTTGGTTATGAGTAGAGGCATCACAAATACCGGTTTTATTGACTTGCTTTTGTCCAAAATTCCTATAAAAAATAAAAGCGTATGGGTTCACCTTGTCTTTTTAACTTTTATCACCGCAATACTTTCTTCTTTTATCTATAACATAGGGTCTCTGGCAATCATTATACCGCTGGCCATGAGGTTAGCGAAAAAGAGTAAAGCGTCTGCAGCTTACTACTTAATGCCGGTTGCTTTTGCATCTCACATGGGAGGGTTCTTAACCCTCATTGGGAATGCTCCCAACATAATTGTTTCTTCCTTTCGGGCTGATGTCGTAGGTGTGCCTTTTAGAATGTTTGATTTTACTCAAGTAGGTATGTGGGTTGTTGTCCCCTGTATTCTTTTTCTCTCACTTCTAGGATGGAGATTGATGCCAAAAAGAAAAAAAGGCGCGGGAACTGACGAATCTCTTTCCAATATAAGCGATTATACGTCAGAGCTTCTAGTTCCTACCGAATCAGAATTAATAAATACTTCAATTAATGATTTAAAAGAAAAAGTTGAAGAAGACTTTACTGTCTCTGCTATCATTAGAGGAGATGAAAAAATTGAAGACCCACCGTCATCTGAAAAGATTTATGAAAACGATCTTCTTTTAGTCAAATCTGATCCGGAAGTTTTGAAAGTGATAATTAATATAACCGACTTAGAGATTAGGAGTCCAAAAAAGAAAGGCGAAAAAGAACAAGATTTATCAGAGGCTGAGGCGATCGTGGGACCTGTTTCGAAGATAAGAGGATCTCGTCTGGAAGGCTTAAAAATTGATGTCAAATACGATATTGAGGTATCCGCCCTTTCTCGTCATGGAGAAAAGCTAAAAGAAAAACTAAAAGACATCAGATTAAACTACGGAGATATCCTGTTTTTAAAAGGAAACCAAGACAACATTAATAATTTTTTAAATGATTTTGAACTTCTTCCTCTAGCCAAAAGAGAGGCAAAACTCCTTTCTTCATCTAATATGGCTGCAGCTATGCTGATTTTTTTAGCTACTATTTTGCTTACTCTTTTTCAGGTTTTTCCAGTAGAGATAAGCTTCTTTTTGGGTGCTGTTGCGATGATTGTTGCAGGTATATTAACTGTGAAAGAAGGTTACGAAAGTATAGATTGGTCAGTAATCGTAGTCTTGGGTGCGATGATCCCTTTTGGCGAGGCGATGATTTCATCTGGCACAGGACATCTTATATCCTCAACCTTTTTAACTATTTTTTCAAGCGCGTCAACAACAATGATGTTGGCGCTAGTATTAGGAATTAGTATTTTAATGTCTGACTTTGTAAATAATGTGGGAGTGGCTGTTTTAATGGCTCCGGTAGCTATTTTAATAGCTCAAGAGCTTGGAGTTTCTATTGATCCCTTTCTTATGGCTGTTGCTGTTGGGGGATCCTGCGCATTTCTAACACCTGTAGGCCACCAAGCAAATTTATTAGTACTTGAGCCCGGGCAATATGAATTTACCGATTATTGGAAGCTTGGTATCTTTCTTGATTTGATAGTTTTTTTAACTGCAATCTTTTTGATACCGCTAGTTTGGCCTTTTTAGCATTAGTAAAGCTTTTGCAGCCGCCTGACAAATTGGACAAAACCCGTGCCTGCGTCTGACTACTCACGCTTGCCCGTTGTATTAGTTTTAAGGTTGGATAGAATCTGACTATGCCCACTCCTTTTTCAAAAAAAGAAAATAAACTGTTCAAGGTTAAACAGTTGCCGTTATTTACTAAATTTAAACTCAACAGGCACCATCTGGTGATAGGGATAATTGTTTGGGTAATTGCTTCACTCATATTCATCGGTGGGTACTTATGGTACCAGTTGCAGCAATCTCAGCAGCAGCTTGAAGTAAACCAACAGCAGGCAGCAAGGGCAGAAGAGCTGCAAGCCAGTTTAAGTGCAGAATTAACTACTCTTAAAAATGAAGATCAATACTTAGTTAACGAAGAACTGAAGCAGCGCATGGCAGAAACTGAGGCAGTGGTGCAAAGTACGAGCGAATATTACGAACAGCTGCTAAAACTAAAAAATAAGACGGACGATACTCAAGATCTTGATCAACTTTATACTGACGCTCTAGTTTATCTGTCTAAACTTAACTATAGTTCAGCCAGCGCAACTTTAGCTGAGCTGGAGCAGGGCATTGAAAAAACTGAGCAAGAGTTGGCGGATGTTGCTGCTCAAATGGAGATTCCGGCTGGTGTTCCTGAAAGCTTAACACCTCCTAACTCGGGTTATTCTCGGCAAAAGATAACAACTGAAACAGGTTCTTACCTGGTGAGTTTAATTGCTGCTGACCTGAGTTCAACCAGAGTGATTGTCGATACTGCCGCTGATAACGACTGTCACCAAGATTGCCCGGTTTTGTCGTTGGCTGACTATGTGTCACGTAATGGAGCTTATGCTGGTGTAAATGGTTCCTATTTCTGCCCAGCCGCTTATCCTAGTTGTGCCGACAAGAAGAACAGTTTTGATCTGTTAGTCATGAATCACAAAGGTATTTATTTTAACTCAGATAATAATGTCTATAGCAACAATCCGGCAGTGATTTTTGACGACAGTTATATTCGCTTCGTGGGTGCTGTTTCACAGTGGGGTCGTGATACCAGTCCCAATGGCGTGTTGTCTAACTATCCATTGTTGGTTTCTGGTGGCGAAGTAAGTTTTAGGGGTGACGGTGATCCAAAAAAAGGGAGTCGGGGCAACCGCAGTTTTGTCGCCAACCAAGACAATCGAGTCTATATTGGGGTAGTGCATAGTGCCACGGTCGCAGAGTCGGCTCTGGTTATGAAAGCTTTAGGTATGGAGAATGCTCTGAATTTAGATAACGGTGGTTCAACTGCCCTCTGGTCAGGAAGCTACAAAGTTGGCCCGGGGCGTAACATCCCCAATGCCATCTTGTTTATTCGCCGCTAGTCAGTGGCTGTTCGGGTTTGGCTAACTGAAACTAAAATTGGAAAGCTAGTCCGAGTAATGTTATGAATGGGGAGCCAATCAATTATTACTCTTCTTTAGTGTAAATTGTTAGTTGTTGTCAGCTTTAATTTTAACAGCAATTTTTTCTTTTCTTTCATTCACAAGACACAAAACCAGTAGTTCTAAGCTTGTCTAATACGGGAGCAAAAACTTTTTTTATTTTTTAAGTCTGACGGTTTTGGTGGGGTATGGCATAGTGATGCCCTCTTTGTTGTAGGTTTCAAGGAGTTTGGTAATGACTTTTGATTTCAGATTAAAGAACTTTATCTGAGAGTTATCAAAGTTCATCCAGAAACGAAGTGTAAAGTTTAGAGCACTTTTTCCAAATTCATTGTAAAAAAATTCGATGGGCATGTTTTTATCAACTCCTTTGATATTAGAAACAACTCTTATAGCTAATTGCTTAGCTTTTTGAGGGTCGTCTTGGTAGGAAATTCCAGATGAAATGTCGATTCTTCTTCGGCCGGTAATACTATAGTTGATGATAGGGCTGTTGACGACGTTTTTGTTGGGTATTTCTATGATTTGTCCTTGAGGAGTTTCGATGACGGTGGTGCGAATTTTAATTTTTTTAATTAAGCCAAGTTTTCCAGCTACTTCCACAAGCTCTCCTAGCTTGAATGGATCACTGACTGAAATAGTAATCCCTGAAAAGTAGTTGGAAATTATCTCTTGCATAGCAAAGCCGATAACAAGACCGCTAAGGCCGGCACCAGTAAGCAAAGAAGCAATGGCTCCGTTTAAGTTAAGAATACTGAGAGCAGTGAGTAAGCCGATGGAGATTATTAAAAATCGAACAAAAGAGGTACTGAATCTTTTTAGGCTTTTTTTTTCAATAAATTTGCCAATGGTCTTATAAATGTATTTTTCAAGAATTTTTGCTAGAGCAAAAAAAAATGAGAAAACGAGGAAAGCAGTGATAATGCTTGGGATGGAGTTGGCAAGCTGCTGGTACCAATTATTAAGCTGGCTGCTGACAAGTTGAGTAAATTTTTGTCCCATATATTTGTTATTTAAGATTGTATCAGTCAGTTAGAATTTATGTAAGATTGGATGGGAGAGTCTAAAATTTTAATGGAGCTTCTACTTGAGATTATATTAGGTTGATACGTTATGATTTTTAGGGTCGTTCCTGATTATCTTCTAGTTGTTGTAGTTTTTTCTGCATGATGGTAATTTCTTTTTTTTGTGCTTCTATTATTTGCTTGCAAAGATTTTGAATTTCCTGATCGGTTATAGAGGCTTCCTCACACATCAAAATAGCGCTTGAGTGGTGAGGAATCATGGATTTTAAAAACTGCTTGTCTTTCACTAAAGCCTGTTTTCTTATAAAACCAAAAAAGACGACTAAAATAATAATACTGGCTATCATAATAAAAGTAAGGCTTTGCTTGTCTTTATACATACTTTTCATTAAAAAGATTTCAATAATAAGCATGGGAGCAGTCATGATGCCCGCCATATAAATTTTATTTATATTAAAATAAAAGTGGTTGAAGCTATCAATCATGGAGTACATTAAAATAAACATAACAATAAAATGAAGTAGTGCCATTAAAAGAAGTTTAGAGGACTTCATATTTTTATTATAAATAACTTAAATTAAAAAAGCTACAGACTAAAACAATATAATTAATTGTTTTCTTCAATTTCTTTAGAGAGTTTGGCTAAGCCTTCTTCAACTTCTTTGTTCAGTTTGTTGAGTTTTTTGTCTAGTTTTGTTGGTTTGGATTTAGCCTTCTTCTTTTTTGGTTTTTTCTTTTTGGTTTTTCTCTTGGTTAGCTTCAGATACTGACGGAGTCGTTCTTCATGTTCTGCTGCCAGCTTTCCTGGAAGGTTTTTTCTAAGTTCTTTAATTAACTCTTCAATGTTTTCTTTAATGTCTTTCCCTTTGTCTTCAGATTTTGCTTTAAGCTTGATTAAGTTGGGAGTGAGCTCTGCCCATTGTTTGATTGCATTTTCTACCAATGGTTTTGCTTTTTCTTTAAGCGGAGCAGGCATTTGTGCAAGTTCTTTTTCTAGGCCTTCCCCCCAACCGTTGATAATTGATTTAAGACTGGCAAGAGAGTATTGGTTGAGATTATTTTTTAAAGCCTTAATCATTTCCTGCTGGGTTTCTTGCAAAGATTGGTAGTAGCCTAGTTGTATTTCCATGGTTAAACTATTAATTTTATTCTGGCCAATTTCCATGGTTTTGGAGAGGATGTTTTGCATATTCTGACTAACCTCTTCTTCTTTTTTTATCTTTTCGGGAGTTGCAGCTGCTTGCTCATTGGCTTTGAGGCGGACTTTTTTATCGGATTTTTTGTGGACCAAATCAACAGGAAAGCTTTTGTTGGCAAAAATTACCTTGTCATCAGTTATTTTTACCAAAGAAAAAATTTCTCCTTTTCCCGTGCTTTGTAATTGGGGAAATTCTTCAAAAATATATGCAACATCAAGATAGGGAATTTCTAAAGGAGCGTTGGTTGCCAACCGGAAAGAACCTTTTTCAAGCTTAATCTTGGAGATTGTGGTGGAGATATCCAGAGTAAGTTGGGAATTGGGGCACAGACAGATTTGTGAGCTGTATTTGCCGTCTTTATATTCGCTGACCTCCACAACATAGCCGTCTTTCTCGGTAATTACAGTGTCCCCGTCTTTTAAAGAAAAAGGGTTTGATTCAGGAGAGAACTTAGCGTCCACAGTTTGTTTTTTTCCATCTCTTTTGACAAAGACTTTTCCAAGGGTGTGTTCAATTACTACTGCGCTCATAAGCATTTTTACTATATCACAGAAAGAGAATTGTTCTAGCGGTAGAAAAGTTGCTGTTTATGAGGATGATAGAAGTGTCGTTTAATGCTCAATTATTTAGGCTTGTTGAAAGACAAGCGATAAAGTTGGTTTTAATTTTATTCACCAGACGAAACAATTTTTTAGAGCCCAAAAAAGTTTTCTCTTGTTATCCAAATATTTTTAACCACGCTTAATGCAATTACTTTTAACTTGTACCTTGACAACTACTTGAATAACTTGTAGTATTAAATTATGTCAAACAAAAACAAGCAGCGTGTTACTCTTTTTCTTAACCCTAAAATTGCCAAACAAGCTAAAGCTCAGGCTATAGTTGATGATCTTAGTTTATCTACACTTGTAAAAAAGGCTTTAATAGAGTATTTACCAAAAGAAACAGTAATTAAAAAAGCTGAGGTAAGAATGGATGCTGATTCTTATACTGAAGTAGCAAGCAGGAAAAAAAACAGATAAAAAATCTAATTTAAATAAAATAATTTTTTTTATCAAAAATCCAAATGATAGCAAATTTTTATCATCCACCCAAATATGAAAATTAAAACAAATAACAAAAAAAAGGATGGTAATATTTATCCGGAAAAGCTTTATACTCAGCGCGAGGTGAATGGTTTACTTGATAAAATTCGAGACAGTCTTCCCTCTCGGGAAAGACAAATCAAAGAAGAGAGTCAGATTGCAGATAAACAACAGAGATTGGAAAACGAAACTGTTGCAGACCTAGTTAAAAAATCTAATAGAATATTAGTGAGCATATCTTCTCATGCATTTCCCTTTGATCCTTTCCCCAATACCATTAATGTCGAAGATACAAGAGTTACGATAATCGACCGTCACTTGCTTTCTTCCGAAGTACATAGTGTAGACATAAGAAATATCTCCAACATATTTATTAATACAACTTTTCTATTTTCACAACTGGCAATCATCTCAGAAACTTACGAAGAAAATGAAATAAGAGTAGGAAATTTGAGAACCAAAGAAGCAATATTTGTCCGAAGAATCATCGAGGGATTAAGGATGTTTGAAGATAAACAAATAGATACTTCTAGTTACAGCAAGGAAGAACTTATCGCCAAACTTAAAAAATTAAGTACGACAGAAATAGTAACATAAAAATAAAAAAAGGAGAAAAATATGGCAGAAATTACAAAAGAAACTACAACAACCCAAAATGAGGGACCAAGGGAAGCAGTGACCACTGAAACTAAAAGAGTGGCAACCAGTTCTCAAACCATAGAATATTTAATTTATTTCTTTTTGGGAGCATTGGAGATACTATTAGCCTTCCGTCTAATCCTTAAATTGACTGGAGCAAGTATGGCTAGTGGTTTTGTTGGTTTGATATATGGTTTAACAGGAATCTTTATTCTTCCTTTTGAAGGAATCTTCCAAAGGGAATATATTCAAGGAGTTGAAACAACTTCGATTCTTGAGCCCTCAACGCTGGTCGCAATTATTGTATATGCGATACTGGCTTGGGGAATTGTTCAATTAATAAAAATATTCTCCGGCGAAAGACAACAAACTAATTAATTTGTTTGTTGTGTTTAGTTTGAGGATACAGGTCATGGAAAGGAGGTAAATATGACTATCATCTATTGGATTATTTTTGGACTTATCGCAGGAACTATTGCTAATTTTATTGTACCCAGCTCAAAAGGAGGAATTGTAGGATCAATCGTCTTGGGAATTGTTGGGGCAGTAGTAGGAGGCTATCTAGGCCAAAAGTTTTTTGCAGTTGGAGTAACTGGATTTAACTTAACGTCTTTTGCGGTAGCAGTAGCGGGCGCATTACTTGTGGTTTTTATTGGCAGACTATTAATGAACTAATGAATAACTAATCGGCTCCATTTACTGGAGGCTTAATAGTTGTTGCATTTGTTTGACGTATTTGCAATATGGGGATAAATATTGCGCGTTAAGGTGTATCGTAATACAATTTAAATAATATAATGAAAAAAATTATAGAAATTGGAAGAAAGGTCTCTTTTGTCGGCACCCTCCTTTCAACCATTCCTCTTTTTGTAAACTATTTAAGTGGAAATCGGCCCCAGTATCAATTTATCGTTCATGCTCATGTCTGGTTTGGACTGGCCTTTTTTATTTTTGCAATCATAAGTATGGTTTCGCAAAAGAAAT
Source organism: uncultured Pseudomonadales bacterium (assembly GCA_964588685.1). Taxonomy (GTDB): domain Bacteria; phylum Patescibacteriota; class Microgenomatia; order UBA1400; family PJMF01; genus CAYVBW01. The sequence goes on along the minus strand of CAZPQG010000003.1, from coordinate 92,577 downwards.
CAAAATAACTTGAAACAGCCTTTGTTAGGCCTATTAGATAAAATTACTATGAGTAAAACTGACGATATTAAAGAGGTTGTTAAAAACTCCTACGCTAAAATAGCCCGGTCTTCTAGCAGTTGCGGGTGTGGAAGTTGTGATTGTGAGTCTAACCAGAATACTCAAAAACAAACAAACCAAATGGGATACTCACAAGATGAAATAAGTCAAGCTCCCAGTGATTCTAATCTTGGTTTGGGTTGTGGCAATCCGGTAGCAATTGCTTCGCTAAAAGAAGGGGAAACGGTGCTTGATTTAGGCTGTGGAGCTGGTTTTGACGCTTTTCTGGCGGCAAAGAAAGTTGGCGAGACTGGCAAAGTGATCGGGGTTGATATGACAGATGAAATGCTTGAAAAAGCAAGAGAAAACGCCCAAAAAGATAATTACACTAATATTGAATTCAAAAAAGGCGACATAGAAGATTTACCGTTAGATGATAATTCAGTTGATGTAATTATTAGCAACTGCGTTATCAATTTAGCTCCAGATAAAGAAAAGGTATTTAAGGAAGCATATCGAGTTTTAAAAGCGGGTGGAAGGCTAATGGTTTCTGATGTGGTGTTAACCAAACCTTTGCCTGACAAATTGAAAAATGATGAAGAATTGCTCAGCGGCTGTGTTGCTGGGGCTATTTTGAAAGAAGACTATTTGAATTTGCTTAAAAAGGTTGGTTTTGCTGATATTACAATTCATAAAACAAGCCCGGGTTTTTTGAAAGATTACACAGTAAGTATTACTTTTTCAGCCTTTAAGTAGTAAAATCTTGCCCTTGGGATAGTTGTTATTTATAAACTCAAGTTATTGCTTTCCCTCGCTACATATTCTGGATATTCCCGACAGACTCAGGACAAGTATTTCGGCGAGTTCAATATAAGCTCCTTCGGCATGGCCCAGAGGATCATCGCCCTTTGGACGAGGCTCAGGGTTGAAATATTTGAAGCGCTCAGTGCTTGACAAATATAAAATGTGCTTTGTTCGTTACTATATCGAAATAATAAAATGTATTAGCTTTCTTTGATGGAGGAAATATAATTTTGTCCCTTCAAAAAATTTTCAGGGTAACGGAGAGAAAAAACTGCGACTATAAAAATCGGGGCTTACTAAAAATCCTAAGTAACGTGTCCTTTATAATGTTTTAATCACAACTCTTTGCATCTCTTCTCCCTCCTCGGCAGTCCAGAAGTTAATATACATGCTCCCTCCCACATCTCCATTGTATTTTTCTTCCAATACATCCTCTGAGACAGAGAGGTTTATTTCATATCTATCTTCTTTAGTGCTGGAATCTTGAAGCTCATAACCTTTTTCAGCTAAAAGATTTTTTGCCTCCATTACATCATCAGTTGTAATTACTCTATTAACTATATAAGAGAGTCTAGTGATTCCTCCTGTTTCGACAAGTTTTGGCTCTTCCCCAAAGACTTCTCTTAACACTGCGCCAAAATCTTTGTGCATTGTAATATTATCTTCTTCAATCGGCTCTACAGTTTGAGCTGTCACATAGGGGTTTTCCTGCTCTTTTGTCTCTGTCTCAACTTCTGCTTCCCTCTCCCTCACTTTTTGTTCAGCTACTTCCATATTTTCAAAAAAAGGAGTCTCCTCAACCTCTTCTTGTTCAGAAAGAAAATACCACCCTCCAACAGCGAAAGTAAGAATAACTATGGCAAAAATTATTGTTATTTTTTTCATAAAAGCCTTTTATTAACTTTATTAATTAAATTGTCTTAACAAAATCTGAATTTAGTATATGAAAGCTCTATAAATAATTCAAGTTATATAGAAAGTCAGTTAGGTGTATATGCAGCTGATGTCAATGTTGCATAGCTTACCAGTTAGGATGTGTGCCGACCGCTATTTGTTCAAAGGTATTTTGAGGATCTTCAGTATTAATAATACAGATAAGGGATTCAGAGATAGAGTCGCCGCTATTTAACCTAAAAACAATCCAGTTCGTTAAATTATTATTTCTGTCAAGAGAAGAAAGTCGATAGTCTGAGTATTCTTGTGGAATTAAGCTTAAGATTTCATCCTCTAACGTTTCAGGTTCGCTAATTTCATTTTTTTCAGCTCCATCAGCACTCATTTTCCAGTATGTTTTTACTATTTGATCATGTATTTTCCACATATCATTGTCGTCAACGGTTCTTTTTGAAAAATAAATTTTTTCATTTTCTACCTTTAAAAGACTATAATCATTTAAGGTGTTAGCTTGAGCCAAGATTTTTTTCGAGCCGCTTGGCAGCGAGATTTTTGCTAAGCCGGAACCAAAGCCAAATCCAAACGGTCTTAAAGGGCTGACTTCTTGAGCCTCAACATAAATAAATTCGTTATTATTTAGCCATTGAAGTCTATCAACAAGTATCGAAAAAGTTGAAATTTTTTTACCGGAGGGGTATTCATATATTGCCCCTCTACCTGCAGTGCCGGTGCCTGAATCGGTAATTAAATATCTATCATTTGGAGACCACTCAACAGCTCTCAACCTTTCTTCACTTGTGATTATAGTTTTCTTTTCTTTTGTTGATTTATTGTAAATATAAATATTGTTGTCTTTGTCCATTTTTACATAAGCGATTTTGGTTTGGTCATTTGATAAGGAGAGAGCGCTGCCTTCATCTATCAGCAATGGTTCACTATCAAGTCCTTTTAATAAAAATATTTGTCCTTCTTTAATAAACACTAATGGAGACTGCCTAATATCAGCAGTTTGCGAAGCTTTTTGGATCGGGGTTAGTGCGGGTGTTGGAATAAGTGCAGGGGTAGATTGGGAGAGATGAAACCGCTTTTGTCTTAATTGAAAGTTTTGGTAAGCAAAATAAGCTGCTGCACAGCTCGATAAAAGAGTTAAGAATATCAGTAGAATAAGTATAATTTTATTAAAGTTTGCAGAAGGCTTTTCAATGTTTGTATGAGGTATATCTTTTTGAGTCAGTTCTTCTTTGTCCATATTTTAATTTAAATATTTAGTATTGTCGGCAAAAGTTAATTCAAATAAAAATCAAATAAAACTGAATGTTTAGTTTGTTTAATTTTCCTTTACACAATTTAATTTTAGACTGTTAGTATTAATTATAATATCCTCTTTCAAGTTTAACATAATCTTGAAAGTTAAACTTAATTATTTTATCTGCTATTTAAATTTTTTTATGGATATTAATAGCATAGTTAAAACTCTAATATTTTTTACAGGAATTGTTTTTATATTTATGACTGCAGTAAATTTTTCTCTGCCTATAGTCTTAGCACACATATATATTGCTTGTTAACAGTATAAAGACTTTTTAAATAAAGGACTAAATAATAATTGTGCAAATTAATCAACTATGAGTGTAGAGCGAAGAGTGACTTTTGGGGAGCACTTCTATCAACCGCCACGGTCTGCTTCTCACGAGGATTTATCCGGAATTGAGGTTCATCCCGGTGCTGTTGATTGGAATGAAATTATCACAGATCAGTGTTATGGTCCACAGATAGAAGGAGGCCTTTTAAACAAAACAGCATTTGATTTTTACGGAGTATTGAGAGCTCAGATAAAGCTAAGTCCAGATCAATCAGAAGAAATTAAACAGGCTATGAAAGAGCGGGGGGTAGGAGATCCGTGGCTTCATCCTATTTTGCCTGACCTCAACCAAAGAGATAGAGAACTTTTATTGAAAGCTGGCAGCAATGAATTTTATCGCGACTGTGGCCGACGGCCGCGTTGGTTGTGGCCGCCTGAGACAGCTTTGGATACACCTACTTTGCGCGATGCAAAAAACGCAGGCTATCAAGGAGTAATTTGCGCTCCAGAACAGCTGAGCATAAATGGCAACTTGTCAGCTGACAACAAGATAGTCAAGCTGCCAATAGGCAATAACGGTAGTGATGGTCATATTTTGGCCTGCGCTTTTGACAGGCCTGTCTCAACGGCATTTGCTTTTGGCGATAAAGCTAATGCTGATAGTTTTGCCGATGATGTTATTGTGCCCAGGTTGAAAAGTTTGCCCGAAGATGCTGCAATGATCACTTGGACAGATGGTGAAACATTTGGCCACCATGATCGCTATGCTCATTTATTTTTATCTTGGTTGATTTTTAACAGTTTACCTGAACGAAATATCCATCCAGTTTCGTTGCAGCAAGCCTTGGAGCAAATTGATTTGGAGCAAATTCCAGAAGCTCAACTAAAAGAGCGTACAGCTTGGTCTTGCCCACATGGCAATTTAGTTCGCTGGAATGGAGAATGCGAATGCGGTGGGTCTGGACATAAAAGCTGGAAAGCTCCCTTTATTCACACCCTGAGAAGCTTTAATAATGAAGTTGATACTATTTTAGACAACGAATTGCCTAGATGGCCGGATTTATTAGCTGAGAATTTTTCTTATTATTTTATGGGTAAATTTTTAGACCAGAAGTCTAGTCCTGATGATTATCTCTTGATGGCTAAAGCTTCTTCTTTAGCTGGTTTGACCAGCTGCGCTACTTTTTTTACGGATGTTCATACCTCTGGCAGGTATAATATTCTTTTTGTTTTACAGGCTTGTCGATCATTGATTAGTGCCGGTTTAACGCAACAAGGAAAAAATTTAGAAGCAAATTTTCGTTCTCGATTGGAACAATTACACGATGAACAAGGTCGAAGCCTTTCTAAAATCATTGATGGGTTATTAGCTCAGACTTAAAAATTTTCAACTACAGACTTTCACCCACAGCTGGCACAAGAAATTATTTCAAAAGATGAAAGTTTAGCAAAAACGCAAACTTTGGGTTAGTCGATTCCCATAGGGCGGCCTGTGTGCACATTCATGATTTTTTCAGCTAAGAATGGGGCTAAATTATAGACAACGATTTTACCTCCCGTTATTTCCGGGTCAAAAACCTCTGGTCTCTGTCGAATAGTGTTGCTGGTCCAAACTTCTTTAAAAGCAGAGTCTTTAAACTTGCTTAATGCATCGCCGATAAATTGAGCGTGCGGTGCAATAAAATAAATTTGCGGCTGCCCGGATTCATCAACCAACACACCTTTTTTTGCTATTAAAGCAGCTGCGTCAATAGCAGTACTGCCGCTGCTGATTAAATCATCAACAAAAACTACAATTTTGTTACTTAAATCCGGTCCGGAATACCCTTTAGTTTCTGATTGAGCTGAATTAGCACTTCTAGATTTACGAATTACTCCTACTTCATCATGCCCTAAAATACGATTAGAATAAGCTTCAACCATTTTGCTTGATCCGGAATCCGGACTTATAAAAACCACTTTACTGATATCAATTTTTTCCTTGATTAGCGGTAAAAATACTTCGCTGCTATATAAAATATCGAAAATAGGAGCAAAACCTGCGATTTGGTCTTTATGAATATCAACTGCTGCAAATCTATCTACACCTTGTGCCATGTATGACTTTAAAAGGGCGCTGGCGGCAATTGTCCCCTTTGGCATATCTTTTTTGTCTGAACGTGAATAAGCCATGTAGGGCATAACAACAGTAATTTCAGCTGCAGAAGCTCTGTTAGCTGCTTCACTGGCTAAAATTAATTCTACTACTTGATCATTAATATTCGATTGTCCTTCTTTCCACGAAGGAGCAAATGATTGGATGATAACTACATGTTTGCCTCTTAATTGAGTTTCTGGATTATATACAGGTCGGACTTCTCCATCAGGAAAAACTGTTACTGAGTCGGCTTCAGCTTCTCTTTTCATTAATAAATCAACTTTTTTTTGTAGTTCTTTAGAAATTAACCAGGCTAAATCTGGGTTGCCGGAACAGGCTGCTAATTCCAAATCTTTTGCTTGAAAAATTCTGTCAAGGACTAATTCTGGATTTTCAGTGATTGATCTAAGATAATTGAATAAATTAAAAGAAAATTCTTCTAAGGATAATAAAGCTGATTCTGAGGAAGCAGGTTCTTGCTGGTCTTGATTTTCGAACTTTCCTTCCGGGCTGTTAGTTTCACTTAAGTCTTGTGGAGCTGTAATACTATCAGCGGTAATGATTTCTGGAGTAATACTCATTATAACTTGATAACTTGCAATTAATTATTATTAATTTATATTAAATGATTTTTTTATAAACGGATACTAATCATTTTAAATATAAATAATACTAGCTTAATATATCAAAAAAGCATTCAGCTGCCAAATAAGGAAGTATTGTAATAGAAGTTTTAAATTTTGAACGGCTTTATTTGGCGCTGTTATTTTGCTAGTATATAAATATATTTCGGGTTAAAAATAAGCTTGAAACTCTAACATTAATCTTATTATTTTATTAAATACAGCACAGCAGATTTTATATATATGAAAATAAAAAAAATATTCCTTTTTCTTTTATTAATAACTTTAACTTTAGCCGGAGGTTCGAAAATTTCTCAAGTATTGAGTATATCAGTACAAGCTGATAACAAACAGGTTAATAATAAACTTGATGTTATTGTTAGTTTTGATCGTAACCCCGGTAAAGCAGAACGAGCATTTTTTGAAAGTTTAGGCGGTAAAGTCAAGCATGATTTTACTATTATTCCTGCCTTTGCCGGTAGTTTGCCTCAGCAGGCAATGGATGTTTTGAGCCGTAGCCCGCGAGTAACAGCGGTTGAATTAGATTTACCGGTTTATGCTGTAGATTATACTGCTGAAGCAGAATTAACTAATAGTTGGGGTGTTGAACACATTAAGGCTGGTGAAGTTCATGGCTTTGATGAAGGAGATGGTCTATATTTAGGGAAGGGTATCAAAGTAGCAGTGATAGATTCCGGCGTTGATTATAACCATCGTGATTTAGCCGGAAATTTTGTGGTAGAGGAATGGGGTTATGATTTTGTTGAAGACGACGATAAACCGATGGACGTCTATGGACACGGCACGCACGTAGCAGGCACAGTGGCGGCAGTTAAGGATGATTTTGGTGCGGTTGGTGTTGGGCCTGAAGTACAGCTTATAGCTTTAAGGATTCTAAATGATGATGGAGTGGGGTCTTCAACTAACACCATTGCAGCTTTAGATTGGATTGTAAATGATTATAATGTTGAAAACTCAGACAATCCTATTCGCATCACTAATAATAGTTATGGCCGCGGTACCGAGAGCGGTGCTGTGAGGGATGCTTTTGATGCAGCTGCAGAAAAAGGAGTGCTTCACATTGCTGCTGCGGGCAACTCTGGCAACCCGGCCGGCAGGGGAGATAATGTTATTTATCCGGCCAAATATGAATCGGTGGTGGCTGTAGCTGCAATTGATAAGAACAATAAAAGACCAAAGTGGTCAAGCACGGGCCCGGCTGTAGAATTGGCTGCTCCCGGGGTTTCAGTCTTATCAACTTGGAATTCTGAGACCAGTTATGCCGACCCACAGCCGTTTAGTTTTGCTGAAGATCCGGACTCTTATTATAAGGAAGGCAGCGGTACTTCAATGGCTTCCCCCCATGTAGCCGGAACAGCTGCTTTGGCAATGAGTTATCATGGTGTATTTTCGCCGCAGGAAGTTAGAGATATCATGAATCAAACTGCCATTAACATTGGTGACGCTAACCAATATGGTCACGGGCTTGTTAACGCTTCAGCAGTTATTAATTATGAACAAGATACTAATGATGAGAATGATGAGGAAAATGGAGATGATACGGAAGACCCTGGACAATCTGCTCCGGTCATTGAAGACTTTAATATTATTGATGACAGCAATCCGGCTTGGGTAAAAGCCACCATCGAGTGGTCGGTGTCTGATAAAGACGGTGACCTAGCTGCTGTAGAGAGCCAAATGCTTACAAATGAAGAAGTGATTGACTCTGAAACCAGTTCCGTTAGTGGTAAAGAAGCCAGCGGCACCCACAGTTTGCGTACTCGCAGTGGCAATATTGAGGATTTTGAATTTTTATTGACAGTTTCAGACAGCGAAGACAACACAGACTCACAAACAAATACAATTAATTAACACTTAATTTTCTTTAATAAATCTCAACAATACTACAAACCGGTTGTTTTTTTAGGAAGTGTGCTAACTGAGATTGTCTTAATTTTTTCAATTAGAATAAAGAGGTTTAGTTTAATCTAAGCGATATTAATACTAATTATGAAAAATATCTGTTTATGAAAAAAGCAATTGTTTATCAAATCAAGTGGTCTGATTATCAACAAAATCCAAGCAAGATCAATGAGTTGTTGGATCAAGCCAATCCCGGTTTAAAAGAACCGGTGGCGATTAAAACCCATTTTGGTGAGCCGGGCAATGAAAATGCTTTGCGCGGAGAGATTGTACAGCCGGCTATTGATTGGTCAACTCAACAAGAAAAAGAATCATTTTTAACAGATACAAACACTCTTTATACCGGTCAAAGAAGTGAGACTGACAATCATCTTGAAACAGCCCGCAAACATGGCTTTGCTGATTTGGGTGTGCCGGTGGTAATTTCTGAGGCCGATGAGCATGAATATACTTTGGAAGAACTGGATAATCAGTATAGTTCCTTGCCGATAAAATTAGGCAAAAAAATTCGAGAAGCAGGCAGTATTTTTTGCTTATCTCACGTTAAAGGTCATATTTTATTTGGTTTTGGAGGTGCTTTAAAAAATTTGGGAATGGGTGGAGCTTCACCGGCTGGAAAAAAGATTTTACATGCTAGTACCATCGGTGAAGTTAATGAAGAAAAATGTATACTGTGTGCTGCTTGCGTTGAAAATTGCCCCACTGAAGCTATTAGTTTAAAAGAAGACAAAATAGAGATCGATTATGATAAGTGTATTGGCTGCGGTGAATGTTTAACTGTTTGTCCCAAACAGGCAATTGAGATGAAAAATAAAGACGTAGCAGTTTGCCAGGAAAAAACAGCAGTTTATGCATATGCTTTAACTAAAGATAAACCCTGCTTATACGTAAATTACATTATTAATGTTAATAAAGTTTGTGACTGCGCCTCTTCCACTAAACCTAAATTAATTGAAGATTTGGGTATTATTGTGTCGGCCGATCCGGTGGCGGCTGATCAAGCCAGTTTGGACTGGATTAACCGGGAAGCAGGCAAAGATTTATTTGCAGCAGTGAATGAGGTAGACTACGAGCCTATTTTAGCCATGAGTGAGGCTATTGGGTTAGGGACGCGTGATTATGAATTGGAGAAGATTTAAATTGTAGATTTTAACCCTAGTTATCAGCTTCCCTGGCGGCCGCTAATAGAGATTGAAGCCTTTCTTTACTTTCTACGGACATTGGATAATCAGTAGCAGCACCTTTAAAAAGATCAAATAATTTAGGATATGATTCCAGATCTTCTACTGTCATAACTCTGATAATGTTGTCGTTGTGACGAGCTTTTTCCAGTGCGCTTATTTTTTTTTGTGGTGGCCACGGTTCTTGTTTTGGTAGTAGATTTTTTGATTTTGCCCATGGATAACGCAGTGACACATATACAATTTCAACCTCTGCTTCTTTTACTACTGTCTTTTCTTTTTGCTCTGGTGTAGGAGAGATTTTTTCAGTGGGCGTTGATCTTTTCCAAAAGTCTAATCGAACTCCATCTTCTTGACAAGGTGTTGGAATAACTGTGTGAGTTGCTTCTGGTTGTTTTAATATATCAGGAAGCTCTTCTTGATTTTCTTGGTCTATTGAGCAATAAGCAGCGGTTAATGTTATTGATGCAATAATTAAAAGGCCAATTTTATCAAAGTAGCTTCTAACTTTTTTATGTTGGTTTTCTTTAGTCCAAGTTTCTTTAGGCATTTATTTACCACTTTTTTATTAATAAATTAATTTTAATTAATAAAGTTGAGCTTATCCTATAATAATGAATATAAAGTGTCAATTTTTATTTTGATTATACTCACAGCTTAGCCCGCTTAGCGGGAGAAATAAATTAGAATAGCAGTTTCCAGGCATAATCTTCCTTGGTATGACTTGGGTCTTAATACCTCTCAATCAGAGGGAGCAAGCTTATGCTTTGTTTTATATTTAAACCTTTTATTAAGTTAATTCAGACTGCAGGCAGCAGTCTTATGCTAAAATACCTTTTTAACTCAAAGCAGCTATAAAGACAGTTAGTAGAGCACGGAAGCTTAAACAGCAGTTAAAAATTAATTCAAAATCAGCTTTAAAAAATATTAGCTCAAAATATGAATAAAGCTAGAATCGCTTTTTTTGCCGATCCCCACATCCGCAGCAACAAAATACAATCACAGACTGATTTTGGTGCTCCTAGCCGTTGGATTCCGCGGCAAGCACAGCGAGCATTAAACAGCATCAACCCGGATTTGATTTTTGGCTTGGGCGATTTAACAGCAGGCGGCTCCAAAAAAGATTGGCTAGGTTATCAAAAATGGCTGCAAGGAATTAAAGCCCCGGTGGTTGATTTATTAGGCAATCACGATCGTGATTATACTATTTTTCATAAATATAATTACGCTCAAGAATACTTTACTCTCCTCAACCGCACTTCCGCTACCAAAGTAGTTAAAATTGGCAACTTAGTTTTTATTCTAATTTCAGAAGAACATAATCCGGAGGGTAGTGATAATATTTTAACCTCAACAGTACCTGACAAAACTTTTTCTTTTATTGAAGATATATTGCAAAAATATGAAGAAAGTCATAATATTTTTGTTTTAAATCATACTTTACCTCGAGGTACAACAGCTTTATCTAATGATTGGTCTTTTAACGATATTAAAGCTTGGAAGATTATTTCTAAAAAATTTTTTAAACTATTTGAGCAGTATAAGGTAGTTGCTCATTTAACAGGGCATGCACATATTGATTATCGTTACCGCGCTAAGTTAAAAGATATTGGCGGGGTAAGGCATAAGAGAAAAGTGGGCAAGTTTATTAATGGTTTTGATTATCCCACTTTGCCTAATACTTATTTTCTCAACATGGCTTGTGTTGATACTGCTCATGGCTGGCTTGGCAGCAACTTTACTTTACTGCGAACTCTGGGTAAAGCTACTAGTAAGGCTCAGCGCTCTCCTTTGCGCCAATTTTATATCAAGCTGGAAGAAAAAGGGTTGCCATTTTTTGATTTACTTTATATGTCAAAAATACATTATATTTTAGGCCGGCCGGCAGTTTATTATTTTGATGCTGCTGCCGGAAAAAATAATGTGCAGGTAATGACTCGGTGGCTGGGTAAAAATAAAGATACTGAGCAATATCACCTCAATTTGCAGCAGCCCATTCATTTAGGTAAGAGTAAAGCAAAAATTATTGCTGCTGACCTTAGTCTGCAAACTAAACAAAATTTACATATTGTTCGTGATGACTGGTTTACAATTCCGGCTAATGAAAAAGGGGTCGGTTTTTTTTCTCAACATCTAAGCAAAAAAAGGAGAATTAATGATGCTGTAGTCATTGCGCAAAATCTAAAAAACTACACAGTCTTTTGGCAGGGGAGTCACAATAAAGGTCAAAACTGGAGCGGTTCCTGGGTAAAGAATCCAGCTAAATTAGGAGTTGTTAATGCCGTTAAGTTAAAAGTATATTTTACTGCCGGCTCCGGTACAGCTAGAGTTAAAAATATCTTAGTTAAATAATTAAATTATTAGCTGGGAAGACAATTTAATCAATCAATGGTACAAATGCCACTCTATTTAATTTTTCTTGATGATAATTTTCTTCATCTTCTCTTGTAATTTTAATTAATCTTTGCCCAAAATTTTCCCTAACAGGTGCCACTATTTTACCACCAATAGCTAATTGTTCTTTCCAGGCTTGAGGAATTTTACTGCTCGCAGCGGCAGATTTAATGCCGTTAAAGGGGGCTTCTTTGGGTAATCCTTGCTGTCCGTCTCCAACAATAACTTTAATATTTTTATAGTCTAGTTTTTTTAAAACGGCTTTAGCTTTTTCTGCTAAAGAAGTTAGCCTTTCCATGGTAAAAACTTGTTGCACAATTTCAGCTAAAACTGCTGCCTGATAACCAGAGCCGGTGCCAATATCCAGTACCACATCAGATTCTTTAAGTTCCAGCAGTTGAATCATTTTAGCTACGACATAAGGCTGTGAAATTGTTTGATTTTTGCCTATGGGCAGTGGACTGTCTGCATATGCTTGAGATTTATATTGTTCGGGTACAAATTTTTCTCTCGGAACTTTGTTCATAACAGACAAAACTTTTTGATCAATAATATCTCGCTTTTTTAAATGGTCTTGAACCATTTTTGTTCTTTGTTTTTTAAAATTCATATGCTGTTATTTTTGGCTAATAGTTTAATAATTTTGCTAAGGGTCTGGTAATAAATTCGAGTTAACTTCAACACTTAAAGAAAGAATTGTTATTCATTCTAAGTTAATAACCGGATGATTTAAACCGCCATGCAGGAATCGAAAAGTGATTAAATTGATAAATCTAAAATTATTAAAATTAAGCGCATAATGATAAAGAAACCATTGCAACTCTATCTACCTCAAATTTAACATATAAACAAAGACAGCAATATTAATCATAACAATAGTTTTTGCTATGATGGGTATTTCTTGTATACAGATGGTCTTGAATAGGAATTATTGGTGTGGATTACTGTTTGAGTTGCACTGCATTGCCGAATTATTGATGAGATGGTTATTAAGTCTTTTTTAACCACAGTGTTATTATTTTTTCTTTTTCTTTGGTGCTTTCATTAATTTTGTTCGATAGTGTTTGATTTGCTGCTCAACTTTTTCTCTTAATTTTACTAATCCGGTCATTAATTCGTCATCCACCGCTTCTGCATAAATATGTTCTTTTTTCGGCAATCTTAAATCAAATTTAAATTTATAGCCCCAGCGTGATCGCTGCTCAATTATTAGTTGACTGCTTTTTATTTCTTCATCAAAATTTGCTAGATGTTTATCTAAGGGCTTGCCAACTTTATTTACCACTAAATCATGAATATAATCATTAATTTTTAAGTTTTTGCCAGTAACGTTTATTATCATATTATTTTAGATTAGTTGATAATGCAATTTAGCCGTTGTATCAATTTCTTTATGCAACTACTTCAAAACGATTTCTTTCTTAGATCTCACCATTAGTTTTATTAACCAAGGGAGTTGTTCAGTACTAATAATATTTTAACAGCATCTACAATCTAAGTTGAAAAATTTATATTTGATAATAAATTACGGCAGCAATTAGTTTTTAAAATAAATTAAAAACGTACTAATAATAAAATTAATTAAAATTGTGAGAGGATTTGGCTATATGATTGATGGTTGACGAGTGTTAACGGGCTTTTATACTAAAATTAGTTATTCAAAAATTAAAAAATATTTAAAAAAATTATGAACTATGTTTACCAAAAAAGAGACGATGGCTATATCATGAGAATTAATCGGGGAGGTAAGATTGTCGAGTCCTTGCAGGATTTAGCTGCTAAAGAACAAATTAAGGCCGGTTTTTTCATGGGGGTTGGAGCTGTTGACCGCACTACTTTAGCTCATTATTCAGTTAAAAACCAAAAATACTCTGAAGAAAAATATGATTTACCTTTAGAGTTAACCAATTTAACCGGTAGTATTTCAACTTTAAAAGGTGAGCCGGCAATTCATGCTCACGCCACTTTAGCTGATGACTCCTTTCAGGTTTTAGCCGGACATTTGGTAGAAGCAAGGGTTTCAGGAACTTGTGAAGTTTTAATTACGGATTTGGGAGCAGAAATTAAAAAAAAGCATGATGAAGAAACAGGCTTAGATATTTTAGACATCTAGAAGACAGTAGATCTAGAAGACAAAAATTTGTTGTTGAGATAAGTCGAAATTATAGCAATAGTCATTGATCGCTAACTTTGCCAGCAGTTTATGGGAAAATTTTTAATTAAGAGGGGAAAAATGAGTTTCAATTTCACCACTGTCATAGTCTTCTTGCTTGAGGCATGACCACCCTTCAGGCTGCTGGGGGTGATAACCCCATATTTGTTTTTCCTTTGCAACGCCATTTTCACCGGGAAGAGTAATGATAGCAATTCTATCAAAGGTAACGATTACACCGGCATTATGAGTTCCGTTTATTGAAGCGATAGTACTTGGCAATTCTCTGATATTATTACCCTTATTACTAGCTTTAAAACTGAATTCCCCTTTTTTTATTTCAACTTTATTAATAGCAAGGCTTTTGTCCTCCAGCTTTTTTCGCAAACGGTCCGCACTTTTAACTGCTTTGGCTTCAGCTTGGCGAGATTTTTCTGTTATTGAAGGGCTCACTGCGGCAGCAGGGGTTTGATCATTCTCAGCTGCTTCGGCGGTTTCCTCGGCATGTCTACGTCTTACAGTTTCCGCTGAAATGGCAGAGAATTCTTCCTCTGTCATTCCCCAGGGATTTTCATCATCACACCCGGTCAATAATTTAGAAAGACCAAGAGCGGCAAATAATTTCAAAAATTTCCTTCTCGAAATTTTTTTACGCTCTTCAGGCTGTCTCTCCATATTTTTTTAATTTAACTTACTAATTGCTTCTAATTTTATTCTACTATATAGTATTGTCTTTTTGCAAAAATAACTGTGTTGACAGCTGTCTTTTTAAAAATTTTTGCTTTTGCAAGGTAACAGTAATTACTTTATAATTATGACTAATTAAGTCAGAATTATAATGACTGTTAAATATTGATGTTAGATTTATCAGGGCGATTTTATATTTTTGCCTACATAGTTAATCTTTTTAAAAAATAATGCTCAAAGTTACTCAAAAAACCAGATACGGCTTTCGAGCCATGATTTATTTAGCTCAAGAAAAAGAAACCGTGTCTGTGAAGCAAATTGCTGAATCTGAACAAATTCCATATTCTTTTTTAGAAAAAATAATTCAACAACTTAAGCAAGCAGGCTTATTAGTCTCACAACGAGGTGTTAACGGGGGATTTTTATTAGCCAAACCTAGTCATGAAATAAGTTTAGGCGATATTATTAATACCTTGGAAGATAAATCATTAAAACTGGAATGTTTAACAGCTAATAAAGAAAATTGCAGCCGCCAAGATCATTGTTTAGCTAAAAAAGGTTGGAAAAAACTGGAACAGTCCTTATTAACTACCATGAACCAAATTACTTTGGATAATTTAATTAATTAAACAGCATTATTAGCAAGTTAAGATTATCAAATTAAAGTTCTATGTCAGACAAATCTAAAAAAATCTATCTTGATTATGCTGCTACTACTCCGGTTGATCCGGCTGTAACGGCTGCCATGGCACCTTATTTTACAAACCATTATGGCAACCCCGCTTCTTTGCACTGGGCCGGACAAGCTGCTGAACAAGCTGTCTCTTCGGCCCGTAAAATTTTGTCTCAAGCTATTGGCGCTCAACCTAAGGAGATTATTTTTACCAGCTCAGCTACTGAAAGCAATAATCTGGCGTTAAAAGGAACGGCTTGGGCTGCTCATTCTCCTTGGGCTGATAAGGCTTCAAGTGATGATTCTGCTAAGAAAATTATTATCTCCGCAGTTGAGCATGACTGCGTTTATGAAAGCGCCATGCGCTTGTCAAAACAAGGTTTTCAAGTTGAAATTTTGCCGGTCGATGCTGACGGCAAAATTAAATTGGATGAGCTAAAAAATTTAATAGATGAGACTGTTTTATTAGTCTCAGTTATTCATGCCAGCAATGAAATTGGTACTATTCAGCCTATTGCTGCCGTCGGTCAACTTTGCCAAGAACATGGAGTTACCTTTCACGTTGATGCTGCCCAAACTTTAGGCAAGATTAATCTCGATGTCAATCAGATGAATATAGATTTATTAACTGGTTCGGCTCATAAAATTTACGGGCCTAAAGGTATTGCTTTTTTATATAAAAAAGAAGAACTTGAGCTGACACCTTTGCTTGAGGGCGGATCCCAAGAAAGAGGCTACAGGTCGTCGACTTTAAATGTACCGGGCATTGTAGGTTTTGGCCACGCAGTGACAATTGCTTTGCAGCAACAAAAACAGGAAAAACAGCGTGTGAGTCAATTAAGAAAAAAACTGTGCACTGCTATTTTAGAGTCAGTCCCTAACTCTTATTTAAACGGCCACCCGGAGCAGAGGCTGTACAACAATTTAAATTTTAGGTTTGATTTTATTGAAGGGGAATCGTTGCTAGTTGGTTTAGACCAACACGGCATTGCAGTTTCTACCGGTTCAGCTTGTTCGTCACCCAAATTAGAGCCTAGCCGTGTACTGTTGGCTATGGGCTTGAAACCTGAGCAAGCTCATGGCTCGCTGCGAATTACTTTAGGCAGATGGACAACTGAAGAAGAGATTGACCAAGTGATTGAAATATTACCCACAGTAGTAGCTAAATTAAGAAAAATTTCACCATTTAAAGCATGAGTTACAGTCAGCAAGTTATTAACCATTTTCAACATCCGCGTAATTTTGGCAAAATAGATCAGCCTGACGGGATTGGCGAAGTGGGCAATCCCGTTTGCGGCGATGTCATGAAATTATATTTGAAAGTTAAGCAAAATAAAGACGGCCAAAACATTATTGAAGATATTAAATTTGAGACCTTTGGCTGTGCTGCCGCCATTGCTACCAGTAGTAAGTTAACAGAGTTAGCCATAGGACAAACTTTAGATGAAGCCGCTTCAATTAAAAATGAAGATATTGTGGAAGAATTGGGCGAATTACCCCCGATTAAAATACATTGTTCGGTTTTAGCGGTGAGTGCTTTAAAAAAAGCTATTGCAGATTATAAACAGAAAAAGGAGCAACAAGAATAATCCTTGAAATACTTCAATTAAATTTATATTGTGTAATTTTTATCGCACCGGATAGTTGTCATTAAAACAGCCGGTGCAGAAGCTAGCGTTGTTGCCGATTGACTTTTTTAAATCAGCTAGTGATAAATAAGCCAAACTGTCTGCCCCCAGTTCCTTTTTAATTTCCTTGATTGAATGATCGTGAGCGATTAATTCTTTATAGCGGGAGACATCCACTCCTAAAAAACAAGGATGTTTAAAGGGAGGACTGGTAATTCTTAGATGAATTGCCCCCACGCCTTTTTTCTTAAGCATTTTAATTATCTGTTTGAGGGTAGTGCCTCTCACAATAGAATCATCAACTAAAACAATATCTTTTCCTTCTAGCACTTCTCCTAAAGGGCTGAATTTTAATCTAACCCCTAAATCTCTAATACGTTGAGCAGGTTGAATAAAAGTTCTGCCTACATAGCGGCTTTTAATTAAGCCCTCTTGAAAGGGGATACTGCTTTCTTGACTATAGCCCAGAGCAGATGAAGTGCCGGAGTCGGGCACACCGATGACATAATCAGCTTTAACCGGTTGGCTTTTAGCTAATAATTGTCCTGCCTTAACTCGGGAGCGGTGAACTAAACACTGGTTTATAATACTGTCCGGCCTGGAAAAATAAACATACTCAAAAATACAAAAACCTGTTTTGCTGTTTGGAATGTGATGGAAAGACTCGCAGCCTGCGTTGGAGAGTGTCAGCATTTCTCCCGGCTTAACTTCCCTAACAGATTCTCCGCCTATTGATTCAATAGCTGTAGTTTCGGAAGCAGCGATCCATCCCTTGCCATTAATTTGTCCTAAGGTTAAAGGCCTAACGCCCCATTGATCGCGTATCACATATAATTTTTCTTCAGTTAGAATGAGCAAGCTAAAAGCGCCTTCCAGTTGAGGAATGCCATTAATTAATTTTTCTTTAAAACAGTCGCCATCTGCTTCTGCAATTAAACGAGCAATAAGCTCAGAATCTGTGCTGGTATTAAGACAGTGCCCCTTGTTTAATAGAAGTTTTTTTAGCTGATCGTAATTTGTTAAATTGCCGTTATGAGCTAAAGCAAATTCTCCACAGGATGAGGTTAATAAAATTGGTTGGGCATTAACTAAATTTGAACCGCCTTGAGTAGAGTAGCGGGTATGCCCAATGGCCGCTTGTCCTTGCAGTTTAGAAATAGTATGCTCGCTAAAGACTTGGTCAACTAAACCCATATTTTTATGGATGGCGAGCTGACCTTGGTTAGCAGCAGCAATGCCGGCCGAATCTTGGCCGCGATGCTGCAGCGCCTGTAAACCGTAATAAGTTAGTCGACTAACTTCTTCATCGGGTGCATAAATTCCAAAGATGCCGCAATGATCATGTATTTTATCGTCAAAATCAATCACTCTAAGTTCTTAGCTGTTAATAAATTCAAATTTTACAGACATTTGAAATTAAATAAGATGTTTCAAGAAATTAGCCACTTAAATCATATGTTGTCAATAGTACATTATCAACTTTAAATCTTATTAGTTATTCAAGCTATCTCTAAAATTATTTTCAGCTTTTTATTGCTGCTCAAATTTTTCCTCCATCTCTTCTGCCCATTGTTCTAATTCTTTCATGTCGTCATCATCTAAGTCTTCCAAATTTTCTATATTCTTGGGCGATTCTTCATCTACTTCAAAATCCATTGCTTCATCAGGATAATATTTGTCCATTTCTCCAAATTCTGTAAATTCAATTTCAGCGGCAACTGTAAAAACTGAATCATCCACGTTTTTAAGCTGGCAATTAACTTCGAATTGGTCTTCCTCTTCTTGATATTCATCTGTTAAATCTTCTAGATCCCATTCAGCTTGATATTGCTCAGCCAATTCGTCATATTGCTCCTCTAATTCTTCTGTTTCTTCTTGAGATGGCAGCTTTATTTTTGTACCTTGTGTTTCCATATCTGTCCAATGATATTGATATTCGCCGTCATTGAGAATATAGCTGTTAATGGCATGACCGTCTTGCACTGTTGTGCTCTCAATTTTAAATTTTTCATCTTTAATATAATAAGTCATTTTAGTCTCATCTTCTGTACTGGTTATGGTACAAACACCTGGTCTGCCGGTTTCCATCATTAAGCCAAGTTTAGCTTCTTCATCACTTAATTGAGTCAGCGAAGCTGGCGGCAGCATTGAAGGGGGGACTAAATTAAGCAGCCAGGATGGAGCGGCTAAAACTCCACTGCTAATTGCTAAAAGTATGCCAATAATGCCTATCACAATGATAGCTAAAACTATTAAAACTCCTTTTGTTCCTGATGATTTATTATCATTCTGAGTAGTTTGGGTAGATGGCTGCTGATTATCTTGGGTCTGATTTAAAGGTGAAGGCATAAATTCCTTTTTAATTATTATTAATTAATACTACTTCAATCTTAACCGATGAATATTAAAATTTGCAAGCTAATTTATTAGTAACAGCTGTATCGTAGTTGGATGTGTTTTAATTACTTAAGTAATAGTTGGATTGTATCTAGCTCAATTAATAGTGGTTTGATTGAATTTAGCTAAATACAATTTAATAAAACACAATTATTCAATTTAATATTAATTAATTAGTTGACACAATGCTATCATTGTTAACACTAAGTATCTTTAAAAAACTTCAACTTGATTTTGCTTTCACTCCCCCCTATACTGAAGATTGTAGCAGTAAAGATTAAAGAAAATAAAACTATAAAAATTAATACATAAGATTGCACTTAATTTATTGTGTAAAAACAGTTTTTCTTTAGATGGTTTATTGGTTTAGCGCGTTGATTGTTTGCAGCTTATTTTTATTTTTAAAATAATATTATTAAAAATTAATAGACGAATCTTTATATCCACCAATCTTAATTAATGTTAAAGGTTTTTGATTTTAATCAGTCAGATAAAAAAAAGCTAATTTCTCAAAAAATATATTTTTGTGAATATCAAGACACCGTACACTTGGTTGTTCAAGGTAAAAAAACAGAGAAAATTATATACTCTGCTAAAAGTTTGGACGGCTTTGTTTTTCGTCAATATAAAGCTAGGGATTTTGAAGTTAAAAGATATCCTAAAATCAGACAAAAAATGCGATCATTTTTATATGATCGTTATTTTTCTTTATTGGCTCCGGGCAGTGAATTTTTAAATCAATCTAAACTTACAATTCAAAATGCTTTTCCGGTACCGGAAGGAGTATTAGTTTTTTATCATTATCATGATAAACCGTATTATTATGTTGGAGTGGCTGCTTTTAGCAAAGGAGATGCGCCGCAATTAATTTGGCGCCACAGCGAACCAATCTGGAAAATGAACGACAATGTAGCAGGCACCACTATAGAGTTTGTTGATTTATTGACAATAAAAGGTAAATATATTGCTTATTGGTTAGTTGAGGGCGAGGCTGTTTGGGCCACAGTTTATCCCGAATATCGCATTAGTGAACAAATTAAAGTTCGTAAAAAATCGCAATTGAATCGACCTAAAAACAATCCGGTGCTGGCTCCAAAACCGGAAAATGACTGGGAAGCCTTCACTACTTTCAATCCGGCTGCTTTGTATGATGTTGACAAAGTGCATTTGCTTTATCGAGCCCAAGATCATAACTATACCTCTTCTATTGGCTATGCTTCCAGCTCTGACGGGCTGCATATTGATGAACGTTTGGATAAACCTGTTTTTATTCCGACGCAACCTTTTGAAAGCTCGGTTGCTCCCGGACAAGTAAACATGAGTTTTGCTTCAGCCGGCTGCGGCGGCTGCGAAGACCCCCGTGTGACTAGGATTGGAGATAGAATTTATATGACATATGTGGCTTTTAATGGGTATTCAGAGCCGAGGATTGCCTTAAGTTCAATTTCGGTGGCTGATTTTTTAAATCACAATTGGCTTTGGACTCATCCTGTCTTGATTTCAAAGCCCGGAGTAGTAACGAAAAGCGCCTGTATTTTACCGGAGAAAATCAATGATCAATACGTTGTTTTTCATCGAGTCTTTCCTGATATTCTAATAGATTTTGTAGATGATTTAGATTTCAAGAACGGAGAATATTTATCTGCAGAAGCAAAAATTAGTCCCAGATCACCGTTGTGGTGGGACAGCAGGAAGATTGGCGTTGGAGCTCCCCCGATTAAAACTAAAGATGGCTGGCTTTTAATCTATCAAGCAGTTGATGATAAAGAAGGGCATCCTTATAAAATTGGGGCCATGCTGCTGGATTTAAATGATCCGACATTAGTTTTGCGCCGCTCCAGGCAGCCAATTTTAGAACCTGATGCTTGGTATGAAAATGACGGCTTTAAAGCCGGTGTTATTTATCCGTGCGGAGCAGTAGTGTTAAACAACACTTTATTTGTTTATTACGGCGGTGCTGATTCATATGTGTGCGTAGCTACCGCTAATTTAGATCAATTCTTAAAACAGTTAAAAACTTCAGGCGATGCTCAATTAAAACCCACTACTTTGGCAAGAATGAAGAAAAAAAAGCCTAAAGCTGGCAAAAAAAATAATAAACAGAAAAAACAGCAGTTAAAAAAGGCGGTTCATGGCAAAAAAAGATAAAAAAAATATTATTAGCAGACATCAGAAGAACCCTATTTTATCTCCTGATTTGAATCAAGATTGGGAAGCTCGGGGAACTTTTAATCCCAGCGTAATTAAAGAGGGAGAAGAAAAATATCATGTTCTTTATCGAGCTTTTAGCAAAGAACATGATTATATTGATCATCACATGAGCTTATCGACTATTGGTTATGCTCAAAGTAAAAATGGGCTTGATTTAACCAATCGAAGGCAACTAATTATCCCGGAATATGAGTGGGAGAAATATGGCTGCGAAGATCCGAGAGTTACTAAACTGAATGGCAAATATTTTATTTTTTACACTGCTCTTAGCCAGCATCCTCCAACGGCAGAAGGCATCAGAATTGCCTTGGCTATTAGTAAAGATCTGCAAACTATTCAAGAAAAACATTTGATCACCCATTTTAACGCCAAGGCGATGACTCTTTTGCCTGAAAAAATTAATAATAAATACGTGGCAATTTTGACGCCCAATACTGATCGGCCGCCTTCCTCAATTGCAGTAGCTAGATTTGACCACCTGGATGATATTTGGTCTCCGGGTTATTGGGAAAAGTGGTATCAAGAATTAAAGCAGCATGAAATTAATTTGTGCAGGATTGACAATGATCAGATAGAAGTAGGCGGTGTGCCTGTAAAAACCGAAGAGGGCTGGCTGTTGACTTATGCTCATATTCAACATTATCCGATCGAAGAAAAAAGAATTTTTGGCATAGAAGCAGTTTTGCTGGATTTGGAAGATCCGCAGCGGATAATAGCGCGTACCAAAAGGCCCTTGTTAACACCAAATCCTGATTTTGATTATGAGAGCGAAGGTTTGGTGCCCAATGTTATTTTTCCGTCTTCGGCTTTACTTGAAGGCAAGACATTGCGTCTTTATTATGGAGCTGCCGATACTCATTGTGCTGCAGCTGAAGTTTCTCTATCAAAACTAATTAAGCAAATGAAACAAAATCCTTTTAAGGAAACATTTCATTTGGTTAAATTTCATCAAAATCCGATTTTAACACCCAGAACAGAAAATTTTTGGGAGGCAAATTCCGTCTTTAATCCGGCTGCAATTTATGAAAACAATAAGTTTTATTTAGTTTATCGAGCGCAATCTCCTGATAGTACTTCAACTTTAGGATTAGCTGAAAGTGATGACGGTTTTCATTTTAAACGTTATCATGAGCCAATTTACGTGCCGCGTAAATCTTTTGAACAAAAAAAAGAGGCTGGCCGGTTATCCGGTTGCGAAGATCCGCGTATTACCCGCTTAGGTGATGAATATTATATGTTTTATACAGCTTATGATGGAGTCAATCCACCACGAGTCGCCCTGTCTTCTATTGCAGTCAATGATTTTTTAAATCATAATTGGCAGTGGTCAGAGCCGAAGGTGATTTCTTCACCGGATATAGATAATAAAAATAGCTGCCTTCTGTCCGAGAAGGTAAAAGGCAAGTATGTAATTTTGCATCGCATGGCAGGTAAAGATATTGCTATTGATTATTTACATGATTTGGAAGAGTTAAGAGGAAAAGATGTATGGTTGGAAAAAGAACAATATATCAAGCCTAGAGAAAATTGGTGGGATGGCAAGAAGATTGGAATAGCCGGACCGCCGTTAAAAGTTGATGAAGGTTGGCTAATGCTGTATCACGGTGTGTCAGATATTGATCATCATTATCGTGTCGGATTTATGCTGCTGGAAGCAGACGATCCCGGCAATGTGCTTTACAGAACTCCTTATCCGATTCTCAAACCGACTGAAGAGTTCGAAAGAATTGGTGACGTAGACAACGTAGTCTTTCCCTGCGGCGCTGTGATAGTAAAAGGAACATTGTTTGTTTATTATGGAGGAGCAGATAAAGTGGTGTGTGTAGCTACAGCTGATTTAGACGATCTTTTAGAACAGATTAAAGTTTAAAAAACACGTTAATAGGTCCTTATTTAAACTCTAGGCTCTTTTAGTTTTTAGAAGCTGTGGCTAATTTTCTTCCAAGTTTATAAAATTCACCTGCGATAAAAACGTTGCCGGCTAAGGCAGCTGTTTTAATCACTTCAAATTGAGTTAGTGGTTCAAAATTAAAAGTTTCAATTAAAAAAGCATTGTTCATTGCAAAATAAAACAGGAATAAAGATAATAGCACTGAGCCGACAATATATTTATTACTTAGCAAACCGATTTCAAATAACGACTTATCCAAGGACCTCATATTAAAAATATTAATTAATTGCGTAAAAACCATGACTGTGAAGGCTCCGGTTCGGGCTTTGTTAATTCCTTGCGGCAGAAAACTAACAAAAACATATAATGAAGTTAGTACCATAAAAAATACTATCGGCGACAATAGACCCAGCATTTTTTTAGATAAAATGTTTTCTTCTTTTTTTCTTGGAGGCTGTGCTAAAACATCGCCGTGACTTGGTTCTGCTGCTAGAGCAATATCTACTACGCCGTCGGTTACTAAATTTAGCCATAGTATTTGCGAAGCTAGTAGGGGTAGCGGTAAACCAAGAGTAATGGCAATAAGGATAATAAAATCTTCAGCTAAGTTAGTAGTTACTAAAAAAGCACTAGCCTGACGAGTATTAACAAAAACCACACGGCCTTCTTCCACAGCATCAATTAATGAGGAAAAATTATCATCAGCCAGCACAATATCACTAGCTTCCCGCGCCACGTCAGTACCAATTTTTCCCATGGCTATACCAATATCTGCTTTTTTTAAAGCTAGAACGTCGTTGACACCATCGCCTGTCATGGCAACATTGTGATCTTGCGCCTGCAGGGTTTCCAGTATTTTTAATTTCATCTCTGGTGTTAATCTAGCAAAAACAGAGACTTCTTCCACAGCTCTTTTAAATTTTTCTTCAGATAAAGCCGCTAATTCTTCTCCCGTTAAGGCTGCCGGGAACTTAGCACCTTTTTGATTATCGGTTTGAGAGATAATTCCGGTTTGTTTGGCGATTGCTAAGGCTGTTTCCTTATGGTCGCCGGTTTTCATAATAACTCTAATCCCGGCTCCAATAGCTTTTTCCACTGCCTCACTAACTCCTTTTCTGGGTGGATCGATCATACCCACAAAACCTGTAAAAACTAAATCATCAACAGTATCTATTGATAAGTTGCGTTTATTGCCGGGGGCTTTTTTATAAGCCAAAGCAATAATCCGCATAGCTTGAGCAGACGCTTCTTTAACTTGTGCTAATAGTTCTTTCTTTTGTTTTTTGGTAAATGCAGATTCTTTTTTATTGCTTAATTTCTTATTGCATAGTTTGATAATAGACTCCGGCGCACCACTGGCAAAAATTTGTCGTTTTTGGTCTTCCTCAATCAAAACAGCTTTAAATTTTACTTCTTGGTTAAAGGGAAGTTCATCGATGACCTCAATTTGTTCTATGCTAGATTTTAAGCCAGCCTTATGAGATAGGACTGTCAATGCTCCTTCAGTCGGATCACCGTTTATTTGATAGTCAGGATCATTTTTTGTACCTTTATTAATGAGCTGGGCTCGACTACATAAGCCGGCTATGGTGCTTATCTTCTTTAGATCAGTATTGCGCAGTGGGTCTATTTTTTTTTGGCCCCGATAAAAATCTCCCTGAGGTGACCAGCCGTCGCCGCTGACTGTAAACGAATCGTTAATTAAATTTATTTGTTCAATGGTCATGGTGTTTTGAGTTAAAGTGCCGGTTTTATCAGTTGCTATCACATCAACTACACTTAAAGTTTCTGTGGCAGGCAAAGAACGAATAATGGCTTGCTTAGCAGCCATGCGTCTGGCTCCGGTGGCAAGAATAACGACTAATACTGCCGGCAGTCCTTCCGGTATGCCGGATACTAAAGAAGCAACGGCAAAAGTAAAAATTTCAGCAAAAGTGAGATCTCTAAAGAAGAAGCCAACTGCAAAAATAAAAATAGCTCCTAATAAAGCAATGAAAGACATTTGCTTAGCTAAACGGCCCGTCTTAATTTCAAAATGAGTTTTAGTTTTCTCAATCTCTTCTAAACCTTTAGCAATTTGTCCGATAGCCGTGTTTTCGCCAGTGGCAGTGACAATAAATCTACCAAAACCACCGGCCACAAAAGTGCTCATCCACACAAAATTAGCTCGATCAGACATGCTTGTTTTGGCAGGTAGTTTCCTAATATTTTTTTCTACTGAAAAAGCTTCGCCGGTGAGGGAAGATTCAATAGTTTTTAAGTTATTTGCCTTCACCAATCTACCGTCTGCCGGTACCCGATCACCTTCCTCCAACAGTACAATATCGCCCGGTACTAAGTCTTTAGCAGGAATTTCAATTAGTTGGTCATTTCGATATACCTTACTGGTAGTGACAATAATTTTCTGTAAAGACTCGATAGCTTTGTTAGCCTTATATTCTTGGATAAAGCCAATAAGAGTATTAATGAAAATTACTGCGATAATAACGTAAGTATCTAGGGCGTGGTCTAAAAAATAGGTGAGAACGGCTGCAATTGCCAGGATGTAGATCAACAAGCTGTTAATTTGATGCCACAAAATAGTGACTATTAAATGTTTGGGGCGGTTATCGTGAATTTCATTAACACCATATTTTTGTTGTCTTTTTTCAACCTCTTGTTTCGTCAGACCTGTTTTTAAGTTCGAAGAAAGAGCTTTAACAACATCTTGGTAGGGTTGGGTGTAATATGCAGGTTGAGCCATAATAATTATTTAAACAAAAAATCAGTTGATTTTTTTAATTGATTTAATCTTTAAATAATAATTTAGTTTAGCAAAATAAGATATGTACAACAAGCATGCCTGAGGAAAATTTTAATTAAAAAATCAAATATATCGAATAGTCTTTTAAAAATCTAATTTAAAAGTGCAGTTGGGTAAAAGTTATGTTAAAATTTTTTTTAAAGCTATTCTTTTAAGAAGGCAGTTTTAAAATTTATTTAACAACTAATTTCATTCAATGGCAAAACCAACTAAATACGCCCCTCATATTTGTACTGCAGTCACAGTGCTGGCTTTAATCGGAATTATCTTAGGCTTTATTTATTCTTCAGCTGTGATAACAGTTATTTTTTTATTGCCGGCTGCAATTTATGAAGCTTATCGCACAGAAGGCAGGTCAACTAAAGCTGCTTCTTTATTATTAGTAGTAGTATTATTTTTAGAAATTTTTCTGATTTTCTTTGAGATTGATTTTAATCTGGCAGAATATTTAGGCGGCACACAACAAAGAATTGGCGGTTATTTAATGCCATTGGGAGACATCAAGGTGGTTGGTCCGAGTTTAGTAGGTGTATTGTCAATTATTTTATATGCTAGAACCAGAGGCATTTACACCCGCTGGCTGGCGGTAACAATTTTGGCAACCGCCTTGGCTATTATTTACCTTTTAGATCAGGAAATATTTCAGCAGATGCTGCAGATGGCAGTGAATGAAGGCTTAAGAAGAATTTAATTTAACTCCATACATTATTCCTATTTCAGCTTAGACTTTTTAGGCAGCGGCACTAAGACACTAGTAGCTTCACGATAGCGGCGATAGTCTTCGTCATCTGCGTATTTTTTTTGATACCGTTTTTCCAACGGGGGAATACCGGTGACAAATATTAAAATAAAAGCAATGAAGAAAGGCCCGATGATAGTAAGCCATTGCCAATTACTTAAAGTAGAGCTGACGATTAAAAATAAGCCCCACCAAAAAGTTATTTCACCAAAATAATTTGGATGTCTGGAATATTGCCATAAGCCGGATTGAATCCATCTATTCTTATTGCTTGCTTTGTTTTTAAAGTTAAATTTTTCCCAATCGGCAATACTTTCAATGAGCAAGCCTGCTGCTGCAATTACTGCCCCCAAAATCATTAAGGGTTCCAAAACTAGTCGTTCCTCCAAATTTAAAATTGTAATAGCCGGCAGCATGATAACCCAGACAGCTATTATTTGAAAAAACCAAAATTTTGCAAATTCTAATGGCTGATTTCTAATTTTATTGAAACGACTATCTCGTTTTATTTTAAGGATGCGAATAAAAAGATAGCCAGCTAGCCTTATCCCCCACAGAATAATTAACACAGCGACAATGATTTGGGGAGCGTGAAGTTCAGGCTGCCGAATAATGAGGTAAAGTGTTAAGAAAATAAAGCTTAAGCCATAACTTAAATCTGTGACCTTGTCAGTTTTAAAAATAGCAGCCAAAAGAAAAAAGCAAAAATTAATTAGAAAGACTATCAAAAAAGAAGACCAATAAACCTGACTCAGCATATATTTATGATTAATTTTTAAATTGAGTTAGTTTTAAAATTATACAACCTATGCTGCAATAGATATTTAAATATTTAAAATCAGATAGAGTTTAATAGAAAAATGCCTAAATTAAGATAAGCTGCAAAAGCAACCCACATTAAGTAGGGCAGCAGCAGCCAAAAATTAAGAGCATGGTCTGTTTTAAGCTGCAGGGCCAGCCAGATGAGAGAGATTAAAAGCAAAACAATAATAATTAAAGCCAAAAACGGGCTTTGCAAGCCAAAAAATATTGGGCTCCAGACGGCATTTAGTCCTAGCTGTATTAAGAAAACAGCAAAAACTTGACTTGTTATTTTTTGATTTGTTTTCTTTTGCCATAATAAATAAAAATTGATACCAATTAAAATGTAAATTGCTGTCCACATCGGAGCAAAAATCCAGTTGGGTGGATTTAAGGGCGGCTTGGTTAAAAGAGGATACCAGGTTTGTACCGAAGAGGCAGTGGCTAATGAGCCCAAAAAACCAACTAAAAGAGGAGTAAGCAGCGCCACGAAAAGCTTGATGATCATTTTGATGTATTGATTAATAATATTTATTGATGCTGAGATTAGTAATTAAATTTTATGACTTCTACTGTATGGTAGATTATAATATTAATGATAATGAGTTTGCCAGCAACTGTGAATAGAGAATAACTAGTCATGCCATTAATTCAACTTGTATTTCTGTCAACTTTTGCCTTTACTTGTTTGTTTTTTGCTATAAAAGGCTTAAAACAAAGCAGAAAGGGCAATACTAATACTTTAACCAGATATTTATCTTTTATGGGAGCATTTGTTTGGGCTGATGCAGTTATTTTTGGACTTTTTTGGTTTTTAGTCAGTCTTTTTTGTTTAGTGACCCAAGATTGGATTTTATTTTGGTTAATTACTTCTATTTTTTGGTTAGTTAGAAGTATGGGTGAAATGATTTATTGGTTTAATCAACAATTTTCTACGCTTGAGCGCAATAAACCGGAAAATTTACCTTTATTTCAATTTTTTCCTAATGATTCTATTTGGTTTGTCTATCAAATTATGTGGCAGTGCGTCATAGTTGTGACTATTATCATTTCTGTTTATCTATTTAAGTTATGGCTGTGAACTAAAGATAGAGTTAATCTATATTTTACCACTGAACTTTTTTTTATTTTTGAGCTTGACGCCATTGTTTTTGGTGCTTAAAAGTGCGATGCGGCTTAAAGTTAGTTTGCAAAGTATTTAAGGCCGGTCCCTTGATCTTAATTTCAGCTTTATCTTTAGGATAAAGCTTACCTAACTTAGCTTGCTTCATTAAGGTTAAATAACCAATATCGCTAATATCAAATCCCATTAGATAGGCCGCAACAGAATCTGCAGCCAGGGGGTCAAGCGATGCTAATAACCAGTTGGCTTTAATCGGCGTGCCGCTGCTGGGTCCATCCCCCTCCATGCCAATAGTGCCGTCAATAATGCTTAAGTCAGGGTAAATGTGATGGGTTAATTTTTGCAAAATCCAATTAATATGCCAACTTTGATGAATTTTGCTGCGGGTGGAAAAGCCGCCTTGAATAGCGCCAACTAATAAATTTTTAATTGATAAAGTTACCACCACTGCGTCATGGGTTTTAGCTCGACAAATAGAAATTACATAGGGAGCTTGGGTATAAATATTAGCTAAAGGCAGCTGTATAGAGCCGTCAGCATAATCAATAGTAACAGTCTGCGCTTCATCTTGAGCTGAATAGAACAATTTAACCTGTTTTTCTTGATTTGCTATCTGTGTAAAGCCATGTTGTTTAAATCCTTGCTTAGTATTGCCGATCGTGGCTTCTTCAGCAATGATAATTTCTCCCTTATAAAAAGGTTTGACAAAATCAATCAAGGCTTTAACAGACTCAACCGGAGTTGTAGCAAGTTCTTTGTGAGTGGTTACAAAATTAATCTTCACAACAATCCGGTCTAGGTTTTGAATTTGTTGCTTTACTTTATCTTTTAATGGCTGCAAAACTGTGAGGGTGCCTTGGTAAGATTGCGTGTGTTTGACTAGGCTGATTTTTGACATATTTTTGCTTGATTAAATTAATTGTCAATAATTGATGTTATTATTGATCTTTTACTCGCTTAATCAGATTTTCACTTAAAGCTAAAGCTTGTTGTCTGGTCTGTTCATCTAATTGATATTGAATTTTAAACTGTGGCTCAATTATTTCTAATTTAGAATTTTGGGCAAATTTTTTAAGATACCTCAAAGCTCCTCCAGTCCAACTATAAGAGCCAATCACAGCCAAAAATTTACTTTTAACCCTTCTTGTTTCTAAGGCATCTAATAAGTTTTTAATAGGTGGGAATAAGTGATTGTTGTGCGTGCAGCTGGCAATAACCAGACCTTGATACTGCCAGATATAGTTTAATAATTCAGCTATAGATGTGTGAGCAGCATTTAACAGTTTAACTTCCACCTGCTCCTTTTTTAACTGTTGGCAAATTAGAAGGGCAGTTTTTTTGGTAAAGCCATACATCGAACCATAGACAATTACAATGCCCGGTTCTGATTCAAATTGACTCCATTGTTTATAGAGGTTAAAAATTTGGTCTTTCTTGTTTTGCCATACTAAACCATGGGCTGGAGCAATGGTTTTAATGGGAAACGATTTAAGCTGGTCTAAAGCTTTAGCGGTGGGCCGAGTGTGAGCCCCTAAAACCGCAGCAAAATATTGGCGCGCTTGATTAATATACTCTGATAAATTTGGGTGTTGAGCTGCCAGCGGCCGGCCGTTTACAGTTTTAAATCCCCCAAAAATATCGCTGCTAAAAAGAGTGCCGCTATTTTTTTCAAAAACAACCATGCTTTCAGGCCAGTGAACCATAGTTGTTCGTTCGAAAATAAGTTTATGATCACCTAAAGAAATTTTATCTCCAGTTTCTATTTGGTTGATTTGATTTTTAGAAATTTGATAAAAACCATGAGCAAAAGCAGCGGTTTTATGGTTTCCAACTATTATTGCCTCAGGATATAATTTTTTGATCTTTGTGAGAGTTCCTGAATGGTCAGGTTCCATATGATTAAGGATCAAATAGTCAAGCTTGCGTCCGCCTAGAATATTTTGTAAAGTTTGAATAAAATCTTGATTAAATTTTTGCGCAACAGTATCAATCAAAGCAGTTTTTTCATCAATAATCAAATAACTGTTATAACTAATGCCTTGGGGGATAGGCCATAGAGCCTCAAATAATTCAGTTTGCTTGTCATCAACTCCAAGATAGGTAATGTCGGCGGTGACCTGAGCAGTGATCATAATTGTAAACAATTTTTAAATATGCTCCGTTGTTTTAATGATTAAATTAACTCTTAAAATTAAGCTTTAACTATTAACTCTTAGTGGCACTAAAGTCAAAAATTACTCCCATTCCATAGTGGCCGGTGGTTTAGTGGTAATATCATACGCCACCCTGGACACATCAGGTATTTCGTTGACAATTCTGCTTGAGATTTTTTGCAAAATGTCATATGGCAGCCTAGTCCAGCCGGCAGTCATCACATCTGTGCTGTTGTATATTCTTAAACCCACCAGCTCACTAAAGGCACGCTCATCTCCCTTAACGGCTGTGGTTTGTACACCGGTCATAATAGGAAAACTTTGAAAAACTTTATTAAACCAACCTGTTTCAGTGAGAACATCAATAACAATTTGATCAGCTTGTTGTTGTTTTTTTAGTCTGTCTGCAGTTACTTCTCCGATAATGCGAATTGCATGGCCGGGCCCAGGGAAAGGTTGGCAATTTACTACTTCATCAGGTAGTCCAAGTTGACGTCCAAGTTCCCGCACTTCATCTTTATAAAAATTACGTAACGGCTCAATTAATTTCAGAGACATTTTTTCCGGTAAACCGCCAACATTATGATGACTTTTAATTTTACTGGCGT
Source organism: uncultured Pseudomonadales bacterium (assembly GCA_964588685.1). GTDB lineage: Bacteria > Patescibacteriota > Microgenomatia > UBA1400 > PJMF01 > CAYVBW01. The sequence continues at coordinate 61,134 of CAZPQG010000003.1, read as the reverse complement.
TTTTAGAACCTTTACTTTCAATGACATCTGAATAAATGGTGCCTTGTACTAAATACTGCACGTTTTTTAATTTTTTAGCTTCTCTCTCAAAAATATCAATATAAAGCTTGCCGACATTTTTTCGTTTTTTTTCCGGATCAATAACACCTTGTAATGCTTTTAAAAATTCAGCCCGGCAGTCAACGATCACCGGGTTAATTTGCAGATAATCTTTAAAAACTTTTTTTACGTATTTGTCAGTTCGCAAGCGCATTAAACCGTTATCGCAATAAATTGGCACCAGCCGTTTGCCCACAGCTTTAGCTGCAATGGCACTGGCCACTGTAGAGTCAACTCCACCGGACACTGCCGCCACTATTTTTCCCTCAGTATGAGCTAATTGATTTTTTATCTTTTGCACCACTTTATTTACGTCCAGCTGTTTTTCTCTAACAGTAAGGCCGCAAATTTTTTCTATAAAATTACGTAATATTTGCTGGCCGAATTTGGTGTGTTCAACTTCAGGATGAAATTGCAAGCCGTAAATTTGCTTTTTGTTGTTGGCAACGGCTGCTGCAGCTATATCGTCAGTGCTGGCGAGATATTGAAAGCCTGATGGAATCTTTTTTACAAGATCTCCATGACTCATCCAAACTTTAAAATTGTTCTGATTGATTTCGTCAAATAACAGATTTTTATTTTTAATTTTCATTTGAGCCGGCCCGTATTCTTTTTCAGCTGCTGTCACTTCGCCTTTTAGTTTTTTGGCAATTAGCTGCCAGCCATAACAAATACCAAGGACAGGTGCATTAATTTGGGATAAAGAAAAAGAAAAATCAGGGCTGTTTTCGGCAGTGACACTGGCAGGTCCTCCACTTAGAATTAAACCTTTTAGTTGAGGCACCTGGTTAGGCTTAAATGCAGCGGGATCAGCAATACGGGCAGCAACACCCAAAGCTTTAATCCTTCTATGAATGAGATGAGTGGTTTGAGAACCAAAATCAAGAATGACAATCATGATTGAAAATAATTATTTTTATTTTTTTTCAGCATTTTTTACTGCAGTCTTATGCTGCTTAGCCTTTTTTGTTTATTACAAATTTTTGCTGTCAAGTTTTGTCGCTAGAATTTGTTATTAGCAAAGTTAATTCATTATATAAAATTAAATTATTATTGGGGGCATGAAATTTAGAGCAAACAAAGCTGGTTATTTACTTTGCTGCTGTAAATTGTATTTCACTATTGAATTGTAAATTGTGTTCAACTATTTAATTAAGCGCTTGATCATTCAGCTCAACGTATCTGTCCAGGACGTATGTGCCTAGGATAAATGGTTGATTTTTGATGGTTAAAAGATAAAATTGTTAATACTAATCATATTAGCTAACATTGGAATTACATTATGAAAATACTTCCCGTAATTAAACAACGACGCAGTATTCGAGCTTATCAATCAAAACCTGTTTCTAAAGATAAAATAAAAGCTATTTTGCAGGCAGCAATGTATGCACCCAGCGCTCGACATACTCGAGCTTGGAAATTTATGGTTGTGACTAAACCTGAGTTAATTCAACAGTTGGGAGAGATGAAGGCGGGCGGTGAATTTGTGCAGCAGGCTCAAGCTGTGATTGTAGTCTTGTCAGAAGAGTTTGATCATTGGTTGGAAGATGCCAGCATTGCTGCGGCTCATATTTATTTAGAAGCGACTCATCAAGGATTGGGTACTTGCTGGACTCATGTTCACGGAAATCAAGCTTCTAATGGCAAAAGTTGTGAAGAGTATGTTCAAGAATTATTGGGTATTTCCGCTGATAAAAAGATATTATGTCTCATGCCTTTGGGCTATCCGGCCGAAGAAAAAGCGCCTCACTCAGCAGAAGAATATGAAGAAGATAAGGTGCAATGGATTGAGTAGCGGATTTTAATCCAGAACAGGTCTTAATCTTGATTGAATAAATTGAATAAAATGAGCCTTGATTAACTCAGATTGTTGTTGAAATCAACTCATTGGCTTAATAATTTAATCAGGATCTGAACCGGCTGAATCAGCTGGTGTTAGTGCCGGCTGCTCCTTCTTAACTTGCACTTTAGTTTTATCAGGAACAACTGGTTGAACTATCTCATCAACTATTTTTCTAGTGTTGACTACATTTAGTGCGTTGAATAAGAAGTCGATTTTATTTGTCAGTGTTGTTAACAGGTCTTGCTTTACGGATTGAGGGAGATACCAAATTTCTTCTTTAAAAGCTCCCCAGGCGGTTTTTCTAAATTCATAATAAAATTGTTCATCAGTTTGATTGGATTTTCTTTGCTTAGCTTTTTCCCGATCCAGCCATTGATGCATCTGTTGTAATAAATCTTGGGGAAATGCCGGATGATCAAAAATGATATTTTGAAACTCTGTTGCTAAATGAATTTCTAAAGTGCCGGCTTGTGGAAATTGGGCAAAATATTCTTCCGGTAAAGTAGAAGCTCCATGCTGCACCACTCCTCCTAAACCATGTTTTTTTGCTTCTTGAGAGAGTGCTGCAATAGTTTCAAAATCAACTGCTACTTCTGCTAAGCTGCCGTCAGGTAAAACCACTCCGCCATGATGAGTGCCTGTTTGAATAGATATTTTTGACAAGCCTGTTTGCTTTAAAGTTAAATTTTCCTCAAAGCCTTGAATAAAGGCCCGTAATTCTTCTTTGGTTGAGTTTTTTCCGCCAATATGGCCTATTTCACCACCTAAACTAATTTGTATCTCTTGTGGCTGATGCTTTCTGATAAAATTTGCCAGCTCAGCCGTGGCTGCATAATTTGCTTTTTGCTGCTTTTTAATTTCTGACTGGTTGTAATCAACTAAAGTAGAAGCATCAATGTCAATGTTATAAAAACCGGCGTCAATTGCTGCCAGCGATAATTTTTTGATGGCAGCCATTTCAGATTGTTGAAAATTTTGTTGAAAAGTTTTTTTGTTTGGCAGACGAAAATGAAAATGATCGCCTTGAATAAAGACCGGATAGTGATAATTTTGCTTGATGGCGGCAGCTAAAATAATGCCGGCATATTCATGAGGCGGTTGATTAGTGTAACCCATTTCAGACCGAGCCAGCTCAAAAATAACAGTTCCTACTTTGTGGTTTGAGGCTGATTTAAAAATGGTTTGCGCTACATCATAAGTCATGCCTCTAATATTGATCGCCGGAACAGTAAAATCAGCCGGTATTTTTCCTTCTCCTCTGCGTAAATAAAGCTTGTTAATTGAAGCTGGCTGCACGCCTTGTTTTTTAGCTAGTTTCCAGATTTGGAGAAAAGCTCTTGTCTGTTCTGAGAGCTTCCCCAGTGCGAGTTGTTTTGCTAATTGATCTATTGATTTTTGAGGCATAGCGTCTTTATTTTACTTTATAAGTTTACTGGGATTAATTTACTTATTTTCTTTGACCATTTTTATCTATTTTTAGTTGCGGCTGATGTTTTATAGCTGATTTTTTGCAGCTGCTGACAACATTTTATTTTGTTGATTTTGTACAAACAAATCTTAAAATCTAAAAATTAATTGCCAGCTTGAAGCCGTCTCTTATCTTGTGTTATTGTTAAGATATAGCTCAACATCCACAATATCACATTTAAATTAATATTTATATCATTTTTCTATGCAATTATTGCAGAAATTTAAAGTATCTTTAAAGAAGAATAATTTTCTCAAAGTCTCTCTTGGAATTTTTTTGCTAACATACGGCGTTTTAACTTTATTGTTAATAGTTACAGCATTATCAACTATTTCTCCAAGCGGTAGACATTCAATACACGAAACAACTTCAACTACTGCCACAACCTTTATGGCTGAACAGTCTCCGACTTATGATATTGATGAAAAAATGGTCGCTGCTAAAACTAATTTACAGCGAAAAGTATTGCCGGTTAGTCCCGGCCGCACCACACAAGAAGTTGCTGCTTTGGCTCAACAGTATGATGCCATTGTCATCAAAGAGCATGCAAATAGCGTAGTAGTAGAGGCTGATAAAGCAGTCACTGAAAAGCTGCAAACTGAATTAGTTGAAGCTGAAGTTATAACAGAAATTGAGGTTGATTACCCAGTTTTTATTAGTTCCAATAATATAGATTGGGGTGTGGCTCGTATTGAAGCTCCCGAAGTGTGGGAAACAACTGCTGCTGAAGGTATATTAGTTGCAGTGCTTGATACCGGTATTGATTACAGTCATCCGGATTTAGTAAATAGATATGCCGGCGGCTACAACGTATTAACTAATACACAGGATGCTTTTGATGACCACGGTCATGGTACGCATGTAGCCGGTATTATTGCGGCTGATTTAAATGAAGTCGGTTTAACTGGAGTTTCGCCTCAAGCTAGTTTGTATGCTATTAAGGTTTTATCAGCTGACGGCACCGGCTACTTATCAGATTTAATTGAAGGTATTGATCATGCTATAGAAAAAAATGCGGCTATAATTAATTTTTCGTTAGGAACAACTTATGACAGCTCATTATTGGAATCAAAATTGCAGGAAGCTGCTGCACAGGGTATTTTTATGTCCGCAGCAGCAGGAAATAGTGATGGTGACTCTCTTTTATACCCGGCTGGCTATGATTCTGTCGTAGCAGTATCTGCAACTGACGAGAGTGATAATTTTGCTAGTTTTTCCAGTTTAGGAGCTGAATTAGTTGCGCCCGGAGTAATGATAAACTCCACAGTTCCCGGTGGAGGTTATGCCCAATGGTCCGGAACTTCTATGGCCGCGCCTCACGTTTCAGCCACTGCTGCTTTAATGATGTCTAATGAACAAGAAAATATTAGACAAAAGTTGAGAGACAGCGCTATTGATCTGGGACCGCCCGGCAAAGACAGCTATTATGGGTATGGCTTGGTGTATGCTAAGCCAGCTGCTCTGGGTATAGATGTACAAGCTCCACTCACCACATTTATTTCACCGGAACAAGGATCTGAAGTTAAAGATACGGCAGTGATTGAACTTAATGTTCAAGATGAAAATTTATTAGATGAAGTGACGTTATTTTTAAATAATAAAGAAAAAGTAAGCTGGACTGATCCCGATGAGCTATTGGCAGAAACTTATTTTTATCAATGGGATACTAGTTTGGTTGAAGACGGTACTCACACTTGGCTAATCAGAGCAGTTGATGAATATCAGAATCAGGCGGAAGTTAAGTTAGAGTTAATAGTGAATCAAGAATTAGAAACAGATTTGGAAAAGCCGGCGGATGAGCCGGTTTCAATCCCGGCCAGAGAGAAAATTGAACAAGGGGAGGCTGATGATGTGCGGCGGGATATTGAACAAGAACCGGCTGAAGAAAAACGGCAGGATTATGAAAGGATGCCGACAGCCATACCTACCGAAAGAGAGATGAGACCGGAGGAAGAGGAGCTGCTAGACGAGACTCCTTATGTAACCAACTTTGATCAAAGAAATCCGAAATCTGACAGGCTGCAGTCTGCGAATTCTGTTCAAGATCCGGAGCAAGATGATTCTTTTCTCCCAAATCAATCTACTACTCCGGATGAAACTCAGGAGCGAGTGCCGGATTATGTTATTGAGAAAGATAGAGTCAGAGGCATAGAAACAACTAATTGGTGGTCTTTTGTAGTTGATTGGTTCAGACAGATTTAAGTTTAGTAAAGTTAATAATCTTATTATGCCGCAAACAGCTACCCGATTTCCCATGGCAGCAGGTAAATTTTATCCTGGTGACAAAGCAAAACTGACTAAGCAAATAGAAAAGTTTTTGGCTCAGACAAAAAAGGATTCCATCTCAGTTGGCAACGAAAAAGCTTTTCAAGAAAAAGCGAAGAAAAAAAATAGACCTAGAATTTTAATTCTTCCTCATGCCGGTTATTTATATTCAGGACAAACAGCGGCAGCCGGATTTGCCCATCTAGAAAATACATTAGTAAGCAGGGTCTTTTTGTTAGGCAATTCTCATCAAGTTTTCTTAAAATTAGCAAGTTTGTCAAGCCGAAGTAGCTGGCAAACACCCTTGGGAAAGACACCGGTCGCTCAGAAGATTATTACTAATTTAGCTGATAAATCTAATTGGCAGATTAATGATGAGGTTCATCAGAATGAGCACTCTTTAGAAGTACAGCTGCCGTTTTTACAATATATTTTGCCTAACTTTGAAATTGTTCCCATTTTAATTGGCTCCTTCAAGCTTAGTTATCTACAAGCTTTAGCGCAGGATATTTATCAGAATTTTAACGACCAAAGTATTTTGATTATCAGCAGTGATTTATCACATTATCCTTCTGCCGGTCTTGCTGAGAAAGTAGATCAAGAGCTGATTAAAAGTATAACTGATCAAAATTTAGAAAAATTTAAAGAGTTGTTAACTCAAACAGCACCTGAAAAAAATTTACAAACTAGAGCCTGCGGTGCGGCCGCAATTAAGCTGGGATTGTTGTTGAGCCGCCTTTTAAATTGCAGCCAAACTAAGCTTTTTAAGTATCAACACTCCGGAGATGTTACAGGCGACAATTCAAGAGTGGTGGGCTATACTAGCATTGGTTTTTTTAAACAAAAAGAGAGTTTTTAATGGTAAAAAAAATGAATAACTTTCAACCGCGAACTGACAGCAAGTTTAAGCAAGAAGTTTTACAGTTAGCTCGTGAATCTTTAGAAGCAAGCGTGAGTAATTTAGGCATACCCCAACCCAATTTTACCCACCCAAGATTTAAACAGCAGCTGGGTGTGTTTGTGACGTTAAAAAAAAATAAGCAATTGAGGGGCTGTATAGGAGTCATCGAGGCAAAACAAACTTTGTGGCACAATCTTCAAAAAATGGCGGCGGCAGCTGCTTTAGAGGATCCACGTTTTGACCCAGTACGGCCGGATGAGCTTGATCAAATTAAGATTGAAGTTTCTATTTTAACTAAACCAGAATTAATTGCAGATCCGGCTGAACTTGAAGTTAGTAAACATGGAGTAATTATTGAGTTAAGAGGCAGAAAAGGTGTTTTTTTACCGCAGGTGGCTGTTGAATACGGCTATGATCGAGAAGAGCTGTTGAATATGTTATGTGCTCATAAATTAGGTTTAAAAAAGACTTGTTGGCAGAATCCTCAAGCTAAAATATATGTATTTGAAGCAGAAGTCTATCAAGAATAATTTTTGAAGGTTTAAAAGATTTAGAGTTTGTAAATTTAGCAACAATAAGTTTAACTTTTCCTAATATAGATGTATACTTAATATGTATACAAAGTATAATCAAAATAGCAGTAAATTGGTTAAAAACAAGCAATTTTTGAATTTATTTTTTAATAGTTATTTTTTATTAATAATAATTAGTTTTTAACTTTAGCTGTTAATAATTATTGCTGCGTATTAAATCAAGTCTTAATTATGAAACCTCATTCTGCACGATTTTGGAAAAAAACAGAAGGCACAAAGGTGCAATGCAATTTATGCCGTCAGCGATGCGTAATTGCTAAAAATGACAGAGGTTTGTGTGGAGTCAGACAGAATCAAGATGGAGAATTGGTCACTCTTAATTACGGTAAAATTATTGCTGACCATGTTGATCCCATTGAAAAAAAACCTTTATATCATTTTTTACCGGGCAGCGATTCATACTCACTGGCTTCAGCTGGTTGTAATTTTCGTTGTAGTTTTTGTCAAAATTGGCAAATCTCGCAAATTACTAAAGGCGAAACAGCCCAAATTATTGGAGAAGATCTACCACCTCAGAAAGCTGTGGATAATGCTTTAAATTTTAATTGTCAATCAATAGCCTACACTTACACTGAGCCGACCATATTTTTTGAATACGCTTATGATACAGCTATCTTAGCCCAAGAAAATAATCTTAAAAATATTTTTGTCACCAACGGCTACCAAACACCAGAAGTAATTAAACTGATGGGCGAAGTTATTGCTGCTGTTAATGTTGATTTAAAATCTTTTGATAAAACTTTTTACAAAAAAATTTGTGGAGCAAATTTGTCAAATGTGTTGGATTCTATTGCCTTAATATATGAAAATGGTATTTGGCTGGAAATTACAACTTTGATTATTCCCGGTCAGAATGATTCCGAAAAAGAATTAACACAAATTGCTGAGTTTATAGCTGATATCAGTCCGGATATTCCTTGGCATATCAGCCGTTTTTATCCAACCTATAAAATGGATGATGTTCAGGCTACACCTCTTTCAACTATTAAAAAAGCTAGAAGCATAGGTAAAGAAGCAGGCTTAAATTATATTTATGCCGGTAATATTAAAGATAAAAGTTTAAGTAACACCTATTGTGCTAATTGTTCTAAGTTATTGGTTGATCGTGACGTTTATTTAGTTGAATCTTATATAGAAGATGGTGTCTGCCCTGAATGCGGCACCGATGTGCCTGGTATTTATAAATAAATATTACTGGGGTTATAATGTTACTAACAATAAGCGAAATTTATTTTTCGCATAAGTTAAATATTAAAAGGAAATCCAAATAAAGAATTAAAAGAATTATCGGTTGTTTATTAAACAGTTTGTTAATAAGATTATGTCTTAACAAGTATGCCAAAAGATAAATACAGCGCTGTTTGGGTGTCTCATTCTTCAATTGGTGATTTTTTAAAGTGTCCTCAAGCTTATTATTTAAATAATGTTTATCGCGATCCTGACACCGGCCATAAAATTCAACTAGTAAATGCTGCTATGTCATTGGGTCAAGTAGTGCATCAAGTCCTAGAGTCGCTATCTGTCTTGCCAACAAAAGAACGGTTAGATAAATCATTAATCAAAAGATTTGAGCAGCAATGGGAGCAAGTTTCCGGAAAAAAGGGTGGTTTTTTTGATGAAAAAACTGAAGAGCAATATAAGCAAAGGGGCCGTGAAATGTTGCAAAAAGTTATGAAAAATCCCGGGCCAATTAAAAGACTATCAGTGAAAATTCAAGAAGACCTGCCTCATTATTGGTTATCTGAAGAAGATAATATTATTTTGTGCGGCAAGATTGATTGGCTGGAATATCTTGAAGAGCAGGATGCTGTTCATATTATTGATTTTAAGACAGGTCGGAAAAAAGAGGATGAGCAGTCATTACAGCTGCCAATTTATTATTTATTGGTTAATAATGTCCAAAAAAGAAAAGTGGCTCGAGCCAGCTACTGGTATCTTGCTACTGACGATGAACCGCAAGAACAGCCGCTGCCTGATTTAAAAAAAGCTCGGCAAGCAGTCATGACAGTAGCTAAAAAAATAAAATTAGCAAGACAATTAGAACATTATAAATGTCCGCAAGGTGAAGAAGGCTGTCCGGTGTGTCGGCCTTTGAAAAAAGTGGTGCAAGGGAAGGCCGTTAAAGTCGGTGAGGGTAAATACAATCAAGATTTATACGTTCTTGCTGCTGATGCTGCTGAAAAAGATTCTGTAATTTTATAGAGCTTCAAACAAGTTTCCGGCACCAATTAAGTTTCAAAAATATTTTTCGGCTAAGCAATAAAAGTTTACTTTTTGTCCATCGCTTTTTTAAGGCGGTGATCAACTACTTCCCAGTTAACTACTTCCCAAAAAGCATCTACATAACGTTGGCGGTCATACAAGTAGTCAATATAATAAGCATGTTCCCAAACATCGATTAATAACAATATCTTGTGGTTAGGTAGTAAATTGTTGTTATGTTTTTCGATTTGATAAATAATTAAGCTTTCGCTCTCCCGATTATAAGCCAAAGCAGCCCAGCCGGAACCAAAAACGCTGTTGGCAAGTGCAGAAAATTCATCTTTAAAGTTAGCAACATTGCCAAATGTTTTTTTTACTTCTTTTTCTAGTGTTTTAGATAGAGGATCATTATTTTTGTTTTTAAGGTTTTCCCAGAAAATAGAATGCAGCGTATGGCCGCTTAAGTTAAAAGTTAAAGCTTGCGACAATGATTGAATTTGATTTAAAGATTTTTCTTTTCGAGCTTGTTTTAACTCGTTCAGGAGTCGATTAGCATTATCAATATAAGCTTGATGATGGTGTTGATGATGAATTCTTACTTGATGTTCAGTAATAAACGGCCACAAAGAATGGTAGCTAAAAGGTAAATCAGGCAATTGATAAAAGTTATTTTTTGGTATGTTTTCCTTTCTTAGTCTTGCAAAAAATCTCCCTGTTTAATGCAAGGGAATATTAATTAGATAATAAATTTAAAAAAATTAAGAGTAATTTTAAATTGTAATCAAATTTTATTTGATATCTTCTTACTAATCATATCATAAATTAATAATTGCCCAACATGTTATCAAGCAGCAAGTGATAGAATTATCAGACAGCTGGCTATTGTTAATGATTAATGCGTTACAATAATAAACATGAGAATAAATAAATATTTGGCCTCATTGGGCTTGGGATCCAGGCGTTCGATTGATGATTTAATTGAACAAGGTGAGATAATGGTGAATGACCAGCCGGCGCAATTAGGCATGCAAATTAATTCCGATCAAGACGAAATTATTTTTAAAGGGAAGCTAATTAGTGAAAAAGCCCAACCGGAGACAAAAGAGTATTGGAAACTATTTAAGCCGGAGGGAGCAGTTTCCACCAGCCATGATCCTGAGGGCAGAACAACAGTGATCGATTTAATTGATGCTGCAGCCAGACTATATCCGGTGGGCAGGCTTGATCAAGATAGTGAGGGTTTGATTTTGCTAACTAATGACGGACAGTTAACTTACAAACTTTCTCATCCGAAGTTTGAAATTAAAAAAGAATATTTAGTCTGGGTTAACGGTATATTGTCCAATCGAGTGGTCAATCATTTGGAAAAAGGGGTTAATTTGGGAGATTTCACCACTGCTCCGGCTAAAGTAAAGGTAATTTTTAGGGAAGATCCTCGAGCTAAATTCAGCATCACTATTCATGAGGGCCACAACCGACAGATAAAAAGGATGGCTGCTCGAGCTGGTTTAACTGTGACTAGATTAAAAAGAGTAAAAATTGGCAATTTAGAGCTGGGCAATCTTAAGGCTGGAGAAGCTAGAGAATTAACTCCTCAAGAAGTGCGACAAGTAAAGCAATTGGTGAATAATTAAGCTAGTTAATAATTAAATTATCATGCTCATAAGCAAACAGTTTTTTTTGCATTATTAATATTTTATTAAGATTTAATCTTCTTTACGGACAAATGAACTTTCAATACCTTCCTGATATAATAATAAGTAGTTAGTTATTATTAATCATTGATTAGTCAATGAAAACTATTTTTGAAGTTAAACAATTTAAATTTCCTTATCAATATAAATTTCCCGGTCAGGCATCTGATGAAAGGATTTTATATTTAACTCGTGAAAATAGATTAATGCTAGTTATTAGGCAGTTATTTGTTTTTTTAGCAGCGGCATTGATAGCTTTAATTGGTTTAATGCTTAATTTCTTTTTAGAAAATACCTGGCAGCAAGCACTCGGCTCAACTTTAATGCTTATTTTTGCCATCATTGCTGTTTTATTTTTTATCATTGGCTGGTGGTGGGTGACAGCTGTTTGGAAAAAAAGCATTGCCATTGTTAGTACCAGGAGGTTGGTCAAATTCATTTACACTACTCCGGTGAGCCGGTATTCACTGGCCTTGCCTTTAGTTGAAATTGTAGATACTGGGGCTTATACCAGAGGCTTTATCCAAACATTTTTAAAACTTGGTACTTTTGTGGCTCGGTCTAGTGCTGTCAGCTCAGGTGTTGCCACTGATGATCCATCTCGAGTCAACAAAAAATATTTTTATATTGAAAATATTAAACGAGCTGAAGATTTACAGCACTATATTAGTAAACTTTTATCTGTGATACGTGATGTAGATAGCGATCTGCAAACTTTCCGGCCATTTATACCCCGACTCAAAGGCGAAGCCAGAGCTAACTTCATAGCTGAACATTTCCCTGAATTTTGGAGTTAAAATTTCATATTAATTACTAGTCTTGATAGAGCCGGCAAACAAATAATTTTAATCTAGACAGTTTTAAATTTATTTTCTTATATTATGCAGCCGCTTGCAGACAAAATTAGACCCACTTCACTAAACCAATTTATTGGTCAAGAACATCTAGTTGGTAAAAACAAACCTATTATTCAAGCGATTCAACAGGAGCATTTATTTTCATTTATATTATGGGGTCCTCCCGGAGTAGGCAAAACTACTTTGGCTAGAATTTATGCCAAAGCCTTTAATGCCGATTTGATTTCACTGTCCGCAGTTTCAGCAGGGAAAAATGATATTAGGCAGTTTGTGCAAAAAGATCCTTTTTTTGACCAACCTAAGGTCTTATTTTTAGATGAGATTCATAGATTTAATAAAGCACAGCAGGATTATTTACTGCCTTTTGTCGAACGCGGCGATTTAACTTTAATCGGGGCAACAACTGAAAATCCCAGCTTTAGTGTGATTTCACCTTTATTATCCAGGCTGAGAGTTTTTACCTTAAAGCCTTTAACTGATGAACAAATTGGTAAAATTATTGATCGCACTGAAATTAAGATACCGGATAAAGCTAAAAATTGGATTATTGATTTTGCTAATCAGGATGCTCGGCAAGCCTTAAATATTATTGAAGCCTGCCAGCAGTTATACAATGACATTTCCATTGCCAACCTAAAAAAAACTTATCAAAATAAACATTTACGCTACGACAAGCATGGTGATGAGCACTATGATACTATTAGCGCTTTTATTAAGAGTATGAGAGCCGGCGATACCAATGCTGCCGTTTATTATTTAGCTCGTATGTTGGCAGCAGGAGAAGATCCGTTATTTATCGCCAGACGAATGGTGATTTTTGCTTCCGAAGATATTGGTATGGGTCAACCTACAGCCTTGGTGGTAGCTAATGAGGTTTTTCAGGCTGTGCAGCAAGTGGGGCTGCCTGAAGCAGAAATAAATCTTGTTCATGGCGCAACTTATTTATCTGAAGCAAAAAAAGATCGCCGGGCTTATAATGCTTTACGTTCTGCTCAAAAAGATGTGGCTAAACACGGTAATTTACCCGTGCCTTTAAAAATTCGTAATGCTCCGACTAATTTAATGAAAGAGCAGGGTTATGGCAAGGGTTATGAGATGTACCCTGAAAAAGGCAGCTATCTGCCTAAAAAAATTCAGGGCAAAAAATATTATAAAAAAAGAAAAAAATAATTTTTAAACAGATATTAATTATTATTTCATACTATGTCTCAGCAGCTTAATCAATTTAAAGCTTTATTATTTGATGTGGATGGTACTTTATTAGATTCTAATTATAATTTTTCCGATAAGCTTATCTCAATTATAACTAAAGTTCATAAAAAGGGTTATGTAGTAGGAATTTGTACCGGTCGGTCCTTTCATGCGGTTGAAGACTCTATCTTACCGGTTTTTGCGGACATTGACCCCGGCTCGTTTCATATTGTCAGCGGCGGGGCAGAATTAGTTAATGCTCAGGGAGAAATTTTTTTTCAACAGACAATTCCTCCGCAATTAGTGCATAGTCTGATCAATTTAATTAAACCTGAGTCAAGATTTAAAGCAGCTTCTCACGAATTTCTTTATTTGCAGGATGCTTATATCAAAGATTATCAAAATAATTTGAGCAGAGAGGTTAGACCTATTTCCACTTATCAAGATGAACCTATCACCACTGTTCACCTTTATGAAGTTAAGCCTGATAATTCTTTTTTAAGCCAATTAAAAGATCAGCTTCAAATTAAATTTATGATCAGCAACGAAGGAATTAATTATGCGGAAATCACTGCTCACAATACCAATAAAGCTGTGGGCTTAAAACAATGGTCGCGTTTAACTCAAATCCCGGCAGATAAGGTAATTGGCTTTGGTGATAATCATAATGATTTAGAATTTATTCAAGCTGCAGGCTTCAAAGTAGTGATGGGGAATGCTGTTGATGAACTTAAGCAAATAGCGGATCAAGTCATTGGGGATGCTGATGAGGACGGCTTATTGCACTATTTGCAACGAATAGTGCAGAACAAAGAGTTGCTAGTTAATTAAAAGAAAAAGTTTAGTTTATTTATGCTGCTTCCTCAAGAATTTAATCTTAGCCACCTTTATCTATCACCTTTAGAAAAATGTAATCTTAATTGCAAGTTGTGCTACACTCGTAAAACTAAAGAGCGATTGTCGCAAGAAACATTATTTGATTTTATCAAGCGTTATCAGCAATATTTAACAAAAATTGAGCAATCATTACAAACTATTACTTTATGTGGTGGAGAAGTTTTTCTATTACCCTGGTTAAACGTTTTTGCTAATCGGCTTAATCAACAAAATATTATAGTGGAGATTATTACTAATGGCATTCTTGACCGTTTAGCAGAATTTACTCAGCCTAATTTAATTAATTTATTAATTTCGATTGACGGCCTGCCAAAGTTTCATGACTCTAATCGTGGTCAGGGTCAATTTAGCAAAACTTGGCAGTTTCTACGGCGGGCTCTTGAGCTCAACTTTCATTGTGAGATTTTTTCAGTGATCAGTCAAAAAAATTTTGATCAAATCAACCAATTTGAACAGTATTTACAGAAAAAGTTGGGATTTTTGCCGCGCATTACTTATCATCCTAGAAAACCGTTAACTTATTTAAATTATCATCCTGCTGCTAAAAATCTAACTCAAACAAAAACACGAAATAATGAGTTCGGCTTTTTAAATGCTAAACAATTCGCTCAAATAGCTCAAAATAAAAAAATTTTTCCTCCGGTAAACTTAGGCTGCCATCAACTAGCTGTAATGAGTGACGGCATGGTATATGCTTGCTGTGAAGGCGTTAGGCCTGTGGGTGAAATATCAACACCAATTGCAGATCTAGTGCAAGTTTATCAGCAGAGGGTAAAAATTCCTTTAGGTTTTACTGCTCAATTTTGTCATGGTTGCGCAGAGTCTGATTTTGTATGCGGTTTATCACAGATATATGCTAAGATAGCTGGAAATAGCAATGAAAAATAACCTTTCACCTCATCAGCCTTTACTTATTAAAGAGCACATTATTCAAGCGGTCAGACGATTTTTTTTGCAACAAAATTTTAATGAGATTATGACGCCTGTATTACATAAGACTTTACCGCTGGAGCCAAATCTTGATTCTTTCAAGTCTGAATGGCGTTATCTGAATCAACAGCAAACAATGTATTTAGCCACTTCTCCGGAAGCAAGTTTAAAAAAAATGTTAGCTAAAGGTTTTGAAAAAGTATTTACTATCGCGCCGGCTTTTAGAAATTCTGAACCCGCTGACAGCGACCATCGGCCGGAATTTTTAATGTTAGAGTGGTATCGAAGCAATGCTGATTATGAACAAATTATGATTGATGTTCAGCAGTTAGTTAACTTTGTTCAGCAATCAGTGGCATCATTTTTAAAAAAACCATCAACTTCAGCTATAAATTATCAAGATTATGAGATCGACCTCAGCCCACCTTGGTCTAAAGTTTCGCTGGCGGCTTTATTTGAGCAAGAAATGGGACAGTCTTTAGCCACTTGTTTAAACATGTCAGCCATGCGCAAGCTAGCACAGCAGCACCATTTTTCAGTTGAGAATGCTGCTTGGGAGGAGTTGTTTAATCAAATCTTTGTTGCTTATCTAGCACCGAAGTTAGGTCTGCAGCCGGTGTTAGTGACAGATTACCCTAGCCGTATTTCGCCATTATGTCTGCCTAAAAAAGAGCAGTCGGAAATAGCGGAGCGTTTTGAATTATATATAGCCGGCCTAGAAATTGGCAACGGCAACACTGAACAAACCGATGCTGGTTTAGTGGAGAAATATTTCAAACAAGAGCAGCGCTACCGACAGCAAAACCAACTGACAACTCATCCGATTGATCAAAAATTTATTGCTGCCTTGAATAAACTCGATCAAACTGAACAACTGTATGCCGGCATGGGTTTAGGGATTGATCGTCTGGTGATGCTGCTTGCTGATGTAAAAAAAATTGGAATGATTAATGATTTTGCTGAGTCTTGGTTAGATTAGAGGTTCTCCCGTCATTTCGTCAGGTTTTTTAAGTGTTAGTAATTTTAAAATTGTTGGTGCTATATTGACCATGCCTGCTTGAGATTGATTTAACTGTTGATATTTTTCGGAAATCAAAATGAAGGGCACCGGATAGTTGCTGTGAGCAGTGATGCTGTCACCTTCTTCTTCGTCAAGCATTTGTTCAGCATTACCGTGGTCTGCAGTAACAATAATCTCATAGCCGTGCTGTTGTGCTGTCGGTATAACAGTTGATAATGCTTGATCAATGGCTTCAATGCCTTTAATAGTAGCTGGAATATTACCGGTGTGGCCGACCATATCAGCATTACAAAAGTTAGTAAAAATTGCTGAAAAATTTTCAGCAGCTATTTCTTGTTTCAGCCGGCTGGCAATATCCGGCGTTCTCATTTCCGGTCTTTCATCGTGGTTCTTAATATCTGAATAAGAGTCAAACATAATCCTTTCTTCCAAAGGGTAAGGCTTTTCGCGCTTGCAGTTCATAAAAAAAGTTAAGTGCGCAAATTTTTCTGTTTCAGTAATTCGTAATTGTTTTAGATTAGCTTGTGAGATAGCTGCTCCTAAAGTTTGTTCTACTTTTTCGGGGGGAAAAGCAACCGGCAGTTGAAAGTCCTGATTATATTGAGTCATGGTGAGGTAATATAAATTGGACGGGCCTTGTTCGATAAAGCGAGCTACAAGCTGCCGCGGTCGATCGCTGCGGAAATTAAGAAAAATAACAGCATCATTTTCTCTAATTAAAATTGGTTCTTTTTTTTCCGGCTTAATTAAAGCTGGCTCAATGAATTCATCACTAATTTCTTGTTGGTAATTAGTTTGAATAGCTTGGGCGGCAGTTTTAAAAATATGCTCAGTTTTGCCTTGTGTAATCATGTCAAAATATTGATCAGTGCGCTCCCAATTATTATCTCGATCCATAGCATAATAACGACCGCTAATGCTAACAATTTGACCGATCTGGTTAGTTTCTAAAAAATTTTCTAAATCTGTAATATACTCAAGAGCCGCTTTAGGCTTTGTATCTCTGCCGTCGGTCATTAAATGTAAAAAAGTTTTATCCTCTAAACCATGCTGCTTGGAAGCCTGCAGCAACGCTTTAAAATGTTTGCTGTGGGAGTGTACTCCGCCCGGACTATATAGTCCTTTCAGATGTAAACGAGAGTCATGTTTTTTGACGTGCTCAAAGGCTTTGATAAATTCCGGGTTGGTAAAAAAACTTTCATCATCAATTGCCTGGTTGATTTTAACTAAATCTTGATAAATAATTTTGCCGGCGCCAATAATCATGTGGTTAACTTCAGAAGTACCCATTTGTCCTGCAGGCAGTCCGACAGCTAAACCGGAGCAGTCAAGTTTAGCATGGGGTTGATTGTGCCATAAGTCATCAAAAAAAGGGGTTTCGGCTAGGCGAATAGCATTACCGGGATAAGGTTTATTAATACCCCAGCCGTCTAAAATAAACATCAATACTTTGGGTTGATTCATGTGTCTAAAAATAAGTATTAGATAAGTGCTTAATAAGATCAGCGCCTAATTTTTAATAATTTTATGCTGCTTGTTTAGCAAAAGGCATCGATGCATAAGCGCTCTGTTCACCCAACTTTCTCTCGATTCTCATTAACTGATTGTATTTAGCCACTCTCTCACTTCTACTTAAAGAACCAGTCTTAATTTGTCCGGTTTGAGCCCCGACTACAAAATCAGCAATAAATGTATCTTCAGTTTCTCCGGATCGATGTGAGACTATGGCTGTAAACTCGGCTTCCTTAGCTAATTTAATAGTGTTAATAGTTTCAGTGACAGATCCAATTTGATTAAGTTTAATTAAAATTGAGTTGCAGGCTTCTTCTTTGATTGCTTTTTTTAATCTGTCGTGGTTGGTGACAAGCAGGTCATCGCCGACAATTTGCATTTTATCGCCCATTTTGTCAGTCATAAGCTTGAAACCGTCCCAGTCGTCCTCAGCCAAACCATCCTCAATTGAAATAATGGGATAGTTTTCATTCCAGCGTTGATATTTTGCTATCAATTCTTCAGCAGTTAACTGCTTGTCTTCTATCGCTAGATGATAGCGGCCACCTTGATAAAATTCGGAAGCGGCTGGATCCATCGCAATACTAATCTCTGCACCCGGTTGATAACCGGCTTGTTTAATAGCCTGCATAATTAATTTTAGCGGTGCTTCATTTGAATCAAGTTTGGGAGCATATCCGCCCTCGTCGCCGACAGTGGTTTGATAACCTTGTTCTTTTAAAATTTTGCCTAAGACGTGAAAAATTTCAGACCCCCAGCGGATTGCTTCTTGAATATTAGGGGCTCCTACCGGCATGATCATGTATTCTTGCATGTCAACGCCTCCGACTGCGTGTTCTCCGCCGTTTAATACATTCATCATTGGCACCGGCATTAAAAATTGGTTTGTGTCGCTGTTAAGCTCTGTGTCGCTGTTAGACTCTACTTCAGCGTTAAACAAAGTGTTAATATAAGCATATAAAGGCAGATTTTTTGCTTGGGCACCGGCTCGAGTCACGGCCATTGAAACTGCCAAAATTGCATTGGCTCCCAATTCTTTTTTTAATTTAGTCCCGTCTAAAGACAGCATTTTTTGGTCAATAGCTGCTTGGTTCGTCACATCCATGCCAATTAATTCCGGTTCAATTAAATTATTAACGTTAGCCACAGCTTTTTGCACCCCTTTACCCAGGTAACGCTTATCATCCCCATCTCTCAACTCCAAAGCTTCATGGCTGCCGGTAGAAGCTCCTGAAGGTACGGCCGCTTTAGTAGTTACATCTCCTTCAACGGTGACATGAGCTTCGACTGTTGGATTGCCGCGGGAGTCAAGAATTTCTTGGGCCTTAATATGAGTGATTTTCATAGAAGATAAAATAATAGATTGATAAGAAAATAATGTTTAATTAGATGCTATTATAGTATAGCAATGCGATTTTAGAAAACTGTTTTACAATGGTTTGTAGTTTTTTAATAATTAATGTGTGATTATTAATTTTTTTAGCAATTAACACCGGTAATAAACATGAATTTAAGAGGATAATTCTATGTCTTTAATTGTTGATTTACATCTCCACTCGCATTATTCTCGAGCCACTAGCGCTGATATGACTCTGCCGCAAATTTATTTATGGGCCAAAATTAAAGGAATTAATGTAGTCGGGACCGGTGATTTTACACATCCGCAGTGGATTGAGGAGATGCAGCATCAACTTGAGCCGGCTGAGCCCGGTTTATGGCAATTAAAGTCGGATTTTAAAAAAGAGGTCGAGGCTCAAATTCCTGAAGCTTGCCGTCATAGTGAAGTGAGATTTATTTTGACTGCGGAAATAAGTACCATTTACAGTAAAAAAGATTCAGTACGTAAGCTGCATCAATTAGCAGCGGCCCCTGATTTTAAAACAGTGGCTAAAATTAATGCTCAGCTTAACAATATCGGCAATCTATCAGCAGACGGCAGACCAATTTTAGGCCTGGATAGTAAAGAATTATTTAAAATCGTTAAAGCTGCCGGTGACCAAACTTTGTTTATTCCGGCTCATATTTGGACCCCTTGGTTCGCCATGTTTGGCTCAAAATCAGGCTTTAATTCTTTAGCAGAAGCCTTTGAAGAATTAGCGCCTGAAATTAAAGCTGTTGAAACTGGTCTCTCTTCAGATCCTTTTATGAATTGGAGAGTGTCTAATTTAGACCATGTAACTTTAGTATCCAATTCAGACGCTCACTCTCCTCAAAATTTAGGGCGTGAAGCCAATGTAATTAACACTGATTTGTCTTATCCGGAGATTTATGGCGCTATTGTCAGCAATGATGAGCGCTTTGTTGGTACCATAGAGTTTTATCCTCAAGAAGGAAAATATCATTATGATGGACACCGCAAGTGCAACGTTGTTTTTAGTCCTCAAGAGACTAAAAAACATGAAGGCATATGTCCTCAATGTGGGAAACCTTTAGTATTGGGAGTAGATTATCAGGTTGACCAATTAGCTGATCGATCGGCTGATTTTGTACCTAAAAATCATAAAAAAGTAGAATATATTATTCCGCTGCCTGAAATAATTGCAGAAGTCAGTGGAGTGAAGGGGACGCAAACTAAAACAGTGCAAAATATATATCAGCAGTTGTTGTCTCAATTTGGCAGTGAGTTCAAGATTTTGCGCCAAGTTGAAGTTGCTGAGCTTAAACAAGCAAGCTGGCCGGTGATAGCAGAGGCTATTAGACGCATGCGGGCAGGAAAAGTGATTGTTAAACCCGGTTACGATGGTGTTTACGGCGAGATTAAGCTTTTTAAAGATGAAAAAGAAGCAAAATCATTTAAAGGCCAAAAAACTTTAGGTTTTTAAATATTTGAGGTTTATATTATTTTTACAAATTTTTCATGCGTTCTTTTTTTCAGCAGCTCAATTCGGCCCAAAAAAAAGCAGTTAAAGATGACGACCAAATCGTACTGGTGAAAGCCGGTCCGGGTACAGGTAAGACTATGACTCTGGTGGCAAAAATTAACTACCTCTTGTCTACCGGTGTTCAAACGGGCCAAATTACGGCTATTACTTTTACTCGTCGAGCTGCCCAAGAAATAAAAAATAGGATTAAAACTGCAGTTGGAGATACAGCTGCTGGCAATCTAAATTTGGGAACTTTTCATTCATTAGCTGTTCAATTGTTGGATTTATCTCAACTTGATTTAGTAACAGATATTGATCAATGGCGAATGATGCAGGCTCTTGTAGATAATCTAAAGTTAGAAATAAGTGCTGACGATGCTTTGCTGGCTGTCAGTCAAATTAAAAATGATCACGCTTTATTATCTCAAGTGTCGGCTGAAATTAGCGAGCTTTATCAGTCGTATCAACAGCAATTAAAAAGCAGGCAACAAATTGATTATGATGATTTGCTGCTGAGATTACTGCATAAAGTTAAAATCAGCAGTTTTTCACCCAGTTCATATTTATTAATTGATGAATTTCAGGATGTAAGTCCCTTGCAGTACCAAATTGCTGTTTTGTGGGCTAAGCAAGGCAGACAGTTATTTGCGATTGGTGACCCTCGGCAAGCAATTTATGGTTTTCGCGGTGCCAGTGCTGCTTCCTTTGATAAATTAAAGCAAGATTTTAGCCGGACATCTTCTCACAATTTGGTAAAAAATTATCGCAGCCGCCAAGAGATACTAACTGTTGCCGGCCGTTTATTTCCTCAAGAAAAAGAGCTGTTAACGCAAGTTGAAACACCTGGCCAGACACAGTTAATTCGTACTTTAAATCAGTTTACAGAGGCTGATTGGATTGTGGACCAAATTGAAGCCAAACTGGGAGGTTCCGGTTTAATTTCAGCCAGCAATTACCATCAACAAACAGGAGCTTTGTTTAAAGATTTTGCTATTGTTTATCGTTTACACCAACTGGGGTCAGAGATTGAAAAGAAAATAAAACAAGCCGGCTGGCCCTATCAAAAGGTGGGCAAAGATTCTTTATATTCAACTAACAGCGTACAGTTGCTAATTAATTTGTGGCGTATCGCAGCCGCGACAGTTAAAATTAATCAAGCAGAAACTGACAGTCGGAGCGGCAGCAATCAAGCAGCTAATAGTCAAGAAAATCATCCTGAGGACCAATTTTGGACTGCATTATTAACCAATAAATTTTTAGATATTTCTTATCAAACTATTGATAAATTATTAAATTATCAAAATAACGAGCAAATTGAATGGTCGGCGCTTTTAAATCAGTCCGCAGCCGGCAGCAGTCTTCAGGCTGAAGATCAATCACAAGTTAGAAAAATTTTGCAGCTGTACGAACAGACTATAAAAGCAGTTGAGCAAGATGCCTCTTTGCAAAAACTATTAACTATCACTCAACAGCAGCTCAATTTGCCTAAAACTGACCAAGAAAATTGGACGCAATTAAGGGTGGACTTAATGCAGTTTGAAGATGAAGCCAACCCACTGCTTTCTTTTTTAGATTATTTTTCCACTTTAAAACAGCGCAATTTTTATGATCAGCAGGCAGATAAAATTAGCTTATTATCTATGCATGCTGCCAAAGGCTTGGAATTTGATTGGATTTATTTGCTTGGTTTTGAGCAAGACATTATTCCCTTGCAGCTGAGAAAAAAACAAATATTACCGGTTGAGAAAGAAAAGCAGCAGCAAGAAGAAAAAAATTTATTATACGTGGCTCTTACTCGAGCAAAAAAAGGATTTTTTTTATTGACAACAGAAAATAGATGGCAGCAAAAGCAGCAGCTTTCCTCATTTTTAGCAGAGATTGAAGGAGAACCATTAATTGAAAAGACTGATCCGCAAACATCAAAGCTTAAACAAAAACAACAACAGCAGCGAGAAAAAAAAAGGCAAAAAAAGCTGTTTTAATTTTGATTATCGCCCCGCAGCTTGCTGCGGAATAAATCCGAATGGGGTGGGTCAAGGGGATTATCCCCCTGGAGTGACTCGAATTTTAATACTCTAGCCACAGGGAAACAGATTTTGTTTTCAGCTGGAGATAAAACACTGAGAGCCTTCCCTCAGAAAATTTATGGCAAAATGTAACTGCTGTACTAAAAATGGTAAACTAATGTGAGTGACGTATAAGTAGTTGTAATATGGTGGCAATAAATTTTTTTTACTTAAAATAATTTAAGCGCTGCTCTTATTAAGTATGCCTATCAAAAAAAATTATAATTATGTCTAAAATAAAACGGTTTTTTAAAGCTTTTAAACATGCATTTAGCGGTATCAAATTAAGTTTTAAGGAGCTGAGTATGCAGTGTCATATTTTGGCTGCAGCAGTGGTATTAATAGGAGGCAAAATATTTGGTTTGGATCGTATGGAATGGTTTGCGATCTTAATATTAATTGCTTTAGTGTGGACAGCGGAATTATTTAATACCGCTATTGAAGAACTGGCTAATTTGATTCAGCGTGAACAGAACTTAGCTTATAAAGCTACCCAAAAAGTGAGAGATTTATCAGCCGGAGCTGTATTAGTGATCGCAATGGCAGCTGCTGTGATAGGGACAGCTATTTTTGCCGTGAAAATTATTGAAATGTGGTGCTAAGAGAAGATAATTAATCTCTAAATTTTTTAATTATAAGTTTATCTGTCTCCTGACAAAATGCCTAATTCAGAGTAAAATATATAGAGACAGCAGCTAATTTTAATTGAATTTTATTATTTTTTGTATTTTTTAGTTCTTTGCTTTTAGTATTATCAGCACCCGTAGCTTAGCTGGATAGAGCGTCAGTTTGCGGAACTGAAGGTCGTGGGTTCGAATCCCGCCGGGTGCGCAAGTTTAAAATTTTTAAAATTGCTGGCAGCAGCAATTTTTAGTTTAAAAAGGGAAGGGTCGCATAGTGGTCTATTGCACCGGTTTCGAAAACCGGCGCCTATACAGGCCTCGCGGGTTCGAATCCCGCCCCTTCCGCATTCCTCAAAATATATTTATAAATATATTTTGAGAAATATGAGTACCAGCGGGATGAGAAGTCAAGCAAGTTTGAGCGACAGCGAAAACCTGCTTATGCTGGGAGCTCAGCGAAAGCTGAGCGAGCAGTAAATCCCGCCCCTTCCGCATTCCTCAAAATATATTTATAAATATATTTTGAGAAATATGAGTACCAGCGGGATGAGAAGTCAAGCAAGTTTGAGCGACAGCGAAAACCTGCTTATGCTGGGAGCTCAGCGAAAGCTGAGCGAGCAGTAAATCCCGCCCCTTCCGCATAATAATGTACTCAATTTGATCTTGCATTTCGCATGCACCTTTTTGATACAATAATGATCTCATGGCAAATCAGGAATCTAGAGTAAACACAGAGAAAAAAGTTGGCCTAATAGCAAAAGCAGTGGCGATTATGGCGGTAGTGTTGCTGCATATCCTGTCGCTGTTTCCAGATAGCATTTATACTGTTTGTGATTTCAATATTATTTTTATAGTTCTTAATCAAGTAGCGCGTTTCAGCGTTCCTCTTTTTTTAGCACTCTCAGGTTTTGGATTGGCTCGTAAGTATCAGGGAAAATGCTTGTCACCCCAAAAGTTTATTGGTGGACGACTTAAAAAATTACTACCACTTTATTTACTGTGGTCTGCGATTCTATTGATTATGCTTCAGGTCAGTCACACTTGGTTTCAAGGTGAGGTTAGTTTTTGGCAAGGAATTTTATTGGGAAACATTGATTATCACCTTTATTTTGTGCCGTTAATATTTCAGTTCTACATACTGTTTGCTCTAATCTCAAAATTATTACCGAAGCATTATTTTAAATGGTTGTTGGCAGGAACAGGAATATCGCAAATTTTGCTATTCGCATTTATTCGTTGGGCTTTGATGCAAGAGGCAGGATTGCTAACTGATTTTTTTCTCAATGATCAAGTGCAATATCGACTGTTCGCTAACTGGTTTTTTTATTTTACCCTCGGTTTATTTGCCGCCCAGCTTAACTTGAAAAGACTAAGAGAACGGAGTTTATGGATAATTGTTTTGTTCGGAATAATTTTAACCAGTCTAAGTTGGATGGTTAATGATGCACAAGAGTTGATAAACACTACAAACAATATCGCCTATTCCACCAGTTTTATTAGACCTTCTGTATTTTTATATGCTTCGGCAGTGATTCTAACAGTTATTATCTATGGACCGGTCTTACTGAAAACAACTAAACGAGATTTTAAAATCCTTCAGATGATCGGGAAATATTCGTACTTGATTTACTTGTCTCATACTTTAGCATTAAGAATTGCGGAAGGAGTAGTGACCAGTGGTCCCCGAAATTCAACACTGGTTATGGCAGGAGCGCTGTTTACCACCGCTACAATCGTTAGTGGAAAATTTATTTCTTAAAGAAAGTGCTTGATTTCAATATGCCTTTCCAAAATTTTTAACATATGTTGCAAGAAGTTTATATCAATTAAAAAATTTAAAAAGATAAATTTAGACTAACGTTTGTTTATGAATTTAAACAAAATCTCCAGTTTTTTTGGACTGGAGATTTTATATTACGATTCTAGATTTTCAAAAAGTTTTTATGTTTTTTCAACTACCAACATTACTTAAACGAATAAATTAATTTAAAGACTTAATAAATTCTTCCAACTCTTCGCCATAAGTATCGTGAGCCAGCATAAACTGAATATGGGCTTTCATGTATCTAATTGGATCGCCGGTTGTCATCCATTCACCTTCAACTACTTTATACCTTACCAAACCATCTTTAGCTACTTTATCATTCGCATCCTGCAGCCAAATTTCCCCATCTAAACCAGTAGCATCAGCTTTAAGATAGTCAAAAATTTTTGGCGTTAGGATATATCGACCATACGAGATTAAATTAGACGGCGCTTCATCTCTAGCCGGTTTTTCAATTACTGTTTCAATTTGATTTTCAGTGCCTTCTTTAATTTTAACTACACCATAGCGACTGACTTCATCCCAAGGCACTTTTTGCACTGCCAACAAGCCATCACACGGATCTTTTTCAAAAGCGTCAATTAGTTGTTTAACAGCGCTAACTTCGCTTAATACTAAGTCGTCGCCGTACATCACTACAAAGGGACCATCTGACACTAAATCTTTAACAGTTAAAATTGGCCTGCCGTTACCGTAGGGCAGGGCTTCATCTTGCGGCACAATAGTAATTTTAGGTAGCTGGAAAAGCTTTTCTACTTTATGCCACCGATCAAGCTTATCCTGGCGAATCATCAAGGTTCTAATTGCAGTCGCTCTTCCATAAAAATAATCTTCAAACTTTCTTACTTCTGAGGGTGAAGCTACAATTATTACTTCTTCAATCCCGGCTTCAGCACATTCTTCAATTAAATATTGAATGATAGGCTTGTCAACAATGGGCAGCAGTTCTTTGGGAAAGGTTTTAGTAATTGGTAAAAACCGTGAGCCAAAACCAGCAGCAGTAATAACAGCTTTTTTGATTGTTTGTGACATATAAAATGAATACTTTGTATGATAATTGATAACAATAATTATAATTTAGCAGTATTTGTTAAAAAAAACAATTTTGATTATTTAAATTATTACATATATTTTAAAAAATTAGCAATTATTGAAAACTGTCCCCCAACATATCTATGTTTAAAATTTAATAATAAGCAGCCGGCTTTTGTTTTAAGATATTTTTTTGCGTTCCTATTTTTAAAGTCAATCTTGTCTTGCTATAATTTTGTTATGGGACAAAATAATAAGACCATCTTTTTTAAGAAAATACCTAAAAAATTAGGTTTTAATTTAATTATTATTGTTATTTTATTAATTTCAGCCTCTTTTGCTGCCGGAGCTGTGATCGGTCCTGAATTTTTTTCATCAATTTTTTCAATAAACTTTTTAAATAATAGTGAAGCTAATCGTGACAAATTAACTGCTGGGCAGAAAATTAGTGAAACTGAAACTGCTTTGTCGCGGCTGCTTAATAAAAATAAAAAAACCGAACAGTTAAATCAAGCAGAAGGTATTTTAAATCCTAATTGTGATCAGTCCGCCGTGCTCGAGCAAGCTAAACAATGCAGCTATGTGGTGGCAACAAATTTAGGACACGGATCAGGTTTTGCTATTACTGAAAATTTTTTAATCACTAATAAACACGTTGTCAGTCAAGCCGAGTCAATTTATACTTTTATTGATGGAGATAAACAAGATTTGCTTCTTTGGAACTATTCTTCAGATTCTGATCTTGCGGTTTTAAAATCGGAACGTGTACTCGAGCCTTGCCAATGGGCCGAGAGTGATCAAATTTTATTGGCAGAGACTTTGTTTGCTGTTGGCTGGCCAAATTCGCCTGAGGGAGAAGCCTCAATTACAAGAGGTATTTTTTCTCGTTTTATTCAGACTGATGAAGGGCCGACTTTTATTCAAACCGATGCCGCCATTAACCCCGGTAGCTCAGGCGGCCCTTTACTCAGCAGCTGCGGAATAGTAGGCATTAATACTGCTAAAATATCTTGGTCACAAGGTAATGTGCCGGCTGAAGGCTTTAGTTTTGCTATTGCCAGCAATTACGCTCAGCAAGTCATCGAAAAGTTATTGGCAGCCGGTTATCAGCATGAACTGCCTGTTCAACAGTTAACATTAACGCAGTATAGTTATGCCCAAACAGAGCAGTCATTACAAGACGATGAGGTTTTTTCTATTACTGCTGAAGGCCGCAAGAATTGGTTAAAAGCAGCCGCTGCTACTAAAGAGCTGGTTGATTTTTGGCAAGATCCGGCTGATGATATTGAATTTGACGCTGAAAAATTAACAACACTTAAAGATTTAATAGCTCGAATGCAGGCTGTGATGAAAGTCATACAGCCAAAAATAGAAGACAACCAATTAATTACTCAGGAAGAAGAGCGGTTATTACAGCAATGGCTTAATATGTATCAACAGGTGTTGGAGATTGAGGGTGAGTTATATGGCAGAGATTTTTCACAAGGTTACTTTCACTTAAAGTGCCAAGCTAATTCTTGTGTGTTAACAGCAGGACGAGGACAAGATCAATGTTCTCAGGCTCAAGATTGTATGCCGAATTATTACTACAGCTGCGAGGGTTTAACCTGTATAGTAAAAGAAGGCAATCAGAAACATGAGTGCACTTCGCACGATGATTGTTATTATTATACTTGCCGGGATGAAAGCTGTGTTAAAGTTGAAGGCAGTGGAGAAGATGAATGTTTGCTTGATTGGCAGTGTAGTCAGGACTAGCTAAAGCCTAATCAATACAGTTAAATACAGTCTAAAATTTTAATTTTTAAGCTAGATTTATTA
>CAZPQG010000003.1:0-33333 GCA_964588685.1 uncultured Pseudomonadales bacterium | reverse complement strand
TAATCAATACAGTTAAATACAGTCTAAAATTTTAATTTTTAAGCTAGATTTATTAATTTTTAAATTGATTAATGAAAGGTTGATGTATGGATCTTGCTCCTTTATTTTATCCGGAGTCTATTGCTATTATTGGTGCTTCCAGAAAGAAAAAAAGTGTGGGTAATGATGTTGTTAAAAATTTAGTTGAACAGGGATATCAGGGTAAAATTATCCCCATTAATCCCAAAGCTTCAGAATTATATGGTTTGCAAGTCTATTCTGATATTGCTGAAGTTGAAACTGAAATAGATTTGGTGATTGCAGCTATCCCGGCCCCAATTGTGGCTAAAAATTTAAAGACAGCAGCTGAAAAGGGGGCTAAAGCAGCGGCGGTCATTTCAGCCGGTTTTAAGGAGATTGGTAATGTGGAATTGGAGCAGGAATTAAAACAAGTTTGCCAAGAGAATGACATGATTTTGGTGGGGCCTAATTGTTTGGGTGTGATTAATCCTGAAATAAAAATGAATGCTTCTTTTGCCCATATTTTGCCTCCTCAGGGTTCAGTAGCTTTTATGTCTCAAAGCGGGGCATTGTGTACAGCAGTGTTGGATTATGCAGAAAGTTTAAATCTAGGTTTTTCAAAATTTCTAAGTTTGGGCAACAAAGCAGCCATGGATGAACTGCAGTTAATCAAGTATTTTGCTCAAGATGAGCAAACAGAGGTAATTTTAATTTACAGCGAAGAGATGACCAACGCGCCGGAATTTATCAAAACAGTTAAGCAAATTAATAGCTCCCAGCATCCGAAGCCCATTATTGTTTTAAAATCCGGTCGAACTGAAGAAGGGGCACAAGCTATTGCTTCGCATACCGGCTCTCTAGCCGGACAAGATGTTTTATATCAAGCCATGTTTGAGCAAGCAGGTGTTATTAGGGCGGACACTATTCAGGAATTATTTGATTTGGCTCAAATATTTGCCAGAAATAAACTCCAGTCTATTAAAAATACGGCTATTATCACTAATGCCGGCGGTCCGGGTGTCTTAACTACTGATGCGGTGGTGGCTAATGGTCTGGAGTTGGCTGAATTATCCGCTGACACTGAAACAAAAATCGAAAAATTTTTACCGGCAGCTGCTAATTGCAAGAATCCGATTGATGTTTTAGGTGATGCACAGGCTGATCGATACCGCTTTGTTTTAGAAGCCTTGGTGCAAGATGACCAGGTTGATTCAATTGTGTTGTTATTAACTCCTCAATCAATGACTGAGATTAAAAAAACGGCTCAAGCAGTGATTGACGTTAAACAAAATTATGACAAACCCATTACAGTTAGTTTTATCGGTGGAAAAACTGTTAAACCAGGCATGGATGCCATGAATCAAGCCGGTGTGACTGCTGCTAGCTTTCCGGAATCATGTGCTAACGGTTTAGCTAAATTTTCTAATTATATTGACTTCATCCAAAGAAAAACTACGCCGGTTTTAGAATATGATGATGTTGATCGCACTAGAGTTGAGCAAATTTTTGCCAAAGCTAAAAACAAAGGGCAAAGCACTTTTCCTGAAGCTGAGGCCCTGGAAATTATCAAAGCCTATAATTTTCCTATCCTACACAATCAAACAGCGTATAATAAAAGCCAAGCTTTGGACATTGCTCAACAACTGGGTGGTAAATTAGCTATGAAAATTGTCTCGCCTGATATTTTGCATAAGAGTGATGTGGGTGGGGTAATATTGAATGCAACAGCTGATAATGTTGCTGCTAAATATGAAAAAATGATGCAGACGGTAAGTGCAAACAAACCGGAGGCTAAATTAAAAGGTGTGCTGCTCATGGAAATGGCGCCGGCCGACGGTTTGGAAGTAATTTTGGGTGTTAATAAAACTCCGGGTTTAGGTACAGCCGTGATGGTTGGTTTAGGAGGTATTTATGTTGAAGTTTTAAAAGATGTTAACTTTGCCTTCGCCCCAATTACAGCTAGAGAAGCTGAAGAGCTAATCAATAATTTGCAAACAGCTGAACTACTAGACGGAATTAGAGGAGAGGCGGCTAAAGATAAAGCAAAGTTGATTGAGTGCATTGGGCGTTTATCTCAACTCATTACAGACTTTCCTGAAATTAAAGAGCTGGATATTAATCCTTTATTATTATTGCCGGCAGGTCGTGGTGCTAAAGTACTTGATGTTAGATTGGTAATTGAAGAATCTGCTTAAAGATAAGTTGTTTTTTGTTTTATCAGACTGTTGAACGAGCTAAAGCAGGATTAATAATCTATAAAATTTAATTTTAAATTATGAAAATTGAGTATGTCTAAAGCTATTTACGCTTTTTCCGGAGATCCTATTACTTACGGCCATATCGATATCATTACCAGAGCTGTTCAAGTTTTTAAAGAGGTGGTAGTAGCTATTGGCGTTAATCCTGAAAAAGATTATTTATTTTCCTTAGCAGAGAGAACTGCTCTAGCTAAAAAAGCAGTTGCTAATTACTCACAAGTAAAAGTTGTTTCTTTTACTGGCTTGCTGGTTGATTTTGCTTATGAAATAGATGCTGATGTGATTGTGAAGGGAGTCCGTTCGCCGACCGATTTTGAATATGAAAAGTGCTTGTTTAACATGGGAGAATCGCAAGACATAGATATTGAGACAGTTGTTTTTTTGGCAAGACCGGAGCTGGCTCATATCAGTTCCAGCAATGTTAAGCAGCTGCAGCGAAATCAAGGGTTGATTCATGATTATGTGCCGCTGAATGTTAAACAGGCTTTAGAAGCAAAAATGAGTCAACAATATATTATTTCTATTACCGGAGAAATAGGAGCCGGCAAAACTTATACAGCTCATAAGTTTATGGAATTAGCCCAACAAAGAAAAATAGAAGCTCATCATATAGATTTAGATGCCATTACCCATCAAATTTTAGAAGAGTTGCCCCAGCCCAAATATCAGCAAATTAGGCAAACTATTGTTAAAGAATTTGGTGCTAAAGTTGAAAATAAAGATGGCAGTATCAATCGCAAAGTATTGGGAGAAATTGTTTTTAATGATAAAGCAAAGTTGGAGCAATTGAATAACATTATGCAGCAGCCGCTGCTGGTTAGAGTCCGCCGGGAATTATGTGGTAAAAAAGGTCTGATTTTGTTAAATGCGGCTTTAATTATAGAGTCTGATATGACTTTTTTGTCAAATAACAATGTTTGTCTAGTTAAAACGAATCAACAATCTCAAAAAAAACGCTTACTGCACCGCGATTTAACTGAAAGCCAGATCCAAAGAAGACTTGACAGTCAATACACTTATGCGCAAAAAAAAGCTCGTTTAAAAAAAATGATTGCACGGGATAGTTTTGGTCGGATTTGGGGGATCGACAACAGCAATCAAGCTCCTGATGCTCTGTTTAATCAACAATTTGAACAAATTTTGCAGTATTTTACTTTGATTTAGCTTTAATTAATTTAAGAGCAAATTTTTATTTTTTTGGCTTTTCTTTTCTTTTTTCTATTTTGTCTAAGCTATACATAATTCTTTCATGAAGATTAATATTTTTAACACGGGCAAATCTAATAATGGCCACTAAAATATCTCCTAATTCTTGTTCATAACTTTCATCTAATTGGGCGGCAATATTTGTTTTTTTACGGCCGTGTTCTGCTAAGTATGCTCGAGCTAATTCGCCCAATTCTTCTACTAGGCTTAAAATAAGCATGGAGCCGTATTCTTTAGAATAACGCTTGCCCTTATCAATACTGTCCAGCTTACTAAAATAAGGATTAAAGGGCGTGTTGTAGATGTCGTCTTTCTTTTTTGACATAACATTGATTAATAATTAATAAATTGCTGTAAATTTTAAGCAAATGAGTGCTAAAATAATGTTAAGCAAGCACTTAGAGCAGGCAGTAATGAAGTTAGTATTGAACTCGATTAAATTGAAATAAAGCAGGTAAATATACAGCTAATCATATCAAATGTCTCAAGTTAATCAAATAAAAGATGCCATCAATATTGTTGATGAGGTGGGGCAAAGACTGGATTTAAAAAAGGCAGGCAGTAGTTATAAAGCTCTGTGCCCTTTTCATTCAGAAAAAACTCCCAGTTTTTTTGTTAGTCCTCAACTGCAGCGATATCGCTGTTTTGGCTGCGGTGCTAGCGGGGATGTGATTGAATTTCTGGAAAAATATGAGGGTATGACTTTTTTAGAGGCGCTGCGTTATTTAGCTGATCAGGCCAATATCAAGCTTGAAGAATACACGCGCACGCAAGACGACCAAACGAGAGCGCAAATGTTGGAAGCTTTGCAGCTGGCCAGTAAATATTATTCTTATTTATTAACAGAGCATGATTTAGGGAAACCGGCTTTAAGATATTTAAAGGAAAGAGGTGTGACTAAGGCTTCTATCGATTTATTCAACGTTGGTTATGCTTTGCCGGCATGGGATGGATTACTCAATTTTTTAACTAAAAAGAAAAGTTTTAAACCAAAGTTGATTGAAAAAACTGGCTTAGTAATCCGCAACAAAACAGGGCGTTATTATGATCGTTTTCGCAATAGAGTAGTCTTTCCTTTAAAAAATCACCGCGGACAAATAAGAGGTTTTTCCGGTAGAATTTTGTCGGATAACAATAATTCGGATGAGCAGCAGCCAAAATACATCAATACTCCTGAGACTCAGTTGTATCATAAGTCTAAGCTGCTGTATGGTTACAGCGAATTGTTTCAACAAATCAGGAAAAAAAAGAGTGTCATTGTTACTGAAGGAGAATTTGATGTCATTTCATCCAATCAAGCACATGTCAGTAATATTGTGGCCATCAAAGGATCAGCTTTGACTATAGATCAGGTTAAATTATTAAGCCGGGTTGTATCTAAAGTTCTTCTGTCATTGGATGCTGATGAGGCCGGGGTTGAAGCGACAAAAAGAGCCATTAATGTAGTTAGAGATACTGATTTAGATTTAAGAGTGATAGATTTATCAGAGGTGAAAGAGCAATATTCAGTTAACGATGCTGATGAATTAATTCAATTTGATCCAAAGTTATGGAAAAAAGCAGTTAAAAACTCAATTGCAGCCTATGATTTTTTAATTAGGGTCACGATTGATAAATTTGATGTGAGCACAGCTGTTGGCAGGCGGCATATTATCAATGAATTAGCTCCCGTTCTTGACCAAGTTACTCATCAAGTAGAAAGAGATTTTTATATCCGAAAATTAGCTGACCAATTTCAAGTTTCACCTTCTATTTTGGAGTCTGATATTAAACGTTTCGGACAGAATCGTGATTCCAATAAAGACTTGCAAGCCGAGAAAACAACTGCTGAAATTAAGGTAGGCGATTCTTTAGAAAAATTAGAAGATTATTTATTATTTTTATTGTTTAACAGTGATAATGAAGAAGTACAGGCCAGAGCTCGTCAATTAAAAGAACTAGAGCCGCAGAATCCACAGGCTGTTCAAATTTTAACTAAATTACTTAATTTTGAAGAAAGTTATAGCTTAAAAAAGTTTGCTGCTACTTTAGCTGAGGATTTAAAAGCTGCTTTAATGGCATGGACCAATTATCCGCATTTTAAAGAAAGCATAGATGATTTAAAAATAGCAGAAGAATGGACTAAAATTGTTCAAAAATATCATCGCAAAAAAGTTAAACAGCAAATTGAAAATTTGAATCAAAAATTGGCAGACTTTGAAAAGGAGGAATCGTCACCGGAAAATACGGCTCGAATGGATGAGTTGTTGGAAAAAATTGTAGAGCTGCAAAATAGTGTTTAGTTTTGGTTTTATATTTTAAGGAGTATAGTGGTGGGGTTATAATGTTTGTCCAGTATCATTAATGAAAAAGTTTATTATTAAACTTAAAAATTAAATATAGGGAGGATTCTATGCCGGAAGAAAATTCAATTATTAATTTGACAGATGACAATTTTAAAGAAACTATTAAAGAGGCTGATAAACCGGTATTAGTTGATTTTTACGCTGACTGGTGCGGACCCTGCAAGATGGCTGCTCCACTCATTGAAAAATTAGCAGCTCAATACCAAGATAAAATTTTAACTGCTAAGTTAGATATCGATCAAAACCAAGCTACCGCTGTTGATTATGGTGTGATGAGTATTCCTACTGTGATGCTTTTTAAAAGTGCTGAAGATAAAATTGAAATTATTGCTTCTCAAACAGGTTTAGCTGCTGAGAGCACTTATCGCGAGATGATTGAGCAGGCTCTTTAATGAATTCTGAGGGAAACTCTTATTCTGATTTGTTTCTCCCGCTAAGCGGCACAAGCTACAAGTATAATCAGAATTAAAATAAGATTAGCTAATTTAGAGATAGATAGAATTTAACAATTAAAATATTGCTATGAAGCAAATAGAACTGGCGATTATTGGCTCGGGTCCGGCCGGATATACTGCCGG
This sequence comes from uncultured Pseudomonadales bacterium, assembly GCA_964588685.1. Classification (GTDB taxonomy): domain Bacteria; phylum Patescibacteriota; class Microgenomatia; order UBA1400; family PJMF01; genus CAYVBW01. The sequence continues at coordinate 26,946 of CAZPQG010000003.1, read as the reverse complement.
CATTTATGCCGGTCGTGCTAAATTAAAACCAAGTTTATACACCGGTAAAAATATAGGTGGTCAGTTAATGAATACGACTGTGATGGAAAACTTTCCCGGTCTTGAAAAAGGAATCGAAGGCCCGCAATTGATGCAGAAAATGCAGCAGCAATTTTTACAGTTCGACGTTAATTTAATAATGGAAACAGTAACAGCTGTTGATTTTACTCAAAGGCCGTTTAAATTATGGATTGATTTACCGTCGTCAGTTTCAAGAGAGACTTTTAATGAAGCTGACAGTGTGCAATATCAATCATTAAGTCAAAAAATTAAGCAAACTGAGCCTCACGTTGCAGCTCAAGCAGTCATTATTTGTACCGGAGCAGAGGCTATGAAGTTGAATATAGATAATGAGCAAAAACTATTAGGTAAAGGAGTCAGCATTTGCGCTGTTTGTGATGCAGCTTTTTTTGAAGACAAAAAAGTATTTATAGTAGGAGGCGGAGATTCTGCGATGGTTGATGCTTTAGCTTTAGCTAAATTTACTCCTGATGTAACCATAGTGCACCGCCGAGATAAGCTGCGAGCATCTCAAACCATGCAAGATCGTGTTTTTGATAATAAAAATATTGAAATTATGTATGACAGCACAGTTAAAGCTATTAAAGGAGAAGAAAAGTTAGAGGAATTACAAATCGAAACTCAAGGTGAAATTAAAAATTATCAGGCTGATGGCCTGTTTTTAGCAATTGGCCATAAGCCGGCGACTAAAATTTTTGCTGATCAACTGCGAGTAGATGAGAAAGGTTATTTAATTACTGCTCAAAGTCCAAGCAAGCTTGGATTGAAGTTAGCTCAACAAAATTTAGATGAATCAGGGCTGGTGCCTTTTCCTACCATGACTTCTGTCTCAGGAGTGTTTGGCGCTGGTGATGTGGTGGATTTACGCTATGCTCAAGCCATTACTGCTGCCGGTATGGGAGCGGCTGCAGCTTTAGATGCAGAGTTGTGGCTGGCTCAACAAGGTGAAGCCTAACAAAAATTAATTGCGATACAGTTTAAATTTACTGCTTAACTCATCAAATCATGCCAGTCATTTTGTAAAAATTCCTCCAAATGCTTTTTTAACTCTGGATTTTGACCCGCTGCAATCAAATTAGCTTTTAGCCAAGTAAGTGGTTCTCCGGAATTAAGAAAACAGCCGCCGGCAGCTTGCACGATTACTTTTTCAGTTTTTGCTAGATGTGAAATGATATCAGTAATATAGTACTCTTTGGTTTGAGGATTAGGTTTTTGGTTTTCTATTAACGAGAAAACTTCTGATGGCAAAATATATTTGCTGACGTTAACCAAATTGCTTGACACTTGGTTTGGCTCAGGTTTCTCAATTAATTTTGTTAAATAAGTAAAGCCATTGTTGTTTTTAATTTCTGCAACTCCATAACGATACAGTTCTTTTTTGGGACGTTTAATACAGACCATTGCAGCTTTAGCTTGAGAGGCGTTGTAAGTTTCGATTAATTCTTTAACCAATGACCGATTTTTATCTCGGAAAAAAATAAAATCATCCCCTGTGAGATATAAAAAGGCAGGTTCATCCGCCACGTATTTTTTGGCCAATTTAACCGGAATAGAAGTGCCATAAGAATCCTGATCAGTTTGTTTAACAAAATAAAAATTAGCCTTGGTTGGTATTTGTTGAATTTGTTTGTAAAGATCTGATTTTCCAGTCTTGGCTAAATATTGTTGCAAACGCTTGTTTTTTCGATAATAGTGAAGCGGTTGATAGTTATGTTCGTTCATCACAATGATAATATCGGTAATACCTGCTTTTAAACAATCTTCTACCACGTAATCAATAGTAGGCTTGTTAAGAATAGGCAACATTTCTTTTTGAATAGTTTTGGAGATGGGCAAGAATCTCGTACCAAAACCGGCACAAGTAATAACAGCTTTACGAATTTTTTGCATAAGTATTTGCGCAATTTTTTAAGTGAAATAAATGATAATAACAGTCGATACAATATAAACAGCTACAGTTGTCAGCAGCGTTTTATCTTTAATCAATGTTTTTTCAGGCGATTCACCTTGATTTTCTTCATAAATTAATGCTAAGTATCTCATAATACCAAAGATAACAATGGGCAGGGTTAACATCAATAGTTTTTTTGAATGTAAAGTGCGGGGTAAGATTAAATTAATTTGAGAAAATTTTTCAAAAATTGGATGAATGGCAGTTGGTTCAGCCTGAAAAGTAAATAAGGCGTAGGTCAACCAGGTGGCATTAGCAAACATACTAATATAGACATCGAGCAATCGTTGATTGTACATAGCTAGAGTTTTTCTGGTGGGGGTAATATTTTTATTTTTAATCAACATTTTTTCACTCTGTCTTTTCCCGACAGCTAAAAATAAAGAAGCTGATAAAACTGTTAATAAAAACCAAACACTGGTGTGTAAATTTACTACTACTGCTCCGGAATAAATTCTGACTAAAAACCCTGCTGCTATTATCATCACATCAAAAATAGGTAAATGTTTTAATTTAAAAGAATAAAGCAGTTGCATTATGATATAAGCGACTATCAACAGCTGGAAAAAAAATGAAAAAAAGAAAGACAAGAAAAGACTGATTACCAGACCGCTTACAGCGGCGAATAAAGCACTTGGGATTAGCAGCTCACCCGAGGCAATGGGTCTATTTTGTTTGGTAGGATGTTTTTGATCTAATTCTCGATCAATAATATCGTTAATTAAATAAATACTGGAAGTCGTGATAGAAAAAACTATAAAGGCTAGGGCCACAATAATAAAGTAAGGTAAATTGTCAACGGGATTATAAAAAAGAAAGCCGGAAAATAGTAATGGAGCAAATAAAACCAGATTTTTAGTAAGCTGTCGAGGCCTGGCACTAATAAGGAGCAAATACAAAATGTGGAAAATATTTTGTTTTTTTTTCATATTTGTTGCTTAGTTTTTATTTTAGCCCAATAATGTATTAGAAATACTCCAAAAAACGTAATGATGAGAGCAACAATTTTCCCCTGTGTGTGTAATTTTAATGCCAGCACACCCATTATAAAGCTAGTGACTGCATAAAAGCCAGCCACTTTCCTTTTTTTCCATTGAAAAACATCTAATAACTGATGATGCAAATGGCCCCTGTCACCCCAAATAGGGGATTTTTTATTCACTATTCTGCGTACGATGGTATAAATTGCGTCAGCTGTAGGAATTGCCAACACCATTAAGGAGGTAGCAATTTTTGCGCCTGATAAAATAGCTAGAATACTAATAAAAAAACCGGCTAAAGATCCTCCACCGTAGCCGGGCATCATTTTTTGCGGGGGCCAATTATAAATTAATAGACCGGTAAATGAACCGGCCAATAAAAAACTCATTAAAGCGTTATTAAATTCTGTTGGGTCAGCTGTGAAATTTCTACTCAGGAGGCCTAAAAAAATAAAAGCTACTATAGCAAAGGCCGGCAGTTGGCCGTCCACGCCTTTTGACCAATTAACAATATTCATATTCCACAAAATAAAAAATAAAGCAAAAAGATCAGCAATAATCCAAATAGATCTAGTTTGATTGAAGAGAGTGAAGGTTAGTGACGGTTCATATAAATGAATCACTCCAGGGCCAAAAGGGTGGCTGACAAAAGCAATGCCGATACCGGCGCCAACCACTATTAATCCGGCCAGCAAACCTGCTCCCAATCTAATATAAGGATGTATGTCATAAATGTCATCAACTATACCGATTACGGCCAACAGTAATGAAGCTAAAATTATTGCGATTAAATACTTATCAATCGTTAAAAATATCAAACTGCCTAAGAAAAAAGTCAAAAAAATAGGAATGCCTCCCCCTCTTGGCACCGGTATCTGATGAGTTTTTTTAACATGGGCATTTTTTTGGGGATCATCCAGCCAATTTTTTTGCCGATAAAGGTAGATTGTAAACCTGGAAATAATAGCGGAGATAATTAGACCAAAGCAAAAGCTGGAAATGGAAATAAAAAAATTAAAACTCAAAATTTTAAAGTAGGTAACTCTTAATTGTAATAGCTAATTGTAATCACTTTGATTGTTTAAGCAGCTAATAAAGCAGCTAAATTTTTTAAACTTTATTATGCTTAAAAAGGCTTAAACACTACTATTATGTTTCGCACTGTAATCATTAATAAAATTACTTGTAGAACCAAACCACTGTAGATAAAAAGTCTTACTACAAAATGATTATTTTTATCTACTAAGCTGACGGATTTGATATGAATGAAGTTGATTATTAAAGATAGTGCCGGTAATAAAAAGAGCCAAGACTTGTCTGCTAAATGATGCTGCGGTTCAGATAAAGAATAAAATAAAGGCACAACTGGTTGAATAAAAGGGAAAACTGAGCCTACTATTAATAAAATTAATACATTAATAATAAGAAGAAATTTAATAGGTTTGGCTGCGTATTTCGGGCCTAGTGTTAACAATTTATTTTTTTTGTGATGAAAAGCTTTTTTCAACATAATCAGCAGCTTGTTTTAAATTTTAAAGCAATTTAATCTTAATGGCGGGTAGACAGTTGATCAAGATTGTTATTGTGATTAGTTCTTTTGTAAAGAATCATATGATCATATTTATAATTTGCTAAATAATGATCGTCTAAATAGTTAAAAAATTGCGGAAAGGAAGGAGCATTATTCATAACCACTATAAATTTTGGCTGCTCCTTTTTTATTTGTGCTAAAGTTTCTTCATAAGCATCTAAGTCTGTAATATGAAAGGCTACAGTAAATCTACTAGTCGGGATGGTGTCGCTCAAGGCGTAGAGCATGGCATTGTTGCCCCAGATAAATAATTCATTTACTTGTAGATTTTTTAAATAGCTGCTGAGTTGATAATTGTCACTCATGAGCCGGTTAAAAGTTAGATAATACTCTTCTTGAGTTATATTTCCTTTTGCTAAGCGTAAAAAGTTCAAGTAGTAATTTTTACTGGAATAAGTGCCAAAGTTTAGCAACAAGACACTGGTAAAAATAACAAAAAATGTTCCGATACCTAAAATAAAGGTTGTAATTGTTTGCTGATTAATTTTTTTTGTTTTAATCCAGTCAGCTGTTTCCTTAACAAGCAAGGCGATAAGAAAAGATGAAGGTAATATAACTTGAATTAAATAATGAGGATAAGGACGACTGGAAAGCAAAACAGCATAGAGCGCCAGCCAAGTCCAAGCCAAGAAAAATTTAAATTTTAAACTAATAAATTTTAAACATGAAGTGAAAAAAATGACTGCGAAAAGAATTAAAGTTTTAATCGGCAGAGTGTAAAGAAAATTAACAATTGGGCTGCCTAAGTTTAAGTTCCAACTTTGGGTGTAATGAAAATTATAAAGTAAACCAAATTCTAAGTAGTCGGCTCCGGAACCTTGGCTAACAAAATAGAGAACAGAAGCAGTAATAATCAATGCTGTGCCGGCTAAAAGAGGCCACCATTTTTGGATATACTCCCATGCAGTTAAAGAAACTTTTTTCGCAGTTATTTTTTTAAGCTTAACCACCTGTTCCATAAATAAAAAGTAGGGAATTAAAAGGATGGCAGCATAATCAAGCACAGCTGGTACTTTGGTTAAAATTGCTAAGCCATAAAAAACTCCGGCCAAACATAATAATTGAGAAGAACGTGTGTTCTGTTTTTTTCGGCTTTTTTTAGCAATGAGGGGCTGCAAAAAGTTTGATTTAATGGCTAGCCATAAACCGGCGATCACAAAGCCCAGTACAAACAGCTCGCCGTTAGGTATATTACCCTCCAACCAGGGTGCGGTGGTTAATAAAGCAAAAATTGTTAAACTTATCCAAACTAAATAATCTTTTTTAAAAAAGATTCTACTGAGAGCATAAAAGCCCACAGTGCTTGCTATCATCCAGAACACCAATAAGATTCTAAAATAAAATTGATTTGGGACTGAGGCCAGGTAGTAAATAATGGGGGTTTTGTGGTCTACAATGTCAGTGTATAGTCTTTCTCCGCGTCTGATACTCTGGCCGAGAGTTAGATAAATTCCTTCGTCGCCGTACCAATATGGCTCAAAAAAATTCGGTATTCTTAGAATTAGAATTAAGCTTAAAAAAATCCAGAGGACAGTATGGGCATCTAAAAATTTGTCGATTTTATTTAGAATTTTTTTCATGATTTATTATTTTTAATATTATTTGTTTTGATAAATTAAAGATTTCATCAAAAAAGCAGTCGCGAAAATGAATGCAGTTTCATTTTAGCGGTAATTTAAATTTAATGATAGTATCTTGTTTTTTAAAAATAATGACTGTAATTTTTTAAAATATTGCTGCTTGTAAAATATTGTCGTTGATTAGTCATAATCTCAACAAATTTTGCTAAACTTTTTTGGTTACTTTATATTCAATATACTTTCCCAGCATTAATCTTGTGTGCGCATCAAGACCGGGTAAAGCACTGAAGAAAAATCCCGCTACAGGCATCAGAATAAATTCTAGAGGCTGCAAGATATATGAAATGGCTTTTTTGTTTTTGGGTCTAGGCGGGCGATTTAGGGCGTCAATAATAATTATGATAATTAAAGAAATTAAAGCTATGGTTAGCAACGTAGACGTAACTTGAGGTAAAGTTTTACCGATAATAGTTCTATTGAAATCTTTGTTTAATAAGGGCGGCAAACTAGCGGAAATAGTGATGGCAAACCAATTAACAGGCCATAAAAAGTGATTTTCAATTACGTTTAAGACTTTAAGGGTTTTATCCCAGAAAGGTGCATCTGATAGGATATATTGTCTGATAATGTATGCGTCATCACTTACTCCCCAAGCCCAACGTTTTAATTGTATATACTGATTTTTAAAAGTAGAGAATAAACCTTTGGCTAAAGGGGCGTCTGAATAAACCGGCAAAAAAATTGGCTTGACACTAAAATTTCCCTGCTTGGCAAAATAAGATTTGAAAAAAAAGCGATAATCTTCAGGAATGACATCTGTATCCCAGTAGCCGATTTCATCAGCATGTTTTAAAGAGGTGGAATAAGTAGAAAAATTTATTAAAATATCTCTTCTCATTAAAATATACATTTGGAAAACCGAAAACATGGAGGCCATAATTCTGACCGGGGCCGGTACCTTCCAAATATTATTGTAAAATACGATTGCTCCCTGCCAGGCTAAATTATAACGATTATCATTGCTTAAAAATTCGTGAGTGAGGTTGGCAAAATAGTGATAGTGAAAACGAGCGTCAGCATCTTCGCTGGTGATCGTGAGCATATTAATATCCATTCCTGCTTCGTTCACTAGCTTTTTTTTAGCTTCTTTAGCACCCCAGCAAGTATTAGCTGATTTTCCCACCACTTCATTCTCAATGTTGGGGTGAAAAGTTACCCACAAGTGTCCAAATTTATCTTTAAATTGTTCTTTTAATTGTTCTGCTTTTTCTACAGCAGCCTGGCCTTCTCGTTGCTCAAAAGAGAGCATGACATGTAAATTTTGATTATCAATTGATTGCTGATTCAAAGCATTTAAAGTTCTTTGCAGAATATAAAGCGGCTCTTTGTAAGTAGGAATAACGGTAATATGGTGCACTTTTTTCCATTGTTCGGGGAAGTTTTCATCTAGATTACTAATCCAGTCAAAATTTGAGACAGCTTTAATTTTAAAATGAGCCATGATAGACATAACTGACATCACCATTGATCGATATAGCCAGTAAACGGCAAAAATAATTACATAGTAGGCTACAAACATTGGCACCACAAATGAGCCCCAAATTGGAAATAAAATTAAAGACCAAGACACAAAACCCGGCAAGATTTCGAAAAATCTTTTGGTACGAACTGGATGTCGTTGAAAATATCTTTTTACCATAGATAACAATTATATTTCGCTGTTAACATTGATTTATTATACTATGCCTGTCGTTTCTCAAGTAATTTTACCATGGTTTAATCATAAAAATCTTAGGGCTCAAGCCGCAGAGAATAAACGGGGCTAAGAGAGCAAGTTTTGTTCTGCAAAGCAAGACAAGACACTAAGGTCTTTTCCTCAGAATTTTATTTGATATTATAACTTTGTTTAATTTTGTTTAAATGAGATCCCAAGAAATTGCAAGCTATTATCAAATATTTGGTCTAAATTAATATTTAATTTTGTTTGTAAAAATATAGCTGTGTTTTTAATCATTCGCGGTTGATTAATTTGACCTCTGTAGGCCTGAGGCGGTAAAAATGGAGCGTCTGTTTCAAGCAATAAGCGATCAATGGGAAGTTGTATTAACATTTTTCGCAGCTTGTCGGCAGAATGATAGGTAATATTACCGGCAACGGAAAAATAAACATTCATTTTACTGATTTGTTTTAAATATTTCTTTGGTCCGGAAAAACAGTGCAGCACGCACGGTTTATGGAATTTATAATATTTTCTTAACAGGCTTAAGATATCCCAATAAGCTTGTTCTTTTTTATCTCGAGAGTGAATAATTAGCGGTTTTTGCAAATCATTGGCTAATTTAATATGCTGGATGAATAATTTCTTTTGTTTATTAATGTGTGAAGTTCGGTTAGTTGGAGATAAATGGAAATAATCCAACCCGGTTTCCCCGATGGCCCCAACATCTTTGTTAGCAGCTAAGTTCTTGATTTGTTTAAAATCAGACTCAACACCTTCATCAGTTGATTCAATGCCGTCGCTGGGATGCAGGCCCACACTGGCGAATAATTTTATATCTGTTGCTGCAATCTTAACTGCTTTTTGGCTTGATTTTAGATTGGTGCCCGGTATTAGAGCTGCAGTTACATTGGAGTTTTGAGCTTGCTGCCAGTACTGCTGCCAGTTTGTTCGTTGAGTATTGGAAATTTGTTCAACGGAAAAAGAACCGACTTGACCGGAATATAAAGGCTCAAGATTATAGTGGCAATGAGTGTCAAAAATCTTCATGAAGTGTTTAGAGTTTTTATCAACTTTCAAAAAACTGTTTTTATTCAATTAAGCATAATTTATGCTATGCGAGGAAATAAAGGATCCAAAGCTTTAATTTTACCTTGGAAATGACAGCTGATAGTTTTGCTCGTTGCAGGCATAAACGGCTGTAAGTGGAAGGCTATAGTCTGCAGCTTATCAACTGCTTTTTTTAAGACCAATTCTTGCTCCGCACCAGCCTCCATTTGCCATGGTTTTTCTGCAGCTAAATATTGGTCACTTTGAGTGATTAGATCTTGTATCCAGTTGAGAGCAGCAGTAAGTTGATACTGATCCATTAAGTCGGTAAATTCTTGCTTAAATTGAGCTCGGTCAGCCGTTAATTGAAATTTATTTTTTGGTTGATAATTGATGTGCGCAGTATCACATATTTTTGCGATTCGAGAGCATAAATTGCCTAAGCCATTTGCTAAGCCTGATGTGTAGTTTTGATCAAATTTTTTCCAGGAAACATCCATGTCGCCGCTAAAAGTACCTAAAGAAATCAGTAAAAAGCGAGTTGCTTCTGTTTGATAGCGGGCAGCCATATCTTGAGCCGTGATTACATTTCCCAAAGATTTGCTCATTTTCTTGCCCTTAACTGAAATAAAGCCATTAATTAAAATTTTTTTAGAATTAGGCAGCTGAGCAGACATGAGCATGGCTTGCCACATAGCGGCTTGCTGTCTGAGATTATCTTTACCTGCCAATTGAATACCGGGCCAAAACTTATTGAATTTTTGAGCATCATTAGGCCAGCCGAGAGTAGAAATATAATTAATCAAAGCATCAAACCAAACATACATTACTTGGTTTGGATTATTCGGTACTTCAATTCCCCACGGCATTTTTTCTTTAAGCCGGGAAATACTAAAGTCTTTTAACCCTTGTTTGACAAAAGACACGATTTCACTCATCTTGCTTTCGGGTTGAACAAAGTCAGGGTGATTGCGGTAATAATCTAATAATTGTTTTTGATATTTTGAGAATCTAAAAAAATAGTTTTTTTCTTTACGAATTTTTAATTTTTGATTAGGGTGAAGCGGGCAGCGATTATTTTCTAATTCACTGTCAGTTTTTTCTAGTTCACAACCCACACAATATTTCACTTCATAGTCAGCTAAATAAATATCGTCGTTGGCTAAACACTTCTCCCAAAATTTTTGAGCTGCTTTAACATGATTGGGTTCAGTAGTTCGAATAAAATTATTGTAATCTAGATTGAGCAGCTTTTTTAACTCAAGAAAATCTTGCACTGATTGGTCGCAATACTGTTTAGGTGTAAGATTATTTTGTTTAGCTTTTTGATAAATTTTTTGCCCATGTTCATCACTGCCGGTATTAAAAAAAACATCTTTGCCTTTTAAGCGTTGGTAGCGAGCTATTACATCAGCCTCCACAATCTCCAGTGCGAAACCAATATGCGGCTTGGCGTTAACATAGGGCAAAGTAGTAGTTAAATAAAAAGAATTTTGTGGCACAGTGGTGTAATTATATTTTTGCAATTATAGTTTTTTAAAATGGAATAGGTGTTAGGCAGTCTGTTTTAACAGCCTTTATTATAAATCAAGTTTTATAATTTACTAAGTTAAAGCTCAGCTCAATGATAAATATAGGAATAATTATACTGAGGATGATACTGGTATCAATGATTGCTTGCTGCAGCTTAAGAAATAATAATAAATTTAGAGCAAAGGCAAGCAGGAAGCCTCGCCGGCTGTTTAATAATAAGTAGCTAAGTAAGAAAAAACTGCTTAAAAAAAACATAATTAAAAATGGTAAATAAGAGTTAGGCAGGAGGATATGCTGCAGATTGGAAGGCGGAATCCTAGTTAAGATAAAATAGGTGCCTGTTGAAAAAATAAGGCCTAACAACAAAGTCGGTAAATGCTTAACATAAGCAACTGCTAATTTTTTTCCGGTTTTAAAAAAAGAGGGGGATTGTGATGCTTTTAAATCTCTATTTTTTTGAGCAGCTCCTTTAAGAAAGGCTGCTTTTTTTTGTTTAAGTCTTGATTTTGCTCTGGGCATAGTAAGAAATTCAACAAATAATAAAATTAATTGCTAGAAATTAGGTAATTTTCAAAAAAATCTAAATCTCTATTAATGGCTTGGTGCCAGTTTTCAATGGGTTGGAGGTTATGATCTGCTTGGGGATAAACATAGTAAAAAAAGTCAATGGGCTTAGTTATTTGAGATTCAGTCGGATTTGTGGTTTGCTGAGCATGGGTGCTTGCTGTGGACGCCTCAGTATTTTCTTGGGCAATTTTTTGTCGGCGTTCGTTTTCTTGTTTAACATCAGCGGCAAAAGTATCTGACCAAACCAGCAGAGCATCTTTGTCCCGACCGCCGTGCTGAATTTGCAGCGGACCTGTCAGCTGCGCAAGATGTTGTGTGATGGTGAAATCAAATACATCATAATCTTGTTCAAAAGCAGCTAACCAGGCTCGCGCTTCTCTTCCTTCATCTTCATTGGTTCTAGTAAAGAATAAAATAGAATAAGGAAAAGGAGCTGTGACTGGCGCCCAAACAGTAGTAGGAATAGGTTCAGATAAAATTTGCAGTACACTGATGGCAATTTGTCCGCCGTTGCTGTGGCCCCACATCCCAATTTGTTCCGGATTTAGCTTAATTATTTCAGACGAGTGGTTAGACTGTGCTGCTGAGTCATTATTTTGGGAAACTGCTAGCGTCATCTCAGGATTTTTTTGCACAGTTTTAATCAGTTCAATAATATTAATTGGCTTAATAAAACGAGCTTGCCAATTGTCTTCAGGTTTAGGAGCACTCTCTCCAAAACCAAAAAAATCAGGTGCTAAAGTTACGTAGCCATTTTGGGCAAAAACTGCAGCTGCATTTTTAGTTCCAAAACCAGGGTAATATTGTTCTTGAGGAGCATAACCGCGCACCATTATGATCACCGGCACAGGTCCTTGCCCGGTGGCTGCATCTGCCGGTAAATTGACAGTGCCGGTCATGGTTTGATTTAGAGTTTGATAACTGAATGAATAAGTGACGAAGTCGTTATTTTGCTCCACTAATTTGTGAAGGCTAATTTGACTAGACTGGTAAGGATATTTTTTTAAATTAGGAATCGAAAATTTTTCCAGGGGTAAAATTTGAGGAGTAGGGCTAGCAATAAACGGAGAGACCAGCTCACTGTTAATGGAAAATTTTGACAGTAATTGATCAATAATAGCTGGCTTATAATTATCAAAATAAAGATAGCTGGCAGCTGCACTGGTCATCAAAGTTAAAAATAAAATTAAAAAACCGATTGTTTTTCGCATAAGCGAAGACGCTGTTAATGATTTGATAATTGCTTTGCCATCAATATTATATCTGAATTTAACTCTAATATTTAGCAACTTGATATTGAACTGTCTTTATAAAAAATTGCTTGGATAGAGCAGAAGCTGGGGAGCTGCGACTTAGAAGCTAAAATATATGGTTGGTTATTGAATTTTGGCTGCTGGAACTATTATTCAAGTTATGGACAAACTGCTTGACAGTTAAACTGAGGCGCCGGAAGATTCTTTTTCTTCCGCAGCTAAGGACTGCTCCGCTTGTGAATTATCAAACAGCTGTGTTGTTTTTTTACTTTTTTGCTTAGAACTATGCTCCATAGCATTACCCGCAAGTTTACATGGTGGAGGATGTTGAATACATTTCATAGCTAGCCTTTTTACTTTAATTAAGTTAATAAAAATATTTTCATTCTATTTAAATTATTGTGATGGCTTATCATTATTTGCTAACTTTAATCAGCGTGGCCGCTGAATCGCTTGTTTACTTTAATTAGCATGGCTGCTGGTGTTGGCTTGAGATCTTCTTTTTGCTATATAAGCCTCTGTTTCCAGCTGTCTTTCATGCCAAAAAGGTCTACTTTGCTGGCTGCTGATTAGGCGCTTAGCCAGCCTGATATCCTTGGTTAGTAATTGTATCTTCTGAGCAGGTGACATATTACCTCCTTGTTTAGTTTAATAATAGTTAGCATTCAAGTCGTTAATGCTTAAAAATAACTAAAAAACCCGCCTTTGTTGGCGGGTTGTTTAATTACTGTTTTTTTTGTCTCTGTTACAACACCGCCTTGAATTTATTTCTTTTGACAAGAATAAATTGCTGATAGCTAGTGTGTGGAGACGTAAAATTTTTCATCCTTATTATTTAATAACTTTTCCCAACAGCTGTCAAATGCAGTTTGTTAACAAATTTATTTTCTGTATTATTTATTTTTTTTAAGTTTAACGCCTTCTTTTTTTAACTGTGTTTATAATTAGTTTTATCCTCGATTGTTCTCAATGATAATCTTGCAGAGGCTGGCAGCTGTAAGTTTCGCCTGTTATTAACTTACATTTGCCAGCTTTTTATATATAATAACTTTAGTCCAGCTAATTTTTATAGTTATCTTTTATTTTTAAATTGCTATTTTTAAATTGGCAGCCTTTTTAAACAGGTTAAAAATGATGAGTTTTAAAGCGACATAAAATAGTGGCACAGGATTTTTAAATTAATTACACATTATCAGCTGGAAATTATCAACCAAATTAAATTTATTATTCATGCATAGAACTCTTACGACTCAAGTTAACAAACTAATCGGTAAAGAAGTTAAACTCAAGGGCTGGGTTGACAGCAAGCGGGATCACGGAAAAATTACTTTTATTGATTTACGCGATCGTTCCGGAAAGGTGCAAATAGTTGGCTTTAACAAATTGTCTGATTTACGGATTGAAGCGGTTATTGAAGTGACGGGTACTGTAAAAAAACGTGAAGAACAATATATTAATTCGGATTTGCCGACCGGTGAAGTAGAGGTCGAAGTTAAGTCCTATGAATTACTGAACGATTGTCGGGAGCTGCCGATAACTTTAGATTCAAACGGCTTAGAAATTAATGAAGTACCCCGTTTAAAATATCGCTACCTAGATTTGCGCCGCCCTCGATTGCAAAAAAATTTAACTTTAAGGTCAGATTTGACGCAAGCCTTTCGCTCTGTCTTGCTGGCTCAAGATTTTACAGAAATTGAAACCCCGCTTTTAACTAAGTCAACTAAAGAGGGAGCAAGAGATTTCTTAGTACCGTCGCGTTTTCAACCGGGTAAATTTTATGCTTTACCGCAAAGCCCTCAGCAATACAAACAGCTGTTGATGACGGCCGGTTTTGAAAAATATTTTCAAGTGGCGCGGTGTATTCGAGATGAAGATTTACGAGCTGATCGAGGTTTTGAATTTACCCAACTGGATCTTGAATTAAGTTTTGTTAACCAGGCCCAAGTCATGCAATTAGTTGAAGCGGCAGTAATGACAGCTGTAAAAAAAGTATCTGATCGATTGCAGCAAACAAAGTTCCCTGTCATTACTTACGATGAGGCTTTGGAAAAATACGGAGCTGATAAGTTTGACATTAGAACGGAGAAAGAAAAAGAGCAGGGGGTATTAGCTTTTGCTTGGGTGGTTGATTTTCCTTTTTTTAAAAAAGTAGATCAAGAAGATGCGGCAGAAGTACGTGACAGCAAAAGTGAATGGACTTTTACTCATAATCCTTTTAGCGCTCCACAGCCTGAATATTTAGAGGATCACTTACAGCAGCGTAATATTGGCGCTATCAAAACTGCTCAGTATGACTTAGTTTGCAATGGCTATGAAATAGCAGGCGGCAGTATTAGAGCTCATGAGCCGGAAGTTCTCAAAACTACTTTCAAAATAATGGGTTATTCTGACAAGGAAATTGAAGCGAGCATTGGTCATATGTTAACTGCTTTCAAATTAGGAACTCCTCCTCACGGCGGTATTGCTTTGGGGCTGGATAGATTAGTTATGCTGCTGGCTAATGAAACTTCATTAAAAGAAACTATTGCTTTTCCGATGACTTCCACCGGGAGAACGGCAGTCATGGCTGCTCCCAGCAAAGTAGAGGCAGAACAACTGACTGAATTAGGTTTGCAGCTGACAGAAGAAAAATCTTCAGCTCACGATAAAATTGTGAATCTACTGCTAGCTCATGGTGTTGATTTTAAATATTTATCACATCAACCGGTTTACACCAGTCAAGAAGCAGCTGAGGTGAGAAAGACGAAATTATCACAGTCAGCTAAGGCTTTAGTGCTGCAGGCTGATGAAGAATATATTTTATTTATCGTTCCGGGTGATCAACGAGCTGATTTAGATGAATTGCAAAAAAAATTAAAATTGTCGCACTTAGCCATGGCTTCCAAAGAGACGGTACAGGCTAAAACAGGTTTGCAGGTGGGAGCGATTCCGCCTTTCGGTTCTGTCATCGGTCTACCAACATATATGAGTCATAATTTAAGCACAGAAGAAAAAATTGCTTTCAATGCAGGCAAACATCGGAGGTCAATCATTATGGCATTGGAAGATTTTGTTAAGATTGAACATCCTAAAATAATTTAATATTTTAATAAATTAACCGTGTTTTCTAATTGTCGTTTAAGAATTGATCAAACTATCTCCTTTATTTTTTGCTTAGTATTGTTGTTGATTCAAGGCAGTTTGTCGTTACTGCGGCCGGCAGCACTAAGTCAGGAAACAGCACTGCTTGAGCTGATAGAACCTGCCCCTCGACCCATTAGGTTTAGTCGCAATCAAGTTGCGGCTGTAATTGATAATCAAGAAAATGATGAAAAAAATTATAAAATTTTAAAATCTCAAACTGAACAAACCACAGGGGTAAATTTTTCAGAAACTTCTTCAGGCTACACAAGTTCAATTGGCGGCTCTAAACCTTTCTCAGAATCTTTAGCTTCAATTTCAGCTGATTCTTACGTAGTGGTTGATTTAGCTTCAGCGGCTGTATTGCTGGAAGAAAACAAAGATCAGCCTTTACCACCTGCTTCAGCTGCTAAGCTAATGTCGGTTTTAGTGGCTAAAAATTTATTTGTTTTGGATTCAATAGTATTGACCGGTCCCGAGATTTTTATTGCAGGTAATCGAATAGGTTTATCTTTGGAGAAGCAAGTCAGAGTCATCGATTTAATTAAAGCTAGCTTAATTAGTTCCGGCAATGATGCTATTCAAGCTTTAGCGCACCATTGTCCTCTTGGTTATGATGGTTTTGTAAAAGCGATGAATGAGAAGGCTCAGCAGTTATCATTAAATAATACTCGCTTTGCTAATGCCACCGGTTTTGATCATCCTAACCAGTTTAGTTCAAGCTATGATTTAGCCTTGTTAGCCCGAGAAGTAATCAGAGATCCGGTTTTTAAAAATTTTATCCAATTACCTGAAGCTAAAATTAAAGATGTTGAAGGCAACATCGTCTATCAACTTAGCAACACCAATCAACTCTTAAGGCAATATGATCAAGTTAAAGGAGTCAAAACAGGTACTACCAATCTTGCCGGCCAAGTATTGATTACTTTGTGGGAGGAAGACGACTATTCTTTATTGATCGTAGTCATGGGTTCAGAAGATCGTTATCAAGATACTTTAGCGTTGGTTGATTGGGTGCAGCACAATATTGTCTGGCAAGAATTTTAATTTTTTTATTTTTATACTAATCGGTTGACTCATTGACAGACTTACGCATTTGTCTATTATTTTGCTAGAATGAGAAATAATATTAGAATAAAAATGTTATGAATGACTCTTATCGTCCCACTATTCCTAAAAAAAGCGGTCCCAGTTTATCTGATATCACTGAAATGGGTAGAAGAGTAATCAAGTACAGCGTTATAGCTTTAGTGAGCTATATGATTTTAAATATTGTTTTTAAAGCCGGACTTTCTTACTACCGTTATTTAAATCCTCCACCGGATCCGCCGCCCACAATTGGCTTTGGTAAATTGCCTCCGATTGATTTTCCCGAAGAAACGACGCCAGATTTTCCTGAGGAGATATCAATCGAAATTCCCGAAGGAAGATTGGTTGGTTTTAGCGACAGGGCCGGAGTGCTGCAAGTGTCAAGACAAAGGCCAAGCTTGATGGATGATGAACGAGCTAGAGAAATAGCTAATGGGTTTGGGTTTAGAGATGAACCTGAAGTATTAAGTATTAACCGTTATCGCTGGCACAAATACGAACCGCTTAACTATATGCTGGAATTAAATATTGTCAGCAAGAAGTTTGTTTTACGCAGTGACTTTCAAACTAGACCGGAATTATTAGTGACCGGCAATGTTCCTAATAAAAATAATGCCATCAGTGCTGTTAAAAATTATCTAAGCAGAGTAGATTTATTGCCCAGAGATATAGCTACTAGTCCTGGTGAAGTGAGATATTTAAAATCTTTTGCCGGAGAATTACAAGAAGCTGTTTCTTTGTCAGATGCCACTTTCTTGGAAGTTAATATTAATAGAGTGCCGCTGGCTAAAGAGTATAAAATGTATAACCCTAAACCTCATCAAGCAATTGTGAGTGCCATTGTTACCGGCGCGCTTGGCCGGGGTACCAGTATAGTTGATTTTAAATATAATTATTATTATTTGAATTATGATGTGCTTGAAACTTATCCTATTAAACCGGTGGAAACTGCACTTGCTGAGCTAATAGAGGGAGAGGCATATTTGGCAATGGAAGATTATGTGCCTGCGGCTGTGGTGCGGAATGTAACCTTAGGATATTTTGACAATTATGATTATCAACCGTATTTGCAGCCTATTTATGTATTTACCGGTGATGATGACTTCACGGCTTATGTGCCGGCAGTAGTTGCAGAAATGATTGAACAGCCACAAACAGAACAGCAATAACACGAGCGAGCACCAATAATCAGTAAATAGTATTTTTGAACTAAATTAAGATTTATTATGGCAAAACAGAAAAAACAATCTTTATTAGGCAAGGTGAGAACTAGAGTAGCACCATCTCCGACCGGAGAAGCTCATGTGGGCACTGCTTTTCAAGCCTTATTAAACTGGGTTTATGCCAAACGTTATGATGGCCAGTTTATTTTAAGGATTGAAGATACAGATCAAAAAAGATTGGATCCTGAAGCCGAAGCAAAAATATATCAAGCCCTGGCTTGGCTTGAAATAGAACCTGATGAGGGGCCGCAGACCGGAGGTCCGTCCGCTCCGTATCGTCAATCAGAGAGATTGGATATTTATCAACAATATGCTCAACAGTTGGTAGAACAAGGTGATGCTTATTATTGTTTTTGTAGTCAAGAAAGATTAGCTCAACTGAGGGTAAAGCAGCGTCAAGCCGGGCGTCCTCCGCAATATGATGGCCGCTGCCGTCAATTGTCAACTGAAGAAAGCCGGCAAAAGCTGGCTGCTGGTGAAAAAGCAGTTATCAGAATGAAAGTTCCTGCTAATGAAGCGATTGTAGTTAAGGATGTCTTGCGCGGTGAAGTTACTTTTGATTCCAAAACCATAGATGAGCAAGTGTTATTAAAATCTGACGGCTTCCCAACTTATCATTTAGCAGTCGTAGTTGACGATCATTTAATGAAGATAACTCATTTAGTTCGGGGTGAAGAATGGCTGCCCAGTTCACCGAAGCACATTCTGTTGTATCGATATTTTGACTGGCAGGCACCTCAGTTAATTCATACTCCGACTTTACGCAATCCGGATCGGTCTAAACTCTCCAAGCGCAAAGGAAATACTGCTTTATGGTGGTATCGGGAACAAGGATATCTGCCTCAAGCTTTATTGAATTTTTTGGCATTAATGGTCTGGAAACCACATGAGACACAAGAAATTTTTTCTTTGCAGGAAATGATTGCTCAATTTGAGTGGCGGGAGATGAACATTACAGGGCCGATTTTTGATTTAAAAAAATTAAAGTGGATGAATGGTAAATATTTAAGAAAATTAAACTCTGACGAGGCTTTTAACAAATTTACTGCTTGGTTAACTTGGGTGCAGGAATACACTTCTAATCGTGATGTTAAGCATCAGGCGGAGCAGCTAAAACAGTGGCAGCAGCAAGACACTGCTTTATTTAAACAGAGTTTTACTCTAAGCAGAGATAGAGCTAGAGTTTTTATTGACTTTTATCAATTAATGAAGTTTTATTTTACAGACAATTTATCTTATGATGCCCAGGAATTGCTGCAAGAGCAAACTGCCCGCACTATGCAGCAAGCTTTAACACGAGTGGTAAAAAATCTAAATCAGTTAACAGAGTATAATGCTCAGGTGTGGGAAAAGACAGTCAGAGCAACGGCAGACGAATTAGATTTACCTCATAAAGATTTGTTTATGTCAATGCGTACTGCTTTAACCGGAGAGAAATACACTCCGCCTTTGTATGATGTGATGCAAGTTTTAGGCTGGGAACAAAGCTTTAAGCGTTTGCGGCAAGCAGCAGATTATTTATCATCGTTAACTCATTAGTTTATGGCTTCAACTACTGCCCCTACCACAGACACAACTGACTCTAGTCAAGAGTTGGAGCAATGGCACTATAAAATTGAACAGTATTTGGGTAAAGATTTTGAGACTACTTGTCAGTGGCTGCAGGAGAATTTTAGCAGCGACGAAAAATTAAAAGAATTTGTAGGGCGATTACAAGATGCTGCTGCTTTGGCAGCTCAATTGATTGTCAGCCAGCCGGTTGAAGCTCAAGTTAAAAAAAATATTGAAGCTTTAGATCGCGCTAAACAAAAAAAGCTTATTGCAGAAATTTCCAAGCGAGAGTTGGAAGAAATCTTGCAAAAAATGGTGCGGTATGTCAATGTAGAAGCAGGCCATTTACCCACAGAGGATGAATTGTATTTAGAACAGCAGTTGTCTGACATGCTGGGGTTTGAGGTAACTTTTGAATTGGAGGAAAATCGACTCAATCACAGCATTGGCGTCATGGGCGGGCAGCAACATTTGAAAAGGCATCCGAACGATGCATTAACTGATCACGCATCATTCCAAGAAGCAGGGTTGGCCAAAGGCAGAAGCTTTTTTGGCTGGTTTATGCAGGAAGGTGAATTGACGGAAAAAGCCATCACACAAGAGGAGTATTATTTATCGGTTCAGCTTTTTTATTTACCTGAATGGCATCAACGCTGCAGTGAGCTTAAATCTTGGTATAAACTGCGTAAAATGCTGGTGGTGAATCCGGCTGAAAGGTTGGCAATAGTGGGAGTAGTGGCAAATGCCGGCCCTTCAATGTGGGTGAAACAACAATTTGGCGGTTCGCCTGAAGTAATCAGGCAGGGTAAAATTTGGAGTCCGGCAGCTAAAGGCAGAGTGATGTTATTATTTATTGATGACCCTAAAGATGAAGTGCCATTAGGGCTAATTGATTTAGACACATTAAAAAATAAAATTGTATAAACAATATATGCAGCAAGATTTTGCTTCAAACCCTAAATCCGGATCCACTGAGCCGCAGGATGCTGTATTGTGTTTGAAAAAAATCAAAGCACTTTGTCAGGCTGTCGGCGACCAGGAAGCTAAAAAAATATTACAAAAATTTGCTGCTTCTCGGCCGGCAGAGTTTGCTCATTGGTTGTCTGATCAAGATCCTCAGCAATTAGAACAACTTAATAAAAGCTTAAGTCTTAAAAAGAAGGCTTAAAAGGTATGATAAAAATTAATTTTTTCATCAGTTCGCGCTACAGTGTTGACCGTGACAAGCTGCGGAAACATGCCAAAAAAATTTTAAAAAAACACAATATGAATGATGTGCAATGTGACGTGTCAGTAGTTGGTTCCAGAAAAATTAAACAGCTCAATGAAAAATATTTGGATCATGAGGGCGACACTGATGTTTTATCATTTCCGCAGTTAAAACACGGACAAAGCGATCAGTTTCCTGCCCCGGAAGAAGCCTTGACTCATTTAGGAGAAGTGGTTATCAGCTTTCCCGAAGCAGTAGCTAAAGCCAAACGATATGGCAAAATGGTTGATGAACAGTTATGCTTTTATTTAGAACATGGTTTAATGCATTTGTTGGGTTATCACCACGATGAATGATTTACTGCTGAAGAATAATTTACTGCTTTAGCTGCCGTAGATTAAGCTGTTTTAATAAAAATTATTAATTTCCATAATTATTTAACACGATTATGTCTTGGTTTCTTAAATATAGACCGCGCCAAATAGCAGATCTTGATTTAACAGATGTACGTCAGCACTTTTTGCAATTAATGGAACATGGTCAATTCCCTCAAACTTTGCTTTTTTCCGGCCCTAAAGGCACAGGCAAAACATCTGCCTCCAGAATTATCGGCGCCATGCTCAATGATCCTGCCAATCGCAAAGCTGTACAAGCTTTATTTTTTGAGAAAAAAAATGATGCTGCTTTAAGTCTGCAAGAACCTGATCCTGATTCAGAATTTTCTCAACAAGTTTTTAAGGGTCAATCTTACGTAGTGCAGGAAATAGATGCTGCCAGTCATCGCGGCATTGATCATATCCGACAATTGAAAGAAAGAATTTATATGCAGCCGCAGGAAGGGATCATGTCAGTTTATATTCTGGATGAAGTTCATATGTTAACCAACGAAGCTTTTAATGCTTTATTAAAGATTTTAGAAGAGCCGCCGGCTCACGTTATTTTTATATTGGCTACCACTGAATTACATAAAGTGCCGGCCACTATTGTCTCTCGCTGTAATTTAGTCAGCTTTCGCAAAGCTAACATCAAAGAGTTGGTCAGCAGGCTGAAGAAAATTTTAAAACAAGAGAAAATTGATTATGAAGCTGAAGCTTTGGAAGAAATAGCTCTCCGCTCAGACGGTAGTTTTCGTGATGCTGTTAAATTGGCTGAGATTGCGGCTCAAAATGAAGAAATTACTTTACAAGCAATAGATAACTTGATTGGCGGTTCTGCTTTAGTAGAAGTTAAAAAGTTGGTTGAATTAATTCTAGTTAAAGATGAGGCTAGCATCAGTCAGTTTTTTGATGAACTTCGCCAGCGAAATTTTGATCAAGAATATTTTTACCAAACCCTGTTTAATTATTTACACCAAGATTTACTGGCAGCTATTGGTGCTGTAGACAAAGAGCCGCAATTGAGCAAAGAAGTGAGTTTGTTTTTGCTGAATCAGCTCAGTGCTATCGATCTTAATCAAAACTCACCCATTAATTTTTTACCGTTGGAGTTAAGGTTACTGCTGCTAATCACTAAATCTAAAACAGGCTCTGACAGCTCAGATTCAAATTCAAATAAAACTAGAAATAAAAGTAAAAAAAAGGCTAAAAATTTAACTAAAAATAAAAAAGATAAAGCCAATTCCCGCGATCAAGTTAAGCATTCACAAACTAAGCAGGTGAAAATTAAGACTAAAATTAAAAAGACAGATAGCCTCGACATTAGCGCCAATGACGGTAAAAACAAACAGTCTGCTGCTGTCAAGACTGAATCAATTGCGACTCCTGAATATCAAGCTCAGAGTCAGTCTCTCAGCCAATCTTTATGTGATCGCTGGGACGATTTTTTGCAAGTGGTTGAAAAAAATAATTCCACTTTGGCAGCCTTGCTGCGGTCCAGCAAACCGAAGTCAAGCGCCAACGGCGTGACTAAAATTATGGTTTATTATCGTTTCCATCAAGAGCAGTTAAACCAGCCTAAATTTAAAAATATTATAGAAAATTGCGGCCAAAAAATTGTCGGTGATAAAGTTAGATTTAAATTTGTATTGACTGAACCAAAGATTGAGCCTGACTTAGTTGATGTGCCGGCTAAAACAGAAACGTTAGTTGATTTAGCTGAAGAAGCGCTGCTATGATTGGCTTGATAAAATTAGAAGCAGCATCAGCTTCAATTTAAGATTTACTAATTATTAATTAGCCACTATAATTATTAAACATAATTTATTACTAATAATTGAAAATTCAATTATTTGGCGTTACAGAAAATTAATACCTATTATTAATCATTTTAATCATTCTCATGGCAAAACCATTACAACAAATAGGCAAGCTTAATAAATTAAGAAAGCAAGCTAAGAAAATGCAGGAGGAGCTGTCAAAAGAAGAAATTAGAGTAGAGCAGGGCGACATTGTTGTTATTATTGGCGGCGACCAAAAGATAAAACATTTTTCCGTGCAGGGAGTAAGCAGCGAAGATGCAGTTCAGGTTTTGAATAAAGCTATTAACAAATCTCAGCAGCTGGCAGCTAAAAAAATGCAGTCCATGAGTGGAGGCTTGGGTGGTTTGTTAGGCAAAATGGATTAACAATATCGACTTTGTTTAACAAAAGCGGCAGCTTTCTAATTGATTTAAATTGGTCTGAACAAATTTATTTACATCTATCTCAAACTACTTCTTATGTTTAATTTAGTGATCATTAATTGACGTATGAAACTGTTGATAGCAACTCAAAATAAGGGTAAATATAAAGAAATTAAAAAAATTTTACAAGATTTACCGCTGCAATTAATTTCTCCTCAAGATTTAGTAAAAACCAATCCTAATTTATCTATTTTAACGGATTTGGATGTACCTGAAACCGGTATTACTTTTGCCGAAAACGCTTTACTTAAAGCTAAGCCTTTTGCCCAAAAATCAAACGTAATGACAATAGCTGAAGATTCTGGTTTGCAAGTTAAAATCTTAGATAATTTTCCGGGAGTTAAATCTAAACGTTGGCTGGCGGGTTTAGATAGCAAACGGAATCAGGCATTACTGATGAAAATGGCTGATAAGCAGGATCGGTCAGCAGAGTTTGTATCTGTTATTTGTTTACTGCAGCCGGAAAGCAATGAACCGCGGTTTTTCTCCGGAAAAATTAAAGGCAAGCTGGCAAAAAAGTCGACCGGTAGTGCCGGATTTGGTTACGACCCTATTTTCATTCCTCAGGGTTATAAAAAAACTTTTGCTCAATTAGGATTGAATGTTAAAAATAAGCTTAGCCATCGTAGATTAGCTTTGAATAAACTTAAAAAATATTTACAGAATAGCTAAATTTTTATTGCTTCGATTTTTATTAAAGCAGAATTTGACATGCTTCAAAACTATTTGCCTCATTGTGTTCAACAAAAAATTAAACAGCTTGTTTATCAAGATTTGATAAGCCGGCAGCATGGCCATTTGTACAAAGAGCATACCAGCATTATGATTCAGGAGTTAGAAAAGATTATTAATCAAGAAAAAGTGAATATAAAGACAGCTCAACAACTTATAGCTGCGGCTTACGTTTATCACTGGGGCTGCTGTTTATTACATGATCAACCCGGCCATTTTCACACTAAACCACTTCAGCATTTGCCTATTTGCTTTCACCTTTCGGCTGTAAAAGCAGAAAGGTTTTATTTATACCATTTCTCAAAACTTTTTACTCAAAAACAAATTCTGGAAATTGCTGACGCTTTAGAGCAGCAGGCTTTTTTAGAAAATAATACTAACAAGTTAGCGGTTTGGTTGCAGCAAGCAAACCTTAAAGCAATTCAAGAAATTAAAGCTAGTTGTAAAAATTAAACGGGCTCCCTAATTTGTGAAAATTTACTCAAGCGGCATTAAACTTGAGAACTTAAGCTTGATTTTTTTTAAAAATCATGTCATCTTTAAAAGAGAGGAAAGAGAGTTTTTGCTAATTGATTTTCTTTATCATTTTTCTTTAAAAACTATCTAATTAGATAAATATACTACATAACAATTAAAATAAGATAAATTTACTTAAAACTATTAACTATCTGCCCAAAAATGTCAAATATTTTTGATCTTACTAATAAAATCGCAGTTGTGACCGGAGCTTCAAGCGGTTTAGGTGTACAAATGGCTCATGCCTTAGCACGTCAAGGAGCTGATCTAACTATTTTAGCCCGTCGTGAAGATAGGCTGCGTCAAGTGCAGCAGGATATAATTGAGCAGCATCAAGTTGAAGTATTAGTGGCTTCATGTGATGTTACTAAGCCGGAACAAATTGATAAAGCAGCAGCACAGACTAAAGAAAAATACGGTAAAGTTGATATTTTGGTCAACAATGCAGGAGTGGCAGGAATGGGCGAAGCTGAAGAATTAACTCTGGACGAGTGGCAAAAAGCGTTGGATGTAAATTTAACCGGGGTTTTTTTATGTTCGCAAAAATTTGGCGAATTAATGATTGAGCAGGAATATGGCAAGATTATCAATATTGCTTCAATTTTTGGGGTTAGAGCAAATTTAGCATTTCCGGTGTCAGCTTATCACGCTTCCAAGGCCGGAGTGGTTAATTTCACAAGGGCTTTAGCCACAGAATGGGCAAAATATAATATTACTGTCAATGGCATTGGTCCCGGCTTTTTTAAGACTGAAATGACTGTAGATGTTGAAAAAGATCCGAATGCAGATGCTTATATTAAAGCCGGCTGTCCGATGAATCGCTGGGGTAAAAAAGGAGAACTAGATGGAGCTTTAATTTTATTGGCATCAGAAGCATCAAGCTTTATTACCGGCCAGACAATTTTAGTTGATGGAGGTTGGACAGCAGCTTAATAGAAATTGAGGCGCTGCCGGCTGCTTAAGCTTTTAATTAATTTTATTCCAAAGTTTTTAGTTTAAAGAAGGCAAGGCTTCGCAGGCTGTGCCATCTTTATCTCTGTCTAAAGCGTGTACATCGTTGTCTACACCTCCGCAATATTCAAATAATTCCTGCGCCTCTTCTTGATATTCAAAATCTGAGCAATTGTACTGATTTTTATCGCATCGTTTGTCTCCAATTTGCCAGGTGCCGTCATCGGTTTGTTCGACTCTAGATTCTTCTAAAGAACCGGTGCGCCATAATTCTCCTAAATCCCAATCAGTGCCGGAGGCTTCTAAACCAAGTGCTACTATTAAAGCGATAAAGGCTCCAGCTAACACTAATCGGGCTTTTTCCCACACAAAAAATAGGACAGCCACGATAATCAATAAAAGTATAATTAAAGCTAATCTAAATTTTTTACTGCGCCTTAGTTTAGAAAATTTACTTACTTTAGTGTCTTTTTTGGTTTTTGATTGTGTTTTTGTCATGTCAGTTAATAATAAATAGTTATTTTTGTAATAATTTTATAGTAAACAATTTTGAGGAATAATTCCAGGATAAAATTATTTTTAGGTTTTTTGATTGTGATTTTGTGTGAGCTGAGGTTCGTGAACGGCTTGTAAAATTTTGAAAACCTATAGTTTTAAGTTATAATTATTAAACAATCTATCAATTTATAAATTCAATAAATTATTTTATTTTTATTAAGTTTTGAGGAAATAAATCGCTCTTTAACAATTCGGCGTTTATAGGAACAACAGAGAAGATTAACTCTGACCACAGCGGTCTTTAGGTTTGTCTTTTCTAAGTTCTTATAAGCGCACAAATATTTATGTAAGGAAATTAGGGTATATAGACAATAACGGTTTGCAGCAGTGGCCGATAATACACTGCTAAAATTTGTTCTCTACTGCACTCTGAGTGTGCCTTTATGAGAGGCGGCGCTTCTTTAGTGTGGTAAAGAACATTTAGTTGGGGAGGTAGAAAATGAAGAAGAGATTGTTAATTTTGGTTGTTGTTGTGTTGGTTTTGGCTTTGGCTTTGGCTTTGGTAACCGCTAGTGCTAGTAGTAAAACTGAAACAGTCCACTGGGACGGCCAGGGTCCGGCTGACCCTGGTTGTCAGGAGGGGGAGACTGGAAAGTGGCATTTTGTTCTCACTCCAGGAGGAAACGTCGATCTTCTTTCTGGAGAACTGACTGTCCATTTTTCAAATGGGCAGACTGTTAATGTTGTTGCTGATGATAGTCCGGCTGCAGTTTTGCACTTTCATGTTGGTACTACTGCCCCAGCTGTGCAAACTGTAGATGAGTATGGAGGAGCAAGATTATGGATACAGAGTTGTACTGATGGAGGTCGTGATAGTGATAATTTGCAAATATTAACATTGATTCCAAATCCGGAGCAGCCTGAAGTTGAGAACAATT
Source organism: uncultured Pseudomonadales bacterium (assembly GCA_964588685.1). Classification (GTDB taxonomy): domain Bacteria; phylum Patescibacteriota; class Microgenomatia; order UBA1400; family PJMF01; genus CAYVBW01. Next base: position 217 of record CAZPQG010000003.1, on the reverse strand, counting down.
AATTTTTTACTTTTAAAGCTGGCAGCGATTAACTTTTAACCCCACGGGGACTCCACTGCTCGCCAGCCTTGCTGGCTCCCAGTACTTCTCAGGCTCACATAATATTTTTGAGTTCTTAAGGTATGTTCGCTTGATGGTCGGAACTGTCTTCTCATCACAAACCATGAAATTAAATAAATAAAGAAAGCGCTGAATGGCGCTTCTTTATTTATGTGAC
>CAZPQG010000002.1:30620-103620 GCA_964588685.1 uncultured Pseudomonadales bacterium | reverse complement strand
CCGCCCGTGTCTCAATTCGCAAGGTTCTAAATCATCGTTCCTCATATTAAATTAGCTGCTTCTTAAAATAAAAGAGCGGGATGAGAAGTCAAGCAAGTTGCGAGTTTACGAGCAACCTGCTTATGCTGGAAGCGAATTTGAAAAATGAGCGAGCAGTAAATCCGCCCGTGTCTCAATTCGCAAGGTTCTAAATCATCGTTCTTCATATTAAATTAGCCAGTTAAAGAAGACTAAGTCTAATTTTCTCCAAAAATATATAATTCTTCTTCTGCCCTAGTAACAGCTGTATATAACCAGCGGCTCCATTCCTCATCATCCATCTGCTTAAATCTCTGTTCAAACAACACTACTTTTTTTGCTTGGCTGCCTTGAGCTTTGTGAACAGTTAAAGCGTAGCCAAAATCAAATAAATCTCCTTTAAATGCTTGCTTGCGTTGTTTATCATAAGTCAAGGTTTTTTCAGCTTTAAATTGTTCTGTTGAAATTAGGCCTTGGTAGTTTTTTTGCAAGTCATCCATGTTGATCTCAGCATAGTACCAGTTTTCGTCTTCTCGACTGATTTTTTGAATCGTGCCAAGCATACCATTATAGACACCTTTGCTGTGATTGTTTTTCAAGCAAATAACTCGGTCTTTAGGTTGAGGGACAGGTTCATAAAAACCAAAATTTTGTCTGATTGATTGGTTGATTTTTTTTCTAGTAAAATTATAGCCGGTTAAAATCAACATATCTTTGTCAAACTCTGCCAATAATTGTTCGGCTAATTCTTGAGCACCAAAGCTGGCCTGATTAACTTTAATCACTTTTGAGCTATATTTTTTAGCCGGAATAAAGCCCTGCTCGCGAGCCATAATTGAAAGTTGGATAATAGGGTTTTCTTGTGCTTGGCGATGAATTATTTCTAGTTTTAGATCAGGTTTTTGCATTAAGTTAAAGCGATCGTTAATTGGGAACAACTGTCCATGGTCACCTACTGCAATAATTGGCACTTGAAAAGAACGTAAGTCGCGCCAAATATCGCTGCTGACCATTGAAGCTTCGTCAATAATTATCAAATCTGTTTCTAAATCCTGCTTTTTTTCCCAGGATTTAACCCTGCCGTTCTTGTCTATTCTAGGGGAATAAATTAAAGAATGAATAGTGCCGATAAAATCTTGATCGTAAAAAGTTTTGCTGGTTTTGAGATAAGTTTTTAAAACTTGGGTTGCTTTGCCTGTGTATGAGGCAAAGGAAATTTTTAGATCTTTGTTTTTAATATAAAGAATACGCCGCAAAATAGCTATTAAAGTGCTTTTACCTGTGCCGGCGTATCCGCCTAAAGTAATATAATTGTTTTTTTTATAGTTGGTGCGAAACCAGTCGATGAGTTGATTTAAAACCTTTTTTTTATCTTGTGATAGTTGCATATATTTATTGTAGCAGGAATAAAAAGACTTTATCCCGATAAATTTGTGTTATTGGCTTGAAATATTTTAAAAATAGAATGGTAAAATGTGTCAATATTATTAGCTAGTTCCAACTATGACTGAGTTTGAGCCAAATAATTCTGCAGAAAAATTTGAGCAGCTATCAAGAGATGTAATTTTATTTGTAAATTGGTTGTATTATTATTTAACATATAAAAATGAGTTTGGTAGCAATAATGGCTTTGAAAATTCTTTTCCTGAATTCAAAGAATCATCTGAAAACGCAGCTAGTTTTGCTAGACATATGCTGTCTGCTGAAGCAATTATAGATTCCTTAAAGGAAGAGCTCCATTGTGAAATTGGCTTGACTAATAGTTTAACCAATAAGCCATTTAAAAGGATAGAGGCTATCCAAGGCCGGCCTTATTTAATTGCTGATTTTGAAAATGAACTAATAGAAATAAAAGTGATTTGGTCAATTGAGAAGCAGAAACCATTGACTTTTATGGTTAACATTAAAGATAATTTTGCTGCTCAAGAGATTGTCGTCTTTCTGCCTTTTTCGCAAAAAATGGAATCAAAAGACGAAGTTTTAAATCATTTAGACTTAAGAGATATGTTTACAGCTTCTTTTTTCAATGATGATAGATTTCAACTGACGTTAACCGGCAAGGTAGAAAAATTTCCTGTGGAATTTAAGTTAATGGCAGGTTTATATCAACCTGTTGCTTTCATTGATGACGAAGAAAATTTTTTTATTTATGTTGGTCCCAGAGATAATATAAATGAAAAGAAAGAGCGGAATTTTCAACTGGCTTCTGCAGGAAATTCCATTTAATAGTTTTAAGTAGTAAGTTTTTCTTAATGTTTATCAGTCAAGGATTGAACACGGCAAAATATATATAAAAAATGAGCTAATGGTTGAATTAACTCATTAATTTGCGCAGCTTTAATTTGGGTAAGGCTATCTTCAGCCAGGCTGTATATTTATGAGGTTGAGAAAGTATATCTTGTTTTAAATTTTCGATTGAAATCCATTGGTATGCCATCACCTCCTCTTTATTTGGTTTTACCGCACCGTTGAATTGACCGATGAAAATGCAGTCGTATTCATTTTCATGCAAACCATTATCAAAAGAAACTTGGTAAGTAAAACAAAAAAGCTTTTTAAGTTTACAGCTAAAGCCCATTTCTTCTTTTAATCTTCTCTGAGCAGCTTGCTTGTAAGCTTCGTTGGGTTGAGGGTGGCTGCAGACAGTATTAGACCATAGTTTTCCGGAGTGATATTTTGTTTTAGCTCGCTGCTGAAGAAGCAGTTCCCTATTAGAGTTGAAGATAAAAATGGAAAAAGCACGATGCAAGAGTCCTTTTTGATGAGCTTTTATTTTTTCTTCCAGCCCAATTTTTTTATTATTGCGATCAACTAGAATTACTTGCTGCTTTGTCATGAAATTAATATTAATTAGAGTTTTATATTAAATGCTTTTCAGCAAGATGTCCAGGTAAAAAATTTTATGGTTCTGCCAAAATAGTTTTGTATACAAAATCGGCAGTTAAAACACAAAAAGGCGGCACAAGCCGCCTTTTTATTGATTAATCTGTATAAGATTTAGCGAGTTTCCATGTCTTCAAGAATAGCCTCTAGATCTTCTTCATGTTCAACTTCATCAGCTAAAATTTCACGAATCATATCCTCGGTAATGGAATCTTTACCTTGAATCATCTTCAACAGTTTTTGATAGACCTGAATTGCGCACTTTTCACCCTTAATGTTTTGTTTAACCAAAGCTTTTGTTTTTGGATTTGAAGGTGTTTCATAGCCACAGGTAGTTTGCTCGTACCACTCTTTAGGCTCGACAATTGGGTCACCGCCTAAAGTAATAATTCTTTCAACCAGCATATCTGCATGTTGCAGCTCTTCATTGGCATGTTCTACCAACTCCCCCACCACCATCGGTCTCATCATACCTACAGCTACTTTCGCTCCAATCCAGTATTGATAATATGCCAGCCATTCATCAGCGAGAGCTTTATTTAATTCTTCCAAGAGTTCTTTAACATCCATTTTAACGATTTTTATGCCTGTTTTTCCCATATTTTTCCCTTTCAGTGGTTAGTAAGCAATTAATAATTTTATTGTAATTAATTTTTGTTGATTGATAAAGAGTTGGATAGTTGGTTATAAACTGCTGTTTTAATAACGGCAGTTGGCAGTAAGGTTGGTGGAGAAATTATTTGGGTAAATAGTTTTGTTCAATAAGAAAATCAGCAATTTCTTTTTGGATAAATTCTACACCTTTTTGGGAAGGATGAATATAATCATCGTTTCGAATATAAGACAAATTGGCAGATCCATCTGATTGTAAACTTTTATGGTAGACATCGATTAAAGGTATTGAATGTTCGTTAGCATAGGAGATAAAATTTTCTATGAAGCTCTTGCGTTGTTGAGCCCTTTGTTTGCTCTCACTGGCTGAAATGTTCTGGACACCTTGAGCATAGTACTGTTCACTTGGAGCAATAGTAGCTAAAAAGAGAATGGCGGCTTCCGGATGCTGTTTTGTAAGAGTGAGCATAACCTGGTCTAATACTTCTTCTTGCTGTTGGAGGGCTATTTCCCTAGTATCGGCAATGATGGGATTGTATGCCATGGATTCAATAATGAGAATACTAATATTTCTATCTATGAGCGGGTCGGCGTCATCTCCATTGCTGAGAGTAGTGCTTCTAAGCAATTCTGGGAGTTTTTGTATACTGGTCTGACCTCGGCTGTAGTTTTCAATGACAAAATTTTTTTCTGGATAGAAGTTATTCATTATTTTGCTCAGCTGGTAGGGAAAGGGGCCGAGTGCTTTGGTCATTGAATCACCAACAAGATAAATTTCATACGTTCCTTGTTCGAGAATATCTGGGAGGTTGTAGGTCTGAAATTGAGGAGAAGGAGATGGGCTAAGGGTTGTATTCTTGGGTTTAGGAGCTCGATTGGACTCAATTTCCGATGAAGTTGTTTGAGAGGATTGTGAGTTTTTACTTGAATTTAGAAAAGTAGTATTTTTGCCGCTGTTGTTGCTAATGAAATTAAATATATACGTGGTTAGACTAATAAAAATGATTGAAACAAGTAGGAGCAGAGTTTTGTTATTTTTCATGTAATTGGTGGTATCAACAATAAGCCTAATTAGTTTAGTAGTATAGAAATGATAACATAATCCAGGGGACTAAACTGTACAACGGGGTTTGGAATATATTTTCATATTAATCTGCTTCCTATCAGTTTGGTATAACTATTCTGGTATTTTTGTTGAGAAAAATTGTTTCAAAATATAATCAGTGCAACTTTACTTAGTTGCAATTGGGAATCCACTTTCCGCTCGTCTTTTAGACTCGCTCCAAGTATTACCCAGGTACTCGCTACGCTCATATTTGGCGGCAGAACTGGTTTCTCATCACAAATCAAGAGGCCGTAAATATAAAAAATCCAGCTTAGAGCTGGATTTTTATATTTGTGACCCCACGGGGAATCGAACCCCGGTTGCCAGGATGAAAACCTGGTGTCCTAGTCCACTAGACGATGGGGCCTAGTATTAAAAATTGTTAAAGATAAAATCTGTTTTCCTAGTCCACTAAACAATGGGGCCTTGGTAAGCCCCAGCAAATAAATTTAGTTAACTTATTTTATTTGCCTTTTTAGAGTTAATTAAAAATTAATTGATATGTTTTTAAAATGTTCGACTTGATTCGGTAATATGCTAATAATATCAAATCTAAAGTTTTTATCTATTTTGTGCTGCTGAAGAAAAACTTGACCGGCTGTTTTTAAATGCTGCAGCTTTTTAAAGTTTACTGCGGCTGCCGGCGATCCAAAATAAGCGCTGCTGCGTTTTTTAACTTCAACAAAGGCGATGACATCAGCTTTTTTATCTAAGGCAATTATATCAATTTCTAATTTTTTGAATTTAAAGTTGCGGCTTAAAATTTGATAGTTGTTCTTTTGTAAAAACTGAATAGCTTGTTTTTCACCAAGGCTGCCCATTTCAAGGTTGTTTGCTTGTTGATTAAGCCGCTGAGCTGGCTGCTGAGTTTGCCGCCGAGCCTGCAGTTGAGGCCTTTTGCTCATAGTCTTTTTTTTCTGTGATTTTTGAAGCTGCCTTTCCTTTTTTTTGTCTTAAGTAGTAAAGTTTGCTGCGTTTAACTTTGCCTTTTCTCACTACTTCAATTTTTTTGATAGAAGGTAAAAACAAAGGGAAAATTTTTTCAACGCCAATGTTATTGGCCCCGATTTTTCTAACGGTAAAAGTTTTATTTCGATCTCTATTTTTAACAGCAATTAAAATTCCTTCAAAAACTTGAATTCTGGTAGTATCACCTTCAGTCACTTCTTGATGTACCCGAATGGTATCTCCAATTCTGGCGATAGTATCTTGATGTTTTATTTTTAATGACATAGTTTCTCGAGTCTGCTAATTATCAGGAACTGATATTTTATTCAAAAACAAGCCAGAAAGCAAGCAGGGCTAAGGTAAAGCACGCAAAAAGCAAACGAGCTGTTTATTTATTACTGTTGTATTTGGCAGCTGCTTTTAAATATTCAATAAAAATGGGATGAGGATTAAGCGGTCCTGATTTGTATTCCGGGTGAGCTTGAGTAGCAAGAAAAAAGGGATGCATTTTTTTAGGCAGCTCAATCATTTCCACAAAAAAGTCATCCGGGCTGGTGCCGGAAATAATTAAGCCGTGTTCTTGCAATATATCTCGGTATTCATTATTAAATTCAAAACGATGCCTGTGGCGTTCACTAATCAAATTTTCTTTTTTGTCTTTAAAGCTATGGTGTTTTTTATAAATGGAATAAGTTAAAGTTTTTGGTTTAAGCTGACAGTCATAGGCTCCTAAGCGCATGCTGGCGCCTTCACCTTTAATACGTTGGTATTTTTCTTTGAAAGGAATTTTATGAATGACAGGGTTTTTACAGTCCGGCTTAACTTCACTGGTATGAGCATCTTTTAATTCAACTACATTACGGGCAAATTCAACTGCGGCCAACTGCATACCGTAGCACAGGCCCAGATAAGGGATTTTGTTTTCTCGAGCATATTTAATAGCTTTGATTTTACCTTTCACTCCTCTTTCGCCCCAGCCAATAGGCACAATTACCCCATCTGTATTTTGCAATTTTTTTAAGGCCAATTTTTTACGTCTTTCCAAATCTTCGGCTTTAATAAAAATTAAATTTATCTCTTGCTTATTTTTCCAACTGGCATGATCTAAAGCTTCAATCAAGCTGGTGTAAGAGTCTTTTAGTTCATAGTTTCCTGTAGAAATGTATTTGGCAATAATAGCAATATTGACGGTTTCTTCTTTTTCAGCAAAAATGTTATCAACCATTTGACTCCATTCTTTAAGCTTTGTTTTTTTGCTGGATAAATTTAGTTTTGATAAAATTTTTCGATCAAAATTTTGTTCATGAAAAATAAGAGGAATTTGATAAATACTTTCTACATCTGGGTTTGAGATAACATCCTCTTTACTCATATTGCAGTAATATGCTACTTTTTCTTTTCGTTTATCGTCAATTACTTCTTTGGCTCTACCAACAATAAAGTCGGGTTGAATACCCATTGAATTTAATTTACTTACTGACAGCTGCGTAGGTTTTGACTTTAGTTCATTTAGATGCGCCGGAGCTGGAAAGTAGGTGACATGAATATGAGCTACATCTTTTGGATTTTCCAGCTTCATAATCCTGTTGGCTTCATAATAAATTACATTTTGATATTCGCCGGCTGTTCCTCCGAGTTCAATTAAAACAATATTAAATCCTTCAGCGGCTTTTTTAATGCGGTTAACAACTTCCAGCGGAACATAGGGAATAGTGTCAACTGTTGAGCCGTTAAATTTTAAATTTTTAGCCTTTTCAATAACAGTAGAATAAATTTGGCCCATAGTTGTAAAGTTACGATAGCCTACTTCTTGATTTAGAAATCGTTCGTAAGAGCCTAAATCCAGATCGGCTTCTAAGCCGTCTTCACACAAAAAAACATCGCCGTGTTCAATGGGGTTAATATTGCCTGAATCGAGGTTGAGGTAATTTTCACACTTAATATTAGTGACGCTGTAGCCTTGTTTTTTAAGCAGCACGCCCAGTGAAGCAGCAGTAATGCCTTTGCCTAAGCCGGACAGAACTCCGCCTGATATAAAAATATACTTAGTGTTAGAAGATTGAGTGGAAGATTTTTTAGGTCCGTGTATTCTCACGGGTTATTATTTTAATACAATAAAGTGCATATTGGTAAGTAGCAAAAGCAAAAAAAATGATTATTTAAAATCCAAATAAATTTATCGGCGGCATGATTCCAGCTATCGCTCCAGTTAGGGCTAATATAAAGCTTTAGTTTCTGAATTTTCTGATGAGACCAACTACCCTACCCTGTATCTGGACATTAGTGGCGTAAATTGGACTCATATTGGCATTAGCTGGTTCTAATCTTACTCGCGTCATTTCTTTATAATATTTTTTTAAAGTGGCTAAGCCGTTGTCTAGCAATGCTACTACAATTTCACCGTTATCAACCTCAGAAGTTTCTTCTACCACTACATAATCTCCGTCTTGAATGTGATCCTCAATCATCGATTGCCCCTTTACTTGTAGAACATAGGCCCGTTTTTTACCGGTAATTAGTTCTGGGGAGACTTTAAAAGTGGCGTCATCATTTGCGTAAGGTTCAATAGGTGAGCCTGCAGCGATATAACCCAATAATGGCAAATCAACGCTTTCGTCATTGCTTAAAAATGTTTTATCTACTAGTTCTATACCTCTTACTTTACCGCTGTGTTTTTTAATCACTTTTTTTCGATTTAAAGCCTCTAGATGCTCATGCACTGTTGCTAAAGAAGAGACATTAATTGCATCTGCTATTTCTCTTAAAGTTGGAGCGTAGCCATTTTTTTGGATGTACTGTGTAATAAAATCCAAAATTTGCCGTTGTCTTTTATAAAGAGTCACTACCATGAAAGCCTCCTTTTATAGTTTAATTTTTTAATAAATATTCAATAATTTAATTTTTTGATTAAATCAATAGTTGTGCTGTTTCGGGTTTAAGTGAAACTTTTTATATAAAAACCCGAATTAATTTAAGAATAACCGAACAGATAGCGAATAGGCAAGTACATATTAATGCATCTAAAAGCATCAAAATAAATAAATTAAGTTTCTTCTTTTATTTGGGAGTGAGATAATAAAAAAAATAGAAAGGCTACAGAATTTTACGGTACTAAAAACGGTAGTAAAATAAAATTAAAAAGAAGTCGTAATTAGGAATTGGCTGCCCCTAGTTCTTCATTAATTTCTATTAAACGATTGTATTTAACAATTTTTTCACCTCTGTTCGGAGGGCCGAACTTAACATAATCAGCGCCTACTCCCACTGCTAAATCTACAGTCAGAGTATCGTTAGTTTCTCCGGAATGATCAGCAATAATACATGACAACTCTGCTTCTTTTATTAAGTTAATAGCAAATATAGTTTCGCTAATGGTCCCAAAATCTAGTGTTTTAATACAAAAAGAATTACAGGTATTCTTTTTAATGGCAGTAGACAGTTTATCTTTATCGCCTCTAATTAATCCATCTCCCACAATGTTGGTAGTGGTGCCTAGTTGGTTGGTAATTTTTTGCCATGACTTTTCATCTCCGCTGTCAAAAGGATCTTCTAAATAAATAGTTTTATATTTTTCGCGCAGTTGAGAATACAACTTTAAAAGATCATCCGCACTATACTTATCAGGCTTGTCACGCAGACGATAGCCGTTGTCAATGATTAAATCATCGGCATTGGCGTTTAAGCCAAAGAATACATCTTGAGCAAAAGTGTAATTAGAAACTTTAATTGCTTCAAGCAGCAGCTCAAAAACATCACTGTTGCTATTCATTCTGGGTAAATATCCACCTTGTGAGCCAATGCAGACAGAGCCGCCTTTAGTGTCAATCACTTCCCTAATTTTTTGTTTTAAAGTGGAAGCAATGGTGATTGATTGATGAAAGGAAACATGGCTGGCTGGAATTATTTCAAATTCTAAAAAATCAAGATTACCGTTGCCGAACTCGCCGCCATTGATGAGAGAATAAACACAATTGGGAATCGATAAATAATCAGTTAACTGGTATTTTTGACTAATATAGCTGTACAGAGGTAAATTGGTGCTTAATGCTCCGGCTTTCAAGACTGCCATTGATAAGCCCAAAGTGGTATTTGCTCCCAGCTTAGATTTATTGCCGGTGCCGTCAATTTCCAGTAAACTTTGATCAATTGCCCCTTGCTGAATACAAGAGAGATTTAACAGTTGAGGAGCAATAGTTTCGTTTATCGTTGTTACTGCCTGCTTTACTCCTAAGCCATTAAATTCCTGGTTGTCATTATCCCGACTTACTGCTGCCTGCGGGTTGTCGTAACTCCATTCATTGGGGACTGTGGTTGCCACTGATCTGCCGTCTTCAATCCACAAAAAAATCTGCAGGGTAGGTAGTCCTTGGCTGTCTAAAATCTCTCTAGCCTTAATGGCAGCTATTTTTGACATGAATTTATTAATAAATAATTATAAAGTTGTTTCGTGTTCTATTAAGTATTTTTTAGTTTGTACTGAAACTTCGGGTCGAACAATCACGCCTTCTATTCCTAAATCTTTAGCTTCTTGCAGCAGTTTTTCAGAAAAATCAGGTAAAATTAAATGAATTTTAATTTTTTGATGAATTTCTTTTGTTTTGGCAATAAGGTTTTTAAGAGCCGGAATAAGCAACTGATGATTAAGGGTATATTGATTATAAATATCGGTAAATCCGGGATCAATCCCATTTAATAAAGCGTGTATGTTTTTAATATTAATACTAATTCCGGCCAGTGGAATTTGGAGATATTCTTCAACATTCAGCAGATTTTCAGGGGTGTCAATTTCCAGCCAAATTGGGGGCTGTAAAACCGGTGCTTCAATTTGATTGTTAATTTGTTGGAATAATTGGTTGAGCTCAAAAGCAGAGCGAACAAAAGGCAATTGTAAATTAACTGGTTTATCAATCTTTTGATTGATTTTTGTTAACAGTTTTAGTTCAAACTTAAACCAATCATTTTGATTGAGATACCTGATGCCTCCTCTAAAGCCTAAATAAGGATTATTTTCAATATTTTCATAAATATGACCGCTTTCCAGTTGAGCTAACTGGTTGGCATTTAAATTGTTAGAGCGGTAAATTATGAGTGGCTCTTGTTGTTTTAAATTAATAAAGCGATGATAAAATCTGAGCAAATCATTGACAGTCTTTTTTTGAAATTGATTAGCTCTAGTTTTAAGAATTTGCTGTGGGTGTAAGCCAGTTTTGATAAAAAGATGTTCGCTGCGCAGTAAACCAATGCCGTTTGAAATTAAGGCCATTTTTTCTGATATCTCGTCAAAATTATTCACAGCCAAATATAGCTTTGTTTTACTGCTGACAGTTAATTTTTGGTCGATTTTTTGCTCTGATTTAACTTGGTAGACTTTGCCGGCAGCGGCATCAACTGTCACCAGTTGCTCATTACGCAGTTGTTTTAAGGCGTGCTGGGCTGAGATAATGACCGGCAAAGAATAGTCTCGAATTTTGTTTAAGATTAATTGATCTTTAATAGTTGTTTCACAGATAATGGCACTGCAGACTTGCAAAAGCTTTTGATGCTCTCTGGTTAATTCTTTAACTACTGCTATCATGCCCGGTTTAATTGCTTTTACATCTTGTGCTTGTTCAATTAAAAAGCATCTGCCTGAAACAAAACCTGAGGTAACACCATGCCCTATCACTAAAGTAGTATATTTTTCTTGATCAAAAGCGTGAGCTGAGGAGTAATGATAGGGTTTAATTTTTGTAATTAGTAGCTGATCGTTCTGCAGTTCCCAATGTATTTTAATTTGCTCTGTTCTAGTTAACTTAATTTTTTTAACTAAATGCGCTAGTTCAATAGCTTTGTCAGTGCTTAAACTAAATTGGTTACCAAGTTTAGGCTTTTGTTGAATTGTTAATTGATCAGGCTGCCGTTTAAAAAATTGTTTGCTTTCTGCTTTAGTCTGTTGGGAAATTTGCCAGCTGCGCTGATCAATAATATAAGTGTCATGGGCTTGCTCTGATTCCGGAATAGCGTATACTCCAAACACTGAAGAGATTGTAATTTTAGATTTATCTCCATTATTAATATTCATGCTATAAGCTAGGCCTGAACTAATGGGCTGGGTTTGTGCCTGCATAACAATGGCGACCGGAAATAAATTGTTGTCCTGGATATCAGTGAGATCAATGTTGAGCGCCCACACATTTAAAATAGATTCCATCATATTGGCCTCACCTTTAATATTATCTTCGCGTTTAAAATCTATTTTTTTACCGTCTACCGGGCTGGCTGTAAGCCGAATATAATCTTTATCTAATTTTTTAGCATAGAATTGTAAAAGTTTTTTAGAAATTTGATGCGGATAAACTTGTTGTCTAATTAAATTTTGTATCTTGGCCACAGTTTGCTCCAGTTCTTCTTGAGATTGAAGATCGGTGCTGTTAGCAATTTTATTAAATTTAGTTTGCAGATTATTAGCTTGACCTATTTTTTTTAAAGTACTGATGGGGATGCAGTAAGTGGGTGGGAGAGGAATCTTATTGGCTGCTAATCGAGCTAAATCCAGAGCGTATGTACCGACTTCAGTTTTAGGAAATTGTAAAAATTGATGAGCAGGATTAACTACGGGCATGTTAAAAATTAAGCTTATTAGATGCTTAAAATATTTATAATACTTTCAATTGATTGCTTAAATTGATATCAATATCAATACTATCATATTTTAAAATTAGAGATGATAAAAGTTAAGCTCCAAAAGTTCAGAGGTTGAATGAGATACTAGCTGACTGGCAGCTAATTCTTAAATTAAAGTTAATAGTAATTTTATACTCTAAACCACAATTATTGATAACAGTTGACAAAGATTGACAATCATCAATTGCTATTAGTTGCCATAGTTTGCCCAGACTAATTTTTTTTTGAGTATATTTTTTTGACTATGACTTTAAAAAAAATTAGTTAGACAATTGTTCTTTAAACCAATCTACCATTGGAATTTTGCTGGGATTAATTTGCTGTAAAATCGACAAATAAAAGTTGGCATAAGCCATAAGGGTAATTAATTCAAAGATTTGATCCAACTTAGAATCACTTTTAAGGTTAATCATGAGCGACTCCATGCCCTGCTTCTCTACTGCTTTTTGCGTCAGCTTCATTCTTTGCTTGTTTTTTTCATGATATAAGTCAGAATTAAAAAATAAGAAAAAGTTATCTAATTTGTTGCTGGCCGGAAATTGTAAAGCTTCAAGCAAATGGTGGTTAATTTCCGGTATCTGATAGTAGTTGGCAAAGGTTTTAGCATTTTCATTGAATTGGTTTGAGGCTACATGTCCGGCTCCGTTTAAAAATTGAGCAGTGGCAATATTGGGCCGTCGGTCAATTAAAGTGTAGCTCAATGTTTTGGCCGGGTTGTTGTCGCTTTTCCTATCCACAGAACACTGATGCATGTTGGTTAAAACTGTCTCTACTATTTGTTCGATTTCAGTATCTTTAATTTGAATGCATTCAGCTTGGTGCAGCAAACCCATTAAACCAACAATGGCATAGCCAATAGCCATTCTTGGTTGGTCAGAGGGATTGTGGTCCGGCTTGATCATATAAGTTGGATAGTTATTTTGCTGAGCAATTTTAGCCAGCTTTCCACCTTGGGTAATAACTAATATTTGTGCTTTTTTCTCTTGCGCTTGCTCTGCACAGCTTAGTACTTCTTCAGTATTACCTGAGTAGCTGGATAAAATTACCAAAGAATCAGATTTAATATAGCCGGGTAGTAAGTAGCTGTTGACAATGTTTAAGGGCACTTCAAGTTCATTTTTAAAGGCGTGCTTAACAACATCAGCTCCCAAACCGGAGCCTCCCATTCCAGCTACGGTAATATTATGAATGGATTGGTTGAGGTCAAAATCAAGTTGCTTGGTTTCTTGCCAGGCCTGGCGTATTTGGTCAGGTAAAGCCTCGATTGAGCCAAGCACATTTTCCTTGTCAATTTTTTTGATTTTTTCCAATGAATCTATATTTTTTGCATCAAATTCTTTTTTATTTTTTTTCATAATTAATGAATTCTTAGTTTATAATTTATATTTTGATTTTATCTTCTTCAAAAGTGCGGCGACAGACTCAAAGCCAATGTTTTTTGGAGTTTGACCAAGTTCAAACCAATGTAAGCTGGCCACATCATCTTGAGCTTTCATTTTTCCTGACACTATTTCTGCTTGTAAACCAATGGTGAGAATCGGTACTTGTTGATAATAATCCGGAGCAGAGCCGATATAAGCAGCAATTTTTATTTTCAGGCCAGTTTCCTCTTTCATTTCACGCCTCGCGCATTGTTCAACACTTTCATCAACATTCAAGAATCCGCCCGGTGTATCCCAACAATTTTTTTTAGGCTCAAATTTTCGTTTAGCTAGCAGTATTTTATTATCTTCAATCACTAAGATAGCTGTGCTGGGAGCCGGGTTGGCATAAATTTTAAAATCACAGTTGCTGCAATGCAGCGGCTCTTCAGTGTCAGGGAACTTAGTTTGACAGCGAGGACAAAATAAATAATTTTTTTGGTAATACTGATGGATTTGACTCATGCTGCTTTAATTTTAACTAATTTACCGGTCCGGAATAAATTTATTAGCTATTCTTGCCTAATAATAGCTAATACCTCGTCTTTTTTCTTCTCCATTACTTCCCGGTTCACAGCTTCCAAATTTAATCTAAGTTTAGGTTCAGTGTTAGAAGGTCTAACATTAAACCAAAAATTCGGATAAGTAATGGTTATCCCGTCAAGGCGGGAAATTTCTGCATCTGCATATTTTTCCGCCAAACGTTGAATAACAGCATCTTTGTCCTCAACGACAGAGTTAATCTCGCCGGAATGAGAATATTTTTTATAAGGTTCAATAATTTTTGAGACTGGTTTATTTTGTTGACTGATGAATTCTAAAAATTTAACTAACAGAATTAGAGGCATGTCATAGGTGCCGTAGTCAAATTTATAAAAATAGTGACCGGAAGATTCGCCGCCGAACACAGCATCTACTTCTTCCATTCTGGCTTTAATTAATGAATGCCCTACCCTGGTTACTACTGCTTTGCCTCCGACCTCATCAATCATGTCTCGCGTTATTTTGCCCGGTCTGATGTCGTAACAAACTGTAGCCCCCGGATTATCTTGCAAAGCCAATTGAGCCATAATACCGCGTAAAATAGGCTGAGGCACTTCCTCCCCTGTTTCATCAATAAAAAACATACGGTCTCCATCTCCATCTAAAGCAATTCCCAAATCAGCCTCATGTTCTTTAACTGCTTGTTTAATATCTATTAAATTTTCAGGCTTGAGAGGGTCAGCCTCATGATGAGGGAAGGTGCCGTCCAGTTCAAAATAAAGCGGAATTAATTTGCAAGGAAGGTGCGGGAAAATAGCTTTTATATCTAAAGCCCCAACTGAATTGGCTGCATCTACCACTACTTTTAAGGGTTTAATAGCATTTAAATCAACTTGTTTCAGTGTTTCTTTAACTTGATCCTGTAATACTTGATTAAATTCAGTTACCGAGCCTGGTGTTTCTGGTTCTAAAAAGTCTTCAGCAGCCACTATTTTTTTAACTTTATTCATACCCGTGCCTTTTCCAATTGGTCGAGCCTTTGCTCTCACTAATTTAAAACCGTTGTATTCACTAGGATTGTGTGAAGCGGTAATTTGAATGCCGCCGTCATGGCCGTAGTAAGCGACTCCAAAATAAAAAGTGGGCGTGGTATTTAAACCAATATCCACCACATTAACCCCGCCTGCAGTCAAGCCTTTAATAAGATGTTTGTGTAATTTTTTAGAAGAAGGTCTCATATCACGCGAAACAACAATTGACAGTTTTTTATCAGGAATTTCTTGCTGCAAGAGAGTGGCGTAGCCTCTACCGAGCTTATAAGCTAAATCTTCGTTGACTTGATCCGGATAAGCGCCGCGGATGTCGTAGGCTTTAAAAAAGTCAAGATTTGGTTTTGTCATTTTGTTTTTATTAATTATTAATAAATTTTAAGTGTCAACTAATTATGCAAATCCTGCTGATATTGTTGTTCTGTAGTAATATCCAACCAAATACCTTCAAAAGTAAAAGCATGCAGTTGGTTTGAATTCACCAATTGAGGAAAGACGTCTTTCTCTAACATAGCAGGGGTTTTATCAGGCATATAATTAAAAATTTTAGGGCTAAAAAGATAAACGCCGCTGTTAACTAAACTGGGCTGAGGCTCTTTATTTTTTGGTTCAAAAGCGGTAATTTGACTGCCCTGCACCGAGATATTGTCAAATGAATGATGCGACATTCTTGGTTTAACAGCAATGGTAGCTAAACTATTTTGCTGTTCATGAAAGATGGCTAGTTCTTGCAAATTAATATCAGTGTAAATATCGCCATGCAAACAAAAAAAATTGCTTTTTAGCCAGCGCTGCGCATTTTTTAAAGCGCCGGCAGTGCCAAGCGGCTTGTCTTCAAAAATATATTTAACGTTAAGGTTGGGATGTCTTTGCTGAATTTTTGTTTTAATTCCTTGAGCTTGAGAATGCGCAAGAATAATAATTTTAGATACCTGCTGAGTTAAGAGATGATCAATAATGTGAAAAATTAAAGGCTGATTTTGATACTCAATTAAAGGTTTAATAGTCTCGGCATTTTCACTTTTACCGCCGGCTAAAATTACAGCTGTGTCAACCGCGGGTTTTAGTTGTTTTTGCAAAATAGTTTCAATGGCATGAGATCGGCTTCGTACTTGTTTTTTATCAATTAATTGATCAATTTTATTTAATGTTGATTGAGACAAGGTGATGGTAATTCGTTGTTTGCTCATTTTTCATACTTTATCATATTTTTTTAAAAGCTGTAAATAAGCAAAATAAAATTTATTCGATACCACACTCAGAGCATGAGCTTTAAAAAGCCTCTATTTTAGAGGTAAATTGTGTTTAATGTGATTTGATTCTTTGGGTGTAGGCAAATAAAACCTAGAGCAATTAATTAAAGAATAAATTAAAGATTGACTATAATTAATTCAATAGCTTCTGTTAAAGGTTGATGATTGGCTGAAGTTTTGATTTTGTTATCTAGCTCGTAAAGCTGCTGATGAAGACTAAGCAGTTCTTTTAAAGTAAATTTTTTTGCTTGAGAATTAATTTTTCTGATAACAAAATAAGGAGCTTTAATTTTGCCGCCGCCGGTTGCTTGAATTAACATTCTCACTTGCCTCATCAGCATCGCAAAACACATATACTCATCATTTTCTACTACTGCTTGGCGTAAGAGTTTAATTTGTTTAGCTTTAGTATTTTTTTTTGGTGACAGAGAATCAAGCCAAGTAAACAATGAGTTGGCCAACTTATATTTATGCACTTCTGCTTGGCCTATTTTTTTAAGCATATTAGCAGTAAGCTCGCGTTTTTCCCACAAGCAAATTTTGACATCTGAAGCAGTAATTTTTTCCATGAGGGCTGTTCTTTTCTTAGAGCGCCGCTGGCTGTGTAGTTCTTCAATCACGATCATTCTGTTATGGCCAAATAAGTCAGTTTTTTGCAGCTTGCTTTCTAACAAAGGTAGGGTTAAATCCTGAGCTGATAAGCGCTCTACTAAAATATTATTTTCTTTAGCTTGATTAATGATTTCAAGCAGTTTATTTTTAGATTTAATAATATTATCCCCGTGAATGACGATCATAAGGTTGTGATTTTTTTACCATGAATTAATTTAAAAAGTTTTTTTAGTTCAATACTCTGATGTAACAGCGTCTAAATTATCAGAGGCTTTGTTAAAGTATGGCTGTAGTCTGTGTGTTTATTATTATAGTAAATACCGCCGTATTAAACTGTTTAGTTAAAAGTTACTCCGTATTTTTTAAGATAAGAGCGATGCTGTTTGTAGTCGGGATCAAATTGTGCCACCTGCTGCCAAAATTTTTTAGAATGATTTGGGTGGATTAGATGAGTTAGTTCATGAATAATAACATAATCAATAATTTGAGTTGGATAATGTACTAACCGCCAATTTAAACTAATTGTTTTTTTACCGGAACAGCTGCCCCAGCGTGTTTTCTGATTTCTGAGATTGATTTTAGAATAGCTGACATTTATTTTTTGAGCTAAATTTTTAGTTTTCTGCCGTAAATACCTGCGACCTATTTTTTTTAAAAATATTTCTAAGTCTTTCTTAATGGCGGCTGATGAAGGAATTGTTTTATTTGAATATTGTGAGCGTGCTTCAGAATTTAGTTGAGGATAATTAAAAAAAAGCTGTTGGTTTTTAACAAAAATTCGCAAGGGTTGCTGTTGATCAAAAATGTATTTTTTTTGATATTTAGTGCCTAAAATTAAAATTTGAGAATTTGATTCAATACGAGCATGTTTTTGTTTAATTTTTTTAAGATTTTTTTTAATCCAATCAGTCTGATTTTGTACAAAGTTCTTAATTTTTTTGGGAGAAGTCTTTTTGGGTGCAACTACCACCACTTGTGAGGGAAATTCAATTTTAATTGAGATATGTTTGGCTCGGGCTGAAAAACGGGTGTCATACTGCATTAATCATTAAGATATTGTAAAATAAGAGTGTTTGCAAATAAGTTCGGAAAATTTTTTCTTTAGACAATGATTTTGCAAGTATTTTTAAATAAAGAGCCGAAGTGGCGGAACTGGTAGACGCGCACGGCTTAGGACCGTGTGGGCTTTGCCCTTGGAGGTTCGACTCCTCTCTTCGGCACAAAAAAAACCTCGAGTTGCCTCGAGGTTTTTTGACTCAGAACGTATCTCCCGGTGAGGAGAACCTTCTGAGGTATTTATTACTATATAGAATTATTATAAGATTGTCAATCCTTATTCATTGACTATCAAAAGATATTAATATGATTGAAAATATTATAGAATATTAAAAATTAAATCATCTTATAATTAACTTATAAATTATAATTCATCCAACCTTACGTATTCCAAAACACTGGCATCACCTCTTTTCTCAATTCCCTTTTGTCGATCATCATATTCCATTTCAGACATAAATTGGCTGACTGCATTAGTCCACTGATCAACACTGGCAGTATATTTGCGAGCTATTTCTGAGACTTTAATTCTGCCTTGTTCTACATAATTGGCGCGTAGTTCTCGAGCTGCTCGTTCAAAACCTGCCTCATAGCTTTCAAAACCTAAAGTGCCTCCGGAATGAATGCCAAAACCTAAGCAGTTATAAGTCCCTTCAGGAATATTTTTGCACAGATTGCTTTCTTGCATCATAATAGCAGGCAAAAATCTAAAATCTAATTGATGGCGGTCTGCGATTTTAACTAGCAATTGACCGTAATAAGTGTAAGGTCTTAAAGGAGAATTGTGCTGGGCTAAAAAATTTGCTACAATTTCTGCTCGAGCGTCTTCCAGTTTAACAGTGCTTTGTATTCCTTGCACCTTAGTATTTTCTTGGTTGCTGGAGTTAATACTGACCTGCTGTAATTCTTGCTGCACAATGGTAGTTTGCGGGGTTTGATAAAATAAACAAAAGAGAATAATACTTGATAAAATGGTGGAAGTTGCAAACGACAGCCACAGTAAAGTTTTCCAAATTTTTTTCATAGTGTCAGTATAGCATAAAGATTAAGGCAAAACTGCAAAAAAGAAATTCCTTCGTAAGGAAATATAATTGGGAAGTACAAATGAAGGATATAAAGCTGTATATTTAAAGATAAATTGTAGTAAAATAATAGCTGATAGGAGATAAATTGAAAGAGACAAAATAAGCGACAAAGTGCTTGAAAATAATTGATTACATTAATTTTTAATTAAAAGAGATTTTTGTCTTTATGCGTTTGAAACATTTTTTACTTCATCCAATTTTTATTGTAATTTTTATCGCCTCCCTTTTTTTTGGGCAGCTTTTCCGCCCATCATCAGCTCAAGCTATTGAAAATAAAGTTTTAGGAGTACATATTCTTTCTCCAACTGATTTAGACAGTGCTAAGTTGTTGTTAAAAGAAGGTGCAATGAAAGATGATTGGCATTTTTTAACAATTCCATTAACTGTTAATGACTTGAATCAGTTGGAGCTGTGGCAAAAATTTTTTCAGGAGGCCGGCAAAAATAAATTTATTCCTCTATTAAGACTAGCCACTTTTCATGAAGAGCCTGGTGTTTGGGCCCGTCCTACTAGATACCAGATCGTAAAAATGTTTCAGTTTATGGATAAGTTAGATTGGCCGACTGAGCAACGGCACGTGATTATTTTTAATGAAGTAAATCATGCTCAGGAATGGGGAGGTCAAGTTGATCCACTTAGTTATACTCAAGTTTTAGAGTTTGCTGCCAGCTGGGCAAATACTGAGCAGGCGGATTACGTAGTAATGCCGGCTGCAATGGACTTAGCAGCTCCAAATTCAGATGAAACCATGGAAGCTTTTACTTATTTGAAAAAAATGCTGGCTCATAATCCTTGGATTTTTGATCATATTGATGTTTGGAATTCTCACTCTTATCCAAATCCTGGTTTTTCCTCCAGTCCAACGCGAACCGCTCAAGATTCAATTCGCGGCTTTGAACATGAGCTTAACTTTTTAAAGAAAAGAACAGGTAAAGATTTTAAGGTAATTATTACTGAAACCGGCTGGGTTGATAATCACTATACTCGCCCCTGGCTTAAAAGTTATTATTTATATGCCATGCAGCATATTTGGTCACATCCTAAAGTAATCGGCATTACACCCTTTATATTACGAGGAGCTCCGGGACAATTTTCTCAATTTAGTTTTTTTGATGAACAAAATCAGCCCACTAATATTTTTGAAGCTTTTCAAGCTGGAATTGAGGCAGTTGTTGATAGCGAGTAAAAATGAACAATAGCGAAGCAAAGCAAATAAAAATGACTGATTAATAAAAAATTAATGCCAATAGATACTATGATCATAAAAATATAAACAAAAAAAAGGCTAGAGCGTGGCTAGCTTGTTTTTGATGCACCAACTGCTCTAGCCTCTTTATTCCAAGCTACTTTTCCTTAGCAGTTACCTTGAGTTTTTTAGGCTTAGAAATTTCAGCCTTCTCAAAAGTAACAGTTAAAATGCCATTTTCAACTTCAGCAGCAGGTTCTTTACTGGGGTCAATTTTTCCCGGAACAGCTATCTTATATGAATAACTCCAAGCTGATTTAGCATAATGTTTTTTTTCTTCATCAGTTTTTTCTTCCACCTTATCAGCTTTAACCCAGAGTACTCCGTCCTCAAAGGTTAAATCAATATCATTAGCGTCTACTCCTGCTACATTCGTTTTAATCACAATTTCATCTTCTGTTTCATAAAGATCTAAGTTATTAGATCCTTGTGTAGTTAAAGGCCAATCTTGATCATCCCAAAAATCTGGCCAACGATTTAACATTTGTAGTGGTTGGAATGGAATTAAATCCATGGTTAAGCCTTTCACTGCAGATTAGCAGTTGTAATTTATAATTGCTAATTTTTAATATAGCAAATTAGCAGACAGTGTCAAGAGTTGCTAATTTTAAGAGAAAACCACCTGTTAATTTAGCTGCTAATAATAGCTGTTAATAGTTCATTGAAAAATAAAGGTTTTGAAAAATCCCGTATCTTTTTAGCTTTAAAATTACCTTTTAATTATTAACTAACTAGAATTAGCAGCAGTTTGAATTGGCTTTAGTTTTAGTATTGCTCTAACATAAATTAATAAATTTTGTTTTAATAAATAAGGTGGTGGCAAAAAACTGCTTAACCCTTTTGTTATAGGATTGTTTATATTTACCATGAGTATTTGCAGTAAATAATTATGTCAATCTACTTATTAAATATTTTTAAACCTACATGACTTTAGAAGCTAATTTTTTCTTGTTGATAATTTCTTTTGTTTTATTGTGGCTGGGCACAGAACTCACTGTTAAAGGCGCTGTAATGATTGCAAAGAATAAAGGCTGGTCACAATCTTTTATAGGCTTGACTTTAGTTTCTTTTGCTTTAAATTTTACTGAAATTGTGATTACTTTCAGTGGTGCTTTTAGGCAAGCCGGAGGGGAAGAAGTTTCACAATTGATTATAGGCAGTATTGTGGGCTCTAATATGATTCGAATCACTTTAGTGCTTGGTTTGGCCGGACTTTTTCAAATCATTAAAGTTGATAAAAAAGAAATAATCGGCAATGGTTTAGCTTTAATTATTAGCACTTTATTATTATTTTTATTTGCAATTAATGGCAAAATTACTCAGATAAATGGCTTGATTTTATTAGCTTCTTATTTTTTATATATATTGCTGTTGAGTAAAAATGGTTTAAAATCAACACAAGCAAAAGCAATCGCAAGTTTTAAAAGAAAGTCAAAAAAATTACAAACTAAACTTAATTTAAAAGCCTTTATTAAGTTAATTGTGGGCTTAATTATTATTGGCTTTGCTTCTGAATTAACTGTAAATTCGAGTTTGAACGCAGCTGATATATTAAATGTTAATCAATTAGGAGTAGGAGTATTTATTATTGGTATTGGTGTTAGTCTGCCTGAAATGTTTGTGTCGGTAGCGGCTTTAACTAAGGGTTCCAGCCGCTTGTCAGTTGGAACTATGCTGGGAGGTAATATTATTGTGACATTAGCTGCTTTAGGTGGGTCAGCCTTAATCACAGATTGGCCGATTGCTCGAGAGGTAGCTACTTTTGACATAGCTTATTTATTATTATGCGCGGTAGTGGTGGTATTATTTTTGTTGAGCAAGCGGCAGTTTGATCGTAAAGAATCAATTTTAGTTTTACTGCTTTATGTAATTTATGCCTTGCTTAAATCATTCGGTTTTTAGTTTAATTTTAACTGTGTGAGGGCGAGTAATTTTAAATGAGTTAAATAAAATTATAATTGAATTGAGTTTGAACACTTTTCCTTTACAGAAGTAATAAATTTAAGGTAAAATCTTGACCATGTCAAAAATCAAAGCAGGTAATATTGAACGAGGAATGTATTTGCTGCATCACGATCAACCCTATAGGGTAGTTAAAAAAAAGTTTGTCTCTCCCGGTAAAGGCTCCGCTTTTACGAGAACAAAGTTGGAGAATTTAGAAACAGGCAGTTTTATTCAGCATGTTTTTAAGTCTCACGACGAAATAGAACAAATTAGTGTTAGGTCAAGAGAGATGCAGTTTTTGTATGCCTCTAACGACAAATTGGTTTTTATGGATCCTAACAGCTATGAACAAATAGAAGTCTCTGCGGCAGTGTTAGGTAATAAAAAAGATTTTCTAGCGCCGGAGCTCAAAGTGCATTTATTAATTTATAAAGATCGGCCGTTAGCAGTCAGTTTGCCGTCCAGAGTGAGAATGACGGTAGCTGAAGCTAGGGAAGCTGTAACCGGAGATCGAAGCAGTGCTGGTACTAAGCCGGTGAAAATGGAAACTGGTTTGGTGGTGCAAGTTCCTCTGTTTATTGAAAAGGGCGAAACTTTACTGATTAACACTGAAAATGGAACATATGTATCTCGAGCTTAAGCTGGTAGGTTTGCGGCCATAGACTATTATGGCGTATTATGGTTTAAAATAATGAGAAGGTTGAAATGTAATATTGGTCATTATTAAAATTAAAAATTAAATAAATTATTGCTGGCTGTTTAGGTTGTGGCTCTATTTAAAGTATGGAGATTTTAAGCTGTACTTGGTATAATATGCCTCTAATCCTAAAAAGAAAATTTTAAATCGAGGGCCCGTAGCTCAGGTGGTCAGAGCGACAGCCTTTTAAGCTGTGCGTCGTGGGTTCGACTCCCACCGGGCTCACAAAATTTATAACTTAGCTTTAGCTAAGTTACTAATTTTGTAAGTCGCTTGGTGTTGAATGAGAAACCAACGGTTCAGCCGTCGAGTGCGGAGTTCCAATTAACAATACGCGCAGCACCCGAGTAATGCTGGGAGCGAACTTGAAAAGTGAGCGAGCAGTAGATTCCCACCGGGCTCACATAATTAATAAACTAACTTTAGCTAGTTTTTAAAGATAGATATTCTTCAGTAAATCCTCTTTCATCTTGCAATTCCTTCCTTAGAAATTTAGTTTTAGTGATTTCTAAAGTGATTATAATTTGTTATATTGATACTAAGAGAAGAATTTTTTCTACACAATTAAAAAAGAAAGGTTAAATATGAAGGGGTATTACGATAATATAGAAACAGCTACTCTGAAAAATGAAAATTTTAGAGAAGTTATTTTTACCGGTCAACACCAGCAACTAGTGCTTATGGCACTGAAGCCGAAAGAAGAAATCGGGTTAGAAATTCATGAAAATGTAGATCAATTTTTTAGACTTGAGCAGGGTCAGGCTAAATTTATCATAGACGGTGAGGAAATTACAGCTCAAGAGGACGAGGCGGTGATTGTTCCTGCCGGTGCTGAACATAATGTCATTAATGTTTCGCCAGAAAAGACGCTGAAGCTTTATACGATTTATTCTCCTCCTAATCATCCGGCTGGAACAGTGCATAAAAATAAGGCTGAAGCCGAAGCTTATGAAGCAGAGCACGATCACTAGAATTAAGCCTGGGTCAAACCATCATTTTGTTTAGATATTGCGTCTAGCAAAGTCTTTTTAAAATAGCTGTTTTTAAAAAGGTTTGATTTAACATGTTAGTTAACATGCTTTTAAAAAGCTCTTTTTTAATACATATTTACTCTTGCAAAATTAGTGATTTTTGCTCATACTAAGAAGTGGTTGTAATTTCAAAGCAGCTGTAAATTTTTGACCGGCTGTTGGCAGAACTTTTATTACTTATTGCTTGTTGTCAACCTTTATTAAACTAACTGCCCAAAAATATGCTTGATACCCAAAAACTTTTATACATTTTGCCAAATTTAGCTTATTTAGCTGAATTTTTACCTGGCAAAAAACCTCATAATTTTTCAATCCAAAGTTTTAAGCAATTTAATGGTAAGCTCATTAAAGACGGGCAGCTTATTCCTGAGAACATTGTTAAATTAGCAGCCAGGGTTGAAGATAAACTCGAGGAAGGTGAAATTGAAATAGTTTTGGCTGATGAAATGTTTACCAATACTATTATTGATCTGGAAAAAGAAAATGAAGCTCAAGTAAAAGAGCATTTAACAGAAGAAGTTATCCCTAGCTTACATATTTCTCCAGATTCGCACTTAATCGAAACTTTTATTTTAAGTGAGTATAAAGGTAGTTTTAAAGTTCAATTATCAACAGTTCAGCATTCTATATTGGCTCCTCTTAAATACGCTTTTGAAAGTAAAAAAGTTGTTTTTAATAAAATTTACCCCTTAAGCTGGACTATTAAATCTATCATTTCTCTCGAACCTTCTGTTTCGTTGTTGCAGCTGGGAGAAAATTTATTTATGGCTAAACATTATATTGGTGTAGACCAGCCGATGGTGGATTCCATAAAAAATATTGATCGGTTTGTAGAAGCAATTAAAACCTTGAAAGGCGTTGAGCCTAGCCTGCAAACGGCTTATTTATTATCCAATGAGGCAGTAGAAGATGAATTAAAAGAGAAGTTGGATGATATTTTACCGATTCAACAATTGGTTCAAAAAGAGAATGGCGATGAATTGCCGAATTATGTGGCAGAAGCTATGACTATTGCCATGCGTACGATTAGTATTGATGAATTTGAGATTCCTGAATTTAACCGAGAAAAGATAAAAGTTTCAGCTGAAATTAAAGATCAATTTAAAAAAGCAGCAGTTGAAATTGATGCTGCAAAAAAAGTTCCTGAAGAAAAAAATGGAGCTGCCGGCCAATTGCCTAAGCCGGGCGAAAAATCAGCAGCAATGTCAGACGATGAAAAGAACGCTGCTGATACTGAAAGGGCTGATGTTGAAATTGAGCCTGAATCGTCCATAGATCTAGACGATGCAGCAGTTGCTGAAAAAACTGGGGGCCAAGCTCAAGAAACAAATGATAAAAAAGAAGAACCGGAACCAGAAACGGCAATCTCAACACAAGAAGAAAAACAATCTAAGAAAAACGAAGCAGAAAGAGCGACTCAAGCAGACAGCGGCACTGAGGAAAAATCAGCTGACAAAGCTGGCAAACGAGTTTATCAGCCGGCTGCTCAAGCAGCGCCAGCAGCAGCTTCAGCATCAACTGCAGTAATTAAAGACAGCGCTCAAGAGGCAGCTGAAAGTAAAGAAGTAGATCAATCTGATCAAAAAAAGAAAGAAGAGGATGGTGATATGTTTGCTGTTGACCTAAGTAAATTCACTAGTAAACGTAAAGAAAAAAAATTATCAGCTAAACAAAATTTAAAGTCAAAGGAGCAGCCTACCATGAAAAGAACTATTAAAAATGATGATGGCACCAGCGGCCTGTTAAAAATGATTTTGGTTGGCTTTGGAGCATTTGCATTAACTGTTGCGGTTGGCATCGGCGTTGGCTATGGAGTATTAAAATTGTCTCAACCAGACACTATTCGGACCCCGGTGACCGGTGATCAGGAAACAACGACTGAAGTTGAAGAGCCTGAAACAATTGAAGAAGAGCCCTCCCCTACTCCGGAGCCGGAAATTGATCGCTCCGAATATTCAATAAGAGTGGTAAATGCCACCACTCAAGCAGGTTATGCCGGAGAAATTTCTACAGAATTATTAGACTTAGGTTATGGTGAAGTTGAAGCTAAAAATGCAGTTGATACCTATGAACCGGGTTTTTATTTATTAATGGCTGAACGTGATGATCTTCTGCTAGAGACAATGGCTGAAGATTTAGAACAGGAACTGGTTTTTTCTGAGGAAATTAGAACTGAAGATCCGACGGAAGAATTTGATGCAGTCCTAGTTTTAGGGGAATAAGAAAGCTAAATGGCGGTTTATAAAAAATTAAACTGAATTTATCGAGAGCTAGTTGTTTGAAATTCAGCAGCTAGTTGGCTTTGAAAAATTTATTTTTCCTCATAAAATTTTGACTTTTTTCTTTTTTTTACTATACTATCCAACATTATGCCAACAAAAAATAAAATTCAATTAACTAAAGAGGGCTATGAGGACCTACAAGCAGAGCTTAAAGAACTTGTGGACGAGAAGCTGCCTGAGGTGGTTGAAAAAATTTCAAAGGCTCGCGATAAGGGGGATCTAAGTGAAAACACAGAGTATCAAAATGCTAAAGAAGAAAAAGACATTATTGATGCCAGAATAGCTGAAATCGAAGAAGTATTAAAGAGAGCTGAAGTTGTTAATAAAACGCGCAGCAAGACCAAAATTGGCGTTGGCAGCAAGGTAACAACTTATCCTAAAAATAATAAAAATAATAAGAAAAAAATTACCATTGTGGGAGAATTTGAAGGTAATGTGGAAGAGGGTAAAATTTCTGTTGTCTCTCCATTGGGAAAAGCGTTGCTTGATAAAAAAGAAGGAGACGAAGTTACAGTTTCGGCTCCGTCGGGAGAAATTGTATATATTATTAAAAAGGTTGAATAAAAATTATTGAACAAACGAAGCAATAAGCAGTGCAGCAATAATTGCAGTTTGTATTAAGATTTTTGCGGTTGAGTTTTTAAAATTTTATTTATTTCTCATTATTCTTCATGTCAAGATTAGAATCTGCTATTAAAGCTAAAATCCAAAAGCGGAAAGCTTTGCAAGATCAAGGCGTTGATATTCATCCCTATAGCTTTGATAAACAACAAACTATTGAAGAGCTTATTGGAACTGGTGTGGGTGGTCAAGCCAAAACTTCAGGTCGAATCATGGCGAAACGACCACACGGTAAGGTAGTTTTTTTAGATCTTAAAGATTCGACAGCTGTTATACAGGTAATGCTTCGCCAAGACGAGTTGTCAAAAAAACAATTTGAACTTTTGCAGCATATAGATCCGGGAGACTTTCTAGGAGTAAGCGGAGAAGTCATTAAAACAAAGGCGGGTGAATTAACTATTCAAGCAGAAAAATTTAAGTTTTTAGGCAAAGCTTTGCGGCCAATTCCGACTGAATGGAATGCAGCAGAAGATAAAGAGGTGCGGTTTCGTCAAAGATATGTAGATATTTTGATTAATGACGATGTCCGCCAAATTTTAGATACGCGCTGGAAAATACTCAAAGAAATGCGTCGATTTTTACAGGAAAAACACAATTACACTGAAGTGGAAACACCTGTCCTACAGGCTATATACGGCGGCACTAATGCCCGTCCGTTTTCCACCAATATGAATGCCTTGGACAGTGATTTTTATTTGCGAATTGCCCCGGAATTATATTTAAAAAGATTGATTGTAGGTGGTTATGAACGGATTTTTGAAATTGCCCGTAATTTTAGAAATGAAGGTATTGACCAAACTCACCAGCCTGAATTTACTATGATTGAATGGTATCAGGCTTACGCTGATTATCATACTATGATGGATATAGCTGAAGAAATGATTCAAGAGCTGACGCAGGTTATTCATGGCAGTCATGAAATAATGGTCGGTGAAACAAGTATTGACTTAAGCGGCAGCTGGCCGCGTATTAAGATGATTGATGCTTTGCAAGAGTTTGCTGAGATTGATTTTAAACAGTTGGATGATCAAGCCGTCAAACAACTTTTAACTGAACATGAAATTGACTTGCCGGGCGGTTATAGTCGTGGCAAAGCAATGTTTAATTTGTTTGACAAATTAGTCACAGATAAATTAATTCAACCGGTATGGATTATTGATTATCCTCGTGATGTCAGCCCGCTGGCTAAAGTTCACCGCGAAGATGATTGGTATTGTGAACGCTTTGAAGCCTATGTCGGCGGCAAAGAGTTAGCTGACGGCTGGAGCGAGGTAGTAGATCCGATTGATCAGAGAAATCTTTTTAAAAATGAACAGCAGCAGATGAGAGCCGGAGACGAAGAGGCTCATCCGACTGATGAAGATTTTTTAAGAGCTTTAGAATACGGCCTGCCGCCTTTAGGAGGAATAGGCATGGGCATTGATCGGTTAGTAATGTTTTTAACTAATACTTGGTCAATTAAAGAAGTAATTGCATTTCCAACTTTAAAACCTGAGTTTTCACAACAAGCTCCTCGTCAGCCGGAAAAAATCAATAATCAAAAAACTGATCAAGGGCAAGAGAAGGCAGTTAAACAGAAGGAGGATGCGCAAGCTGGCTCTAGTAACACCGCCGCTGCTTCAGCTGCAGTCGAGCTTCCTACTCGAGAGGAATCTACAAAATTAATGCATCAATATATAAAAAATAAAAATTTAAGACACCACTGTTTGATGACTGCTCAAGCTTTAGCAGCTTATGCTGAGAAACTAGGACAAAATCCGGAATTATGGTATCAAACCGGCTTATTGCATGATTTAGATTGGGAAAAATATCCGGATGAGCACCCGTTAAAGGCAGCCGAAGAGTTGTTAACTGATTATCCCTTAGAACTTATTGAAGCCGTGAGAGCTCATGCCCCTTTGAGGACCAAAGTTGAGCCCAGCGCAATGCTTGATCGTTATCTTTTTGCTTGCGATGAATTAAGTGGGTTTTTATATGCCTATTCTCTGATGAGGCCCAAAGATTTTGTGGGTATGAAGCCAAGCAAAGTTAAAAAGAAATTGGGCGATAAGTCGTTTGCTGCTAACATCAGCAGAGACGATATTAATAAAGGTTTTGACTTAATTGAGGAAGATGCAGATGAACATTTAGAATTTTTGATTGATCTCTTTATCCAAAAAAATAACACTTAATTATTGATGTAATTAGATATGCTTGATCTTAATTTTATTAGAAATAATCCGGGAGTAGTTAAACAGGCTTGTCAAGATAAACAATTAGAGCCGCAAGTGGTGGATGATTTATTAGAGATAGATCAGAAGCGACGCTTTTTAAAACAACAGGTAGATGAGATTAGACGCCGCATTAACAATAATGCCGAACAGGTAGAAAAGCAGGTGCACCAAGGCTCAAAACCGGATGAGGAATTGATTGAAAAAGGTCGTCAGCTTAAAAATGAATTAAAAAAAGTTGAACCTGAGTTTAAAGAAGTACAGCAAGAGTTTGAGCAGTTAATGTTGCAAATTCCTAATATTCCTGCCGATGACGTGCCGATAAGCGCTGATGAGTCAGGCAATAAAATTATGAAGCAAGTTGGCGAACTACCGCAGTTTGATTTTACTCCTCTCCCCCATGATCAAATTATGGAGCAATTAGATTGGCTGGACACAGAAAGAGGAGTTAAGATTGGTGGCTTTCGTTCTTACTTTTTAAAAAATAAAGCAGTGTTGTTAGAACAAGCTATTTTGCGTTTAGCTTTAGATTATATGGTAGATCAAGGTTTTACAGCCATGACTGTGCCGGTTATGGTAAAGCAAGCGGCGTTGATTGGCACCGGCTTTTTTCCTTGGGGTAAGGAAGATCATTATCAAACCCAGGACAATAAATATTTAACAGGCACGGCTGAAGTAGCTTTGACTTCTTATTATATGAATGAAACTTTGGTTGAAGATGACTTGCCGATTAAGTTGGCAGGGTTATCGCCTTGTTATCGTAGAGAAGTTGGCGCTCACGGCAAAGACACGCAAGGCGTTATTAGAGTTCATCAGTTTAATAAAGTGGAACAAGTGGTTTTAACCAAGGCCGATCAAGAAGCTTCGAGCCGCTGGCATAAAAAAATGATTAGCTTTTCAGAAGAACTACTGCAGCAATTGGGTCTGCCATATCAAATGGTTTTAATGAGCAGCGGTGACATGGGTGCTGGTCAGCATAAAAAGTATGATTTAGAAACTTGGTTTCCGTCACAAAATTGTTATCGAGAGACTCACAGCGCAAGTTCTTTTCATGATTTTCAAACAAGACGTTTAAAAATTAAATATCAAGCTAAAGATGGTCAGACGAAATTTGCTTATTCTTTAAATAATACGGTTTTAGCAACGCCCCGCTTATTGGCTGCTATTGTGGAAAATTGCCAACAGGCGGATGGAACAGTAAAAATTCCAAAAATTTTACAAAAGTATTTATAAAAATTTTCCAGTAGTTTTTGTCTTAGCAACAGCGCTCCTGTTTGGGAGTTATCTGTTTTCATCTTTTGCTTTTTATGTGATAATATATAGTTCTATTATCGAACAAGAGAACAAGGCAAAAAGTTAAAATTTGAGGTTGTCTTGGCAAGTCTCTGGTCTATATTTAACGGACAAAATGCTGAGGGCCCTCTCTCAGAATCTATTAACATCAGCTAAACTTAATAAGATTAATTTTTAATTTATTATGCTTAAATTCGTACAAAATATTTTTGATACAAACCAGCGTTACCTTAATCAATATCAGGCTATTGTTGATGAAATTAATGCTTTGGAACCATCTATCAGAAAATTAACTGATGAAGAGCTGACGGCTCAAACTGATAAGTTTAAAAAAAGAATTAAAAAACAATTAGCAACAATTAATCCTCAAACCATTGAAGAAGAGAAAGCTGCTGAAAAGGAAATTTTAGATGACCTTTTACCTGAAGCCTTTGCCACTGTAAGGGAGGTATCACGGCGTATCACGGGCATGCGTCATTTTGATGTGCAGCTTTTAGCCGGCATAGCTATTCACAATAGTATGATTACCGAGCAAAAAACTGGTGAAGGTAAAACTTTAACTGTCACTTGTCCCCTCTATTTAAATTCTTTATTAGGCAAAGGCTGTCATTTAGTGACTGTTAATGATTATCTAGCCGAGATTGGTGTGGGCTGGATGGGTCCGATTTATGATTTTTTAAATGTTTCGGCAGCTGTTATTGTTCATGATGAATCTAAACTTTACAATCCTGATATTGACAGTGAGTCCAGAGGCGATGAGCGGTTGGAACATTTTCAAAATATAACCAGACAGGAAGCTTATTTAGCTGACATTACTTACGGCACTAATAATGAATTTGGGTTTGATTATTTGCGCGACAACATGGTGCAGTCGCTGGATAAATTAGCCCAGCGTCGTGACTTTGCCCACCACTTTGCCATTATTGATGAGGCAGACTCTATTTTAATTGACGAAGCCCGAACCCCTTTAATTATTTCCGCTCCTGATACTGAACCAACTGATAAATATTATGAATATGCCAAATTAGTGAAGACTCTTTCTAAAGATCATGATTATAAAATTGATGAAAAAGCTAAAACGGCGATGTTAACGGATTTAGGTGTTAAAAGATTGGAAAAAAAATTAGGAGTTGACAATCTTTATGAAGAAGATTTTTCAGTGATTCATCATATTGAAACTGCTTTAAAAGCCATGGCTGTTTTTCAAAGAGATAAAGAATATATTGTGCGTGACAATGAAGTTATTATTGTGGATGAACATACCGGACGTTTAATGTATGGCCGCCGCTACAGTGACAGCTTGCATCAAGCGATTGAAGCTAAAGAAGGCGTACCAATTCAACAAGAGTCAAAAACATTGGCCACTATTTCCATTCAGAATTATTTTAGAATGTATGACAAGTTGTCCGGCATGACCGGTACTGCTGTTACAGAAGCTGATGAGTTTAATCAAATTTATGAGACAGATGTTGTAGCTATTCCGACCTATAAACCAATTATTCGTGATGATAAACCTGATGTAATTTATAAAACTCAGTCAGCTAAATTTTCCGCTATAGCAAAAAAGGTAGAAAAAATTAATGAAACCGGTCAACCAATTCTGATTGGAACCCGTTCTATTGAAAATAATCAAATTGTGTCTAATTTTTTACAGCGCAAAGGCGTCAAACACAATATTTTAAATGCAAAGAATCATGAAAAAGAAGCTTTTATTATTGCTGATGCCGGTAAAAAAGGAGCTATTACTGTAGCTACCAACATTGCTGGCCGGGGAGTAGACATTATTTTAGGCGGCGCTAAGCCTGAATTAAAAGATTTTCGCAAAGAAAATCCGACCGATAAAAAAATTGACGTACCCGAAAAATATCAAGATATCGATCTACCGCCTTCTATTAATCCGGCCAATTATGATTTGGCTAAATATCAAAAAGAGCTTAATAAGTGGAAAAAGCGTAATCAGGAAGTGATTGCAGCGGGCGGTTTATTTGTGATTGGTTCGGAACGCCACGAAGCAAGGCGGATTGATAATCAGCTGCGAGGGCGTTCAGGCAGGCTGGGTGATCCGGGAGCTTCTCAATTTTTTGTGAGTTTGGAAGATGAGATTATGCGTATTTTTGGAGGCGATAAGATTTCAAAAGTGATGGATTTTCTCAATATTGAAGAAGACCAACCGATCGAAAATAAAATGATTAGCAAGTCTATTGAGTCCGCGCAGGTCAAAGTAGAAACTTTCTTTTTTGATCAAAGAAAACGATTGGTTGATTTTGATGATGTTATGAATAAGCATCGAGAAATTATTTATCAACGGAGAAGACGACTGCTAGAATTATCCACTCATGAAGTTGAAGAAAAGCCAGCTAAGGATGAGGACGAAGCAACAACGACTGCAAAAAAACAAGAAAGTATTGCTGAGACAACTGTCAAACCTGATAACTTAATTGATGCAAAGGCAGCTTCAGTTAAAGATGAAATATTAGAGTATATTCGAGATGAAACTAAAGCAATCTACAATCAGTATTTGCCGGACGATTCGACAGCGGCAGAAGAAGACATTGAGGATTTAGTAAATGAGTTTGCTAAGATTGTGCCCTTTGACGAAAATTCTCAACAGCGCATTGAAGAAAAATTACTTCAAACTCAGACTCAATCGGATGAGGCAAATATTTACCAAGAACTTCTTAATTTAGTAAAAGACGTTTATCAGGCTAAGGAAAGCAAGCTTCCTGATGAAACTATGCGCCGCTTAGAACGTTATGTGATTTTGTCAACTATTGATGAAAAATGGATTGATCATTTAGATCAAATGCAAGCTTTAAAAGAGGGAATCTGGTTAAGAGGCGATAAAGATACGGTTTTATCAGAATACAAAAAAGAAGCTTTTTTAATGTTTGATAATTTGATTAGCACTATTGAATCAACTGTGGCGCGACGTATTTTTAGAGTTCAGCCTTCCAGACGAAGAACATTAACCACAGCAGCGCAGCAGTTGTTAGATCGAGCTGATTTCCAAAAAGAAGATGTGAATGAACCGATTTCTAAAGAAGTAGCTGATGCTCAAACGCCAACCGGAGCCACTGTACCTCAGTCAGTGGACGGTTCATCTTCTGATTTAGCCAGTGCCCTCCGAAAAGCTGGATCAGTTAATCAAACTGGACAAGGCAATAAGAAAGCTAAGATAGGCCGCAACGACCCCTGCCCCTGCGGAAGTGGTTTAAAATATAAAGAGTGCGGCTTAATTAAATCTCCCCAGCATAGAGGGATAAGTTAATCCTCATAAGCAAATTAAATAATTTAAGAGCAGAATTTATTATTGGTTTTAATTTTATTATTATGCCTGAATTACCGGAAGTAGAAACAGTTAAATCCCGTTTGGAAGACTTGTTGGTGGGGCAAGTGATTGATGATGTAAAAATTTTGAAAAAAAAGAGTTTTCAAGGATTGCCTCAACAGATTGTTGGCAACAGCATTGATGCTGTTTCGCGCAAAGCTAAATTAATTAAAATTAATTTAGCAGGAAAATATAATTTGCTGATTCATTTGAAAATGACCGGTCAATTAATTTTCATTAATAATGACCTAAGGATAGGTGGAGGCCACCCCACAGCTGATTGGGTTAAGGATTTACCCAGCGATCATACTCGAGTTATCATCACTTTTAAATCTGACGCGAAATTGTTTTTTAACGATATGAGAATTTTCGGTTGGATAAAAGTATTGACGGAAAAAGAAATTAAACAAGAATTTGATAAGTACGGCCCTGATGCTATTGATCCTGAATTCACCCCCGATTATCTATTTGAAAAATTGCAAAGAAGAACTATTGCTATTAAACAAGCTCTCATGATTGGCAAGATTGTGGGCGGCATTGGTAATATTTATGCCTCAGAAGCATTGTTTTTAGCCGGCATTGATCCTCAAAAATCTGCTCAAAAATTAAGTAAACAAGAAGTAGAAACTTTAGTCACCGTTATTAAAAAATTAATGAAGCGGGCTGTTAGACACGGCGGCACTACTTTCGATGATAAATTTGTTGACGTTAATGGTTTATCCGGTCAATTTCAAGATAAGTTATATGTTTATGGCCGGGAGGGTGAGCCATGCTATGAATGCGGCGGTCAAGTTAAAAAAATTAAAATTAATAATCGAGGGACATATTATTGCCCTTCCTGCCAAAAGTGATTAAGCTGTTTGCGCTAAAGATTTAAGTGTTAATCTTAATATCAGAAATATTCTAATATGACAAATCGTAAGCTGCAGCCTGCAGTGACCGTCTTTCTTTATCACCAACATAAATATTTAATGCTGCAACGCTCTGCTGAGGCGGCAGTTGATGCGCAACGCTTAAATGGTTTGGGAGGCAAAGTTGAGTCTGATGAAACATATGTGCAGGCAGCAGTGCGGGAAATTAAGGAGGAATCCGGATTTGAGATTCAAAAAAAGAAGGTTGTTTTTTGTGGTTTGGCTCATATCAGCGGTGGTTATCCAGTTGATTGGCTGGTCGCTTTTTTTAAAGTACGGGTTCCTGGTTTTGAAATACCGGCTGGTAAAGATTGCCGAGAAGGTAAATTTCTGTGGCTGAAACCTGAAGAAATATTGACGCAAGATTTTGAGTTGGTAGATGATTTGCATTATTTATTTGACCATATAGTTGCTCATCAAAAGAATTTTTTTGCTCGTATTAAGCTCAATAATCAAGAGAAAGTGGAGCAAATTAACATCGATTTTTTAAAAAAATAATGACTAGCAGAGTAGTTTAAGAGCTGAAAAAATATTGATGAAGCAACCCAAGAAGTATTCTTAATCCAACAAATTTTTAATCGTTTGTGTAATTTTTTCACTGCTGAGGCCGTATTTTTCTCTTAGCTCTTCGGGCCGGCCGGATTCTCCAAATTTATCTCTAACTCCAATCATGCTGAATTTAAATTGATGCGGCGAGATTAATTCTTGTGACGTTAATAACACTTCTGCTGCTGCAGAACCTAATCCGCCGTTAATTTGATGATCTTCTGCCGTGAGGATTATTTTTGCCTGTTTAGCAGCTTCAATAAGAGCTTGTTTGTCAAGGGGCTTAATAGTGTGCATATTAATCACTTGTACTGAAATATTTTCATTTTTTAGTTGGCGGGCAGCCTTTAAAGCCTGATGCACCATACTGCCGCAAGCAATAATAACTGCTTCATAATTAACTGATGTTCGATTTGTTTCTTTTTGTTTGTTGTTCACTGTAGCACGCTTTTGACTTTCTGTTTCCGGGTCGGGATACAAAACTTGAGCTTGCCCTAAAACAAATTTTTGTTGCTGAGTAATAATAGGTGCTTTCGGCCGGGTTAGTCTTAAATAAGCTGGGCCTTGATCAGCCGCCAGAGCGTGTACTACTTGCCGGGCTTGTTCAGCGTCGCAAGGCTCAATCACTTTCATGTTAGGCAAAACTCTCATCAAACCAATATCTTCCAATGATTGGTGCGAGGCCCCGTCAGCGCCGGTGGCTAATCCGGCATGAGAGCTAACAATTTTTACATTTAAATTACTGTAAGCTACTGACAATCTAATTTGATCCCAACTTCGAGCTGGACTAAAGACAGCAAAACTGGCTGCAAAAGGAATTTTTCCGGCTAAAGATAAACCAGCCGCAGTTCCGATTAAATTTTGTTCAGCCACACCAACTTGTACGAACCGATCAGGAAATTTTTCTTTAAATTTAGTCATTCTTAAAGATTTGGTCAAATCAGCTGTTAAGGCAAAGACAGCCGGATTAACTTGAGCGGCTTGTACTAACCCAAGACCAAACCCGTCTCTGGTTGCTAATGGTTCATCAATAACTGATGTTGAATTAGAATTCATGGTTTTGAAGCTAGATTACGAATAATTTGTTGAGCTTGTTCTAAAGTTGGAGCTTTGCCGTGCCAGCGATGATCATGTTCCATTAAATCAGCACCTTTCCCCGGAATTGTATTGGCTATTATCGCAGTGGGAGCATTATCTGATTTGGCTTCTGAGACTGCAGCAGCAATGTTATTTAAATTATGACCGTCAATTGCTAAAGTCTGCCAGCCAAAAGATTTAAGTTTTGCCACAAGATTTTCCAAGGGCATAATTTGTTCAGTCCTGCCGCCGATTTGAATCATATTGCGATCAATAATGGCTGTTAAATTTATTAATTGATATTTAGCAGCCAGCATATATGCCTCCCAAGTTTGGCCTTCTTGTTGCTCACCATCACTCATTAAACAATAAATATGATTATTTTTTTGATCGTGTTTTAATGCCAGCGCCAAGCCGCAAGCTTGAGATAAACCCTGACCTAAAGAACCGGAGGTAATTTCAACACCAGGTAATGATGATAATTTAGGATGACCTTGCAAAGGGCTGTCTATTTGCCGTAGTTGAGTTAATTTTTCGACCGGAAAATAACCAGCCACAGCCAAACAAACATATAAGACCGGACAGATGTGTCCATTTGATAAAAGAAGGTAGTCACGTTGATCCCAGTCCGGTTGGTCAGGTCGATGTTTGAGTAATTTAAAATATAGCGCTGTAAAAATATCAGTCATGCCTAGAGCTCCGGCCGGATGCCCGGACCCGGCTCGAGCTAGCATCTCAATTATTTTAATTCTCACCACTTGTGCTGTGTTAGTCAGTCGTTTAATTTCAGCTGAACTCAGAGGTTCATTCATAAATTTTTAATTTATTTCAATAACTAAAACTATTTTAATAATTGATCAATTTTCTTTTCTAATTTATCAGAAAAGTTGATGGTATAGGGCAATTTCATTTTTTTCGGAGTATCACCATTGGGAATCACGACCATAGCTTTGTCCTTTCCCGGATGTTTTTTGAGCAATTGTCCTAATTTTTTCAACGCATCTTTAGAAGTTTTACGGGGAATAAAGATTTCTTTATAATTACTTTCTTCTTTTTGTTTCATTACTTGTTTTTTAGGTAAAAATATTTTTTCCGCAATCAGATTAATCTCCCCTTCTCTTTCATTAATTTTGCCCTTCATCAACACTACTTTATTATTGGACAGTAAAGATTGATATTTTTCATATGTTCGAGGAAAAACTACGAATCTAATCGAGCCGGTCTGGTCTTCTAAGCGGCCGAAGCACATGTCTTTGTTGCTTTTACGGGTTTTAACATGCTTAATTCTATTAATAACTCCTCCGAAAACAAAAACTTGGTTAAGGTGAATAGCGGGATCAATCTCAGTAATGGTTTTGCTGGCCAAGTTGGTCACTGCTTTTAAAGAATCAGCTAAAGGATGGTCTGTTAAATAAATTCCAAGCAGCTCTTTTTCAAAGGAAAGCAATTCTTTTTCCGGATATTCCGGTATTTTTTCAAAATTATCTTTAATTTCTGTTACCTTCTGAGCTACTTCTGCAAACAGGTTGTCTTGACCTTTTTGTTCTGTTTCAAAAGAAGCAGCCGTTTGTCTAATGCCCTCAAAATTTTCCAGCATACTAGCTCTGGTGCCAAAGCTGTCCATGGCTCCCACTTTAATTAATGATTCTAAAACTGTTTTATTAACTTTACGGGTATCAGTTAAGTGGATAAATTGGGTAAACGAAGCAAATTTACCATGTTCTTGACGTGTAGAAAGTATATTTTCGATTGCAGCTGCACCGATATTTTTAATGGCGTTTAAACTAAAGCGAATAGCTCGGCCGTTTAAGGAATTATCATCAGATTCAATAGTAAAATTTTTACCGGACTTGTTGATATCAGGCGGTAAAATTTTAATGCCTAATTTTTTACAAGCATCAATGGCTATAGCAATTTTTTCATCTCTGTTGGCGGAACTTGAATCGCTTTCTACGCTCATAAGAGCTGTCATAAATTCAACCGGATAATGGGCTTTGAGGTAAGCCGTTTGATAAGAGATCATGCCGTAGCTGGCAGCATGAGATTTATTAAAACCATAATTGGCGAAAGCTTCAATAAAACCCCAGACCTTAACAGCGGTTTGTTCTTTATAACCTTTTTTAACTGCTTGTTTAATAAATCTTTTTTTATTTTTATCAAGAATTTTTTTCTTTTTTTTACCGATGGCTCGCCGTAAAATATCTGCTTCTCCTAAAGAGTAGCCGGCCATAATATGAGCAATTTGCAGGATTTGCTCTTGGTAAACCATGATGCCGTAGGTTTCTTCAAGCACTGGTTTTAAAGTGGGATGAGGATAAGTTACTGCTTCAGGATTATGCTTGCCTTGAATAAACTGAGGAATTAAGTCCATGGGGCCGGGTCTATACAGAGCCAGCATAGCAGTGATATCTGAGAATTGTGAAGGCTTAAGATTTCTGGCGACTCGCCGCATGCCTGCTGACTCAAGTTGAAAGATGCCCGTAGTTTCGCCGCTGCTAATGAGTTTGTAAGTTTCTTCATCATCCAATTCAATTTGATCCCAATTAATCTCAACTTGATGATATTTTTCAATTAAATCAATAGCATTCTGTAAAATTGATAGATTTCTTAAGCCTAAAAAATCAAATTTAATCAAACCAATTGCATCGTCATTAATATTGCAGTCGAGTGAATACATGTCATACTGAGTAACAGTGGCGTTGGTTTTAGAATCTTTTTGAATAGGTGTATACCTTAAAAGGGGCTTATCAGCAATGACTACTGCAGCGGCGTGCACACTGCTGTGCCTGACAGTTCCCTCAACTCTCATTGCTAAGTCCAACAATTTTTCATATTTAGGTTGTTTGTAATATTCGTTTAATTCAGGCACACTTTTGATGGCTTGTTTAATGGAGGTTTTTTGTTGAGGGTTGTTTGGAATAAGTTTGGCAATGCGGTCCGGCTGTTCATAAGGCATGCCTAATACACGGCCGATATCACGAATGGCTCCTCTGGCTTCCATTCGGCCAAAGGTAATTACATGGCCGACCACATCATCCCCGTATTTATTAGCTACATAATGAATGACTTCATCTCTTCTGTCGTCAGCAAAATCAATATCTATATCAGGCGGGGTTGGCCGTTGTGGATTTAAAAATCTTTCAAAAGGCAAGCCGTGTTCAAAGGGGTCAAGAGTGGTAATATCTAAACCGTAAGAAACAATGGAGCCGGCAGCGCTCCCCCGTCCGGGCCCAACTCCGATGTCTTGTTCTTTAGCCCATTTCACAAAGTCATGAGTCACTAAAAAGTAAGTGTCGTAGCCTTTATCATGAATAATTTTAAGTTCATATTCCAGCCGTTTTTTTATTTTTGGAGTAATCTCCGGATATTTATTTTTTAACCCCTCTATGGTCAGTTTTTTTAAATAAGAAGCATCAGTTTCGTTTTTCGGTAGGGGAAATTTAGGAAAAATAAGATTGCCGGTTGGTATATCAACTTGGCAGCGCTCAGCAATTTCAAGAGTATTTTTGACTGCCTCCGGAGTATCAGCAAACAAATCCGCCATTTGGTTAGGGCTTTTTAAATAAAATTCAGGTGTATTAATCATTGACAATCGATCTTGATCTGAAACTAAACTACGCGTGCCTACAGCTAATAAAGCATCTTGCGCTTCAGCATCATCAGCATTTAAATAATGCACATCATTAGTAGCTGCTAAAGGAAGATTGAATTCGCGGGCCATTTTTATCAAATGTTGATTTAATTCTTCCTGTTCTGTTAGGCCGTGATTTTGTATTTCAATATATAAATGATTGGGGAAAGCTTGCTGTAGTTGATCCAGATTTTCCTTAGCTGCACTTATGTTGTGAGTAATAATATCCTTGGCAATCAATCCATTTAAGCAGCCGGTTAAAACTATCAAACCTTCACTGTGGCTAAATAATTTTTTTTTATCGATACGAGGTTTATAATGAAAGCCTTCAAAATGAGCAATACTAACTAACTCCATTAAATTTTGATAGCCGGTAAAATTTTTTGCCAATAATGTCAAATGACTTTGATCTTGACCCGGTCTTGTCTGTTTTGTTTTTAAGCCATTTTCTGCCAAGTACATCTCACAGCCGATAATAGGCTTAACATCACGTTCTCGGCAAATATTATGAAACTCTACAGCTCCATACATATTGCCGTGATCAGTTAAAGCTACTGCGTTTTGGCCTTGTGCTTTGACTTTGTCAATTAAATCAGGAAATTTTACTAGGCCGTCCAGCATAGAGTATTCAGAGTGAAGATGGAGATGAACGAAGTCGGGCATGAATATAAAAGCTTAACAAAATATAAGTATCATTAAAATAATGTCATATGATCTTAAAATTTAATTTCTGGCGTTCTAATTTTATCTTATTAGGTTTGTCTTTCTATTTTTATCTTTCTTTTTTTATCTTAGTTTGCCGTTCTTTGTTTTAAAATTGATGTTAAAGCTGATTTTATTTGATGAGGGTCTGCTGATTTATCAAGCCGGGTCATTACCTGCCCCATTAAAAATCCAAGCACCTGAGTTTTGCCGGCATGGTATTTAGCTTCTACGTCCTGGTTTTCAGCTAAAACTTGGTTGATAATTGTTGTTAGTTTTTCTTCATCAAGAGCAACTGTTTGGTGAAGATCTTGATACGCTGCAATTACTTTTTGAGCCGGAGTCTGTGAGTTAACTTCAATTTTCTGGTTGATGATATCATTAGCTATATCATTAGCCTTAATATTCTCTTCTTGCGCTATGACAAAAACTTGTTCTGCCCACTGTGTTTGATTAATATTTGAAGTTAACTGTTGAGCGTTATATGGCTCTATTTGATATTCTTTTTGCCAGCGGGCACTCACTTGTTGAGGCATTTCAGGCAAGCTGTCTTGAATGTGGCTAATTTGCTCTGCAGTGAATTCTAGCGGAGGTATATCAGGCTCCGGAAAATAGCGGTAGTCTTCTGCTTCTTCTTTACTTCTTTGTGAAAAAGATTGTTGCTGCGCTGGATCCCAGCCTCTGGTTTCTTGGGCGGGAATTTGTCCTTGTTCTAAAATTTTAGTCTGCCGTTTAATTTCATATTCAATGGCGTCTTGTAAAAAGCGATAGGAGTTAATGTTTTTAAGCTCAACTTTATAAGCCGGTAGTTTGTCTGAGTCAATTTTGCTTAAAGAGACATTGGCTTCCAATCGCATGCCCCCTTCAGCCATCTTGCAATCAGAAATATCTAGATATCTCAGCACTTGCGTTAAATTTTGACTATACTCTTTAGCTTGTTGACTGTTTTTAACATCCGGTTCAGAGACAATTTCTACTAACGGTACTCCACTGCGATTAAAGTCAATCAAGCTCACAGGTTGACCATCAATAGTTTCATGAATTAATTTGCCGGTATCTTCTTCCAAATGGATTCTGCGGATTTTAACTTCTCCCTCAGAAGTCTCAATAGAGCCTTGATAGCAAAAGGGGATGTCGTATTGACTAATTTGATAGCCCTTGGCTAAATCCGGATAAAAATAGTGTTTACGGTCAAATTTTGAAAATTTATTAATTTTGCAGTTGAGGGCTAAGCCTAATTTGATAGTCCACTCGATCGCTTTTTGATTAGGTACCGGTAAAGCTCCCGGCATGCCTAAACAGACCGGACAAGTATAAATATTGGGTTCCTCGGCTGCAAAAGGATCATTAACACAGCCGCAAAACATTTTTGAGTTTGTTTTTAATTCGGCGTGAATTTCTAATCCAATACGAGGCTTGTATTTTTTGGAATAAGACCCCGGCTGACTTGTCTTTTTGCTGTTTTGGGTGGTGTTATTAGTTTTTGTTTTAGTCGCCATAATATTTGTTTGGCTGATGTTTTTTTAATTATGATTAATTTCTCCAACTATTCCATGGCGTGTTTTTTTCAAAGGCGTCGGCAGCTTTGACCATTACATCTTCTTTAAACATGGGCGCCATGATGTTCATGCCTAAATATAAGTTGCTTTTCTTGTTTCGATAGCAAGGAATTGAGATACCCGGCAAACCAGCTACA
Source organism: uncultured Pseudomonadales bacterium (assembly GCA_964588685.1). Taxonomy (GTDB): domain Bacteria; phylum Patescibacteriota; class Microgenomatia; order UBA1400; family PJMF01; genus CAYVBW01. The sequence continues at coordinate 61,217 of CAZPQG010000002.1, read as the reverse complement.
GAACTGGCTTCAAGCAGCATATCTTCTAATTCGCCGAACATAGGACTGCTGGCACTAATGCCTCTTTTTTTCGCGTAGCCGGGAGAAGTAGGGGCCACCAGTAAGTCATAGTTTTTAAATAAGCGTTGAAAATCTTGAATAAACAAAGTTCTTACTTTTTGAGCTAATTTATAATATTGCTCCGCGTAGCCTTTGCTTAAGGTGAAGGTGCCGAGCATAATGCGTCGTTTAGCTTCTGGTCCGAACAATGACCGATTGCGACCGTATCTAACGCCGTCAAAGCGAGCTAGATTACTGCTGACCTCTGCTCTTTGCACGACTGTGTAAACGCCAATGGCGTAATGGGGGTCTAAAGCTTTGACTGGCTCTACCTTCGCGCCTAGCTCCTCAAAAACTTTTAACTGTTCTTTAAAAATAGGGCGGATAGATGCCAAACCATCCAAGTTCAGATACATTACTCCAATTTTGAGGTCTTTGATTGATTGATTTAATGATTGGCTTAAATCAGGAACCGGCAGCTTGGAAGTGGTGGCATCGTGTTCATCCGGGCCGGCTATAGTATTGAACAAAATAGTTGCGTCTTCCACGGTTTTAGCAATCGGCCCCGGGCTGTCAGTAGATGAAGCCATAGCAATGACTCCGTGACGGCTGACTCGACCGTAAGTTGGTTTTAAACCAACTACTCCACACCAGGATGCCGGTTGGCGAATTGAGCCGGCTGTTTCAGTGCCGAGGGCTGCCAATGACAAATCAGCTGCTATAGCTGCGGCACTGCCGCCGGAAGAACCACCCGGAACATATTTTTTATTGCGTGGATTCAAAGTGGTGCCAAAGGAGCTGGTTTCAGTTGAACTGCCGTGAGCCCAAGCGTCCATATTGGTTTTGCCGATTATCACACCGCCATGTTGTTTAATTTTTTTAGTGACAGTTGATTCATGGGGTGGCTTAAATTTTTCTAAAATTTTAGAAGCAGCCGTGGTAGTTAAATCTCGGGTGCAAAAATTATCTTTCACAGCTATAGGCAAGCCGGCCAAAGATTGCTGCTTTACTTCTTTGGCTTGCTGCAGAGGATTTTGCGGCCTATCTAAATAGATGTTGTAATCTTTATTTTTTTGGTCGATAGCTGCCAACAAATCTGAATAAATTTCATCAATCGTTACTTTTTTCTTCTTGAGCAAATCAAGAGCTTGTTTAAGAGTGAGTGTGTTTAAATCAGACATAATTATTTTTTGAGAATTCTGGGTACAACAAAATAACCTTGATATGTGTCTTTAGCATTGGCTAATGCCTCTTTTTGGGAAAACATAAATTCTTTTTCTATTTTATCGGGCCGGGTAACATTGCTAAGACCGGTTACTTGATGGGTTGGTTCAACTTCTTCTACAGATATTTGTTTCAGGTTGTCAACTACTTCCAGCGTTTCTTGAAAAGCTGTTGTTAAGTCTTGCGCTTCTTGTTTGGAAATAGGAATATTAGCCAATTTTGCTACGTGTTCAATAATTTTTTGAGTAATGTTTGACATGGTTAAGTATAAAATGTTTATCTATAAAGGTAATGCAGTATGTGTTTAATTTCGTTTAGTTTGAATTTGCTGTTGTACTTTTTAAATTTGTTTTATCTTTTTCAGTCTTTTTTAAGCCTTTAGAATTAATTTATTATACAAGAAAAAAATACTCATAAAGTTATCATTTTTAAGTTAATTTAATAAAACAATTTAAGTTCAATAAAGCCAATCTCTTATTTAAAATATTTGCTCCTGCCTGTAATTAATGTTAATTATTAGCTGCAGCATCATGTTCCGACATAGACAATTCTCTTAAATGCTTAATTCTTTCTTTAATAGGAGGATGAGTTTGAAATAAGCTAGCAAACCAACCAAGTGAGCCTCTGTGATTTTTAAGAGGATTAGCTATGTAAAGGTGGGCTGTGGCTTTATTAGCTGCCTCCAAAGGCTGTTGATCAGAAGAAATAGCGGCTAGAGCTCGAGCCAAGCCTTCCGGATTTCTAGTCATAGCTACTGCGCTTGAATCTGCTAAAAATTCTCTACGGCGTGATATTGCCAGCTTTATTAGTTGGGCAATAAGAGGAGATAAAAGTGCCAAAAGCAAGCCGACAATGGTTAAAATAGCCTGCAATTGGCTCTTATTGTCACGACTATTGCGGCTTCTGCCAAAAAAACTCATTCTTAAAAACCAATCTGAAAGTAAAGCCACTAAACCTACTAAAATCGTCACAACTGACATCAATAAAATATCATAATTTTGAACATGAGACATTTCGTGAGCCATTACTCCTTCGATTTCTGATCGATTTAACCTATTAAGCAGACCAGTGGTGGCACAAACTACAGCGTTTTGGGGATTTCTACCGGTGGCGAAAGCATTGATGGCAGTATCATGAATGACATACAATTTTGGCATTGGCATTCTTTGCCCAATGGCAATATTTTCAACTGTCGTGTAAAAATCAAAATGATTTTTTCTGTTGGCAGGCACAGCATTGGAAATGGATAAAATTATTTTGTCAGACCACCAGTAACTAACAAAGGTCGTGATTCCTGAGAAAATTAAGGCATAAGCCACTATATTTAAACTGTAGCCAAAAGCTAAAGTCATAATATAGCTGGCAGCAGCAATAAAAATAATAAATAAAGCCACAATTAAAGTAGAGCGGCGTTTGTTGCTACTGATGCGCTGGTAATGACTGACTGCCATATTTAAGATAAAAATTTAAAATATAAAAAACAACAACCTATTGTAAGATTGAACGGCAAAACAACATTGAAAGCCAGCATTTTAATCTCAAAATGCTATTTTACAAATTGTTGTTTAAGCTTATTCTTCCTGATCTAAATCTACTTTTGGCATTTTCATGTCTTCAGCTGAAACAGTGACATGTTCCCCTGTTTTGGCTGTTTCCAGCCCTTTTTCGCGTTCAAAACCAAACATATTAGCTACTAAATTAGAGGGAAAAGTAACTAATTTTTGATTATACATTTGAGCTAAATCGATTAAGCTTCGTCTAGCATAGGTTAATTTATCAGCCGTATCAGTTAATTCGTTCATAAATTTAACTATGGTTTGGTTTGATTTAATCTCCGGATTACTTTCTAATACCACTCTTAATTGCGGCACTAAATTTTGTACTTGATCAATGGCTTCATTAATATCTTCCATTTGGCCGGAATTTTCTGCTTGAGCAACAGATTTTCGAGCCTCAGTTAGCATCTTAAAGATTTTCTTTTCTTGCTTCATATAACTTTTAACAGACGCTTGCAGATTAGGAATTAAATTAGCCTGTCGTTTTAATTGATTGCCGATTTCTTGGATGCTGGCTTCAATTTGAGTTTTAAGCTTTTGCAAGGCATTAAAGACAAAAGCAACATAAAAAATGATCATTAAAATGACAATGAGTGCGATGGTTAATGTTGACATAATTTCTTTTTTTAATTAGTAAGCTAAGCAAATTATTTTTAAAGAATTAATAAATTTTATTATGTTATGTTGTTTAAAAATACGCTTAGTTTCAAGTTATTAGTATAGCTTATTTTTAGCAATTTTAGTAGACTAAAATTTTAACTGAGATGCTAGGCTGACTGTCGTAATGTTAGTTTGACTGCCGTTCTAGTTTTCTTAAAAAAAGCCCAAATTTTTTAAGGAATCGTTTTTTGTCTGTTTTTTACTTTAAATTTAGCTTTTGCAATAAAATTTGGTAGAATAAAAAGCATAATACCTGATTTTAGAACTGGAAAATGTCAATCATTTTAGCTATAATTAAGGCCTTAAGCAATGAGTTGAATTGACAAGAAAGTTAAGATTATTTGTGAAAGGCGACCACTTTATAGGAAGATTGAAGAGATATGCTGCTGACAGTGTTGTAATTAGAAAAGCAGAATAAGAGTTTTGAATACAACTAATTTGCCAGAGTCTATTCAAAAGAAGAGATTCAACAGCAGTAAATTATTATCAGGCCCCGTGGTGTAGTTGGTTAACATACTTCCCTGTCACGGAAGAGATCGCCGGTTCGAGCCCGGTCGGGGTCGCAGTTTAAAATTAAATTAACTTCACTTGTTTATGGCAGAACGTTTGCAGCCTTCAAACTTAATACTGAATGTGGAGAATATGGAAACAAACAGCATTGATCTTAGCAAGAGATCAAGTTGGACTGAAGATAATGCTGAGATGGTAGCTAAAAAATTAAGTTTTGAGTGCAATACAAGATTCAAAAAAGTATACGCTGATTTTTGCCAAAGTGTAGTTAATGGGGCTCGGGTGTGTCACTTTCTGGCTTCACTTGCAAGGGCCGAGTTTGAAAAGGCAGGCTGCACTTCCCAAAAAGAAGATTTTTAATTTTTTATCGACTGGTCTGCGGGATTAGTTGATCGGTTCAACATTACCTTCCCAAGGTAAAAAAACGGGTTCGATTCCCGTATCCCGCTCAATAAATACGAATCTTCATAATAAATATGAAATCACAAGCCACATCTAACTCACCAGCACTCATTTATGACTTTGACGGCACACTGGTTGACAGTCTTCCAATAATGACTCAAATTTTTAATCAGTTAAAAGCTGAGTATGGCTATGATCAAGTCTCCTCCGAACAAATTAAAAAAGATTTGCTGCAAAAAAATACCGCCCAATTAATAAAAGAATATGAGTTGTCAGTTTTTAAACTCCCTAATTTTATCAAGCAAATACAGCAAGAATTTGGTAAAAGAATTGATCAGCTCAATTGGCAGCCGGGCATGCAAGCGGTAATTAAAGATTTTGCACAAAAAGAGGTGGGGCAAAGTATTCTAACTTCCAATTCAGTACAAAATGTAACAACATTTTTGAAACAAAATAAAAGTAATGTTTTTAAATTTATTCAATCTAGTAAAAATTTATTTGGTAAAGATAAAACCATAGCCTCATTTTTAAAGAAACAAAAGTTAACAAAGCAACAGGCGATTTATATTGGTGATGAGACCAGGGATGTAGAAGCTTGTAAAAAGATTGGTGTTAAGATTATTGCAGTCAGCTGGGGCATTGAGAGCCGTACTCTCTTAAATCAAGCTGAGCCTGATTTTTTAATTGATAAACCTCAACAAATTAATGAAATAATTAATAGGCTTTAGAATTTTTTGCCCTTCCTCTACTATCTGTTGAAAATTCCTGCTAAAATTAAAAATACTCAATTGAGTTTGATGATAATATTATGCCAGGATAGCTCAGCTGGTAGAGCGCCGGTATCGTAAACCGTAGGTCATGGGTTCAACTCCCATTCCTGGCTCAAGGTATTAAAAAATTAAATTTGAATTTTTAATTATTAATATTAGCGCTTAGAAAAATAAGAGATGGTCAAAAATTAAGTAATGATTTCTAAATTTAATTTTAATTTAGTATAATTACTATAATTGATCAACAAGTTAATTTACTATTTATATGGCAATGGCAAAACGCGTCACTTCCAGACTAGCAAAAAAACAAAAAAAAGAATTAACTAAGCAAACCATTGTTTTAATTCTACTCTCAATCATTGTCGGCTTATTATTTTTGTTGATAATTTTGCCTAGCGGAGTTAGGCTTTTTTTTGATATTTTAGACAAGCAAACGGACATACATCAAGCTGACACCATTCCGCCGCAGCCGCCTATAGTTTCTGCTCCACCGGAGTTTACCAATCAAGATAAGCTGCAACTAAGCGGCTATGGGGAAAGTGAATCTAAAATTAGGCTGGAAGTAAATAATCAAGTTCAAGATACAGTGGCAGTAGATGACTCTGATCAGTTTGAGGTAATTGTTCACTTGTCTTCGGGTGAAAATATCGTTAGCTTGTTTAGTATTGATTCACAGGGTAATAAATCCCAACATCAACAGTTTTTTGTAACGCTTGATAAAGAACCCCCGGAAATAGAGATTGATTTTCCCGAAGATGAGGCGGAGTTTGATTTAAAAAAAGATGAGGTTATTCAAATAGAAGGTACAACAGAACCTAAATCAAAAGTTTATGTTAATAATCGTTTAACTTATGCTGACAGTGACGGTGTTTTTTCCACCAGATTTCAGTTAAGTAGCGGCGAAAATACTATTGAAATTAGAGTTCTGGACCAAGCAGGCAACGAAAATGAAACAGAAATAACAGTTTATTATCGCCGCTAAGAATTTTACAGCTCGCTAAAATTTCCAAACTGGTATAACTTGCTTGCCAACTCATTTTTTTTATTTTTTTTCTTCAAATTTGCAGCACCAACAGCAGTACTAGTAAATTTATTGGTTCCACTAAACTCAAATTAAACATTGAGTGGACTAAAACAGCAGCTAGTAATAAAAAATGCAAGCCATCTGAGCTTAACAATTTTATAAAGGCTTGGTAAAGAAATTTGCAAAATAAAATTAAACCCGGTATGCCGGCGCTGATTAAAATAAACACAAAAAGATTGTCGGGAAAATTTGCATGCACGATTTTATCAACTACATCCAAATTAATTGTTGAGATAAATAAGCCTCTGCCTAATATTAAGTCTACCGCTTGAATAGATTCAAGCACTGACCGATTCACTTCTGCTCTACTGCTGATAGTTTCGGTTCTGACAAGATTTACCCCTGATCCACCCGGTTTCGGCAAAAAAGGTATCAGAATAACAAAAATACCGGTTAATATCAGCAAGGACTTTTTTATTTTCTTTGTAATTTGTGATCGATATGATAAAAAAAGATAAATACCGGTTATTAAAAGAAACGTTCCGTAGCTGCTGCGAGAATAGGTTAGCAACAAGGATAAAATCAAAATAACTCCACCTCCCAATCTCCAGTTGTCATTGGGGGCAAGTTTAAAAAGCCACACTAATAAGCCGTTAATAATAATCAGACCTAAAAAATTAGGGTCCAGCAAAGTTCCGGCAAACCTAAAATAATGTACGTCCCAGCCTTGATCGCTTAAGAATCTTAAATCAGGAATCAGCAAATACTGTACAAACCCCAGTAAAATAAAAAGAGCAAATATCAGTAAATAAAAAATAGCAAACCATTGTTGAGTTTGCTTCCGATTTGTCTTCAGATAAGCCATGACGATGGCTGCACTGAGATAGACGGATAGTCTCAACCAATAAAGCCAAGGTAGATAGTTTAAGCCTAAATGCAGCTGATTAATGATAAGGCTCAATAAAGACCAGGCTAAAAAAAGAGCCAGCCAGCGCCAAGCGGCGTTGGTCGCTAGTTTCTTTTTTAAAAATTTGAATAAAGATTTACCCGAGGAAATTATCAAAACTAGCACAAAAAAACTAATAAAAACATCATGAGCGTAAAATGCCACCTGATGACTGAGTTGAATTCGCTGCAGCTGGCCTAGGCTAACTAAGCAGTAGCTAATAAACAGCAGTAACAATGGAAAGTTTAAAGAAATAGTTTTGCTAAATTTTAATGACATATAAATATTATTGTGTCTTAAATTTATAAAAGCAACCAATTCTAGTTTTTTATAAAACCAATCAATTTTACTTGCTAACTAATTTTAATTAAATGATGCTAAGCGAAATGGTAGACAGATATCTGCACAAAAAGTCAATTTTTTTTAAAAAAATGCCAAAAATAATAAATAATAATCGGTGTTGTTAAGGCTCGAGACCACACTATGCCGTAAATTGCTCCGATTAATCCTTGTCGCCGTCCGAGAACTATAATGAATAAAATCATTAAGAGCAGCGAAAGCAATAAGTGCAAGTTCATAATTTTATATTTTTTACTAGCCAGCATCATGGTATAACTAGTCATTGAAATTGTTTGAATAACTCCAGCTGCAACCAGCGGTCTGACTAAAGGAATTGCTTCAAGCCATTTTTCTCCTAATAGAATGGTGATAATCGGTTCATTAAAAATATAAAGCGGAATAGAAACAGCTAATGCTAAACCGATTGTAGCTAAAAATGATTTGGTAAAAGTTTTTTTTAATTTATCTTTTTGTTGAATAATTTTAGTGTAAACAGGGATGGTGCCATAGTGTGTTGATTTAGCTACTTCGTAGCTAAATTTATGAGTAAGGCTGTAGGCATTATGATAGATACCTAACAAATGTGTGCTGGTGATAGCACCAATTAAAAAGTCATCAATATTTTCCACTAAATAATTGAGCAGCGACCCTATGCTTAACCACTTGGCATTATCAAAAATGATTTTGGCTCTGGAACTGGTATATTTAAAAATTGGATGTTTTTTAAAAACTAAAAAAGAGATAACGGTTTCAAACACGGCAGCTGTGATAAAGCCAAGGATTAAACCATGAGCTGATTTAGTTAAAGCACCTAAAATAATGGCAAAGATGGTTTGTATCAAAAACACGCTTATGCGGTAAAGTGTATCTTGCCAATAAAACATTTTTTTATGCAGTACCACAACAAAAGGATTAATAAAGCCTTTAATTACGGGAATTAAAGTAGCTAAGGCTATTAACGTTAATAAGGCTGGTTCTTGATAGAAAAAGTTCATTCCATAGCCGACAATAAGCATAATAATGCCGATAAGAAAACCTCTGATAATGGAGATAACCCAGGCAGTATCCAAGAAATATTCAACTGATAATTTTGATTGAATCATAGTGAGATTAATCCCAGTTTGGGTCATAGATTCACTGATCCCCAGTGCAATTAGGGCTAGAGAAAATAAACCAAAATCAGCCGGATCAAGAATTCTAGCTAAAAAATAAATTTTAATTAAAGTTAAACCATAAGTAGAAAGTTTCAATACGGTTTCCCAAGAAAATCCTGCGATGATTTTTTTTGTATAATTCATTTAAATTAAATTTAATTTGTCAAATTTTTTGTAGAAATTTTTATTGGAATTTATTGGAATAAGCAGTGCTGCTGATATACTAGTTAATAGATTAAATTTTATCAAAACGTGCATTGTATTCTAGATTAAAACTTATTATCATTCAATTATGCCAAATTTTTTTAGAAAAATTGCCGCCTTTATTCTTGATGTTTTTGAAACGCTGGTAATTGCCCTCTCAATTTTTTTAATTGTTTATATTTTTTTGCTCCAACCACACCAGGTTAACGGTCAATCTATGGAGCCAAATTTTCACAGCGGTGATTATGTTTTGACAGATAAAATCAGTTATTCTTTTAAACAACCGGAGCGAGGAGATGTTATCGTTTTTAAAGCTCCTCCTGAAGCAAATTGCCCGGTAGGTACAGGCTGTGATTTTATAAAACGGGTCATCGCTTTACCCGGCGAAAGAATTGAAATTAAATCCCGTCAAGTATTTGTTAACTCCGCTGTTTTGGAAGAAAAGTATTTACCAGCGGATACAAAAACCAACCCGGGCCAATTTATTGATGACGAAGCTGTAACTTTAGCTGCAGATGAATATTTTGTTATGGGCGATAATAGAAATCATTCCAGCGACTCAAGAGTTTGGGGGCCTATTACTCAATCTATGATTGTCGGCAAAGCCTTTTTCAGATATTGGCCCTCTGAATCCGTGGGTATGATTCGTTCAGCCGCATACTAGTTTTCCTGATAAACAGCTAAAGAAATTAATTTATTGATCAGCAGCAAGAGAACGATATTTTAAAATTTATTGACAAGAAATTTATCGAGCATTATGTCAACTATTACTAATGAGATTTTAAGACAGCTTAAACATCAGTTTTCTGATTTAAAGTTTAAAGTAAAAGTTCCGTTGGCTAAAATTGCTCACTTCAAAATTGGAGGTCCGGCAGAAGTCTTAGTTAAAACAAAGACCCGTCAAGATTTATTTAATTTAGTTAAATTTTGTTATCAGCAAGATTTGAAATTTACAATTTTAGGGGAAGCTAGCAATGTCATTATAGCTGATGAAGGCGTTTCAGGTTTGGTAATTTTAGCGAGACACAACGATTTTAAAATAGTCAATAATGCCAATGGCAATTATGTTTTACAAATAGATAGCGGAGCCAATTTATCTTCAGTGGTGAAACAAACTGTCAGCCGAGGCTTAAGTGGTTTGGAACCATTAGTAGGTGTCCCCGGTACTTTAGGAGGAGCGATTTACAACAATGCTCATTATCAAGATTTTTTGATTAGCGACTGTGTTTTTAAAGTAGAAATTATTAATCACGCAGGTGAAGTAATTTGGCTGGATCGCGAGGAATGTGATTTTGCTTATGATTACACTCGATTTCATAATACTAAAGAAGTAATTATGCGGGCAATTATTGTTTTGCAAAAAGAAACTGCCCAAGCTGCTGAAGAATTAATGAGGAAATACACTCTGCACCGCATGAAAACGCAGCCACTAGGGATGCCTTCGAGTGGTTGTATTTTTAAGAATGTACCCAACAATAATCGTTTAAAACAGTTATTGCCTCAATTTAAAGATAAAGATTATGTTTCAGTTGGATTGATTATTGATCAAGCCGGATTAAAAGGTATGACAGAAGGTTCTATCCAAATCAGCAAACAACATGCTAATTTTATGATTAATACTAACGGCGGTACAGCCAAGGATGTTAAGCAGTTGATTGTCAAAGTTAAGACTGAAGTGAAAAATAAATATAATCTTGAGCTGGAAGAGGAAGTATTTTGGATTGATTAAATTCAGGTAATTAGCATCAATAACAATTAATTAACATCAATAACAATATTTGTTTTACAATCAAAAATAAAAAAAATAGGACAATCTGCTAGCTATTAAAACAATCTATAGTACAATAAAAGCACTACTACTCTCAGGAGTAAGCAAAGCTGTAGTTAGCGAAACAAGCTGCAAAGTATAATCAGGATTAATAATTTATTGTATTTATTAAGATAATTTATTGCGATAAGTATTTAAGTTTAAATTAACATGCTATGAATTCTATGAATTTTAGTAATAATGGCTCACCGGAAAACAAGTTAAATCAAACTAAGCTCGTTATCCAGGGCGGCACTCCTTTAAGCGGCGTAGTGAGGTTGGGTGGAGCTAAAAATGCTTCTTATAAATTAATGATTGCTTCTCTGATGGCAGATAGTAAAAGCTGTCTGTTGAACTTGCCTGATATTGAAGACGTTTATTTAGTAGCTGATGTTATTAAAAAATTAGGAGGCAAGGTGTGGGAAGCAGGTCCTAAAATGCTGTTTCTTGATCCCCGGGGAATTGATCAATTTGAAATTGCTAATGAATACGGCCCATTATCAAGAGCTTCTACTTTGTTTATCGGTCCGTTATTAGCAAAATTTAGTAAAGCCAAACTACCTCTACCCGGTGGTGATCAAATAGGAGTCCGTCCCTTAGACAGGCATTTAGCCGGTTTAAAAAAATTAGGAGTGGATTATGAATATCATGATGGGTTTTTACATCTGGAAACAGACCAATTAATCGGCGCTAATTATCGTTTTGCAAAAAATACTCATACCGGTACCGAGACACTAATTATGGCTGCCGTTTTAGCTGAGGGAACAACAATTTTGGAGAATGCCGCTCAAGAGCCGGAAATTGATGATTTAATTTTATTTTTAAATGAAATGGGAGCCCGCGTGAGAAGACGGGCTAATAGAGTGATTGAAATAGAAGGAGTATCACAGCTGCATGGGGCTATTCACCAAGTAATGCCTGACCGGAATGAAGCTGTGAGTTATGCCTGTGCAGCCGTGGCCACTAAAGGCGATGTTATTATTGAGAACGCGCAGTGTCAAGATTTTACGGCTTTTATTGATAAACTGGAGGAAGCAGGAGGAGGTTTCGAGGCGGGTAATTACGGTGCAAGATTTTTTTATCAGGACAAATTACGCGCCACTGATGTTGCTACCGGCATACATCCCGGATTTATGACTGATTGGCAGCCGTTGTGGACTACTTTAATTTCTCAAGCTGAGGGGGATAGTATTGTTCATGAAACGGTGATGCAAAATCGTTTCCAATATATTGAACATTTAAACAAAATGGGCGCTGACATTAAGCCAATCGAACTGGATGTACCTTATCCGGAAAAAATATATAATTTTAATTGGAAAGATAGAAAAGAAAGTGATATTCATGCCATTAAAATCAGCGGTCCAACTCAGTTTACCGGCGGTAAATTCAAAGTCTGCGATCTTAGGGCCGGTGCCACAATATTATTGGCTGCTATCAGCGGACAGGGCCAAACAATTTTGACGGATGTTAATCAAATTGATCGTGGTTATGAACAGATTGATGTTAAGCTTAGATCACTGGGGGCTAATATCGAGAGAGCAAGGGCGGCTTAAAATAATGATGTAAAGGCAGTTGAAATAGACCGCGGGCGGGTAAAATTTTCGTTAAAAAAAATAATAAATAATATGTTATTAACATGAACACTCTAGCGCTTTCTTTGGGATTACTCATTTTTTCTTTTATTGTAGTCAGTATCCTGATAGTTCCTTTTATTAATGTTCTTTATAAGTTTCACTTTCAACGAAAAAAACAAGATAAAGCTACCGATGCTTTTGGTGAAAAAACAACTGTTTTTAATTATTATCACAAAGATAAAGACGGCACGCCTATTGGCGGCGGCTTGCTGCTTGTTTTAATTATCTCTTTATTGTTTGCCTTATTAATTCCCATTCTCAATTTAATTGGGGTGGAATTGTTTAGTGCATATGAATGTTTTGAGTCAGAAGTTAATGTCTTATTCTTTACTTTCTTGTCATTTGCCTTGTTAGGTTTATATGATGACATTAAAAAATTTTTTGCTTTTGATCAGACCGGATTTTTTGGTTTAAAAATGAGGTTTAAACTAGTTATTCAGATTGTTCTGGCTGTAATTATTGCTTTAATGCTGTATCTAAATTTAGGTATCTCATTCCTTAACATTCCTTTTGTCGGCATCTTTGAATTAGGTTGGCTGTATATTCCTTTTGCTGCGTTTGTGATCGTGGCTTTTGCCAATGCTGTTAATATTACTGACGGCTTAGATGGTTTAGCTAGCGGAATATTAATGATTTCATTGTTTGGTTTATGGATATTGTCTGCTTCTATTTTGGATTTAACTTTATCAGTATTTTTAGCTTTATGGATTGGGGCTTTAATTTCCTTTCTTTATTTTAATGTTTATCCGGCTAGGATTATGTTGGGCGATGTTGGTTCGTTAGCTTTTGGAGCTACTTTGGCAGTGGTAGGGTTATTATTAGGCAAGATTGTGGCATTATTAATTATTGGCTTTATTTTTGTGTTTGAAGCTTCCAGCTCTTTAATTCAATTGCTGGCAAAAAAGTTTAAAAATAAAAAAGTGTTTGTTGCTGCTCCTTTTCATTTATCTTTACAGTCTTATGGCTGGGAAGAGCCTAAAATTGTCCAAAGAGCATGGTTAGTTCAGATTATGCTCACTTTATTTGGAGTCTGGTTGGCTGTAATCTAGTTGGCTTTTGTTTAATTTTGCTTGACTGAACTCAAACTGTTATTAAAAATAAATTAAATTCAAACATTATTGCCATCACTTATTAATAAATTTATGGCGCATCATGCCCAACGTCTTTAAAACTTCTCTCGCCGGTAAATTTATTTTTGTACTCACGCTTTTGTCTTTGGTTGGCTTATTTTTTGTTTTTGAAGCTTCAACTGTTGAAAGCTTTACACTGTACGGCCATCAATATTATTTTATTGTGCGGCAATTAATTTGGTTTGTGATCGGGGTGCTGGGTTTTTTTATTGCTTATTTCATGCCTCTTAAAATCTGGTCAAAATTGAGCTTTCCGTTATACATTCTTTTTTTAATTTTGTTAGCCTTAACTTTGGTTCCTGCTATTGGAGTAGAAGTTAATGCTGCCCGACGTTGGCTGGATCTGGGCTTTACCTCTTTCCAACCGGTGGAATTGTTCAAACTGGGATTAGCTATATTTTTTGCTAACTGGATGAGCGATCATCAAAAAATAACACCTTTTATCTTTTTAACTGCTCTCCCCTCTTTAATCCTTTTATTACAGCCTGACATAGGCTCATTGTTAGTTTTATTAACAATTGCTGCCAGTATTTTTTTTACAGCCGGCGGAGATATCAAGAAAATATTGCCTATTGGCGCCGTGACGGGCTTGGCATTAGTAATTGTAGTAGCTCTTTCTCCTTATCGGCTTAGGAGAATACAAACATTTTTCAATCCCCAAACAGATCCGTTGGGCGCTAGTTTTCAAATTAGACAGATCACCTTGGCATTAGGCAGCGGCGGCTGGCTTGGTCGAGGTTTAGGTAATTCGCAACAAAAATACGCCTTTATTCCTGAAGTCAGCAGTGATTCAATTTTTTCCATTGTGGCAGAAGAAATAGGTTTTATTGGTTCGATGATTATTATTACTGCTTTTAGTTATTGGTTTTATTTGATCTATCAAACTGCAATTAGGCAAAAATCGCAGTCATTTGAACAGCTTTTATTGATTGGCGTTTTAACTTGGATTGCTGTTCAAACTATTTTAAATTTAGCTTCAATCGTAGCTTTGGTTCCGTTAACAGGTTTGCCGTTACCGCTGTTTTCTTATGGAGGATCGTCTTTAACCACAGTCCTGTTTGCTTCAGGATTAGTTTTTAAATTAGCGAAAAATAAAAAGTAAGCGATTATTAAAAATAATCTTAATTAATTATGAAAATTTTAATTCCGGGTGGACACTTAACACCGGCTTTAGGATTAATTGATTGGCTTAATAACAATCAGCCTGATACTGAGATAGTTTTTGCCGGCAGAATTTACAGTCAGGAAAATCTTAAGCAGCCGGCTGTGGAAGCATATGAAGTCAATAAAAGAAAAGTTCCGTTTATCCCTGTTAAAACAGTTAAACTCGGCTGGTCAGGTTTTTTTTCCTGGTTAATAAAACCATTTTTTTTTATCATTAGCTTTGTGAAAGCTTTAAGGATTATCCAACAAGAAAAACCTGATGTTATTATGTCTTTTGGCGGCTACGTGGCTGTTCCATTTGTTTTGGCAGGGAAAATAAAAGGCGTTCCATCCTTAGCTCATGAAGGAACGATGGTAGTGGGTTTGGCTAATAAAATAATTTTTAAATTTGCTGCTAAAGTGGCTTATTCATATCCTGATTTAGCTAATTTTAATTTAGAAAAAATTAAAAATAAAGCTGTTTTAACCGGTACCCCATTACGGTCAGTACTTAAAACACCTCAGCAAGCGGCTAAACCTAACTGGCTCCCGTTTGAGCTTAATGACAAACTACTGTTAGTAATGGGGGGCAACCAGGGATCTAAAACTATTAACGATTTCGTGGCACAGCATCTTCACTGGTTAACCAAACGTTATATAGTGATTCATCAATGCGGAAGAGCTAATAAACTTTATAATTATCAACAAGAATTAAGCAGCGCTGCTAATGGTCAAGGCATTAATCCAGACCGTTATTTTATTTTGCCGTGGATTGATGCTGCGGATTTAGCTTGGCTTTATCAACATGCTTTTTTAGCTTTGTCCAGAGCCGGTATCAATACCATTGAAGAACTAATTCACTACACTTTGCCTTCAATTTTAGTGCCCTTGCCTCATGCTCATTTTGCTGAGCAGCAGCGCAATGCAGAATTTGCAGCCAAGCACAAAGCCGGTGTTATGCTTTTGCAAAAAGATCTAACTTTAGATAACTTGCAAAATGCGATTAACCGGATTCAGCAAGAACATGCCTCCTTTGTTGCCAATTTGGCTCAATTAAAAGCTCAAACACCTCAGAATGCAGCTAAAAAACTTTTTAAAATATTAACTACATTGTCCAATTCATAAGTTCTACCTTTAACAATGCGAAAAAGATCGCCTGCCAAATTAAATACAAACCAACCTCAACATTCTAAACTTAACTATTTCTTAGCAGTTATATTGATATTGACTGTTTTTGGTGCAGGAGGAATTTTATTTAAGGTACAGCAGATAAAATGTTTAGTTGACGGTCAACCTAATCCGGAATTATGTGAGCAGTTGTCTTTTTTAAAAAATAAATCTTTATTTTTCACCCGTTTTGACCAAACTCCGTTATTTTTATCAACTCTGGTTAATGAACAGGGACAAGTTTTTGAGCCGCTGCAAATACAAAAAAGATTACCCGACACTTTGCTTATCTCTTTTCTTAAAAAAGATCCATCATATAAAATAAAGATAGACCAACAAACATATATTGTTAATTCTCAAGGCTATTTGGCACAAGATTCCAACCAATTTGATTTGCCGTTGATTACAATGACTGAGGCTTACCAAAACGAAATCAGTGCTGAAAAAATAGATTTAGATTTGCATCAAACGATAACTGATTATGTTGAGTATTTTAATCAACAAGAATTGGATTATAATGATTTTAAATTAAATAAAAAAGAAAGCTCAGTAACAGTTAATAATACTGATTATATTTTTGAAGATACTATGCTGCCGGCTTTAACAGCCATGAAGGTTAAATTAATTAGTGATGATTTGGCAAAAATAAAACAAGATTTAACTGCCGATCAAGAAATTAGAGTGATTGACCTGCGATTTGATCTGCCGGTAGTTAAAATTCAAGAGAGCTAAAAATTAGAAGCACTGCTGCGGCAAAAGACAGCCTGGCTATAATTACTACATACAACGAGGCAAATAATTTTTAATAATTTTAAGTCAGCAGTTAGGTTCATTATTAGGCTTTTAACATTTTAAGTGATATCAGCAGCTAAAGTAATATCAGCAGCTACCATTTTATGAGTAAAGAAAATATTATCACCGCAATAGATATCGGCAGCGATAAAGTGGCCACTTTAATTGCCGGCTACGGCGGTGACAGTCCGCAATTAAGAGTGTTGGGATTTTCCGCTGTGCCTTCCTTGGGGATTAAAAAAAGCGCTATTGTTAACTTAGAGTCTGCGCTGGGATCAATTGAAAAAAGCTTAAATTCTGCTGAGAGAATGGCCGGTTTAAGTGTTCGCAGTGCTTATCTTTTAGTTTCCGGTCCTCACGTTTCTTCAAAAAATTCAAAAGGAGTGGTGGCTGTAGCAGATCCGGAGCAGGAAATTACTAATCTGGACGTTGAACGAGTGATTGAAGCAGCTCGGGCTGTGTCTATTCCTTCAGAAAATGAAATTATCCACGTGGTGCCGCGATTTTTTAAAGTTGATTCCCAAGCAGGCATTAAAGATCCGGTTGGCATGACCGGCGTAAGGCTTGAGTCTGAAGCGCATATTATTACCGGTTTGAGCACTACCTTAAATAATTTTGAAAAATGCTTAAATGATTTAGGAGTTGAAGTTGAAAAATTTGTCTTTGCAGCTTTGGCTGCTGCCGAGGTAACTTTAACTGAGACCGAAAAAGAATTAGGCGCAGTGGCACTGGACATTGGCGGTGACAGCAGTTCATTCTGTGCTTATGTTGATGGTGCTTTAGAATTGTCTGGTTCTCTGCCCGTTGGTGCCAAACATATCACTCAAGATATTGCCTTAGGCTGCCGCATTGATCGCGAGAGTGCTGAGAAATTGAAAATAGCTTTGTCAGAGCAAAAAAAGACAGAGTTGAAACCAATGCCGGGTGAATCTAAAAAGGAGTTCACTCTTAGAAAAAAGGCTGCTGATGTTATTGATTTAGATAAATACGGCATTACCGGAGTCAAGGAAGAATTGACTCGTTCTTATGTTATTAAGCGCATCATGCATCCCAGGATGAAAGAAATTGTAACTTTATTGGGAGAAAAATTAGACCGAGAAGATTTATTTACTGAGGTACCGGCTGGATTAATTATTTCCGGCGGCGGTGCTCAAACTATTGATTTAGTTGAGGTTGCGGAAAAGGTATTGGGACTACCTGCCCGCATTGGCCGGCCGCCTGAACTCAAAGGGGTCATTAATGAAATTCAAGGCCCGTCTTTTTCAGCTGCGGTTGGTTTGCTGGTTTACGGGCGCAGACAGGGAGCCGGAGAATTAGTTGGGCCTGCAATTAATTTTGGGGAAATTTTTCAAGAGATTAATCTTAAGAATATCAGCAAAAAATTACTTAATTTTTTGCAAAAGCTATTACCTTGATTGTTTTTTATAACTTCACGGGCTTTCTTACTAGGAATTTGTTGTAAATAATGGTAGACTTTGATATATTAATTAGCACCTAAATATAATTAAAACATAAGTCAAGAATAAGCAAAGAATAGAGCTTAATTAAGAGTTAAGAGTAATTTGTTACAATAATAATTACCAGCAATAATTATCAGCCTTGACTTCTAATTATTTCAAAAAAATAATAAAAATAATTAATAATAAAACGAACTTAACTTTGTATGGGATTAGTTAAACCTTCAAACAATACATTTGCCAAAATTAGAGTTTTAGGCATTGGCGGCGGAGGCTGCAATGCTATTAATACTATGATTGAATCCAAGCAAATTGAGGGTGTAGAATTTGTATCTGTAAATACTGATGCTCAAGCTTTACTAAAATCCAAAGCTGAAGCTAAATTACAAATCGGCAGTAATTTTACGCGAGGGTTGGGAGCAGGAGCTGATCCGGAAGTCGGCAGAACCGCTGCTGAAGAAAGTCAAGAAAAAATTAAAGATTTACTTTTTGACAGTGATATGGTCTTTATCACAGCTGGTATGGGCGGGGGCACCGGCACCGGTGCAGCCCCAATTATTGCTCAAGTGGCTAAAGAAGCCGGCGCATTAACAGTGGCAGTAGTGACTAAACCATTTGTTTTTGAGGGTGTGAAAAGGATGCAGACTGCCGAAGAAGGCATTGAAGTGTTAAAAGACTGTGTCGATACTCTAATTGTAATTCCCAACCAAAGATTAATGGAAGTAGTTGATAAAAAAATGACTTTAATTGATGCATTTAAACTGGCTGACAATGTGTTAGGTCAGGGAGTAAAAGGTATTTCAGATTTGATTACCATTCCGGGTTTAATTAATGTTGATTTTGCTGATGTAAAGACAATAATGTATGACTCAGGCACCGCTTTAATGGGCATTGGCGAAGCTTCAGGTACTGATAGAGCTGTCAATGCTGCTAGAATGGCAATTTCTTCACCGCTGTTGGAAGTTTCAGTTGAAGGGGCAAAAGGACTGCTGTATAACATACACGGAGATTCCAAGATGACTATGACTGAAGTATCTGATGCCTCGGCAATTATTGCCAGCGCAGCAGATCCGGATGCTAATATTATTTTTGGAGCCAATATTGACGACGAATTAGGCGATAAAATTAAAATCAGCGTCATAGCGACCGGTTTTGAACAGGAAGCGTTAGCCACTAGTTCGCGGCGTGCCATGTTTGGCGCTTACAGCAAACGCTCTAAAACTAAAAAATTTGATGAAAATGGTAATAAAATTGATCGTGCTCCTAATGGTTTTACTCAGCCGATAACAAAGTCCCAAAGATCCCATCAGGCTGAACAACCGCAAAAAGAAGAAGCGCAGCCAAAAACTTCTTCCTTTATTAAAACTTCCGGCTCAGCCGGCCAAGCAGCTGCCAAACAGCAGCCTTCATCGGCATCTGAGGATAACAAAGCTCAATC
Organism: uncultured Pseudomonadales bacterium; assembly: GCA_964588685.1. GTDB lineage: Bacteria > Patescibacteriota > Microgenomatia > UBA1400 > PJMF01 > CAYVBW01. Next base: position 41,821 of record CAZPQG010000002.1, on the reverse strand, counting down.
GGCCGAAGATGATGACTCAGCTTTTAAAGATGATTTTGAAGTGCCGGCCTTTTTAAGAAATTTGTAATAATACTCTGCAATTAAACTCATTACCGCTTGAGGTGTGAGTTGTTTATTGCTAATAGCCGTAGTAATTTCCCTGATGAATTTAATATTTTAATTTTAGTAATTTATTTTTTTAAGTTATAATTCCAATATGCCTAAAGTTAAATCATTTCGACAAGTCCCGGATTTACCAAAATTAGAAAAAGAGATTATTTCTTTTTGGAAAAAAAATAAGATTTTTGAAAAATCTATCAACAAAAGACCAAAAGATAATGCCTATGTTTTTTATGACGGCCCGCCTTTTGCTACCGGCATGCCTCATTACGGGCATTTGTTAGCTTCTACTACTAAAGACGTAATTCCCCGCTTTCAAACTATGTTGGGAAAAAGAGTGCGCCGCGTTTGGGGCTGGGACTGTCATGGTTTACCCATTGAAAATATTATTGAAAACAAGTTAGATATTGAGGATGGCAAACAAGAAATAGAAAAATTAGGTATTGAAAAGTTCAATCAAGCTTGTCGTAGTGAGGTGCTGCGCTTAGATAAAGAATGGAAGAAAACCATTAATCGTATTGGCCGCTGGGTTGATTTTGAAAATAGCTATAAGACGATGAGCAAGTCTTATATGGAATCTGTTTGGTGGGGCTTTAAGCAATTAGCTAAAAAAGACTTAATTTATCAGGGCAGAAAAGTTATACTTTATTGTCCTCGCTGCGGTACTCCTCTTTCAAACTTCGAAATAGCAATGGATAACAGCTACAAGCAAATTACTGAAGCTTCAACTGTTTATAAATACCCAATCAAAGATCAAAAAAATACTTATTTATTGGCCTGGTCCACCACGCCTTGGAATAAGTTAGCCACTCCTGCGCTGGCAGTTAATCCGGACTTGATGTATATCAAAATTAAGCAGGGAGATAAATATTATGTCTTAACTCAAGACAGGTTGGAGATGCTAAAGGATGAGCCCAGCTATAAAATTGTTGACGAATTCAAAGGCAGTCAGCTGCAAGATTTAGAATTTGAGCTGCATTATGATTTTTATCCTGACCGCAGTGCTAATGAGCGAGTCGGTGTAGTGGTGACTGATGATTTTGTAACAGCAGATGAAGGAACTGGTGTAGTAACTTTAGCCGCTTATGGCGAAGATGACTATCGTGTCATGAAAGAGCATCAAATTCAAATTGTGCTGCATGTTGACGAAGAAGGTAAGCTTAAAAAAGAAGTAGAACCGTGGGCAGGCACATCTATCAATGAAGTCAATAAGTTAGTGAATCGTGATTTAAGAGAACGTGGTTTAATTTATAGTGAAAATCAATATACTCACACGGTGCCGGTCTGTCATCGTTGTGAGACTAGGCTTTATTATGCACCTGTCCCGGCTTGGTTTATTGATATTCAATCCATTAAAGATGATTTAATCGAGCACAATGAAAAAATAAATTGGGTGCCAAAGCATTTAAAACACGGCCGTTTTTTAAAAGGTTTGGAAAGTGCCCCGGATTGGAATATTTCGCGTTCTCGCTATTGGGGAACTCCGATGCCAATTTGGCAGGGTAAAGATGAAAACAATAAAACAGTTAGTAGAATTATTGGTTCAGTGGCAGAGCTGCAAGAATGGGCTGTTGATTCCGAACAGGTTGAAGAGATACTTGATTTACACCGCGAATTTATTGATGAGGTTAAAGTTTATGTTGATGATGAACGAACTATTGTGGGCACTAGAGTGCCGGAAGTTTTTGACTGCTGGGTAGAATCAGGCTCTATGCCTTTTGCTCATATTCACTATCCGTTTGAACATAAAGATTTTTTTGAAGAAAATTATCCGGCTCAATTTGTAAGTGAGTATATTGCTCAAACTAGAGCTTGGTTTTATACCATGCATGTGATGTCAGTAGCTATTTTTGAACAACCGCCTTTTGAAAATGTTTTAACCACAGGCACTATTTTAGCTGAAGACGGCACTAAGATGAGTAAATCAAAAAAGAATTTTCCGGATCCAAGCCATGTATTAGAACAGTACGGTGCCGACAGCTTGCGCTTATATTTAATGAGTTCCCCTGTCATGAAGGCTGAAAATTTAAATTTTAGTGAACAAGAAGTAGCAGATCTAAGACGCAGGGTGTTCTTAATTTGGTGGAATATGATTTCTTTTTATAAAATGTTTGCTGACCAAGAACATGATATTACCACTCTTCCAACTGAGCCTGAACATATTTTAGATCAGTGGCTGGTGAGTCGAATTAATAGCTTAAGACAAAAGGTAACTACTCATCTAAAAGAATATGATGTTGTCAAAACCAGCCGCAGTTTAATAGAATTTGTGAACGACTTTTCAACCTGGTATTTACGCTTGTCTAGAGAAAGAATTAAACAAGATGAAAATCAAGAAGTCAGCCGTGTGTTTGGAGCCGGGCTGCATTCTCTAGCCCAGCTATTTGCACCATTATGCCCTTTTTTCAGTGAATTAAGCTATCATAATTTAGTGGATGAAAACAGCTCGATTCATTTAACTGATTGGCCCGAGATTAAACAAGAAGAAATTAATGAAAAACTAGAGTCAGAAATGGCAAAAGTGACGGAAATAGTTGAACTGGGCCGAGGTATTCGCCGTGACAAAGGCTTGAAATTAAGGCATCCTTTAGCCAGTGCTGTAATTAAAACTAACACTCCTCTTTCCTATCAAGATGAATTATCAGAATTAATTAAACATGAATTAAATATTAAAGAAGTTTATTGGGAGGTTGAAGCAGATCAATCTGAGTTGAAATTAGAGTACGATTTTGACATTACTCCTGACTTAAAACAAGAGGCAGAAGTCAGAGATTTAATTAGAGAAATCCAGAATTTACGACGCAAGGCTAAATTAGATGTAGAGGCAGAAGTTGTGTTGCAGCTGCCGGATTGGCCGGAAAATTGGCAGGAAGAGATAGAAACCAAAACTAACACTCAATTAGTTCAAGGTGATGAGATGAAAATAGTGCAGTAATAATTTTTAAAATCTTTACTTCAATATTTCAGCAGCTGAAATTTAATTTTTATGAAATGGCTCATCCCAATTATTAGTTTTGTTTTAGCCTGTTTAAGCCTCATAGGTTTATACAGCATTGCTCCGGAGTTAGTTTTTAGACAGTTTTTTTATTTTTTAATGGGGTTCGGATTGTTTTTTGTAATGCGTTTTCTTAATTTTAACCACTTGGAAAAACCAAGCATTATTGCTTATTGGTTGTTAAATTTAGTTTTATTGTTGCTGCTGGTGATTGGCCAAACCACTCGAGCAACCGTAAGATGGATTGATTTATTTGCCGGCTTTAAAATACAACCTTCACAATTTGCCGGTTTAATCACAGCTTTATATTTAGCTTTCATTATCCCTAAAATTGAAATTAAAACTTTGTTAGGACTCAGTAAGTTAATTGCCATAATAGCTTTACCTGTTTTTTTAATTTTTCTGCAGCCAGATTTTAGCACCAGTTTAGTGTTGGCGCTCAGTTTAAGCATGATTTTCTTTTTAATCCCTATTAAATTCAAACAAATGCTGGCTGGGAGTGTTGCAGCTGTTATCTTGTTGATAGTAGCTTGGAATTCTTTGCTTCAACCTTATCAAAAAAATAGAGTGATAAGCTTTTTTTCTATACAAGAAGAGCAAAGCGCGGATGCTAATTATAATGCTCGTCAAGCTTTAATTGCCGTTGGTTCAGGGCAGCTTTTTGGCAGAGGCTTAGGCTTTGGTGTTCAGTCACATTTGAAATTTTTGCCGGAAAGACAAACTGATTTCATTTTTGCTTCAATTGCTGAAGAATGGGGGTTTATTGGCTCAATGGTATTGGTCAGTTTGTTATTTGCTTTGTTACTGGTACTGTGGCAATACGCTGTTTCAATGAAAAACAAAAGCCATCAATTGTTTACGCTTATTATAATGATGAATTTATTTTTGCATGTCTTAATTAATATTGGGATGAATTTAGGCCTCCTGCCGATTACCGGTTTAACTTTACCCTTAATTTCTTACGGAGGCAGCTCAATTATTGCTTTTATGATTGCGCTGGGAATAGCCTTCAATCTAATTGAACAACAAAAGCCGCAACTTAAATTGCGGCTTAAATAAAAAGATATTCCTTTATCTCTTACCCTTGTATTTTACTATCGGCGCAGTTTTGCTAACACCAGTTTGAGATCGCGGTCCGTACTTTCCTGGTTGCCTTGTAAGGTAATAGTTAGTTTGGTTTGCTGTTTTGATCTTCTAAGGTGAATTAAAGCCGGAGCCTTAAATTCTTTTTTTAAAGACTGCTCAATGACACTGATTTTGCCGTCAGGATCTTCTTTAATCAAGCTATCTTCACTTTTTTGATCTTTTTTATTTTTTTGTTTAACCTGTCTTACCATTTGTTCTGCTCTGCGCACGGAAGCACTCTCCTTCACTATTTGCCGAAAACATTTAATTTGCATTGATTCTGAATTTAAGCCGGCTAAAGCGCGAGCATGACCTTCGCTGATTTTGCCGTTAATCACCCCATCTTTAATAGCGTCAGGTAAAGACAGCAAGCGTAAACTGTTGCTGACATATGATTTTGATTTTGAAATTCGTTGAGTAATATCTTTTACTCCCAAATCAAAGTCTTTCATGAGTTGTTGAAAGCCTTTGGCTCTTTCAATGGCATTTAGATCTTTTCTTTGTACATTCTCAACCAATGCAATTTCCAGCATTCTCTTGGGAGTAGTCTTAGAGATGATGACGGGCACTTCTGACAAACCGGCTGCTTTGGCTGCTCTCCAGCGTCTTTCGCCGGCAATAATTTGATAGCCGGCCGGAGTTTTAGCCACAGACAGAGGTTCTATAATGCCGTGTTCTTTGATGGAAGCACTTAACTCTTGAATACTCTCTTGTTTGATTTTATCTCGAGGCTGGAAAGGATTAGGCTGAAGTTGATTGACATCTAAATGAGTTAGAGTGTTTGCCATAATTAGAGCTAACGAATTAAATTAATTGCTTTTATTAACTTGATTTTCAGCAATGATTGCTAAATTTAAAAATTTGTTTAGCTTTCGTCTACTACTCCAACAGTTGTTTTGCCGTGTTTTTGACCAAAATTTACAATGCCGTCTCTAGTTGCAAAAAGAGTGTGATCTTTGCCTACACCCACACCTTTGGCTGCTTTATAAACCATGCCTCGTTGTCTAATAATAATTTGACCGGTTTTAATATTTTGGCCGTCCTGCAGCTTCACGCCTAGTCTTCTACCTCTGCGTTTTTTCTGTGAATGTTGTCTAACTGTGCCTGAGCCTTTAACGTGTGCCATATATTGTCCTTTATATTTTATAGTGCGATTAAATTTAAAAAATTATTAACTTTTAGTACCTAGAAAATAATGTTAGCTGAAAATTATGAAAATTAGCAGCTGCAATTAAGTCAGTGTTAAAAGTAAATGCTGATACTGATAACTAGTTCTGATAAATTGTCATTTAATTTTAACAGATTTAGCTATTAATTTTCAACACTAACCCCTTATTGGAGCTGTGAAGAAACTTTATTTCACTCGGCTTAAATTAAAATGGGGCAAAATTAATTTGTTTAAACAGATTGACGCTTTTCGCTTTTCAATGAGAAAGAGGCTTTATTTTTTACTTGCTTAATGCTTTTACTTCTTTTTGTCTGCTTGGTAGCTAAAGACCATAATCTGTCTTTTAACAGTCGCTTTTTCATAACCGTAATCAATAGGATCAGCTTCAAGTGTATAGCCATATTGAGTTAATTTATCAACTAAAGCTAAAAGGTTGTATTCTTTGTTGTCGCCTGTAACTTGAGGGAAGACGATCACAACTAGTGCTTGTTTAGCTAAAATTTTAGCCCAAGTTTTAAATGCTCCCAGGTATAAGGAGGTTAAGCCCTGAAAGATATTGGGCAGCTCATTTTTTTTAGGATTGGGTTTGCCTAAGAACGGTTCCGTCACAATCAAATCAACTTTTACTTCCCAGTCTAGTTTATCTACGTGAGCAGCATCGGCTTGGAACAATTCATAATCAAATTTTGAATCAGCTTGTTGTTCAAACCAGGCCAGATTTCGCTCAGTACCGGCTACCGCTTCTTGATTGAGATCAGAACCTATTGCTCGGCAGCCTCTTAATAAACCTTCAATTAAAACTGTGCCTGTACCGCAAAAAGGGTCATATAAAACTGGCGGTTCTTTCCCCAATAAGTTTAATCTGCCTAAACCGAGATTAACCATAGTTCTAGCTAATTTTGGAGGCAGCATGCCTTTTTTACCGGCAGTGTAAGGCATGTTTCTGTCGCGGTTTACCCATTGCTCTAATGGTTGAAAGGCAATAGTTTGGGCTAAAAAAAGCTGGTCGTCTTGTTGAAAGATTAATAGATCAAAATAATCAGGTTCATGGCTTAAGATGGCAGTAGACAAACCCCATTTTTCAGTGCGCCGGTATCTGACTTGCTTATTATGTTTTTTTAACTTATTTTTTAAATCTGTGGCATTGATTTTTAATCGGGCTTGAGCTAAAGAGGTGATGCCAAACAAAATTTTTTGGTCTTTGCTTTTTAAGAAATCTACAATTTGGCTTTTTGCTTTCTCAGCATCATCGGCTAAAGGCTTAATTACTTTCAGTATTTTAAAGACGCCTCCTAAAATAGTCTGCAGTTGTTCAGCTTGCTCATCTGATTCTAATGAGACTTCAGCTAAATGCCGGTTAACTTGTTTCACTTCCACGTCTGACAATAAAGCTTTAATTTCAGCTAAAGATAATTCAGGAGTATGTCCTAGCAAAAAAAGATAACGAGACATCTTAAAGAAGGTTAATTAATGGAGACTACTTCTACCAAGGATTTAAGCTGTCGATGACCTTTTACTCGGCGATAACGTGACTTAGCTTTATATTTTGCCACTCTAATTTTTTTGTCCTTAAAATCTTCTAACACTTTAAGTTTAACCGATTTATTTTTAAGCACAGGAGCACCGATTTCTATTTGGTCATCTTCTTTATATAACAGCACTTTTTTATTAGTAAATGTTTTACCGGGTTCTTGCGATAGTCGATCGACAATAAATTTGTCCTTTTCTTGGACTTTGTATTGTTTTCCGGCTAATTTTACAATGGCATATTTTGACATAAGAGAACTGATATTATCATATATGGAGGCCCAAAAGTCAAAACCTATTTAAGGGATAACAGGGCTAAACTACGAGGTGCTGCTATTAGATTCAATTACAAGTCCGGCAATACTGTTAGTACAACTCCGGTATTATAACTAGGCAGAAGGTTATAAAGCTAAGATAATTTTGTCAGCTGCTTCATACCAAATAGGGACTGCTGTGGCCTCAGCCCAGGGGCTGATGCTTGGCTCGTTTAATTTCACCATCATGACAAATTTCGGATTTTCGGCCGGGGCAAAGCCAATATAGCTGGCAATAGTCCCCTGTTCACGATAGCCTCCTTCTTGGCTGGCAATTTGAGCTGTGCCGGTTTTGCCGGCCACGGTATAATTTTGATTAATTAAATTATTGCGTTCCGGAGCGGCTTTAACCATCATTGTAGTCAGGGTACTGGCTGTTTCCGGTGAAAGAACTTCTCGCAGTACTTCCGGTTCATGCTCAATGGTTTTTTGTGTCTGCCCATCAGTCACTTGTTCAACAATATAAGGCTTCATCATTTTACCTTGATTGGCAATAGCACCGGCAGCTCTAACTATTTGCAAAACATTGGTGTAAAAGCCTTGGCCGAAACTGGCATTGGCTAATTCAACTCTTCTAAATTTTGTTTTTAAAGGTGATGATCGATCTTCTTGCAAGTCAATATTTAATGCCTCTCCGATACCAAATTTTTGTAAATATTCGACAAAATTATCATGGCCAATTTGTTCAACAGCAAAAACTAAAGCCGTATTATCCGATTTTTTTAATGCGTCAGTCATGTTGATACCAGGATTGTATTCATCATTCCAAGTTTTGATAGTATGCTCTCCAATGACTCTCGGGCCGTCACAGCGAGTGCAAATAGTATTAGGTGAGATAGTGTTGCTATCCAAACCGGCCGCTAAAGTAAAAATTTTAAAGATAGAACCCGGTTCAAATAAATTAGTTAGAGCCGGATTTCTGTAAGACTCGGTTGAGTATTGGTAATAGTGAGCCGGATCATAATTAGGCCAAGCCGCCAAGGCTAGAATACCTCCTGTTTTTGGATCCATAACCACAATTTCACCACTAAGGCTGCCCGAATTTTTAATACCCTTGATTAAAGTAGAGTTGGCAATAAATTGAATGTCGCGGCGAATACTTAAAGTAACATCGCGGCCGTCTAAGTTAGAAAAGTCTAGTTTTTGATCTGCCATCTGTCTGCCGACAGCATCTCGTCTATAAGTGATACTTTTTGAACGACCCTGCAGTTCTTTATTTAAGGCTCCCTCAATACCAAAATAGCCAATATTCTGACCGCTTTCATCTTCACCTAAAAAGCCGGATACATGAGCCGCCATAGATCCTTCCGGATAATAGCGTAGCTGCTTTTCAATTAAATGCAGCCCCTGAATATTTGCAGCCTCAATCTCGGTTTTTAATTGCGGAGACAGACGCCGCTGCAAGCGGAACCAAACTCTTGATTCTGTGTTTGAAAAAACAGCAGTTAATGATTCTCGAAATTGATCAGGGTCAAATTTTTTATTTAGGGTTGAATTTCGTGGGACATTTATTTGTTGGGTGTCGTTAGTTTTTTGAGCATCACTAGTTTCTTGAGTGTCACCGTCTGTTTGACCCTCATTAGATTGTTGCTCACCGGCTTGTTGCTCACTGAGTGGCTGCTGTCCACTGTTTTGAGCATCTGTAGCCGGATGGACCGGCATTGCTTGGGCGTCTAATTGCTGGTAATAGTTGTCAAAAATATCAACCAACCGGTTGATTAAATCTAGTTGATCAATATTTATTTCTCGAGTGTTGACGTATAAGTCATACACAGTTTGATTGCCGACTAATAAAGAGTTGTCGGCAGTGTAAATTTTTCCTCTGTCTCCTTCAATAGTGTTGTGAAATATGGTCTGTCTGGCAGCTTCTGATTGCAAAGTTTGAGCTTTAATGACTTGCCAATAAAATAGTCTGGCAGAGATTAACACGAGGCAGCCGATGATGCCATAAAAGGCCAGCTTAATACGCTTGTTTACAGACTGTTTTTTAGGCATGGCTGATTAAAAAAATTAAAACTTTAAAGCCAAGGGGTGCTCTGAAGAAATAATGTGCACTGCAGTGATGGGATTAAATTCATCATCCAATTGTGCTTGGGTTGTTTGCAATGAGTTGGCTGCTGCTACTTTTAATTGCAGTTCTTCATATTCTTTATTTAATTTTTGATATTGAGATTGGATAGTACTGATACGATGTTGGTAAACAATGGTTTGGCTAAATCTAAAAACAGTTAGCACTACTTGACTCAACAAAATTGCAGCTATTATTAAATAATAAGCGCGAATTATTTTTTCAGATTTTATTTTTGCCAACATAGTTGTTTTTTATCAAGTAATTAATAAACTATTTTTTTACAAAACATCTTAATTTTGCGCTGCGGGCAGACGGATTTTGTTCTACTTTTTCTTCTGCGGGAGTAAGAGGTTTTTTAGTAATGACTGCACCTCGCTCTTCCTCCTGCCACTGTTTGAATTGATGTTTGACAATAGCGTCTTCACCTTGATGAAAGGCAATTGTGACAATTCTGCCGTCCGAAGCTAATATCTCTAGAGCTTGAGGTAAAGCTTTTTCAATATTGGCCAGTTCGTCATTAACCGCTATTCTTAAAGCCTGAAAAACTTTAGTGGCCGGATGCAAATGAGAAGTGCGGGGAATGTCTTTAAATGCGACTTCCAGTAATTCGCCGACTGTTTCTATTCGCTTGGTGCGTGCTTTACCCCGATAGTCATCAATAGCTTGGGCGATTTTTTTGGCATGAACTTCGCCGCCGTAATTTCTAAACAATTCCGTCATTTGTTTAACTGACAAGACAGTCAATAAATCTGAAGCAGTAATGCCTAAGCTCTGATCCATTCTCATGTCCAGTTTAGCTTCGGGATAATCAAAGCTGAAACCGCGGTGAGGAGCCTTAATTTGATCAAGGCTGGTGCCAAAATCAAATAAAACACCCAGGATAGGATCGGTTTCAGCTTGATTTGACTGAAAATTTTTAATTTCAGTTTTTAAATTAGAGAAATTAGCGCAGGCAATTATTAATCGACCCTGCTCAATTTCCTGAGCAAAACTTTTTTGGGCATAAGCAACAGCTTCCTCATCAAAATCTAAGGCCATTACTTTTGCTTGCCGATCAAGAATGGTTTGAGTGTGGCCTCCTCGGCCAAAGGTAGCGTCTACATACCAAGCATCAGGCTCAACTTGCAGCAAATCAATAGTTTTTTCTAGTAAAACTGGTTGATGTAGGGCAGTGTCAGTCATTGGTTTGTTCAGCTATAGTTTCTGCCTGCTCCTCAATTTGAGTAATGTAATTGTGGTATTGAGTTTGATCCCAAACTTCAATCCGATTAAAACTACCGACAATAACAATGGCTTCTTTTAATTGTGCAAACTCGATCAAGTACTTAGGCAGATGTACTCGACCGTTGTCGTCTGCACTTATTTGTTTAGCTTCATTAGTCATAATTCTGACTAAATCGCGTTGAGATTTTTTAGTAAACGACTTATTAGATAATTGATGAAGTTCTTTTTCAAAATCAGAAGCTTTAAAGATAAATAAGCAACCATCTAAACCGCGTGTCACTACCCATTGTTCGGCTTGAACTCTAAAATCTTTGGGTAAAGAGATGCGTTTATTTTGTTGTAATTTGTAATAGTATTTGCCGATAAACATAAGGCTAAAGGTGGATTGCTTGGCTGCTATTGACTGTTGTCTGCGCTATAGCGGTAAATGTAATCTTATAGTTTTATTTTTATATATATTAATATAAGATAATTTACCAATTTTTACCAGAATGTTATATAAAATAATGACACAGGGTGATATGGTCTGTAAAGACGAAATTTAGTTCGGGTTTGTTGTGAGCAGAGAAGACTTTATTTACTACTTGAGAGAGAAAGGTATTATTACTTTACGGATAAGTTATAGGATGATTTGTCAAATGATTGGGAGATGAATTAGATGCACTTTTTACTTAATTG
>CAZPQG010000002.1:9303-30520 GCA_964588685.1 uncultured Pseudomonadales bacterium | reverse complement strand
AGGATGATTTGTCAAATGATTGGGAGATGAATTAGATGCACTTTTTACTTAATTGAAAGTTAAGTTCTAAGCGAAAGAATGAAAAACAAGAAGTTGAAGATAAAAGATAGAGACTTAAGTAAGCTTTAGCAAGTTTACGTTTCAAGAAGAAGACAAAAAATTATTTTAGTCAGCAGTTTTATTGACGACCGTATAAAAGTCCATTAGTTCCACTTCAGCTGACACTTCTCTGCCGTCGACATTAGTTTCAAATTCTGTCCAATCAGTGCCGTCATAACCCATAATTACAGCTGAATCACTTTTTTCATTGGTACGGATTATGAGTTCTCCTTGACCGGTTAAACCTGCGGCGCTAGATAAAGAAAAATTTTCTGAAATTGGCTCTTGTTCTAGACCTTCGGGGCAGCCGGGGCTGTTATAGACAATTATGTAGCGCTGGTTAGCAAGGGCCGGCGCAGTTAATTGAAATTTAGCGTCTCTAGAAGCTGCTTCATCAGAGCCGGTACTGTTGTCAAAATAGCGCCAATCAGACTTAACGGCATAAGTGTCTCCGCTATCAATTGTAAATCTTAATAATAAAGTGCCGCCGCTGACATCTTCATGATAAGTACATGCTCCCCCGGCACTGCAAGTACCTAGCAGTTCTTGTTTTGAAACCGGTAAATTGTCAATTTGTATTGTTCCCATAATCATTTGCAGCATGGTGCCGGCTTGATATTCTAGTTCATAGTCAACTTTTTGAGCAGGTTTATTAAGGTGATTGACATTAAGAATTAAGTGGCGGCCGTCCGCTAAAGGTTGAATGGAAACATAAGGCCGTTCGGTAACAGGAATTTCATTGACCGGTTCTGTAATTCTTCGTTTTTCAGGTTCTTCAGCAGTTGGCTCTGTTTCTTCAGATCGACTGCTGGTTATTAACAGTCCGACTATGCCGGCAGCAATTATCAAGCCGACGATTAGAATAATTTTTTTGTTTTTAAATAGCTGCATGATTTTATGTTAGCTAATAAAGTCGTAATAATAAATTATGATTGCTGGGGATAATCAGAATAATATTAATTAATAATAATTTAACGGTTTGAAAGCTGATTTTTTTAACTTAATTTACTCAGCGGCAGGTGCGTTGATTTTATTTTGTAAGTAAGGTTTTAAGTTATCAAGAGTCACTCTTTCCTGGTTTGTAGTATTACGATCTCTAACCGTTACTGCTTGGTCTTCTAAGGTTTCAAAATCAATAGTGATACAAAACGGAGTACCAATTTCATCTTGAGCTAAATAGCGTTTACCAATATTGCCTCGTTCATCATAAATAGTGTGAAACTCAGCTGCTAATGACTGATAAACTTCTTTGGCTTTAGCCACTAATTCCGGTTTATTTTTTAGTAAAGGAAAGACAGCTGCTTGATAAGGGGCAATTTTAGGTTTAAAGTTTAAAAATAATCTGCCTGACTCATCGTGTTGAAAAGCATCTGTCAGCACCATTAACAATAATCTATCTAAACCTACTGACGGTTCTATTACATGCGGAATAATTTTTTCATGAGTGTAAGGATCTATATATTCCAATGATTCTTCAGAATATTCCATATGCTGTTTTAAGTCGTAGTCAGTGCGATAGGCAAGGCCCCACAATTCATCCCAGCCAAAAGAAAATTTATAATCTAAATCATAAGTTTGCCGACTGTAATGACTGCGTTCAGCATCTGTGTGCTGCCGCCAGCGTAAATTTTCTGGAGTAATGCCTAGTTTTTTGACAAGAAAATCCATCATCTCATCTTGCCAGCTGTTAAATAATTGCTGCCAATCATCCTGCTGTGGATCAAAAAAGTATTCAATTTCGGCTTGTTCAAATTCCAACTGTCTGAATAAAAATTGACCGCTGGTGATTTCATTTCTAAAAGCTTTTCCGACCTGCCCAATACCAAAAGGCAAAGCGGCTCGAGTGCTATTAATAACATTTTTAAAGTTAGTAAAAATACCCTGTGCAGTTTCGCCGCGTAAATAAACATGTGATTTATCTCCGGCCACTGCTCCGATGGCTGTTTCAAATAAAATATTAAAGTCTTTGGGAGCAGTAACCTCATTGCCGTCAGGGCTGGTGATTTGATACTGCTCGATTAAGCGCGCCATTTCTGTGGTTGACAGCTTGTTAACAGCAATCGAATTAAACTTTTTATCATTCTGATTTTGCAGCCAATTTTTTATCAAATGGTCAGCTCGATAGCGCTTATGAGTTACCTTGTCTTCTACCAGCGGGTCTGTAAAGGAAGTAACATGACCGGAGGCTACCCAAGTTTCCGGGTTAAGAATAATTTGACTGTCTAAACCCTGCATATCGCTGCGTTTAACAATAAAAGTATCCCACCATGAATCTTTAATGTTTTTAAACAACTGTGTTCCTAACGGTCCATAATCATAAGAGCTGATTAAACCACCGTAAATTTCAGAAGTGGGATAAGCAAATCCGCGTCTTTTAGCTAAAGCGACTATATTTTTTAAACTAGGTTGATCAGACATAAAAAAAATGAATGCGGTTAATGATTGATAAACTTGATTTTATCAGCCGGCCGTAATTAAAGCCGGCCAAGATCGGATCAAGATTGAATTCAATAATAACTAAATAATAGCTTTATTATATCAGCTCATTGCGGTTGCTTGCAGCTTAGCAGAAAAATAGAAAATCTAGATTTAAAGCAACAAGTTAGGTTTAAATTGATAAGCTATGGCAAAAGATACTTAAAGCTTTTCATTGGTCGTTCAGCAATCTCTTGAATATACTCAGAGACAGAATCATATTTGTTTAAATCCGGGGGTGGATAGCCTAATTTTAAAATTAGTTGATTTAAGCTGTGTCTGATACTGGCTGTTTTTCGGGTCATCAAAGCTTGTCTGATTTCTAAAATTAACTGGTATGTTGGGGGCTCAATTTTCTGCTCTACCAGCAGCTTGTCATAAATTTCTAAAATTTGCATTAACTGGCGAATTTGAGTTAAATTTTGTTTAGCAGGAGCAGCATTACTAATCAGTTTAGCTTGAATTAATAAAGGCAGGCCTTTAGTGACAACAAAAAAAGCTTTAATAATGTTGCCCGGCTCCAAATAGGCTCGTTTACTGGAATTTAGTTTGCGGACTCCTTTAGCCACGCAAACAATCTTTCCTTTTTCTTGGCTGACTAAGGTTAATAATCGATCAGTTTCGCCTAAATGGCGACGCTTGATAACAATTCCTTGGAGATTAAAACTGCGCTTGCTCATAATTTAAAACTAAACTCACTCATATTAAGGCGCATTGCTATTGTTGTTATTGAAATTCTATATTGCTATTACGCTTATTGAAGCTATGCTTAAAAGTTTTCTTGAAATAATGTGTCTTGCTCAATAAGCAGCTGAGTTTGGTTGCCGTTTACATCAATAATAGTGTCATAAGATTTAACACCTCCCTGTTTCCACAAAGTGAGCTGGTAATTCGGCAGCTCATAAGGCACAGTGTAATCAACAATAATTTTAGCAGCTCCCAAGGGATCAAGTTTAAAAAAGCCGTCAATGACTTGAAAACCAAGCTTTTCATATAAGTTCACTTCTTGAGCAAATCCTTGAGCTTCTTTTAATTCTGCTCCGGCCGGGAGGTACAAACGATGCCAGGTAGGTGCGGTAGCATTTAAGCATAATTCTCCGGCTTCTAAATCACAATTGCTTGCCTCGCGAGTGTTGCGATAGGTAATTTCAACAGTTTTATTAAGCTTTCCATTACTAGGACCTGTTACGTATTGCATAACCTTGTATTCTGTAAAAAGATTAGATTTTGCACCTCCTAAATTGGCATCAACAATAGCCAGGAAATCTCCTTCAACCGGTGTAAGTCTGCCGGCGGCACCGGTATTTTCCGCTGCTAATTGAGCCTCTTCATCAAGAAAGTAAAGCTGTATGTGCTTGCCTTGAATCATGTTCCAGCTCATAGCGAACAAATCAGCCCAATAAAGTTTAGGCGCCTCATAAGTTTTGTGTAAAATTGCCTGCATCATCGGCCCCAAAATTCCTTTGCGGTCTTCTCGGATATAAGGAGTCGGTTTAGTGATAATTTCGCTCAAGGCATAAACTACTTGCGGACAGTCACAGCGCTCATCTATTTCAGCGCTGAAAGTTCCGTAACCCGGTACTTCTACCGGGCCTAAAATTTCCAATAAACGAGTTAACACTTGAGTATCCACAGCAATAATGCCGTCAATATCATCAGGTTCACCCGGCACCTCAGTATAATGTTCATAAAAGGTGTCCATCGATATTTTGAAATCCGGAGAAATATTCATGTCGCGCAAATTCCAATAGCGTTCTGTAGTTAAATATTGACTTAAACTGTCAGGAATAGCAATGCGCTGATTAAATTTTTGATCAAGAACATAAATGTCGTCTGATTTTTCCGGTATAACCTTGCCGTTTTCTAAATTAATAATTGAATAAGCAGTTAAAAAACCGCCGGTTGGTCTTAATTCATTATTATTTTGAAATAAAACTAGGTATTGCTTGGGTTCTTCACTGCCCGCAATGGCAGGCAGCTGCTCAATAACCGGTCTGAAGTTAGTTAACAAGTCTAATCCTTCAGCCACAGTTGTCTGCAGCTTAATAATTTGAGGTTTAATTTGAGTACCGCGAAATTCTTCCGGATAGCGGTTGGCATCAATTTGAGCTAATTTGCCGGCAGCTGCTTGCAAATGCTGTTCAATTTCATCGAGGTCAGCCATGACAACATCCATTGTTTGTAAAATAACACCAATTCTATCTTCAGTTGTGCCGCCCTCAAAACTTTCTTCGCCCTCAAACCCCAAAATGTCAGCATAGGGGGTAACTGCTTTTAGAGCCACCGCTCCAGCCTGCAAGGCTTCGTCCGCTGCTTCCAAACCAATTAAACCATCTTGATAATAATGTTTAATCCAAGGCACATGCTGATAAAGTGATAGTTTTTGATAAGTGTTCTGAATGACTGCTAATTGTTCTTGAGCTTGTGATAAGTTTCCTTCAGCTGCAGGCAAGTTTTGACTCTTGAATTCGTTGTAAGTTAAGTTGAGATTCGTTTGTAAAGTCATAGCTTGATGCTTCAGTTCTAGGCCGGTGCGGTAAGTGTGCCAGCCAATCACTAACACAGCTGTCAGCAGGATGACTAAGAAAACAGCGGCTGTTAACAAAATTTGATGCTTTTTTTGGTGAGGCCAAAATTTGAATTTTTTGTTGGCAGTTTTTGCTGCCGGAAGCTTGTTAAACAATTTTTGAACTAATGAATTTTCACTCTCTGGTTTTAAATTAGTGTTAACTGATTCGTTTTGCTGCGAGTTATTATTTGGTTGGTGCGGGTCAGGATTTTTATGGGGCATTTAAAGTGATGTTATAAACTTGATAGCTAGGTACTTACATTTTCATTATATATTACTATGTTAAAAACATCACCATTTTGAAAACATGGCCGGTGGAGTTTTGAGCAAAATTCTAATATCCTGCCAAATGGATTTGTTGTCAGCATATTTAGCATCTATTTTAGCTCTTTGCACAAAAGGAATTTCATTGCGGCCGTTAGTTTGCCAAACTCCGGTAATGCCGGGTTTAACAGCTAGAATGTTGGGTAAATATTTTTTAGTTTGAGGATACTTGTCAGTTTGTTCTTTTAATTCTTGTTTAACATAGGCTCTAGGGCCAACCATGCTCATTTCGCCTTTCATTACATTAAAAAGCTGGGGAAATTCGTCAATGGTAAAAGCCCGCAATAGTCTGCCTAGGCCGGTAATTCTGGGATCGTCTTTAGCTTCTATTTTCCAGTCGCCTTCTTTAAATTTTTTAAACAGATGAGGGTATTTTTTGCGTAAAATTCGTTGGGCATTGGGAATCATGGATCTAAATTTTAAAATCATAAACTCCCGTCCGTCTTTGCCCAAGCGTTTATGTTTAAAAATGATAGGTAAACCTGAATCCAGATAAATTAAAATGGGCACAATGATCCAAAAGGGAATAAATAAGATAATTAATCCCCCCGCAACAATTAAATCCAGAATTCTTTTTTTTTGAGCGTAGGTCATAGGTATTGGTCTTTTTTATCCTTTTTTAATTTTTTTACCACCTTTTTAACCTCATTGCTCTTACTTTTGGGAGCAATTAATAAAATTTGGTCAGTATCAACAACAATCATGTCATTGACATCCAGCAGCGCTACGAGACGATTATTGGTGTGAATTAAATTCTTTTTGGAATTAATGGCTATAGTGTGAGTGTTGTCATCATCGTTAATCACTACATTTTCTTGAGAGTTTTTTTCACCTAACTCATAGACTACTTTCCACAACCCGACGTCACTCCAACCAAAATCTCCCGGAATCAAGACTAAATTATCAGCTTTTTCACTAATAGCGTAATCAATTGAGATTTTTTTTGAATTTTGGTAAATTTCAGGCAGGAGTTGATGAAATTTTTCATGAGATTGTTGTTGCAGCTTTTTAGTTTGCTCATAAAGTTTGGCTGCATGCTGTTGAAAGGCTTTTAAAATTGAAGACACTGACCAAACATACATATTGGCGTTCCAATAGTAATCATCTGCTTTTAAGTATTTAATGGCAGTTGCAAGATCCGGTTTTTCTCTAAAACTAAGCACTTCATATAAAGATAAATTATCGTCAAGTTTTTCGATGGCTTGACCGGCTTTAATGTAGCCAAAACCGGTATTGGGGTCAGTTGGATTAATGCCGACAGCTACCAAATAATCATTATTTTGAGCAACTTCTAATGCTTGGTTCATTACTCTGACAAATTCTTCTTCATCAGTGACGATGTGATCGGAGGCAGCATTCATAATCACTGCTTCCGGATCTAGAGTTTTAGCATACAAAGCGCCCACCAGCATGGCTAAAGCAGTTTCCTTTCTGGCCGGTTCACAAATGACGTTTTGATCAGGAATTTTAGGCAGCTGCTTCTTAATATCATCGGCGTACAGTTCAGAGGTGACGACAATCATTCTTTCCCAGGGAATAATTTTTCTAGTGCGGTCGGCACAAATTTGGACCATAGTTTTATTACCGGCCAATTTTAAAAATTGCTTAGGAGTTTGATTGCGAGATTTGGGCCACAATCTAGTACCTCCGCCTCCGGCCAAAATAACTGCATAAGCGTGTTCGTGTTGCTGCATAGTTTAAAAATAATTTATTAACAATTGTGTGTTTAGCTTAATAAACAATATCATAATAAGCAAAGTAATGACTCAAGATAAACAAAATAAAAAGTCGAGCTGTTTTAAGTTACCAGCTATAAATATTATAAGGTTATGATAGTGTACTTATTATTTTTTTCAACTCTTGCAAAAATTTATCCGTGCTGTATTTTTGCACTAAGGTCTTCATTTTATCAGAATTAAATTGATGTTGGCTTAATTGCTGTACAGCCTTGATTAAGGCTGAACAGCTGGTTTCCGGCATAATGGCGCCTTGTTTTTGTGCATTAAACACTTCTGCTGCGCCGCTGCTGCTGTTAACGACACTCGGTGTACCTAAAAAATTAGCTTGTAAAGGAGCGAGCCCAAAATCATCTACTCCGGGTGAGAGTAACGCTTCTGCCCTGCTCATTAAACTATTGACAATCGGTTGAGGCTGCGGAGGCAAAAAAGTAATTAATGGTTTATCTTGATCCTGTAAGCGGTCGGCCAGTTTTTGCAACTTATTTTTACTAGGACCTGCTCCTACAATTACTAAATTTCTATTAAGTTTAACACAAGCTTTAATGGCTAAATCAACTCTTTTATACGGCACTAGTCGACTGACTACCAATAAAAACTGCGATGGTAAATTTAATGTTTTTGCCTCAATATTGCTAGTTGTTAAAGGGACAGCATCTAGGGGTGGATAAATGGGGGCGGCAGTTGAGATTTGATAAATGTCTGCTGCTCGCTGCTGCACTAATTTAGATAAGGGAATAATGACGTCAGGTCGATAAATAGCAGCCTGATCCCACCAGCGAACATAATTTAAAATTAATTTTTTAAGCTGTTTAATAATGGGCAGTTTTAAAACAGCTGCGGTTTGTAAATGCTGTTGCTTAAAGTCATATAAAAATCTGGGCGGAGATAACAGATAACAGACGTGAAGTTGATCAGCTTTGGTGACAACTCCTTTGGCCAAAGCGCTGGTGACAGAAATAATCAACTGATATTGATCTAAATTTAATGACTCAAAAGCAAGAGGCATGAAGGGCATGGCCAGCCGGTGGTGTTTATTAAAAAACGGCACGCTGTTAATAAAAGTGGTTTTTACTTCGAACTTAGAGGCCCAGCCGCAGCGCTGCGGATTATAGATTGAAGTATAAATTGGAGCATCGGGAAATAATTTTTTCAAAGCCAGTAAAACTTGCTCCGCTCCGCCGTAAGGTGTGTTGAGCCAGTCATAAACAATGGCTGTTTTCAACTGTTTGTCATTAATAGGAGTAAAAGAAGACATGCTAATAATGTGCCATGTTTAGTTAATTTAGTCAGTCTGTGGCTACTAAGTTTAAATATTCTTGTAAAGTAATTTTAGCTGTCTTAGACCACCGATATTGATCTGCCACTTGCAGTCCTCTATTGATACATTTTTTTTGAACTGCTTCATTTTTTAAATGCTGAATTTGAGCTAGCAGCTGCCCGGAATCATCAGGGTCAAAATATAAAGGGGCATCGTGATAAACTTCTCTGAAAACCGGTAAATCTGAGGCCAGCACTGGTGTACCCACTGCCATAGCTTCAATAGCCGTTAAGCCAAAGCCTTCAGATTTTGAGGGTTGTACTAAAGCAAATGAGGTTTGTAAACGCTTTATTAATTTTTGATCTTCTAGATAGCCGGTAAATTCAACTTGCTGCGACAAGTTAAGTTTCTCTACCTGGTCTGCTACTCGTTTCATAAAAACATTGCGGGCGCAGACAATAGTTAGCTTAAATTCAGGTAGAGCTGTTAAAGCGTTTAAGACTAAATTAATGTTTTTATGGGGATAAAGCGAGCCCACATAAATTAATGATGGAGTGCGGGGTTTTTTAATGGCTAAATTAGAGTCAGCTTTCAACTGCTGTAAAATTTTTAAAAAGGGTCGACTAATACCTTCGTAAGTCACGATTATTTTTTGTTTAATTGCGGGCCGATATTCGCCTAATGTTTTTTTCACAGCTTGAGTGGGCACTAAAATTTTGCCCGCTTTAGTTAAAACACGATGAGTCACTAAGCGATAGGCAGCATATTTAAGGTAGTATTTCCAAATTGGCAAGGTGGTGGCTCCGGGGCCGATGCGTTCGTGCCACAGTAAATCATGAATGGTAGCAATAATTTTGCCGCTATAAAATAAAGGAATATTAAAATGAGGCACGTGTAATAAATCCAGTTGGTGCTGCTGTAAAATTTTAGGCCAGCGTACTTGTTCAGCTACAGAATAATGACGGATCGGGACAAAGACTGCAGTGTATTTATTACTGTGTTCGATATTTTTTTTGTCCACAGCAGACCGAATGGCTTGTTCTTGCTGACGATCATGAAAGAAAATTATTAACTCAACAAAGGCAGGCAGCTGTTTAATTAATTGCAGCAACAGGTTTTCAATGTAGCGGCCAATGCCGGCGTGTTTTTTGCCACTTAGGCGAGCGTCAAAGCCGACAGTAATTTTTTTTCTCTGAGAAACTGACACTCTTACATGCCTCCTTTTTTGATGAATAAAAATAACCGCAGCAGCAAGCGCACAATACCGGGATAGCGCTGTTGATAGTGCTTGTCATAATATTGCAGCATGGTGTTATAAAAATAGCGTTTTGACTGCAAAGCAGTTAAAGGCGACTCAGTTTCAATACCTGATTTATATTTATGATGAGTGATTTCTACTTTGGGTTGATAGCCGATTTTATAATCGTTGTCTCGAAATCGTTTACACCAGTCTAAATCTTCGCCGTACATAAAAAATTGCTCGTCCAACAAGCCGACTTTATCCATAAATTTAACTTTAACCATCATGGCAGCACCGCTGCAGGAATCAATAAAATGAGCAGTATTCAGGTTTTTATATGTTTGATGATATTGACCAAATAATTTAGAGTGCGAAAATAGTTTTTCCAGGCCAATAAAATAAAATAAAGAAGCTAACGGAGTTGGCTCGCCGCGGTGGCAGGCCCAGTCTAAAGTGCCGTCCGACAACTTTATTTTTGGTGTGGCAACAGCTAGCTGAGGGTGCTGCTCCATGTAAGCCAATAATAAATCAAGATTGGTGTTAAAAGTAAACTCTATATCGCTATTGAGGAGCATGACATAGGGTGTATTAACTTTTTTCAAGACCACGTTGTTGCCGGCAGAAAAACCGACATTTTTTTCCAATTCCACCAGTTCTACCCAGGGGAAGTCTTTTTTCACCATAGCAACTGAATTATCTGAACTATTATTATCCACTACCACAGATTTAACTGCAGTGTCCGTTTTATCCAAATAAAATGTTTTCAAACTCTGCAGGCATTTTTTTAACCAAAATCTGCTATTATAGTTGAGAATGATCAAAGTTAATTTTTCTCTTGGCATAGACGAGCTGTGTTAATAATAGGACTAGATAATTGGGCAAAAATTTAACTAGCTTAATATCTTTACTATAATCTAGTTTAGAGTAATAACTTACAATGATTGATAAATTTTATCAAGTTTGGCTGATATAGAGCGCCAGTCATAGCGCTCTTGCACCAACTTTTGTCCGTTGGTAGATAATTTATTCCATAATTGTTGATCGGTAAAAAGCTGATTAGTATAGGCAGCTAATTCTTGAGCAGAATCGCTGACCAAGACATGCTTTTCATGTTTTATGTCAAGTCCTTCAACAGCAGTAGGAGTGGCTACTACCGGTGTGCCTGCGGCTAAAGCTTCAAGGATTTTGTAACGGGTGCCTTTGCCGCTAAAGACCGGAGCCAATAACACGTGTGCTTGTTTAAAAGCATCACGAATATCAGGAATTCTACCCACTACCTCTACATTTTGGCAAAGATTTTCATAATCTATAATTTTTTTAGTTGGCTCATTACCTATAATTTTAAGCTGTGCTGTCGGCTCTGCCTGTATTATTTTTGGCCAAACATTTTTAATTAAATAATGAACTGCTTCGATATTAGGCAGCCACTTAAAAGTGCCAACATAAATCACTGTCGGTTGAGCTGGTAGTTTTCTGGGTTTTTGGTTAAACCAGTCATTGTCAACGCCATTGGACACTACTTCTACTTTGGACGGCTTGTCTAAAAATTGTTGAATGTAAGATTGGTCATCTTGGCTCATGGAAATTAACTTTGTTGCCTGGCGCCAATAATAATGTTCCCATTTTTTAATTTTTTTAATATCAATACTGAGCAGCCATTTTAAGGGCGGGATTATTTTTTTGGCATATGACTCATAACCTAAATATTCAATTGTTTGTTCCACCAATAAAATCGGAATATTAGTTTGAGGAATATGCGGCATCATATAAAAAGTCTCGGCGTGAATCAAATCATAATCATTGTGTTGCAATTCCTGCTTAATGGCCTCCACAGCTGATGGTACATAGTTGCGGATCACTAAAAAGGGATACGAAGAGACAGCCGTTTTTAAAATATTGTTGACAGTAAAAGGTTTGGATGATCTTTTAAAAACCTTAACTGTTTGGCAAAAAGGTTCAATCTCTTGAACATATTTTTTTTCGTGATGATTTTTAATTAAAGCAAAAAGAGTAATGTCATGTTTATCTGCCAGCTGTTTTAATAAATTATAAGTCCGGATTTGGCCGCCGGATAATAAAGGATATGGTAGATAAGGAGTCAACATCAAAATTTTCATAAAAGGGTGTGCCGGAAAGACATATTAATAAATTCTAGTCCATGATTATTCTAGTCATTATCGTTTCTGGGATTAGTTAAATCTATGATCATATAATCGCCGGTTTTTTTAACAGTGGTATATTTCTCTTCCAGTTCTTGCGCTTCCTCATCAAAATTAATAGTGATGTAATGTGTGGCCCCCTGCTCTATTTTGTTATTAATCTCGCCGCCAATGGGCCAGCCGTTTCTTCGGGTTTGAAATAAAAACATGGTGTCACCGTGGGCCGGGGCAATAATCTGAGCTGTTTCGGGCAAAAGTAAGTTTGCTTCTTGGCCTGCTTGATGATATTCCCAATAATTAACATTAAAAAAACCTTTGACCCGCAGCCAGCTGAGACAAAAACTAATCATTATTAAAATCGTAATTAAGCTGCTGCTTATTAATTTAGGAGCTGCTATTTTATTTTTTAAAAATTGATTGATTTTTTGATAAAGGATGAGACTACCTCTGGCTAAAGTTAAAGCCAAACAAGGTAAAATTAATACCTGGTAATAATCATGTTGGATATTACCGGTCGCAATGACGGAAAAATAGGCAATAATACCCAGCCACCATGCTGCAATAATTAATAATACTCGGTTGCGCCGCAGCACATTAACCGCTAACAGTAGTAGTCCAACAATTCCGGTCATTAGTTTGCCCAATCTTTCCCAGAACAACCAGCGAAACCAAGCCGGCCGCCAACGAATATTATTAACATTAAACAACCAGTCAGAAGCAGGGATACCTGCAGGGAAATTGGAAATCCAGCGCCGCCATAAGAGCAAGGGAGCTAAAGAAAGAACGGGGTATAAATAAAGATAGATGTTTTTATAAAATTTTGTATCAAATAAAATTAAAATCACCAGATAAACCGGCGCCCAAAAAGCAATAAATGGTTTTAATAATAAACTAAGAGCTAAAAACAACCACGACAACCACCAGTAAATTTTTTTGCCCTGCTTAAGAAAAGCGGTAAACAGCGTTAATGAGCCAACGCCAAAAAATAGCATAAACGGTTCGGGTAAAATAACTCTGGAATAAAAAATTGAAAACGGTAAAAAGCCCAGAAATAGAATGCTGATTAAGGCTGTATTTTTATCAATGAGCTGTTGCACCAACCAGTAAAAAAACAATAAAGTGCCGATCGAAGCCAGAATGGAAATAAATCGGCTAAAGATAACTAAATCCAGCATCGGCAGGGCCATTAAGCAGACAGCAATGAAGCCGTTAACAAAAGGAAACTCAGTCATGCGCCAGCCCTCCGGATTTGGCTGTCCGGACTGAATATGAGATAAATCGTGATATCTGGGCCGCAGCAAGTCAATGCCTTCTTGGGTGTAGCGGTAAGTCACAGAGGCCGTGTCTGCTTGGCGGAAAGAATGCCAGTCAAGTAAGGGGTAATTAATGCGATACAATCTAACAGTAAAAGATAAAATTAAAATTGCTGCCAGTTGAAAATAGTGATTGCAGCAAAGTTTTCGGATATCTGACCATTTTAACTGCATAATTTTTGCTTCAACTTACTTTTAATTGCTAAATAGCGCTGCATTAAAGTTGTTTTTTTAAGTTTTTTCTTATTTTGTTTTAAGTGGTACAGACCGACCAAAGTGCCGGTTAAAGCCCAGTAAGTAAAAGCTACTTTAGAAGCTGCAAACACATCTATATAAAGTGCATTGACCAACAACCCAACTGAAGCGCCTATAAAGCCAATACTAAGAGCTGAAGTGTAAGTACGATCTACTTGATGGAATTTGTAGGCAAAATAAATTGCTATGGCAATAATGCTGTAAAAAGCAATAAAACCTAACAGGCCTGTTTCGCCTAAAGTGCGCAAAAAGTTATTGTCTGTGCTGTCAGCTTCTAAAAAGTGAAAAAAAGATTCTTTATTCAAGGTGGCGTAGCTTTTGCCCAGCAGCGGGTTATGTTTAAAGCCTTCAAGAGCATTGGGCCAAAGTGTGTCCAGGCGAATGGCCATTGATAAACCATATTTCATGGCATTCTCAGACCAGGTTCGTTTAGTTTCTATGGTGATATGCTCAGTTTTTCCTTCAGCTGATTTGGTAGCCACTTCTCTTTCAATCGGAATATCTTCATACACATCGTCGGGTCTGGATTTATCCGGCCGGTCCGGAGTTGGCCTTTCATCAGTCGCAGTCACTACATCGTCTTCAGATTTGGTTTGATCGTCTTCATCTACTGCAATCCAATCTTTAGCAGATCTCTTTTCAGGATCTGACAGGTTTAGAGCAACGGCAATCTGCTCAGTCATTTCTTCCTGCCAATCAAAAACTGCAGTGTATGGTTTTTCTATCTGCGGATAGCCTCGAATAACATGCAAAAATCTGTCCTGCATATCAGCTCCAAATTTTAAAGTCATGACGCTCATTAAGAGCACGATTATCAGCAAGCGGCTGCTGCCCCAGCCTATTTTAGCTAAAAATTTATCTTTTTCAGAAGCAATTATTGTTATTAGTGCCACTGCCCCTGCTAAGTAAGCGGCAAAAGAGGTGCGTGAAGCAGTGGTAATCAGCAGCCATAATCCTAAAATATGAGCCACATGAAAATAGACTTTTTTAAGTTTATTGGTTTGTTTAAAAGCTAAAGCTAAGATTAAATTAAGAGTAATCACTAAATAAGCTGCCAAATCATAATGACCGGCAAAAGTAGATTGAACCCGAGCGTTTTGTGTTAAATATAAGCGGACACCTTTGCTAAATTCTCGATTCATGGTGGAGAAAACAGGCCAATAATGAAATTTTTGACCATAGCCGTAAACTATAACAGCTAAGGTGGTTAAAACAAATACGTGCATCAAAATACGGACATCTCGTTTAGATTTCACAGCCGCAAAAGTAATAAAAAAGAGCATAAAGTATTCCGCATAGCGCAGCCAATGCAAAGCGGATTTAGCTATATGCAGAGACTGCAAAGGAATACTGGGAGTAATAAAAATAGCAGTGAAAATAGACAGCAGCCCAAGGCATAAATAAACAATAATAAAATAAGAGATAATTGATTTCCATTTAACTTTACCGCGTAAGACTTGAACCAACCAAACAAGGGCTGCCAGTAAAATAAATAAATCCTCCAACCTCACCCGCACGATGTAGCCCGGCAGTAAATCCATAAGTGGTATTTTAGGATACAGCGGGATGAAAACAATTAAAAAACAGCTTAAAATCAACAAGATATTGTCATCAAGCCAGGATAGAAAGGATTTTAGTTGATCAGGCATAAGCTTAAGCTTAGTCTTAAATTTAGTTTTTTAATATATTTTTCTTGACTTGGTTATGATTTTCTAACCTGTTTTACAGTATTTTACTTGACGTAAATAATTATTTCCAGCTAATTAGTTAAGCCAGCTGTCCGGTTAATTTAGTTTACCAGGTTAATAGTGATCATTATCAGTATCTCAAATTACTGACAAAGTTAAGTAAAAATTACTTAATTATTTTTTTTGCTTTTTGATAAATGCGCTTTCTTTTTTTATCTTTAACAATACTGGCAAAGACTATAATTCTAAATTTTATGGCAAAATAAAGTAACATTTTAACAAAATAGGTTTGCCAGTCGGGTTTATGTTTGGCCCAAATATATAAAAAGCCTTTAATTTCTCCTAAAATAGCTGCCTCGCTGACTTCATCTTGCTGCTGAGAAGAGATTTTAGCGTCAGCATCAGGCTTCTTAGCAGCAATAGCAGTTGAATGAGGGCTGGCGCTGCCAACATGAATTACTTGGGCTTGAGGATCAATGGCAATATCCCAGTGATGATTTTTAGCTCTCAAACAAAATTCCATATCTTCGCCATACATAAAAAAATTTTCATCCAATAAGCCGATTTCTTCAAATACTTGGCGGCGAATACACATGGCAGTGCCAGCCACCCAGCCTTTTTGCTGCAGCTGGTCTGTGCTGCTAAGTTTAAACCGAGCCGAGCGCCCTGTTTCCTGCACCGCCGGTAATAAACGACCGATTAAAGGAATGTCGTCTAAACAAAATAAAGTGACGGCTAAAGTGAGTAGTGTCGGCAGCCGTCCGCCCTGGGGCTGAATGGAACCGTCGGGATTTAGCAACCCAGCAGCTAAAATTCCAAGATGGTCAAGTTTGCCCTGATGCGAAGTTAAAGCAGCAGTACTATTGTTGATAGGATTTTTTTCAAAACTGTGAACTAGGTGCAGCAAGGAACCCGGAGCTGCCTGTGCGTCGGAGTTGAGCAGTAAAATATAATCGCCTCGGCTTTGGTTAATGGCTAAATTATTGGCTCGAGCAAAACCAAGATTTTCATCATTAGCAATAATTGATAAAAATTCGTGTTCAGTTTGCAGCTTGGTTAATAAAGAGACTGTGTTATCGCTGGAATCGTTATCAACCACAATGATTTCGCTGTTTTGCTGCAGCCCGGGTGAGGCTTGGATATTTTTAATAACAGACTGAACAGCTTTTAAAGTTAACTCAGCCGTATTGTAGGAAACAATAATAACGCTTAAAGTTAAAGTCGATTCAGGTAAAAGCATAAAAAATTGGCTAAAATATGTATTTATTGAGCTATGTTGAACTAAATTGTATTGAGTTGAATTGTATTAAATTGTATTTAAATATTAAGTTGATTGAGCAGCAAATTAATCCAGAATGGCGTTAGTTATTATTCAGCTTCTTATTATTCAGCTAGTTATTACTCACGGCTGCTGCTATTGAAACAAGCGAGGCCGACCCAGCCGATACTGCAGCCGGTCAACTTGCCGTTCTTCAATTGGTTTAGCCGGCACTCCACCGACAACGGTTTTGGCCGGCACATCTTTGGTCACCACTGCTCCCGCCGCTACTACGGCTCCCCTATTAATGGTCACGCCCGGCAAGATGATCGCTCTGGGGCCGATGAAAACATAGTCTTTAATCACTACTTCATCTTCAATCGCTTTGAGCTGAGGATCGTGAATGTCATGCTGGCTAGTCCAAATCATTACTTCTGAAGCAATATCAACATGATTACCAATGACCAGTCTGCCGTTTGAGTTGGGCAGCTGACGACGGCCGTCCAACGTAACTCGTTCACCGATCAAAGTATCTTGACCAATGATGATATGGCGGGGGTCGTAGATACGGCCCATCATATGAATGGTGGAGCCGCGGCCAATTTTTACGCCAAATAAACGATAAAAAAACCTGCGGCAGCTGTGAAAAGGCAGCCAGGCCACAAACCACCATAAAAAACCACTGATAAATTCTAAATAAATGGCTGCCAGCCTGTTTTTAATTTTAACCGGCAGGCTCCGGTTGGTTAGGGTTTGCTTGTGATTGGCTGGGGTTTGTTTGTGATTGGTTGGGGCTTGTTTGTGATTGGCTGCAGCCTGGTTGTAAGCGGACAGTTGGTCATGTGGATAAGATTTGCTCTTTGAATGCAAATTACCATTTTCTTGCTGAGCTTGGTGAGCAGCTGCATCTGTGTGAGCAGCTTTAGAATCTGTTGGCATAATTATTGGTAGAAAAATTTATAATTATTAAAAAAATAGTTAGTAACAAAATCAAATAATTTATTATTTTGTTTGTTGAGTTTTGTCCTTATTGTATGCGATGCCTAAATGTTGATAAGCCTTTTTTGTGATGATTCTACCTTGAGAGGTGCGCTGCACAAATCCTAATTCCAATAAATATGGTTCCAAGACTTCTTCAATAGTACCCGGGTCTTCATGAATGGTGGCAGCAATAGTCTTCAAACCAATCGGGCCGCCGTTATGTTTGGTAATAATTTTACGCAAAAAAGTACGTTCATTTTGATCTAAGCCCAATTTGTCAATTGATAACATGTTAAGAGCTGAGTCGACTGTGGTTTCATTAATGACTTTGTCTTTAACTTGAGCAAAGTCTCTGACTCTTTTGAGCAGTTTGAGCGCGATACGCGGTGTACCGCGAGCTCTTACAGCAATAGTTAAAGCAGCTTTTGGTTTTATTTTGATATCTAATTTATCTGCTGCTTTGTTTAAAATGTGAGTTAATTCTTTTGGTTGATAAAAATTGAGGCGGTGAGTAATGCCAAACCGGTCGCGAAAAGGGCCGGCCAGTAAACCATAGCGCGTAGTGGCGCCGACTAAACTAAATTTGGGCAGGTCCAACCTAACAGTCCGAGCTGAGGGGCCTTTACCAATGACAATATCAAGAGCATAATCTTCCATCACGGGATATAAAGTTTCTTCTACAGCCTTGGGCAGGCGGTGAATTTCATCAATAAACAAAACATCACCATCATTGAGATTAGTTAAAATGGCGGCTAAATCGCCGGTTTTGGCTAGAGCCGTACCGGAGGTAATTTTAATATCAACGTCTAATTTTTTGGCTACCAAATGTGCTAGTGTAGTTTTGCCTAAACCGGGCGGGCCGTAAAGCAAAATGTGATCCAGCGGTTCATGGCGCTGCTTGGTGGCCTTAATGGCAATACGCAAAGATTTTTTAATCAATTCTTGGCCAAAAAATTCATCCCAGCTGGCAGCTCTCAAAGAATTGATCAGTGCTTCTTCTTCAAATTGATGGTTGACTGTGTCCGGCATAATGATGCTAAAAAGTTACTTCTAAGTTAGTTAAACAAATTTAATAAAAATTCATAAAATTTTATAAAACAACAGCAGCCGCATTAACAGCCGCAGCAATAAAGGCGGGTTAGGCTACATTTTTTGCAACAGCAATTTCACTGCTTCTTCAACTGAAATATTTTCTAAATTTACATCTGCCAAAGCAGTTTCAATAGTCGCTTCTTCATAACCCAGAGAAGTTAGGGCTTCAAAAATATCCTGTTCTTTTTCTGATTTTGGACCCAAGCTGAGTTCTTTTAAGCTGCCTAACTTAGATTTTAATTCCAAGATAATTTTTTGGGCAGTTTTTTTGCCAATTCTGGGAATGGCCTTAAAAAAATTAATGCGGGCGTTCTGAACGGCATCAACTATTTGCTCAGGGTTGCGGTCAACTATATCAAGGGCTGTTTTAGGGCCGACGCCGGAGATATCAATCATCATTTTAAATAAACTCAGCTGTTCTTGTTTTAAAAAGCCATAAAGTTCAAACCGGTCTTCGCGGACGTGCGTATGAATGAAAAGTTCTACTTGCTCTGACGGCAGCTGAGATAAGGTGCGGGGGCCTACTTCGACCTGATAGCCGACGCCGCCGGTGCGAACGATAATAAAGTCCTTGTAAACAGTAGGCTTGCCGCTTAAGTATGCAATCATGAGCTGAGAAATGTGATTAATAAATTTGCTTCAGAAATAAATTAGTAAAGATAGTTATTAATTAATCAATTTAAAATAACTAATGAGTTAAAGTGATTAATTAATTAGCTACTTTATATAGTATATGATATTTAACTTAAAAATTTAATTTGGACTGCTGAACAAATATCAAACGACGATCTTCAATAGATGTGAATGGTTTTGTCAAAGCGCTGTTAAGTGCATGATTTTAAGCGTAAAATTTTTTATTTTTAGATAAAATGAAATGTGTCAAGACCGCGCCTAAGGCGTCGATGGCGTCATCCAACACTTTTTTTTCAGATGGCGGTAAGTCAAATTCCAGATTGATCATTTTTTTCATGGCTTTTTTATCAGCTCGGCCGTTGCCCGTTACAGTTTCTTTGATATGCATTGGATTGTACTGGCTGATAGTAATTTTGTTTCTCATCAGCACGGCTAAGATAATGCCTCTAGCCTCCGCTACTTTCAGGGCGGTAGTAGTATTGTTGGCAAAGAAGAGTGTTTCCACTGCTGCTTGGGTGGGCTGATATTGGTCAATAATTTTTTGTAAACCCGATTCCAGCTGCTGATAGCGCTCGGTCATACTTTTAGAACGGTCAGTAGTAATACAGCCCAGATTAATATTTTGCCACTGTGCTTGATCGTGGGCAGCTACAGCCCAGCCTAAGCGGTCATAGCCGGGATCAATGCCGAGAATAGTGGTAAGGCCGGCGTCAAAGTTGGCTGTATTGCTCATAAGTTGCCTGCATTGCTGATAATAATATTGCTGATAATAATGGGCTGATATCCGGCATAAAATAAATTTATACTGCGACTTTTTAAAAATAGCACTTTAAAGCTGTTTAGGTTTAAAGTGGTTCCTTTTTCAGTTTAATTAAATTTGCTCCTTAGCTGTGGTAGTTAACAATTGATAAATTTTGGCAGCACTCTGCTGCCAGGAAAATTTTTTGATCTGCTTAGCCATTTCTTGTTGATATTTATTAAGTTCAGGCTCTGCCATTAACCAAGCTTGTGTTAAGGCCTGACTAATAGCATCGATTTGATAAGGGTTAACTAATAAACCGGCCTGCCCCACTACTTCGGGCAGGCTGCTGGTATTGGAGACAATGGGCAGGGTCTGACAATGCATGGCTTCTAAGGCCGGAATGCCAAAACCTTCATACAAGCCTACTAAAACTAAAGCCAAGGCTTGTCGGTATAAAGCCGGCTTGATTTTATCGTCTACAAAACCGGGTAAGATAATTTGGTCTTTGACCGGACTTTGCTGCCTGGCTGCCAGAATGGGTGCTGCCAGCCAACCGATTTTTCCGGCCAAGACTAATTGTGGCAGCGGCCGGTCACGCTTAGTCTCTTGATGCCGGCGGCAAAATTGCTCATAAGCCTTAATCAAACTAACTAAATTTTTTCTGGGCTGGAGCGTGCCGATAAATAAAAAGTATGGCTGGTAGATGTGGTGCTGTTGTAAAAATTGTGTTAACAGCTGGTCATGATTTTTGTCGGCAGAGTTTTTAGCAGAGCTTAAAGCTGCATCCGGCTGAGCCACTAGAATGTCAGATTTATTTTTTTGGTAAAAATTGACTATTTCTTGGCGAGAAAAATGGCTGATGGTCACCACTTTCTGTGCTTGTTGCACACTATAGCGTGTCCATTTTTTCAACTGGATTAAATCATTAGTTTTAAAATGATCCGGAAAACGTAAAAAAGCCAAGTCCATAACGCTGGAGATATAAGGTATCGAACAAAAACGAGGGGCATAGTGGCCGGGTGTGAAAAATAGATCATATTTTGTTCGGTGTTGATAGAGATACAGCGGCAAAGCTAACTGCGTCCAAAATTTAGCCGGCTGCACCACGCGGTAGCGCCAGGACTCGGTTTCCGGCGGTAAATCAGGCAGCGGTTGGTTAGCTAACAAGAGGGTGGCTTTGACTGCAGCATCTTTTTTAACCAACTTAGCTAATTCTTGAATAATATGAAAAGCATAAACATTGCTGCCTACTCGAGTGGAGACATTGGCTTCGTTGGCGTCGAGTGCTAGATGGAACATGAATTTAAGAACACTTTAAATAAATATGTTTGTTGACGGTTTATTGACGGTTTATTAATCGTTTGTTGACGATTTATTGATCAGCAAAATCAG
>CAZPQG010000002.1:0-9203 GCA_964588685.1 uncultured Pseudomonadales bacterium | reverse complement strand
TTGACGGTTTATTAATCGTTTGTTGACGATTTATTGATCAGCAAAATCAGCCAGGGCTTGTTGATAAACTTTTATTGTTTGTTTGGCTACTTTTTGCCAGCTAAACATCTGTTTTCTGATAATCATTCTTTGCAGCCGCTGTTGTTGGGCTGCTGTGTCTTCATTCAAAATTTTTTTGATAGCGCGCCTAATATCTGCCACGGAAAAAGGGTCAACTAATTCAGCAGCGTTGCCGGCTACCTCGATCATGGCTGAAATATTGGCAGTAACAACCGGTGTGCCGTGATGAAAAGCCTCCAAAATCGGCAAGCCAAAGCCTTCATACAATGAAGGATAGGCCAGCATTTCTGCTTCGGCATAAAGAACGCATAATTCTTGATCACTTACATGGCCTAAAAATCTTAACTCTGGGCGTTCTTCCAGGTCTAGCTGCTGCCAGCTTTTATCTCCGGCTACTATTAAATCAACTTCATCAGCCAGTGGCTGCCAGGCTTGAATTAAACGCGGTAAATTTTTGCGTGGTTCTCGAACTCCTACAAAAAAAATAAAAGGCCGCTCCAGTTTTAATTTTTGTTTGATTAATTCTACTTTCTCTTCCTGCAGTTGATTAGAAGCAGCGATAATTTCAGTCGGCAGGGCTTCAGGCACCACATGTACCTGCCAGTTGGGAAAGCCTAAAAAATTGACTACGTCTTTTTTTGTGGCTTGGCTGACAGCAATGATATGAGCTCGACGCTGTTTTAAAATCTGCCAGCTGCGGCGGTGAGCTGCAACAATTTTAGGATGAGCTGCTTCAGGATATTTTAAAATAGCTAAATCATGAATGGTAGAAACCAGAGGCAAGTTTTTATCCGGAGGCTGCAGCCAGTCCCAGCTGTGAAAAACATCTAAATCAGAAAAACGGCGGCTGACAGGATTAAGGCCTAAGCGCCATAATTTTTGTAAGACAGAAATTGGCAGCGGCTGAATTTTAATGTTGTCTTGACCTAGAGCAGACTGTTTATTTTTACGAGTATTTTGTTTAGTTTCCAACAAATCTTGGCTGCTTTTTTTTAAAAATTGATAACGACGCAAAGAGCTGCCGTACAAGTGAAGCTGATGTTGGGTGTAGCGCGATAAAGCCCTCACTAAATTGGCTGTGTAGCGTGAAACACCACGTTGATAAATTAAGGATGTAACGTCCAGCCCAATGTTCATAAATGCAAGATGTTTATAAATAAAAGCAGTAATAAGAGCGATTTATAAAGAGCCAATAATAATTAGCTAGAGCTTTAGAAATTGACCGCAAAAAAATAACCGCTGACTAATTTTGCTCTACTCTTTTCGATTGCTAATTCATTTTTTCAATTTTTATCCGGTCACAGCTTCTGTGTCTTTTAAATATACTCGAACAAACCCAATATTTATTTGATCAATTGTTTCATAGTATTGATAACCCAAATCCTCCACTCCTCTAATCAAATAATCATCAGGATCAGTTAAATCAGTTAGATACTCAAAGACTAGCACATATTGATAATCAAAGATAGGTTTAAGCTCGTCAACTACTTGAGAGTATGACCGCTGTTGAATGTTATCAATGGCGAGGGTTGGGAATTGTTGTTGATCATACCAGCGCCACGGTGCAAAGGGCTCGTCAAAAGCAAAAACAAGGATTGTTTCTTGTTCCGGGAAGCGAGCTTGAATAGTGTGCTGCAAGTGCTGCCAATTCTCTCTTTGCAGCTCAGGAGAACGATAGTATTGGTTTAAACTGAAAATATTGACAGTCATAAAGCCGGCCAATAAGATGACAGCTAAAATCTTCATCAATAATTGTTTGCTTTTAAAACTAAGGCTGATAGCAGCGCTAACTAGTAAATAAATAAAAGGCTGTACAAATAAGAAGCGTTTTGGCCTTACAACCGGGACTAGGAAAGAAATCAGCCAGCCGGTTAACAGCTGTAAAGCACCGGCTAAAAATATTAAGATTAAGCTGCGGCGAACTACTGTCGGTTGGCTAATTTTATCAATTTTAAAGATGGACAGCAGTTTAAGTAATTTTGTTTTTAGGCTGACTGAGTTTTGCTGAATAAATGTTGGCAGCAGCAGCACCATAGTTAACAAAGTTAAAGCGGCACTGACAGCAATAAACGGCACTGATACATCCAATCTAATAACCCCAAACACCAACTTGCCGATTGTTAAGGGTAAAGCTTGCAGCTGCGGCAGACTGACAACGGTTTCCCAGCCGGGTAAATTGGCGCGCAAGGCAGTGCCGGTTGATAATTGTTTTAAAAACATAGGCAGCCAAGGCAGAAAAAATAAAGCTGAGATCAAACCGGACAGTAAGTGTTGTTTCAGAATAGAACGATATAAACAAAGAGTGATAATTAATTGTGACAAGGTGACAAAAGGATAGGTATAGCTGCTGTATAAACCTAAAATCGTAAATAGACAGTAAAACAGCCACTGCCGGCGCACAGGCTGAAATGTGAAATCAGATTTTAAAGCAAGGTCATCGGCCTGCAATGAATTAGCTTGCGGCTGAGAGTGTTGCTGCCAAATATTAATCATGACCAACCAA
This sequence comes from uncultured Pseudomonadales bacterium, assembly GCA_964588685.1. Classification (GTDB taxonomy): domain Bacteria; phylum Patescibacteriota; class Microgenomatia; order UBA1400; family PJMF01; genus CAYVBW01. Next base: position 6,640 of record CAZPQG010000002.1, on the reverse strand, counting down.
GACAGCGCAGCCCACATGGCAGCTAAACTGTAAGGTCTTAGTTCTTGAGAATAAAAAACATGAAAAGATGAAGTAGTCATTAGCAAGGAAGCCAGTAAACCGGTAGTATTATTAATTAGTTTTTTGCCGATAAAATAGGATGCAATGAGAGTGATTAAGCCCGGAATTAAGGCACCCCATAATCTGAGCCACCATTCATTGCTGCCGGCCAGCATGGCAAAATGAACTATGTAATGCAGCAGCGGCGGTTGAAAATCAGGAATAATATCCAACTGCTGCGAGAACGGTCTGGCGCTTTCTAAAGCTTGGGCTGCTTCGTCCAGCCAAAAAGAGCTGTTCAGCAAAGGAATACGCAGCAGTAAAGCAGTAATTAGCAAAGCCGGAATTAAATATTGGAATTTATCTTTGGCGCTAAATATTTTCTTCATGCTTTCTTATTCTAACAAAATTTAATCAACTTGATTAAGTAAATAGATTTAACTAAGAAGAAGAGCAAGAAACAATGCGGCAGCTCACCGGCTCAACAGTTTTTGAAGTACTATTTTTCCTCAATCACAAACAAAGCATAGCGCCCATAGTAAATGTAATAGGTAAAGCGGGTGTAAGCTTCTTTATAAATCGTTTTATAGTTTAACTCATCAAGTATTTGCTGCCATTTTTCAAAGGGGTGATAAGGGTGTGCGTAGAACTCGCCGTTACCGAGCATGTCCATGGCGGAAACTAAGAGATGCTCTAATTTATTGCGGTAAGTATCTTCAATAAAAATAACCCGGTCAGCAGTGCGGACGGCTTCTTTTAAGACTCGTATGGGATTTTGACAGTGGTGCAAAACATGAATGAGTAAGGCTGTGTCAAACTGTTTGTTTTTGTAAGGCAGCTGATTGCCGTCATAAATTTTTGAAGGAAATTCTTTAATATAAGAATCATTTTTGACATCAATACTTTCGACTGAATAGCCTTTGGTGGTGAGATAACCGGCAATGCCGCCAATGCCGGTACCAATATCTAAAATGTTTGTGCCCTGAATATGATCTTTAATTTTTGAGTAAATAAACTCAGATTTGATGTTCATTGCCCTTAAAGTAACAGTTGGTTGGAAATTTTCGTCTTCTAGATCATGAACTGAGATTTTGCCCAGCTGCGAAGTGAGTGGTCTTAAAGGCATACTGAAAGATAATAACACAGTTGAAAAGGCTTGCAAGTAAGAAAGAAGTGTAGTGATGTAGAAAAAAGTGTCAGCAGGCAATTAATTATTGAATGGTTTTTAGTTGAAACTATTAAAAACAATGAAAAGATTAATAAACCGGGTTGCCTGAAAAGTTTAAGAAACTCAATCTGCTGCGAGAACGGTCTGGCGCTTTCTAAAGCTTGGGCTGCTTCGTCCAGCCAAAAAGAACCGGTAAGCAAAGGCAAACGCAACAGCAGGGCTAACAGCGTAATTAGTATTAGGGTGTGCAGCAAGCGCTTATTGCTTTCATTAACAATGTTAGCTCGTTGTGGGCGCAATGATTTAAAAAACATAAGTGTGTGTTTGTGTGCTTTAAATTAAATGTAGTTTAAGTTAGGTATAATTTAATAGTAAGAATGTTAACAACTGTGAGCGAATCAATGTTTAATTGTACAAAACTAAAGACAGACTATCCAGTCTTTGTTAAATTATAATTAAATTAAAAATTATTTAAAATTTATTAACTTATTTATTCTGCTACAATCAAAACAGTAAAATTTAATTATTAACAATTATATTAATAATTGACAGTTAGTATTGGAGTTAATATTAAGGCCAAACATGCAGCAATTTTTTCAAAATAAAAATATTTTAGTGACCGGCGCGGCCGGATTTATAGGCTCTCATTTGTGTGAACAGCTGCTGCAGCGGCAGGCTAAGGTGATTGGAGTTGATAATTTTTTAACCGGCAGTAAAGACAATATTGAGGCTGTTAAAACAGCAGTGGGTGCAAAAGCAGATAATTTTACTTTTATAGAAGCTGACGTCAATCAGGAGCCGGCTAATTACTTACCGGCTGATCTTGAAATTTCAGCCATTTTGCATTTTGCTTCACCGGCCAGCCCTGACAAATACCAGCAGCATCCTAAAAAAACTTATTTAGTTAACTCGTGGGCTACTCATCTACTGCTCAGCTACTTGCTGGCAGTTCAACCTCAGGCTAGATTGTTATTTGCCAGCACCAGTGAGGTTTATGGCGATCCGTTACAACATCCTCAGGATGAAAGCTATTGGGGCAATGTTAATCCCAATGGGCCGCGTTCTTGTTATGACGAAGCTAAACGCATGGGCGAAGCTATTTGCGGAGTACACGCTCGAGATTTTAATTTAGATGTGCGTATTGTGCGGATTTTTAATACTTACGGTCCGAGAATGGATATTAATGACGGCCGGGTGGTGCCTAATTTTATTAAGGCGGTGTTGTTAAATCAAAAATTTCAGATTTACGGTACAGGTGAGCAAACCAGATCTTTTTGTTATGTAGACGAGTTGGTGGAAGGTATTTTGTTGGCCTTAAGCACTGACGGTTTAAAAGGTGAAACTATAAATTTAGGCAATCCGGTGGAGTTGACTGTTTTGGAAACTGCAAAAACAATTAAACAAGCTGTCGGGCAGGAACTGCAAAAAGATGATTTGGTTTATAAACCTTTGCCGGTTGATGATCCTACCCGGCGCAAACCCGATATCAGCAAGGCCAAAAAACTGTTGGCTTGGGAGCCTAAAATTAATTTTAAGGATGGGTTGGAAAAAACTGTACACTATTTTCAAAATAAAGAAATACAATCGAGTAATAAGAGTTGACACAGCACTTATAAATTGCATATGATACGAGTATATGACAAATCAAACTCCCCCCAGCAACACCCAGGAAAATACGCCGACCACAAAGGAGGGCAACACTAAAGCATTATTGACATACGTCTTTGGTTGGATAACAGGCTTAATTTTTTTGTTAACTGAAAAAGACGACCAATTTATTAGATTTCATGCTGCTCAAAGTGTTATAGTGTTTGGCGGCCTAAATATCATAACATTTATTCCTATTTTAGGGGCTTTATTATCGATTTTAATCATGCCTCTAGCTCTTATACTGTGGATTTTGTTAATGGTAAAAGCTTATCAAAACGAAAAGTTCATGCTGCCAATGATTGGTGAATGGGCTGAACAGCTGCAAGGAAAAATTAAATAAAGCAGCTTAACAAGCGGTATTAAGTTGATAAGTGCTTAGTTTAAGAAAGTTGCTTCAACTTTCTTGGGTGGAAACTTCTATTGCGAGAGTCAATGACTTCTTATTGTTTTTATTCTTTTATTGTTTTTAATCTTGTTTTTGTTCCGGTTCTAGTTCTGTGTTAGCTGAAGCTGCGGCTGCCTCAACCGGAGTTGGTTTCATGTTGGCGAATGCTCTGCCGGCTAAGAAAGCTGTCATGATCAGCAGTACTATTCTGGCAGTTAATCTTGTCCAGGCTGCAGCCGGCAGGCCATAAACAGGCACAAATAATAAGTTGCCGGCCAGTACAATTATGAGTTGAACCAGGCCGCTGACAGAAAAATACCATGGTTTATCAAAAGCGTAAAACATGGCAATAAACGGCATGACTGCTACTGTCACAAAACCGGCTGCCAGCAGAATACGCAGCACATCGGCTGCTGCCAGGTATTCCGGGCCAATGGTATAAAAAATTAAAGGTTCGGTTAACAAGACGGTGAAGACAAAGCCGATGACACACAGGCCCACAATGAGCCATGCTTTTTGCCAAAAGCGACGCATATTTTCCCAATTTGTATACCGGGCTGCTCTGGGGTTTAAAACATTACCTAAAGCATAGCCGACAGTGTAAAGCAGCAAGGCAATGCGTGTCACTCCTCCCAACAAGCCGGCTTGATAGTCTGACAACACGGCCTGTACAAAAATAATGTCAATATTTTCAATAATACCGGCTGCCAGCAAACCTAATCCGGCGTGCCGGGCAATGTTCCAAATTTGAAGGCGCAGCTGTTTTAGATTAATGTCTGTCGGCAGCTCAATGTGCAGCGGCATGGCTTTGGGTTTAATGGCAGCGGCTAACAAAGTGATTAAAGCCGGGGCGCTGACATAAACCACAAAAATTAACAAGACTAAAAAAGATGACACTCCTTTATCTAGAATGACTAAGATTAAGGGCATCACAAATAAAAGTTTTAAAAAACCCTGACCGCTGTTAAGTAAAGCTGATAATTTAAATTTTTGCAAGGCCTGCAAACTGAATTGAGTATGCTCAAAAAAAGCCATGGGCGCGGTTAGTAAGAACGCCAACAAAATAAGAGCAGGATTGGCTGTTAATAAGTAGTTGGGCAAGAATTGGCTGCAAATAACACCGGCTACAATAATTAAGCCGGAAAGAGCCAAGCGGAATCTAAAAATTAAACTTAACAAGCCTTTTTTTTGTGCAGGGTTGGCAGCTGCCGGCACTAATTTGCTGGTGGCAGTACTTAAACCTAGATCATTGAGGCGCATCAAAATTAAAGTCAGGGCAAAAGCAGTACTAAATTGGCCAAAATATTCCGGGCCTAAAAAGCGCGACACCAGCATTAAAGCCAGCGCTGCTAAGCCGCTGGCAATAACAGAACCGGCAATATTAATAAATGACTGGCGCAGGCCAACAGAGTTTAAAACGGTCTCTTTAATTTCTTGATAGTGAGTAATAGATTGAAGTTTGCTAGTAATCATGAAGTGTGAATAAAGTGCTCAGCTGAATTAATAAGCGGTATAGATGTCACGGCAGATTAAGTTGGCTAGTGACTAAAGGCAAGTTTTTTAACTTGTTTTCTAAAATAATTTTAAAACTAATAAATTATTGAATGTTAAAACAACTGTATTAGATTATATAAGAAAATGGGGTAAAAAATCTAATGAGCATGAGCAGTTGGATAATAGTGCAAACAAAGATGGTTTTCGTTATAATGTGAGATGTTTTTAAAGGAAATTGGTTCACAGCGAACTTATTTTCTTTTAAAGACGATCTTTAAAAGCCGTTGTTTTGTTAAAGGAGGGTGAAATGCCAATCCGGTTAAAGTGGCCTTGGCAGCAAGGAAAGAAAATGCAAAGACAAACCGTGACTTGCCCGAGATGTAATGGCTCGGGTAGTAGAAGGGGGGGCAAATGCCCTCGGTGCAACGGCAAAGGAGAGTTAGTGGTGCAAGTATTGTCTAGTGATTAAACTCTCCTAGCCCTTCGGGCCCTTTTAAGGGTCCGAAGGGCATCCTTTTTTTAAATCAAAATTAGGTTTAATTCTCCAACAAAATTTTATTGTATGAACTATTTGACAGCTGCTCTCCTACTCTGTTCTAGAAAATAAATAAATTTTCAGCTTTTTATATTCTTTCAAGGAAAAGACAATCGTTATTTTGATTGTTAAATATCCTATAATAATTGACTTTGCCAGTTTTAAGCCTATAATAATAGTACGATTTTGCTTCTCATCTAACCGAAGCGGTTAGTGGGAGAAGCAAGATTTATAGATTGATCGGGGGGGTAGAAGGAGGCAAAAATGTTGTTGGAAGCATTACGGATGCTGCTCGGATTTACGCTTGTAGTTTTAGGAACGATGTTTATTTTTGATCAAAAAAAAATGATTGCTAGACAAATGTTAATAGCAGTTGGCGTAATCTTGTCTATACTTGGAGTAACTATGGTTGCTCTAAGTATATTATCGTTGCTCCACTCGCCACATTTTTAAAGGATCCCCCCGATCCTTTCTTTTTTGAGGTTTTTCACCAGGCTAAATTTAAAGTTTTTATCCTATACTCTTGCAATAGAGGATGTAAGTTATTACAATAATAGCTGTTTTGAAGGAAAGTGATCCGCAGCGGATTGGTCTTTTCTTGAAAACGCTCTTTAACAAGCCATTGTTTGAAAAGGCCCCACAGGCAGGCAGAACTTAGATGGTGTGGTTGTGGCTGGCTGTGGGGTCTTTTTTAGTTTAGTAAAAAGGAGAAAGGAAATGAAATTCTCAGGAGGCTTAATGGAGATCGATCTTCGGCCCTTGTTAAGAGGGCTGAAGAAAAGAATTGACATCGCCCGGGGGAAGCGTCCCCCTGATGACGATCTGATTTTCCAGAATGTAAAAGATCGAGGCCGAAAAGCAATAAGGTTGTATACTGACAAAAAAACTGGAGAATGGTATACGAGCTTACCAAGACCCGGAGGTCGAGAGCTAGTCGAGGGCCGAGAGCCTTTTGACAAAGCAGAAGAGAATTGAAACTGTGCCGCTCCGGCTTGTCAATGACGACGAGCCGGACGGTACTTTTACTCCTTTACCTAAACCAAACAATGGCTTTTTCTTTTATTTTTCTTTAAATATCTTTTTTTTTGTATTCTGTGCAATTATTAGCCACCAGGCTGAAACTGTACAAATATTTATAAAAAAAGTGAATTCTAATCCTATAACGTTGACATATAAGTTACCTCTTTATATAATTAATACGTTATGCAAGAAGCTGTTTCACAGCGAAATTAAGCTTCTTAAATAACAGATCTTTAACAAGCCATTGTTTGAATAAGGCGAGGGTTTCTTTTTGAGTAAAACTTAAGGTTGTACTTAGAAAGAAACTCTTGCCAATGGGGTGAGGGTGTAGTGAAGGGAGAGAAAAATG
>CAZPQG010000001.1:76868-125736 GCA_964588685.1 uncultured Pseudomonadales bacterium | reverse complement strand
ATCCCTAGTGTTCCTGTTGTCCCTGTCAAGGGCAGCGCAGGGTAGCTACATTCCTATAGGATAATCGCTGGAAGCATCTAAGCGAGAAGCCTTCTCCAAGATTAATCATCTCTATTAGACACGTGGGAGATCACCACGTTGATAGGCAGCCGGTGTAAGTATTGAAAAATACTAAGCTTAGCTGTACTAATTGTCAATTGAACACAATTAATTTTTGAATTAATTGAATTATAGAAGCTTGTTTTCTTCACTTGTTAGAGAGTGGAATTTATTATAATTTTCATTCTGACAGCGCTTTGCGTTGAGTTCGTTTGGATTATAATAAATTTCTTTAATAAAAAGCGTTTTGTTCTGGTCTCTGGAGCAAGGTGGAACCAACTCTTTCCATTCCGAACAGAGTCTTGAAACGCCTTAGCGCTGACAATAATACTCGGGAGTCCGAGTGTGAAGATAGGTCGAGGCCAGAACAAAGCGCTTTTTTAATGGAAAGAGTAAAAATGAGGACAAGCAGTATTTTGTTCGAAAGAAATTTAAAAAATTAAGATTTATAAAAATATTAAAAAACCTATAAATACAGAGATAGTAAAAGCTAAGTGCATTAACCCCAGCAAAGTAATGACAGGAGAAAAGTCAGTCATAATAGTTTTTTCCATAATATTAATTTGTCTAACTACTACCACTGCAAAGACTAGATATAAAAGCGAACCTGTTAAAAACAGTAATTTTTCAATAAAAAGCTGTATTTTTTGAAAATCAATATCTTCCGGCAGAGCAAGAAACTCAAAAGTATTCATGATTGGCAATTAAATAACTACTATTTTTTATTATTACGCTGCTTTTTTAATTGTGACTTTTTTATTTTAATGTTTATTAAATTAGCTTCAGCGCTTAATTAGTTTTTATTAACAAAATGTCATTTTTTAAACTTTTAAAAATCATGCTTTTCCTTTGGCCAGGGCTCTCTTTTTTTTGGCAATTAATTCATTGATAATCTTAGCGACTTTAGCAGGCTGTGGTACGTTTTCAAAAGCGATTTTTGCTTCCGTACCTGCAGTTTGCAAACTAACTGTGCCATAATCCAGTAGGGATGCTAAGACTCCGGTTGTAATAAAATTAACATCCTGAAGACTTTCTAATTTAGCAGAAGTAACATTTTTGTGCACCATTGAATAAAAATCTATATCGATTACTCTGCGGTCAGTGATAAAAAATGCATGGAAAAACCAGCTTAAAAAGGTTTCTAAAGCAAAGCCTGAAAGGATTAAGTACCAACCAATTAAGACAGCGGCTTTATAGTTTGGTTGTAAAAAGTCTAAAAATGGGGAGACAAAAAGCAATATTGGAAAAAATAAACCCAAAACAATAATTATTATTTTATTTAATTGAGTCGCAGGATGCTGCCTAAGCATTAAGACAATAGTTTCATTTGGAAGCTGAGAATCAAAATGAATTTTAATAGGTTTAGGAGCAAAAGCAATCAATTTTTTTCTGGTGGAAGGCTCGTTTTTAATAGCTTCTGAAAGATTATTGGCTTTTTTAATTTGCTTATTAATTTCTTCCGGTGTATCTTCCCATTTTATATTTGGTTTTAAATCAGTTGTTTTTTTAAAGTTGCTGTTCATAATAGACTTCGTACCGCTCCGTTTTTTTTGATTATCCGGAGAAAGTTGGAAAGTTGTCCTTTTTCTTTTTTTGTCTTTTTTTAGAGGTTGACCGCTGTTTTGTTTTTTAAGGAGCCTCTTTTTAGGAGCCTGTTGATTAACAGATTGCTGACTTTCTTTATCTTGTTCGTCTTTATTTTTTTGATCTTGGTTGAAGATGGTGACAGACATGTTTTGCCTCTTTAAGCTTTACTGTTAACAACTAAATGTTAGCGCCTCATTATTATATCATTTTTGACTTACTATTGAGGGTTTTCGTTGTTAGGAAATAGAGACAGAAGAAATTGAGGTTTAGCCATAGCCTAATTTTAATAGTTTTTTAATTTTCCAATACCGCCAAAAAAGCTTCTTGATTTAGCTCTACTTCTCCGTGTTTTTTCATCCTTTTTTTGCCTTCAGCCTGATTTGCTAAAAGTTTTTTTCTGCGCGTAACATCGCCCCCATACAATTTAGCAGTGACATCTTTGCGATAAGCTCTTAAAGTTTCTCTGGCAATAATTTTCCCGCCAATCGCAGCTTGAATCGGCACCTCAAACATTTGTCTGGGTACAACTTCTTTGAGTTTTTTTACAATTTTTCGCCCTTTTTCCTCAGCTTCGCTTTTAAGTGAAATAAAGCTTAAAGCTTCAACTTCTTCTTTATTAACTAAAATATCTACTTTGATAGCGTCTACAGGTTTATAGCCTGCAGCTTTATATTCTAAAGAAGCATAGCCTGAGGTAAGTGACTTTAAATTATCATGGAAATTATAAATTAATTCGTTTAAAGGCATTTTGTAATCTAATCTTGACCTAGTGCCGTTGGTAGCAGAATTGAGCAGTTTTCCTCTTTTGCGATTAGTAAAATCTACAATTGCAGGCAAATATTCGGCCGGAGCAAAAATTTTAACTTTCACTATTGGTTCTAAAATTTCTTTAATTTGGCTGGGGTCAGGCAGGTCGCTTGGATTTTCAATTGTCAACTCCTGGTTTTGTTTAGTTTTAACTAAATATCTAACTGAAGGAGCGGTAGCAATTAAATTTTGATTAAACTCTCTTTTTAATCTTTCTCTAACTATTTCAGCATGAAAAATTCCTAAAAAACCAACTCTTAAGCCATTGCCTAGTGCTTGTGAATGAGTGGGTCTGTAAGTTAAAGCTGCATCATGCAGTTTAAGTTTGTCAACAGCAGATTTAAGCTCTTGAAAATAATTGTTGTCTACCGGATAAAGCTCCATAAACATCATGGGCGTGGGTTCTTTAAATCCTGGCAAAGGTTCTGCCTGTTTGTTATTTTTTTTATGCGTGATAGTGTCTCCAATTTTAACTAATTCTATATTTTTCAACCCGGTAGCAATATAGCCTACTTCGCCGCTTTTAAGCTCGTTAACAGGAGTTTTATTTGGTGTAAAGATGCCAATCTCTGAAGGTTGGAAATTAGTTTGGCCAAATAATAAGCTTAAATCATCATTTCTTTTTAAAGCACCGTTAAAGACTCTAGTGTAAGCGACTACTCCTTGATGATTATTATATTGAGAAGTAATGATGAGAGCCTGTAATATCTTTTGATCTGAACCTTGAGGTGCGGGAACATTTTGAATAATTTTATCTAAAACTTTTTCCACTCCTTCGCCTGTTTTTGCAGAACATAAAACAACATCATCTTCTTTAATTTCAAAAATATCCATCATTTCAATCAAGGTTGACTCTATTTCAGCAGTAGGTAGATCAACCTTATTAATTACAGGGATAATTTTAAGATTTTGAGCCTTTGCTTTTTCAAAATTTGCCAAAGTTTGAGCTTGCACTCCTTGAGTAGCATCAACCAGCAAGACAGCTCCCTCACAGGCTTGGAGTGAACGGCTAACTTCATAACTAAAATCCACATGACCCGGAGTATCAATCAAGTTTAAGACATGGCCTTGATGCTTTAAACGAACTGGAGCCAGTTTAATAGTGATTCCTTTTTCTTGCTCTATAGGGTTGGAATCCATCATTCTTTCTTTTAAATCTTCAGTAGAGACTGTTTCAGTAAGTTTTAAGAATTGGTCAGTTAAGGTAGTTTTTCCATGATCAATATGAGCGATAATAGAAAAATTTCTTATTAGTGAAGAATTATGTTGGATTGTTTTCATAACAAAATTATACCCAGAGCCAAATTAAAATGGAGCCATAAATTTAAAGTTTAAAAATCTTAAAAATGACTTTTATTCTTAGGATAAATTTAATGAAAAAAATTAGACTACAATTGTTTTATTGTAGACCACAGTTGATTGTGAACTAACTAAATGACGAAATTATTTTTCGGATTTTTATTGCGAGCTATTTTCAGAGTTAGCTTGCTGCACTATCTTGGCCATCCTGCTTTTTAATCGAGCGGCTTTATTTTTGTGAAAAATATTTTTTTTCACTGCTTTATCAACAGCAGATTGTGCTAGCCGCAGATTTTCATCTGTACTCTCAGCTTGGAGTTTTTTAAAAGCAGTTTTAACACGTGATTTTATTCGTTGATTAGCCTTGGCTTTTCGTTTACTAGAGCGTAAAGCTTTTTTGGCACTTGGTAAATTAGGCATAATTGACTTGTAGTTTATAGTTAATTAAATTATAAATGTTGTCATTAATAATTTAGATTAGTTTGCCGGCAATTTTACTTGTTTTTATACGATGGTGGGATTTTAAAGCAGTGTGCTAAATCAGCGTAATTGCTTAAAATCAGTCTGATAATAATTAAGCTTATAACTAGCCGTTAGCTAAATTAATTTAATTTAATTTAATTCTAACTCTTGAATAAAGAATTATACCAGGCAAAATTAGAAATGGCAATAAAAGATAGAGTTTAAAATGCCGTAAAATAGAAGCTCAGTTTTTTAAAGCTACAAATTTTTTAGAATCAGTTAGAATTGTTTGCGAATTTTTTATGAAAACTTTGATTATTTCCGATCTTCATCTTTAAAAAAAGTTTTATAGAAAAAAACTATTATTTTTAAAAAAAATTATTGAACCCGTTGATCAAGTTATTATTAATGTCTCAAGAGGGATTATTGATTCGAATGTTTAAGCAGAACTATATTAATTGTCACTATCAAAGATATAATAAAGAAATTAAATCTAAAATTAAAGGTTTGCTAAGAGAAAAAGAGATTTAAGTTTGTGCTCATACTTATGCGGCTGAAGCTGATTTTAAAAAGAAATATATTAATACAGGTTTCATCGATTACGGCTTAGGACAGTACTTATTACTTGATGATGGAAAAATGAAATTGCGCTTTGCGCAATATAATTAAAGCTTTAGCTTTTTTGATAGTCATGCCTTATACTTATTATTAATAATTGGCATTTATTTTTAATTACCAACAGTTATTATGACAAATTCATGATTCAGTTTCACAAAATTGCTAAAATTTTTTTACGCAACACTCAATGGCTGGAAAAAAAGCAGGATTCTATCTTATCAGCTGCTTTAATTATTACGGCTGCTAATATTTTGTCATCTCTATCAGGTTTAATTAGAGAAAGATTTTTGATTTCTTCTTATTTTAATACTGAAGCTAGCCAAAGAGCGTACGAAGCCTTGCAGCTAGCTTTTCAGGTGCCTGATATGCTGTTTCAGCTGATTATTATCGGAGCCTTGTCAGCTGCTTTTATTCCTATTTTTACTAAATATAGGGCTAAGAATGAAGAAGAAGCTTTTAAAATCAGTGCCAATGTTATCAATATTTTATTGTTAATTTTTGCTGTAGTTTCTACCATTGTTTTTATTTTTGCAGAGCAAATTACTGCTGCCAGAACAGGAGGCGCTTTTACTGCTGATCAGATTAGAATAGCTGCCAATTTAACACGGGTTATGCTGCTGGCTCAATTTTTTTTCGCTATTTCTAATTTTTTAACCGGTATATTGCAGTCGTATCAGCGCTTTATTGTTCCTGCTATTGCTCCAATTCTTTATAATTTGGGAATTATTTTAGGAGTTTTCTTTTTAAAAAATCAGTTTGGCATTTATGCCGCTGGTTTAGGAGTAATTTTGGGCGCACTTTTGCATATGATAGTGCAGCTGCCATACGTTTTCCGTTTAGGTTTTAAGTTTCAATTTAGTTTTAACTTTAGACATAGCGGCATTAAAGAAATGTTTTCTTTAATGCCGCCTCGAGTTTTAACAATTGGTATTAGCGAGTTAAAAAACTTAGCTTTAGGTTTTTTTGCAACTAGTATTGGTAATTTAAGCTTTGTTATCATTCGTTTAGCTTTAAAATTGATGGCAATTCCTATTCGGCTGCTTGGAGTACCAATCAGTCAAGCTTCCCTACCTTTTTTATCAGAGCAAACTAGTGGTACAAAAATAGAAAAATTTCGTACTTTAGTCATTCAATCCATTAATCAAATTTCTTTTTTAGCTATGCCGGCTGGTGTTTTGTTACTAATTTTAAGAATTCCGATAGTAAGATTAGTATTTGGTGCTCAAAATTTTCCTTGGCGTACTACTGTGATGACTAGTCGAGTTTTAGCCATTATTGCTATTTCAATTGCACTGCAGGCAATGGGGCAGTTGTTAATTAGAGCTTTTTATGCCCTTGAAGATACAGCTACGCCATTTTATATTACTAGTTTTTCAACTATTGTTTATTTATTTTTATCTTGGCTATTAGTTTTTGTTCTAGAAATATCAATTATAGGTATTGCCTGGGCTACTACTGCCGCTGCCATGGTTGAAACAATTTTGTTTTTTTTAATGTTGGAAAAAAAAGTACGGCACATGTTTTTGAATAGAGATTTCATTATTGTTCAATTAAAAATTATTTGCTGTTCCTTCTTAATGGCAGTATTTTTGTATTTACCTTTTAGGATTTTTGATGAATTAATTTTTGATACCAGCAAAACTATTGAACTTATTGCTTTGACTGTTACTACCAGCACCATTGGTTTGCTGGTTTATATTTACTTCTCTATTCTGCTGGATGTAAAAGAACTTAAAATATTTACTTCTCTACTGGGAAGATTTGGCAAAGGTCAAAAATTATTAGCCAAAAGCGGTGAAATGTGGATAGACAGCGGTACAGATGGAGAGGATATATAATATATTTTACATCTACTGGATAGTAAATATCAGATTCGGTATACTACACATAGTTATACTGTGCAAAATAACTAATTAACAACGAAAATAATAGTTATAGTGAATTAAACTGCATACTTATCTGCCCATATGTCTAAGGCTATAGAATATAAAATTAATCTTCTCCCACAAGATCCTTTTTTTAAAACTAAATTGGGTCGAACTTTGTCTTGGAGTATTAATGTTGGTAGATATATTTTAATTTTTACCCAAATTATTGTCCTGATTAGTTTTTCTTCCAGATTTGTTTTGGATCGGATGATCACTGATTTAAATAAATCAATCCACCAAAAAAAATTAATTATTGAGTCGCAGGCTGAATTTGAAAATGAATTTCGTTTGGCGCAGGCAAAAATAAAAAGCTATCAAGAGATCGAGCAGCAAAGCGAATTGGTAGAAATCTTTCCTCTTTTACAAGAAACACTGCCGAATGATTTTCGTTTAAGAACACTTAAAATTCAAGCCGGTACAATGAGCGGTCAGGGCATTGCCTTGTCTAACAATGGTTTGAATTTATTTATTAATAATTTACAGCTATCTCCGAACTTTCGAGATATTGTTGTTAGCAGAATTGAAACAACTGATGAATATATGGACGGTTTTGCAGTTAATTTCAATGTAAATTTTGAAATATAATTGTTGGCTAATTATTTTAAATTTAAAAATAGATCATTTTATAAATTTTTATAAATATTAAATAAGATAATAAAGACTGTTATTACTTATCAGCAAAAGATGCCCACGCCAAAACAAAAAAAACTACTAGCAAGCTTGAATAAGTTTTACCAGAATCCGGTGGCAAAAGTTTCTCTGGAACTTTTTTTGTCATTGTTCACGATTATCTTCTTTGGAATTTTTGTCATCAGGCCAACAATGGTTGCTATTACAGACTTAATCAAGGAAATTAACGACAAGCAGGAACTGGAGCAGCAGCTGGAAAGAAAAATAGCAGCTTTGTCCACAGCTCAAGAAGAATATAATCTGGTTAAGAGCAAGATTGTTTATTTAGATGAGGCTACTCCTTCTCAACCTGAGATAATTAGATCATTAAAAACTATTGAAAAGATTGGTGCTGACGAAAAAATAATCATTAGTAGTTTGAGAGCATCTGTTATTCCGGAAGAAAAGAGGCCGCAAATTTTAGATGCTGGTCAATTAACACGACTTGATGTTTATTTAACATTGCAAGTAATGGGCGACTATCCCGCTATTAAAAATTTTATAGAAATTTTACATCAATACCGGCGAGTTTTTGTTGTAGAAGAAATTAATTTTGATATTAGAGATAGAGATACTAGAGAAACTTTAAGAGCCAGTATAACAATTAGAATGCCGTATTTCGGAGATAAAGATGCTCAATCAATTTGAAGAACAATTAACTAAAATTAAAAGGCAAAAAAAATTATTTATTGCTTTAATTTTATTCTTTGTAGTACTTTTGTGCTGGATTTTATTGAGTATTTTTGCATCACAAACACAACATGTTGTTGAAACTGAATTGATACAGCTGGCGCAGCCTTTAGTGCCCAATTTAGATCAGGAACTTTTAGTAGAGCTGCAAGATAAAGATTATTTTACTGAGGAAGAATTAGAGAATTTTTCTATTTACGCCTTGTTAAGCGATAGGGGTGAAGATGCGGGCAAAATTATTGACATAGTGAATGAATCAAGAGTGGCAGAGGATGAGTTGTTAGAACAAGAAACTGAGAACACTGAGTCAGAAACTAGCGAAGAAGAAACTGTTGAAGAATATTCATTAGAGAATTTACTAGAGTAAAATATGCAAAGTTTCAGTTTTTATTCGCCTTGTAATTCCACCCGGCTTTCCCTTAAAGTATATTTATATATTATACAAAAATAATTATAAGCTGATAAATTTTATAAATGCCTGCTGTTAAAACGATAAAAAAGTCGGAAATAAAGTAGTGAACAATGAATAGTCATACTTGAAATAAAAAATGAAAAACAATAAACCGAAAGCTCTTTCACGAAAACAAATTCCTACTATTTTAGGTTTGTTGGTTTTAGTGGCTGCTTTAATTGCCGGGGTAGTTTTTTTTGGTGAAGGAACCGGTGTGTTCGCCCCTAGAGCTACTCCCGAGACTACTCCTAAAAACATTCGCATAACTAATATTAAAGACGATAGTTTTACTGTTAGTTTTTATACAGAGGAAGCTGCACCTGGTTTTATAAAGTACGGCACAGAACCGGATAATTTTAATACACAAGTGAGAGACGACAGAGATCAATTATCAGGTTCAGTTGAGGATTTTAATTTGCATCATATTACACTTAGAGGCTTAGAGCCTGATGCGGATTACTATTTTGTTTTGGGTACCGGCAGCAGAGCTGAGTTTGATCAAGAAGGCCAACCCTTTCATGTAAGAACAACGCCTAAAATTTCTACCCCCTCACCTGAAACAGTGACAATTTTTGGTAGTGTTGCTTTAGAAAATGGCACTCCAGCCCAGGGTTCAATTGTGTATGTTACGGCACCTGATTTACAAGATTTGTCTTCTCTAGTAAAAGGATCGGGGAGTTGGGCTATTCCTCTGTCTCAAGCATTAAATAAAGCCGGCAATGATTATGCGACTTTAGATGAAGACGACAATATTGATGTTTTAGTACAGGGCTTATCACTAGATAAAAAGATTCAGCAGCGTTTAACTGTAAGTGAAGCTCAGCCGACTGAGTTAATTTTTGGTCAAGCTATGACTACAGAGCAAATGGAGTCAGCGGAGAGGCCTGAGATTGATAGAGACAGGCCAATAGATGATGAAGCACCGGTAAAACCTGAATCTCCACCTCTTCAGGAAGAACCTGGGCCTGAACTCGCTGATGACAGTGATGAATTAGCAGAGATGGATGACAACATCAGCGACAATCTTAAAGAGCTGTTGGACGAAGAAGAGCCGTTGCCTCAAACTAGTACAGCTAGTTCTGAAGTTCTAATAGGCGAGCTTAAATCAACTGATGATGACGAAAAGGTTTACACCACTCAATCGCCCATAATTAAAGGTAAGTTAGCTCCTAACAGTGAAGTTAAAATTCAAATAAATTCTGAAAACCAATATGAGGAAATAGTGATCACTGATGAAAATGGAGAATTCAGTTTAGATCTTGAAGCTCTAGAAGCTAGTTTAGAACCGGGAGAACATACTATTACCTATTCATATATCGATCCGGACACAAATCAGGAGGTAGTTAAAACAGAATTTTTCTTTGTTGAAGATTCGGATAGAGCTACTTTAGCTGCTGCTGATACTGAAAGTTCTGATGAAACTCTGCCTTATGGGACAGGCAGCCCATACCCGATAACGACGCCTACTCTGGAGCCAACTGTTGCTGTTGAGCCTGTGGAGACTACTACCACTAGTACTGATGCTACTGAGGCAACTAAAGCCGTGCGAGAGAATGATATTGCGACTGAAAGCGCATATAAAGCCGGTTCAGTGGGGAAAACCACGTTGGTAGCTTTTTTAGGAATTTTCTTTATACTGATTGGCTCATGGAGTTGGTGGTTAGCCGGAGAGCTTGAAGAAAATTAATTACTGCACAAGATTTATTGTAATTGGTTAAAAATTAAGTTTGTTTATTGTTGTTTTTAAGGTTTTCTATTTTTGCTTATAATTCAGCCACCACATCCCAGAAATCTCTAGTGATACCTTCATAACCTAAAGCCCAGATAGCAACTCCTGCTAAGTCGAGTTGTTTAACGTATTGTAATTTATATTCAATGGAGATTGGATTTTCATAATAAATTATGTAAATTTTTTCATCGTTTTCGTATGATAAATAGGGGCATAAGGCTCTTTCATCCCAGCCGGAATGTATTTTTAAATTATTGTCATCAAGCAGCTTTTTTACTCTCTGATAACTTGCTGTTCTGCCTGTATCAGGGTAAGTATCAGCTCGAGGAGAGCGTGAGGTTACCTGCCATTCATAACCGTAAAAAGGAATGCCAAGTAAAATTTTGTTAGCCGGCACATAACGTAAATAGTTATGTAAATTTTGATGAATATAGTCATCATATAGATTGTTGCTGCCAAATAAAGGAGCTATTGGTCCGGCTTTTGGAGAGCTTGTGCGATGAAAGTCATAAGCCATTACTACGATATAGTCAACTGCTTGGCTAATTCTAGGAATATCCCATAACTGTTTGTTGTCAGAAGCACTGGCGTACATAGCAATTGATAATTGCACATGCTCGAAGTTGGCTGTTAAATGAGAGTTAATTTTTTCTATAAGTTCGGCAAAATTGTTTCTGAGGTCAGAATTGACTGCTCCATTATATTCGATGTCAATGTTAATGCCGCTGATAGGATAGGCTAGTAAAAGAGAGTTGAGCGAAGCAATTAAATTATCATGAGCTTTTTTATTGTTAACAATTTTTGTAATGATTTCCGGATCAAACTGTACTAAAGTGATTTCAAAATAATTATTGCTATTATTGACTTCGCTAGCCAGCTGCATTAATTTGTCTGAGCTTAAATTGTTATATCCGGCATGAATCTTATCTTCATTATTTTTAGTTAAAATAGTGCCGTCAGCGCTAATATTTAGGCCAAAGTAGCTTAGGTGAGTTAATTCAGGTTGGATTTTTGTTTGATTTATATTCCAATAAGGCAGATAGCCATAAACAATTTTGTTTTGAGCAGCACTATTTTGAGTCGTAACTTTTTCTGCTGATAAAAATTCAAAAACACCATTTTCAGCTAGCGGAGAAATTAAGGGGTATTGCCAAAAATGAAAGAGTATTAAAAAAATACAGATAAAAACTATGATTAAGCTTGAAAAAAGAAGTTTAAATTTAGTTTTATGGTGAAGATTGTTAAAATTAATTTTTTTCAAAAGGATAATCTTGATTCATGCCGTTAATAATTATTTAAGATGTTAAATCGCGAGAATGCTTTATTAATGGTCGTTAAGGGTTAATATTCTAGAGTTAATATTTTAAAACATTTTGTTAACTTCTTAGTCAGCAACCACGGCTTTTCCGTCAACAATTTTAATATTTTGTTTGTTGTAGATGGGACGATCCTTTTCTTCATCATAGCCTTGACAATCTAGGCAATATCTAGTTGAAACAGGGTCTTGAACTAAGGTTTTAGTATGAGCTTCTAAGCCCTCAGCCTCTTCATCTTCAGGCGGAAAGCCGGTAGCCGGATCAATCCAAATAGCTTCTTCTTTTATGCTAGCGGCAGAAGGTTTACTTTTTGTCCAAAATAAATCAGTTCTTAAAATCTGACAGCTTTCAGAGCTATACTCTGGGGGCATACCATGAGCGCAAATACCTCCGGATTGTACATCGCTTGGTTTTTCTTGCCAAATCGATTCTGTATCTTGTAATATATGTGTCATTAAATCATTAAACATCGGTGCCGCCCCCACAATGCCGGATGCTAAATAATTCATTGGAGTATTGTCATTGTTGCCTACCCAGGTGACTACTAAAAATTCCGGTGTGTAGCCAATAGTCCAGTTGTCTCTTAGGTTATTGGTGGTGCCGGTTTTGGCGCTGACAATGTGGTTAGGAATTACTAACTGAGAATTGGTGCCAAAGATTGCAGCTCTAGCCTGATTGTCTTGTAAAATATGATTTGTTAAATAAGCCGGGGCACGGTCCATAACTCGTTCCAGCCCGCCTCGTTGATAATCACTTTCATAATTATTTAAATAGTCAAGATCTGAGATTCTTTGCTCTAAATCAAGTTCTTCTAAAATATTGCCGCGGTAATCTTCAATTTTTAAAATTGGATTAAGCGGTACCAATATTCCCTGGTTAGCTAAGGAGCCAAAAGATTGAGCCATGTCCAGCATTTTTACTTCGCCTCCGCCTAAGGTTAAAGATAAGCCATAGTCAGCCGGATCTTTCCAAGTAGTAATGCCCATTTTAGAAGCTTGTTCTATAAATAGCTTGGCACCGATAGTAGCTTGAGCTTTGACGGCGGGAATATTAAAAGAACTACCCAGTGATTGCCTGACAGTGGTCATACCTCTAAAGCCACCGTCATAATTGCGGGGACAGTAGGCTGGTTGCGAATTACGCAGAAAACAAGTTGGTACATCAAGCATAATAGTACCCGGATTCAATGTCTTTTTTTGAAAAGTAGTGGCATACATTAACGGCTTGATTGCGCTGCCCGGCTGTCTTGAAGCTAGAGTAAGATTTACTTGTCCTTCTTCTTCAATATTAAAGTAGTCTTTTGAACCAATCATGGCTAAAATTTCACCGGTATTGGGTTTAGTAATTAAGGCTGCGCCATTACTAGCCTGATAACGAATTAAACCCTCCACTTCTTCACTGACCATTTTTTGGGCCTCTCGCTGCAGTTGTAGATCTAAAGTGGTATGCACTCTCAATCCCCCTGCTTGCACCTTTTCTATTCCGTATTTTTCATATAACCAGTCTCTAACATAAAAAGCAAAGTGCGGGGCCTTAATTTCTGTTTGAGATAAAGCATAATCAAGAGGTTTAGAATGAGCTTCTTCTGCTTCAGCAGAGGAAATATAGTTATCCTCCATCATTCGGCGCAAAACTTCTGCTTGTCTTTGTTGAGCTTGTTCCGGATTTGAACCAAAAGGTGAGTAGCGGGTCGGCGCTTTAGGCAGGCCGCTGAGCAAGGCAGCTTCAGCTAAGTTTAAATCATGAGCCGATTTATCAAAATAGGCTTGAGCTGCCGCTTCTATGCCAAGAGAGGTGCCTCCATATGAAATATAATTCAAGTACATTTCTAAAATTTCATCCTTGCTATAAACAATTTCTGTCATAATTGCTAAAATGGCTTCATTGAATTTTCTGGTAAAAGATTGTTCGGGTGTTAATAAGGCATTTTTAACCAACTGCTGGGTAATAGTAGACCCTCCTTCTCTTGTTTGTTTAAAAAGATTATTCCATGCTGCGCGTAGAACGCCTCTTAAATCAATGCCGGCATGTCTATAAAAATTTTTGTCTTCAATGGCGATTGTTGCTTGGATTACATGGTCGGGTAAATCCTCTAGACGTATAGGTATTCTGTTTTCATCGGCATAAATTTCATAAAGCAATTCCCCATTGCGATCAAAAATTTGGGTGCTGACAGCATATGATTTGGTTCCTGTCAGGTTTTGAGGTGAGGGTAAGTGTTGTAGTAAAAGAAAGATTCCAATTATCGCTAGCGAAAAGAAAAATAAAGTTACATAACGTAAATAGGGATTAATTATTGGAAAAAAAATGATGTAAAAAAATTTTACTAATCTGGGGTGTTTGGCATGCCAGGAGCCGGATTTAATATTAGGTTCAAAAATTTTTTTAAGCTGGAAGCGTTTATTTTTTTTATTGTTTTTATTGTTTGACATGGCACTGGGCTTATTTTAGCTTTGTTGACGACGATACATTTATATATTTATATTTTGTATTATAAATGGTTTAAATTATAATGTTTAAATTCTGGACGACATTTAAAAAATTGTAAAATTAATGGTTGTAGCTTGGGCGCTGTGCAGCCGGCGCTATTTCAAATTTTAGTGTCTTAATTTTAATGGCCGATAGCCTTGCTAATTATTTTATGTTAATAATTTTGATAGAATCTCCATTATAATAAAAAAAATAGAAGTTAAAAGAAAAATTTAGTAAAACGCAAAATAAAGATCGTAAATTGAATTGCAGCTAAATTTAAAAAAAGATATTTGGGAAAATAGCCTATTGAGAAGATAGGTTTAATCTTTTCAAAGATTATATTTACATTTATTTTTTAGAACCTTAATTTTAATTCAATTAAAATACTGTTAATAATAAATATCTACTCTTAAATTATTAATTATCTTTACAGTTTTTATGGATAAAACTAAATATAAAAATATAACCATTTCCGGACTGCCCGGTTCTGGTTCTACCACCTTATTAAATCTACTTAAAGAAGAGCTTAAATTTAAAGGTTGGAGTGGCTTTAGCGGCGGTGAATTTATGAGACAGTATGCTGTGGAAAAAGGTTTATATGATGACACTCAAAAAATTCATCACAGTGCTATTGCTTACGATGATGATTTTGATCGACAGGTTGATTTAGATATAAGAAAAAAATTAAAATCTCAAGAGCAATGGATTATTGAATCTTGGCTTTCAGGATTTATGGCACAAGGTTTACCTGCTATCCTAAAGATTTTAGTTTATTGCAGCGAAGATTCAGTCAGAATTGACCGCATCGTTAATCGTGATGATATTAGTGTTGAAGAAGCTAAAACTCATATTAATGACCGTTATCAAACTAATCTTAAAAAATGGAGGCAGCTTTATCAAAAAGAATGGCGGCAATGGGTAGTGGCAAAAGGCCTTGCTGAGCCTAATGAGCCAATTGATTTTTGGAAGCCTGAGCTTTATGATTTAGTTATAGATACTTATTCTAACAATCAGCAGCAAACAACCAATATTGTTCTTGATGCCATCAAAAGCTAAATCCCCTCCAGCCGCAACTACTAATCCCCGGATTTTATTTGTAACTTTAGTCTGCATCAGCTTGATTTTGTGGATTTTTTATAGGGCCTTGTTTAATTTTTCTGTGCTTTTTGACGAAACATTAGGTAAGGCAATTTTTTTTGGGCTGCCTATTATTATTTATGTTACTAGTATCAAAGACGAAAATATTATTGAATCAGTCAGGCCTTATAAGCTCTTCCCAGGTTTATTAAGAGGACTAGCCTTTGGCGGTATATTCGGGTTTATTGTTGTTGTTTTTTCTATGATTAAATCCGGAAGAATAATGGTAGCGGCACCATTGTTTGCCATGGATGAATTTTGGTGGGAATTTTTTCTGGCGCTGTTAACAGGTTTTTGGGAAAGTTTGTTCTTTTTTGGTTTTATGCAAACTGTATTACGCACAGTCTTTAAAGAGATTGAAGTAATGCCTCAAATTTTATTAATCAGTTTGTTATTTTTGCTATTTCATTTATCAAATATCATGCTGCGTTTCGGCGGGTTAGATGTTAGTTTTTTGATTGCTTTACTTTATTTTTTTGGATTAGGCCAGGCTATCATTTTTGCTAATGAAAAAAATGTTTATACCATCATGATGAGTCATGCTATTTGGGGATTGGCTCTTATGATCAATCTTTAAAATTAAAGCGGCTAAAAATTAATGTAAAATTAAAATTTAAGCTTCATTCTTAATAAGTTATGAAAAAAATTAGATTAACACTTTCAATTGGAGCTTTGCTGTTTGCACTCATAGTTCTTTTCATTTCCTTAATTTCAACTAATCAAGTTATTTCCTACGAAGATACTGCAACAAGCAGAAAAAGATTTTACATTGGCCAAACTATTTTGCCCGATCATACAGCTTATCCACTAGTGGCTGCTGTTGATCAAATTTTATTATTGGTTGCTCCTAGCCAAAAAAAAATAAGCCTGAAACTAACTTATGGACAAATTCGAATGGACTATGCTCAGGCTTTAATGGCAAAAGATGAGCCTTCTTTGACTCATACTGCTTTAACTAAATCTCAAAAATATTTAAGCTCAGCAGCTCTTCAAGTGTTGGAAGATGATTTTGCTAATTATGATTTAAAACAAGAAGTTGCCCGCCAGCTCGAGCTAAACATTGAACAAGCGACCTGTTTGATTCGCCAGCTTGCTCCAAGTCAAATAACTATGGCCCAGCAGCTAAATCAAAATAATAAGGCTTTATTAGAAAAATTCAATTAAGATTTAGATTTAAGATTTAACTTAATATGTTTTTGAGCTGCCGGCTTGCGGATTGTTAATTGTATTATTGGATTTTTATCGGTTTTTTTACAGCAATGATTGCTGAAATTTAATTTAAGTGTTGGATTCTACGCCAATCATTATTCTGCCGTTCGCTTCTTTTGTTTTTTTACTTCGTTGGTGTGAAAAATAAGTGCTTTCTTCGCAGCAAGTGCAGGCTTCAAAGTCAAATATATTTTCATTGTTAAAGTTCAAGCGCATTAATTCATTTTTAATAAAAGTGGGTAAATCAATCTGCCAGAAATTTTTTTTAACGGTGATTGCTTCTTGCCATTGGGCTAAATCTGCTTGCACCGGTTTTTCTTTAAAACGATAGCAGCACTTGCGAATACCGGGTCCGATCCAAGCAATTAAAGATTCGGCTTTAAGTTGATAAAGATATTTTAAATCTAAAACGGTTAACTCAATAATGTTTTGGAAGAGAGGTTTCCAACCGGCATGCAGTAAAGCGAAAATATTTTTTTGCGGAGCAGCTATTATCAACGGGAAGCAGTCAGCCACACTCATGGCTAAACAAAGTTTTTGTTGCTGACTGATGACAGCGTCTGCACAAATTTTAGCCGACAAATTATTTTTTTTATGCAAATAAAAACGCTGCGCTTGGTGTTGGTGTTTAAAATAGATTACAGAAGAACGACAGCCGTTTTTTGCAAGTAGTTTTTCAGCCTGGCTTTTATTAACTATAGAGCCGTCTTTTTTAGTTGATAAGTAAACTTGAAGACGGTTAATTGGTCTAATTTTTAACATAAATTATTAGCTGGTAGTTTGTAAAAGGCAATTTTATATTAATTTTTTTTGCTAATTTTCTTCAGCAATCTTAAATTTTTGAATTATATTTTTATTGCGTTTATTAATTATGTCTTATTATTAGTTGATATTAGAGGGAAAAGTATTTGAATGCTGTATTTTTATAATGTACTATATCTATTGAGTCACTGTAGTCAATTGTGTTAAAATTCTGCCACAGTGCATAAAGATTTATTATCATCTATTATTAAATACTTTGATTGGCTTAACTCTATCTTAATTAAAATTATACAAAAGATTAGAGTCAGTTTTGAATTATTTTGGCAAAAATTTTTAGCCAAAGCTAGCCAATTTTTAAAGTCTGTTAATCAACAGGTAAAAAAGAGGGCTAAATTTTTTCAAATTAAAATTAAAAAATTTAAAAAAAAGGTTGTTAAGCTTTTTCAAAAAAAAGAAGAATTATTAAAGCAATTGTTAAATTGGCGGTATAAAAAATTTGAAATTAAAGCAAGCAAAGTCACTCACGGTAAAATTTTTCAAAAAAAACCTTCGTATTTAAAACAAAACTTTAAGTATATTAGACGAAATATAAAACAAAAATTTTTCGTTCTTTTTAAATTTAAGCAGCAGTTAATAAAATTTTTACCGTCTATTTTAACCCCTGAATTAAAAAGATTATACCTATCTTTATTAAGTGCGGCGTTAATTTTAGGGGCTTCCTGGTCAATTTATCAAAATATTTTCGTCGACTTGCCTTCTCCCAGAACTTTAACTGAAGAGAAGCAAGCTTTAACTACCCGAATTTTAGATCGTAACGGCAAATTGCTTTATCGTATTTATCAAGATGAAAATCGAACATTAATTTCTTTGGAAGACGTCTCTCAGGATATGATCAACGCCACTTTAGCTATTGAGGATCGCGACTTTTATCAGCATTACGGGTTTTCTCCCAGAGGCATTTTTCGAGCTTTATTTCATAATTTAAGACAAGACAGAGTTCAGGGAGGCTCCACTATTACGCAGCAACTAGTTAAAAATAGGTTGCTAGGTCCTGAAAAAACACTCAAACGAAAAATAAAAGAGTTGATTTTAGCAGTGTTAGTGGAAGTTGCTTATAGTAAACAAGAAATTTTGGAGATGTATTTAAACGAAGTGTCCTACGGAGGTTCAACCTATGGAGTTGAGGAAGCCAGTTGGCGATTTTTTAATAAACCAGCTAAAGATCTCACTTTAGCCGAGAGTGCTTTGTTGGCTGGTTTGCCGGCTGCCCCATCCATTTACAATCCATTCGGCTCTAATCCTGAATTAAGTTATCGTCGGCAGGAGGAAGTGTTGCGCCGCATGGTAGAAGATGATTATCTTTCTTTAGAAGATGCTTATCAAGCTAATCAGGAAAAATTAACTTTTAATCCAGATGTAATTAACATTGAGGCCCCTCATTTTGTGATGTATGTTAGAAAATTACTGGCTGAAAAATTTGGCGAACAGATGGTGAATCAAGGCGGATTAGAAGTTAGAACCAGTTTAGATTTAAGCTTGCAACAACAGGCGCAAGAAATTGTAACAGAGCAAGTTGATCAACTTGCTCGATTGAATGTTAACAATGGCGCGGCTTTAGTAGTTAATCCTCAAACTGGTGAAATTTTAACTATGGTAGGAAGTAGAAATTATTTTGATTTTGAACAAGATGGCCAAGTGAATGTTACGCTTAGGCCAAGGCAGCCCGGTTCAGCCATTAAACCTTTAACTTATGCTTTGGCTTTTGAGCTGGGTCGGAATCCTTGGGATTTTATTGACGATGCACCCATTACTTATCACATCCCGGGCAGCCGCCCTTATACCCCACGCAATTATGACGGAAGATTTCAGGGGAGAGTAACCTTACGACAAGCTTTAGCCGGCTCTCTAAATATACCGGCAGTAAAAGTTTTGGCAAGTATCGGTGTTGATAATTTAGTAGCAAAAGGCCAGGAGATGGGTATTAGCACTTGGACAGACAGTAATCGTTTTGGTCTATCTCTAACTTTAGGCGCCGGTGAAGTATTAATGGTAGATTTAGCAGAAGTTTTTGGCACTTTTGCCACCGGGGGATACAGTGTTGATTTAGATCCTTTTCTAGAAATAAGAGATCAGGAAGGAAAAATACTTTATAGAAATCAATGTTTTATTGATAATGAATTTTGTCAACAATTTCGGACTCTTGATAAAATTGCTGCTTATCAGATTAATGATATTTTGTCAGACAATAATGCGCGTGCTACCACTTTTGGCTATCATTCTTTATTAAATATTCCGCAGCAGCAAGTAGCTGTTAAAACCGGAACCAGTAATGATCGGAGGGATAATTGGGCAATGGGCTACACTACCGATCGGTTGGTAGGAGCGTGGGTAGGCAATAATGACAATATTCCAATGAGTCGTGTGGCTAGTGGTATGACAGGAGCTTCACCAATTTGGAATCAAATTATGCGCTTATTGCTGGACAGCAATAACCCTCACTTTTTTATTTTACCTGAAGATTTAATTAAAGTTAAAATTTGTGTGCCAACTAATACTTTAGCTTGTCCGGAGTGTCCCCTTATTACAGAAGAGATTTTTGAAAGAGGCCAGGAACCAACTCAAGCTTGCAATTGGAGATATTTTACTGATGATGAAGAAGAGCTTTAGCTAAAAAACAAGATTTAATTATTCTTTTTGTTCTCCATGAGGATTTTTACTTTTGACATAATTAAATTAACTACTTGTTTAATAGATAAATCACTAGTGTCAATTAACCAAGCTTCCGGCTCCTTTTTTAAAGGACTAACTTCTCTCTGCCTGTCTCTTTCATCTCGTTGGACTAAATTCTGAAAAACTTCATCAAAGTCTATGTCAACGCCTTTAGTTAACAGTTCGAAATGTCTTCTTTTAGCTCTAACAACTTTGTTGGCAGTTAAAAATATTTTGAGATCCGCATTTGGTAAAACCCGATAGGTAATATCTCGGCCTTCCATCACCACATTTTGCTGTTGAGCAATTTCTTGTTGTTTTTTAATTAGCTCATCTCTTACTTTCGGATGTTCAGCGACCCTGGAAGCACCTTCACTGATTTCTTCAGTTCTAATGTCCCAAGAAACGTCTTTGTCGTTTAAAAGTACTGTGGTTAGCCTTCCATCCATTTCAGCTTTAGTCGGATTGCGCATTGTAATTTCAGTGCCTGCAATTAAAGGAGCTAATTTTTCTTCATTATCTAAATCAACTTTATTTTCAATGCCTAACAAAGCCACAATTCGGTACATAGCTCCGGTATCAACATATAAAAAGTCAAGTTTATCAGCGATAAGTCGAGAAATTGTTCCTTTTCCGGCTGCGACTGGTCCATCAATAGCGATTTGAAATGTTTTTTGGCTCATAGCATTAAATTATATTTAATTTTAATTATTATAAATGATCAATGTATGTATAAAAATAAAATATTTTTATATCTAGTTGAGTTGTGAAACTATATATTTTATTCCCGACTCAATTTATTATTAATCGTTTTTTTTAGTTTCACTTAGCCACTCGTCTCTATCAGCTGTCAGCAGGCCTCCTAAACCAGCTACAATTAAAATGATAGGCCATAAATACCAGAAGGTTAAGGGTAAAAGGCCTAAGTGAGAACATAAGAGGATAATGCCCATAATTATTAATGAAATCGGCCAAAATATTTTTTTTGACATATTTATTTTATGATTGGTAAATTTTATTTTAAATTGATCAAAAACCGCCGGCGGTTAATTAAAAGTTTTAAAACAGCATCAAACTTTTGCAAAATATAATTAATTAACTATTACTTTCTTATTAAAACTGATCCTGCATAACTTTTCAATTAATAGGCCGCTTATTAACAGCAGCGAAGATTTAATATCTCTTGTTTAATTAATTCAATAATGTTTTTATTCCATTTTATTCCAAATGGTTATAAATTTATCATGAAATATCTTTTGCCAGTCAGGGTCGTTGTTTAAGTAGCTCATAAAATTTATGCCCCAAGGAGTAAGATCTTGATTGCTGAAAATAACGGTCTGAAATTGGTGCTGCTGTAATTCTTCCTGCCAAATTTTAGGATCAGTTTGCATTGGTAAATAAATATTTTGAAAAAATTCTTTGCCATATGCCTCAGGCCGATTATCGGTAAATACCTTCAACTCCGGATGATAATAAATGAGATAACTGCCAATATCGTAGTTGTTGAAAATAGGGCCTTTCAGTTTATTGGCTTCAATAAACTCCGCTGCTTGAGTTTGGTGGGGCAGCAAGCCTATTTTTCGTTGAGCTAAAGCTGTGTGTGTTACTATTTTTGTTGATAAAGCTAAAGCGATAATAAATAAATAAAGTTGACCTATCAAGATAAGTTTATGGCTTTGTTTTAATTCAAGCTTGCTTAAAGAGCTGGTTTTAATGGCAGCATAGCTTAATTTAGCTAAAATGGGGAAAGTAAAAACTATAAAAATAGTAATATTTCTGAGAGCGAAAAATCCTAAAAGATAGCCGGTAAAACAAAGTAGTATTTCATACCAAGATAAAATCTTGCCTTTGACCCACAATAGGCCAGAGCCAATGAGTAGCAGCAGCAGGTAAGGAAAAATAAGCGCATGATTAATGACTCGCCATAAAAAGAGTAAATTTTGATTTTCAACAATAGGATAGCCATAATCTGTAAAAATTAAGAGAGGCTGCAATAAACCTTTATGTAAATTAGGATTTAATAAACTAATTAACATTAAGCCGCTGCATAACATTAGCAATTTTTTGTTTATTTTTTTGTCTAAATTAGGGCTTTGTAAAAAATAGGAGCAGCCTAAAAGCAAAACTATTAAAAAGATAGCAAAGATAAAAGAAATATGAATATTAATCCATACTAACTGTTGTGATAGCAAGATAAATATTTGTTGCTGGGTTATCCGGCGAGTGTCAATGATTTTTTTCAGCTGCCACAATAAATGAGTAATAAATAAAAGACCAATGCTTTCTGGTCTTACTTCGATACGTAAAGATAAAAAGAGTGCCGCTGCTAAACCAAAAAGAAGTGTGAAAGTATGGTTTGTTGCTGAATAGATATTTTTTAAAAAAAAATAAAAAGCAATTATTAAGATTAAAATATGAAATAAATGAATGCCTGCAAAACCAGCAGCTTCTCCTATGGCAAAGACTATTAAACCAAACAGCCAATGGTGGTTGATAAATTCCTTTTCAGGATAAGTATAGGAATAATAATTTTGTGTCAATATTTTTGCATTGCCGGCAGTCAGCTCTCGGCCATTAGCAATATGTCTGCCCAAGTCTTGTCTAGTTAAATTAATAGGTTTGGCTAAAGTTGCGGCAAAAAAAATAAGTAAAATGAAGTAAAAAAAATGCTGCCAGCGAATAATTTGTTGATTAAACATAACGCTTATAAAATTGGATTCAATTTTAAAAAGTTTGATAAATTAAAATAGAATTAAAACAGCTTGCTTAGAAAGCTAAGTATTGAGCTTTCTAATTAGCCTACCTTCTTAATTTACTTGAGCTTGATTTAATTTGAAACAGCAGGCCGCTTTTTATGATTTTATTAAGCTAATAAAATTTTTAAATTTCAATATTTTTTTGTTTAAAATTTTTCCTCATTTTTCTTTTTAAATCTCTTTTTTTAATTTTTCTTCGTTTTTCATACTCTTTTTTGCCCCTGCCAGCTCCGATTTTTATTTTAATACGATTATTAAGCAGCAAAACCTCCAGTGGTATCAAAGTTAGATTTTTATTATTAACAGCACTCTTTAGTTGAAAAATTTCTTTTTTTGATAAGAGAAGTTTTCTAGAACGTTGAGGATCGTAGTTATCTAAAGTTGCATATTTATAAGGATTAATTCGGGCATTAATTAACCAAGCCTCTTCATCAATAATTGTGATATAAGCTCCTTTTAAACTGCCCTCTTTTGCTCTCATGCTTTTTACTTCATGGCCTTTAAGAACTATCCCTGCAATCCAGGTTTTTTTAATGTCGTAATCATAGCTGGCTCGGCGGTTTTTAAGTAATAACATGTCTAAATTAGCTAAAATAAATTATAAGCTTGTCTTAATTATACCCGTTACTTTACCATCTAAAAAATTAAATTAATAAAATGAGACTCACGCTGCTTCTTTTTGGGAGGAACTTTGTTGGGCAAATTTATTTTTTACCCTGATTCACTGACCGCTCTTATTAGCCTATTTTATTAGCTGTATTTTATAGTGGCTTATTTTATAGCGGCAGCGAATTTTTACTTAAGTCAATACGGTTAGTTTTTAAACCTCTAATTAATTTAATGGCACAGAATAGATAATTGATCCGCTAACAGCAAAAGCTGTCGACAACTCTTCTTTAACAGCCAAATGAGTAGCACCTGCAAGTGATTGATGAGTAATTTGCTTAATAAAATCACCATCCGGTGATAAAACCACTAGCCTTTTCTTATCCGGTTCCAGCACATATAAAAATTCAGTATCGGCATCGGCATAAATTTTAATTGAATCGCCAAAAGATTGTTCTAATCCGGAAATATTGAATTCTAAAGGTTCACCTTTTTCCAGTTTAATAATGTCCCCATTTTTATCTGTTAACCAAATAAAACCGTCAACAGCCATTGATGTAATTTGATCGAATTTAATGCCTTGTTTGTTGATGAGCCAGCCAATGGGCTCGGACAAATCATCTTCGGAAACAATGTAACGATAAATATTGCGTTTCTCCGGGTTAAAAACATATAAATAGGTGTCAAAAAAATTAATTAAAATGGCGTCTCTATCTGAGTCACCCTCGCTCTTTAATTGCTGTAGCCCGGCAGTCTCATCAGTTTGTGTTAAAGGGAAGTAATGAATACCATCGCCTAAAAGAAATAATTGATCATTTGAGGCAGCTAAATCTATAATTTCAGCTTCAGCAAATTCAACAGTTGTTGTTTCTTGGCTTGTTAAGTTTAAGATTGCTAATTTTTTTTGCTGTTCATCTAAGAAAAATAAAGAATTTTGATTTAGCGTTACGCTTGAGGATATAAAATTAGCAGCTTCTTCTCTTAAATCAGAAAAGATTTCTAATTGAGAGACTTCTATAATGCCGGAAATTTTTGTTAAAAAGCTGCGAGCCTTCTCCAACTCTACTGTAAAATATTTTTGAGTAAATCGAGCATGGTCAAATTTTTTTTGTTGCTGAGTAATAAGGGAAATTGCTTCGGCTGTTTTGTCTCGAGCTGAGATAACATCAGTTTCCAAAACATCATCAGCCTCTTCCAATAGTTGATGAGCCGGTTGTAAAGCGGCTTGAGCTTCTTGCTGTTGATTTTGATAAATTTTTCGTAAATATAATGAGCCCGCAATTATTGATAAGATAAGGATTAAAACTATTGATAAAATTCGTGAGCGTTTTTTAGACTGATTTTTTTTAAGATAAACTTCTTTATTTGATATTGGTCTGAGGATGAAGCTAACTAATTTTTTAGAATTTACTTTCAGTCCGGAATTTAATTTTTTTGCTTGCTTTTGAATGTTTTTAAGTTGGAAATTCTTGAAAGAAAAGTGTAAAGATTTTGATAAGTTAAACTTTTTTTTTACAGATTCAAGTATAGTTTTATTAGAATTAATTTGAGCATTTTTTTTAGACCTCTTCTCAACTTTTTCTGTAGTTTTCTTTTTTGTTTTTTGGGCTTTTTTTTCTTCTGTTTTTGCAATGTTGGCCTGATTTTTTTTAGCTAATGCCTGCTCCTTTTTTTTAAAAAAATTAAACGTTCTTTTTAAACTTTTTTTAATATTTTTAGCAATCAGTTTTGCAGCTTTTGTTAATGGCTCAAAATTAATTTTTATTTTAAGATCTTCATCTTGCCGCTCGGCTTTAGATAAAGATTTTTGTGTTTGAGATTCTCTTTCAAGAAGGGCATTTTGATCTGATTTATCAAAAACTTCTTTTTTTCTTTTTTTTGTTAAGATTGTTTGCTTAATTTTTGTTGAAGCCGGCAGCTCAGTTTTATCTCTTGTTTTGTTAATGTTCAACCCCTCTTTTTTTTCTTGTACTTGTTTATTGGTAGGTTGTTTTGCAGTTAGGTGATTAGTGATGTCCTGCTTAAATTTTTTAGTATTAACAGTCTTGATTTGGCTATTAATTTGGCTGCGGGCAGCAGCCGATGGTGAATTTTTTTCTGCTCCAACATCTTGTTGACCGGCGAAACTTGTATCAATAATATTTTCTAATTTTACTAGAGCAATTGCTGTTAAAGAGTTATCAACGAGCATTCTTATTTTTTTGTTTAGCTGTTGCTTAATTTGCTGATGAGCAACAGGTTGTTTAAACAATTGCCGCAATGATTGCTCAATTTGCAGCGATTGGCTGGTGGCTAAAACCAACTCATCATGTTTACGTACTGAGCCCTGCATTATCTTTATTTCTTTTTCAGATTCAGTTATGGTACCGATTTTTTTCTTTCTTTTAAGAATGATTTTTCCTTGATAGGCTGCTGCAACCATAGAGGGTTGTTTTGTTTGGAATTGAGTATTTTGCAGCTGTTGAGTTTGGTTTTGCTCAGTTTGATTAATTTGCTCAGCTTGATTGAAAGATTTTTGGTTCTGATTAGACGCAATGGTGGTTGCCTCAGAGTTTTGATGACTGATAATTTTTCCCGGCTGTTCTTTTTTAGGCAGCCATAATAGAGCAAACTGAAGCTGGACACCATGTTCTCTGGCTTTAGATAAAATGTCCAGCAACACATTATGCAGCTGACTGGGCGATTTAAATTGAGCTTTATTAAGCATTTCTCCTAACTCATGGCCGATATTTTTAGCATTTTCACCTTTAATAGCTAAAGAACAAGTTAAATTTTGTTTGGGATTGGAAAAAATATGAGCCCAGCC
The DNA here is from genome assembly GCA_964588685.1 of uncultured Pseudomonadales bacterium. GTDB lineage: Bacteria > Patescibacteriota > Microgenomatia > UBA1400 > PJMF01 > CAYVBW01. The sequence continues at coordinate 99,624 of CAZPQG010000001.1, read as the reverse complement.
ATCTCGCAGCGGAGAACCAATAATAGTTGTTAGCTTAGCTTTTATCATTCTGTATCTATTTTAGCATTTTTGATTGATTAAGACTATGTTCTTTAGTTAGGCAAACTTTAAAATCAATAAATTAATCTTTAAAAGTTTTGAATATTTTTTAATAGCTCTTAAAGTTTCCAGTTTGGTTTACGGTCAAGATTCTGAGCTTCGCTGATTAATGTCTTTTTTGCACAATAATTAATTTTAAAGGCTGCAGTGACACCAATTATGGCGGCATTATCAGAACAGAGCCTTTTTTCAAATGGTATTTTAAGCGGAATTTGGTAAGGTTTTAAAGTGGCGCGAATAGTTTGTCTAAGAGCAATGTTACTGGCTACCCCGCCTCCCAGCCAAGCTTGTTTAAAATTGGTTGTTGAAGCAGGTTGATTTTTTCTGTTATGCACGGCTTTATTTTTTGCTTGTGCTGCTTGTAAAAGCTTGTTTAATTTATAAGCAACATGTTTAAAAGCAGCTTGTTGAAAACTGGCTGAAAAATCAAAAATGGTTTGCCGGTCTAATTGCTTATTTGCTCTCAGCTGTTTGATTTTTCGATGAGCAGCAGTTTTTAATCCGGAATAACTTAAATTAAAGTTTTTAACTGCGGTCATTGGTAAAGGAAAATCAAATCTGTCAGCTTTACCTTTTTTGGCTAGTTTTTCCATAATTGGTCCGGCTGGATAACCCAAACCCAGCATGCGGCCTACTTTGTCTAAGGCCTCACCTAGAGCGTCATCAATTGTTTCGCCTAAAAGTTGATACTGTCCGATTTTGTTGATGTGAATAAATTGAGAATGACCGCCGGAAAAGACCATGCCCAATGCAGGTAGTAAAAAATCACTAGTTAATTTTTTAGGACCGTTTATCAACTTAGGACTGCTTAATAATTTAGGATTACTTAACAACGCAGGCAGTAAATCTTTTTTTGGTATTAATTTATTTTCCAGTTTATAGGTTAAAAGTTTGTTAATGGGAAAATGCCGTTTTTTTCTTAGTAGTAAGACGGATAAAAGGTGCGCCTCAATATGATTAACTACTATGAGAGGCTTACGCCACTTTTCAGCCAATTGATGCGCTTTATTAATTCCTATTTCTAAGGCCGGTGCTAAACCCGGTCCTAAGGTAACAGCAATAATATCCAGATCAGTAAAACTAAGGCCGGCTCTTTTTAGAGCCAAATTAATTACCGGATCAATTTTTTTTTGATGAGCTCGTTTGGCTAGGGTCGGATATACGCCGCCATAAGCCTGATGAATATTGGTTTGTGAAGCAATAATGTTCGACAATACTACTCGCCCAAGAGTGACAGCAGCACTGGTTTCGTCACAAGAAGTATCAAGGGCTAAAATTAAGGGCAGTTGTTTGTCCTGAGAATTAAATTTTAGCTTATTTTTTTTATGGCTCATATCATTTATCTTTTTGATAAAAAGCTAACTGTCGTTTATTTTTTACTTGAATGGCTAACTTCACCACGATATCAGGCTTAATATTAGGTAAAAAAGATTCAACTTGATCCCACCATTCAATGGCAATGATATTTTTTTTACCGGGTAAGTGGTTTATTTTAAGGGTTGCTAAATCTTGTTTGTCGTCAATTTTCCATAAATCTAGATGATAAAATTTTCCTTTGATTTGATGACGGTTGTAATCGTATTCCTTTAAGTAAGTATAGGTGGGTGAAGTAATAGTATTTTTAATTTGTAAAAATTCAGCAATACCTTTGGCAAAAATTGTTTTCCCTGCTCCCAATTCGCCACTTAAGGCAACAATCAAGCCTTGTCTTTTAATCTGATCCCAGTTTTGTAACAGAACTTTTCCGGCAACAGTTTTTGTTTCTTGCTCACTGTTAGTAGTTAAAGTAAAAGCTTTTTTAATGTCTTCCGTTTTTACTACTTCACTTTTACCTCTAACTGTTAACGGCGTTGACATAGTAGTGTCTATGACTGTTGAAGGTTCATTGCGAGGTAAGGTGCCGGCGTCAATAATAAGGTCAATTAATTTTTTTTGTGTTTGTGAAATATTATTAAGAATATCAGTAATTTCATAAGGTCTTTTTTTATTGGAGATATTGGCGGAAGTGGCAGTAACGGGGCGTTGAAATTTTTTTACTAAATCTAAAATTAATTGATATTGAGGAATACGAATGCCGATTGTATTAAATTCTGAAGCGACACCTTGAGCTAGCTGGTTTTTACTTTTAGAAATAATAGTATAAGGTCCGGGCAAAAATTTAATATATAGTTCTTCAGCTTGTTTATTAATCTTGACGTATTTTTCAGCCATGCTTTGATTTGCCACAGCGATTGATAAAGGCTTGCCTTCTCGGCGGGATTTATAGGCCAATAATTTATTAACAGCTTTTTGACTTACCGCATCCACACCGGCTCCGTAAACTGTTTCAGTCGGATAAATAACAAGGCCGCCTTGTTTAAGTACGGTTGCTGCTTGCTTGATAATTTGCTTTTGATTGTTTGCAGTTAATTTAACAATTTTCATAATTAAATTCTCAGCTATTTTATATTTTTATTTTTAATTCTCAACTCTTTTACTTTTTTAGATAATAAATTATTATCCTATATTTTATCATTGACTTGTTAACTATTTTTAAATTTATTTTAAATTTATGCTTAATCATAGCTGGTAAGCTCATTTGGCTGGTAAGCTCATTTAATTCTTGACAATAAATAAATTCTGAGGGAGGGTTCTCAGCGCTTTGTCTGCAGCTGGAGACAAAGCCTGCTCCCCTGTGACTAGGAATATAATTAAATTAATTATTATAAAATTTAGGCTCAAAGATGAACACTAGATACTCAATACAATCCTGTTATAATTTAGCTACCAATGAAAATAAAATCAAAGCTTAGTCCGGTTTTAAAATTTGACTCTGATGAGCTTATCGATTCAAAATTGGATAATTATGATTTCGGCAAAGAAACAAAATTTGATTTATATGTTCATTCGCGGCGCATAAAACAGATTACTGCTGCTTTAGATAAAATAATACTGACTGCTCAAAATCAAGAAACTTTGCAAATGATCCGTAATAGAGATTTTATTCGTGAGTTAATGGATGAGTTGTTAGATGACTCCATTCTAGTTTTAGACGGTATTCAGCTTGATGATGAAACGATAGATTTATCCATGAAATTAATGGAAGATATTAAGAGAGCTTTAGCAGTTTTGCAACAGATGACTGGTTCTAAACAGAAAGAATGTAATTAAAGAAAGATTTATAAAACTGCCCTCAAATCCTTATTGACAATTTTTTAGCAGTTGGTTACTATAATTGCTAGAAAAATTCAAAAGCTTAAAGTTTATCGTATAGACTTCTATGAAAACTTTTGAATTTTTTGCTTTAATATCTTTTAAATTTATTAATTATTTATCTTGAAAGGTAGTTGTAATGAAATCTATTAAACCCTCTAAACTTAAACCGAACAATGGTTATGTTTTAGTAGAACCGATACAAGTGGAAACAAAAACAGAGTCGGGTATTTATCTCCCGGAATCTGAAGAAGAAAAACCTCAGCAGGGGAAAGTATTAGCTTGCGGTGGTTCAATTTGGGAAAGCGGAGCGAAAGAGATTAAATGCCCTGTTAAAAAAGGTGATATGGTGATTTACAAAAAATGGGGCGGAAACGACTTTAAGATTGATGACGTAGAATATCAATTTTTGAAATTTGACGATATTCTGGCTAAGGTTAATAAATCATAAGTTTAAATTAGACGGATAAGTTAGATCGCAGCGGGCAAGTTAGAGTGCAATTTATTGTTGATGAATAAATTAAGTTGATGAATTAAGAATTATTTGAGTTATTAATTAACTATTAATATTAAATATTATAAGGTATTAAAAGGAAATATATATGGCAAAACAACTTCTATTTGGCGATGACGCCAGACAAAAAATGTTAGTTGGTATTAATAAATTGGCTAAAGCGGTTACTACCACCCTTGGGCCAAAAGGACGAAATGTAGCCTTAGATAAATCCTGGGGCGCTCCGAGCGTGGTGCACGATGGAGTATCAGTAGCTAAAGAGATTGACTTGGAAGATAAGTTTGAAAATATGGGAGCGCAGTTAGTAAAAGAAGCTGCTTCTCAAACTAATGAGGCAGCCGGTGACGGCACCACCACTGCTACTTTATTAGCTCAAAAAATGAGTGCTATTGGTATGAAGTATGTTACAGCCGGCACTAATCCCATGATTATGAAACGGGGAATTGATAAAGCAGTAGAAACTGTTGTTAAAGAAGTGCGGGACTTAGCTAAACCGGTTAAACAAGCAGATTGGAAAAAAGTTGCCACAATTTCAGCACAAAGTGAGGCTATCGGAGAAAAAATTGCTGAGGCATTGCAATTGGTAGGTAAAGATGGAGTGGTTGAAGTAGAAGAAGGCAAAACAATGGAAATTACCATTGACCACAAAGAAGGTATGGAATTTGATAAAGGCTATGCTTCTCCGTATTTTGTTACTGACAGTGACAACATGGAAGCTGTGATGGAAGACCCTTATTTATTAATCACTGATCAGAAGATTACCAACATTAAAGGCATTTTGCCTTTGTTGGAAAAAGTAGTTAATGCCGGAAAATCTTTAGTGATCATTGCGGATGATATTGAGGGCGAAGCATTAACCACACTGGTGGTAAATAAACTACGTGGTTCTTTTAAAGCACTGGCAGTGAAAGCCCCTGGTTTTGGCGACCGCCGCAAAGCAATGCTCGAAGACATTGCTATTTTAACCGGAGGAAATTTAATTACTGCTGAAGCCGGACGCAAGCTTGAGGATATGACTTTGGATGATTTAGGCCAGGCTGATACAGTTAGAGCATCAAAAGATACAACGCGTGTTGTCGGAGGCAAGGGGACGCAAGTAGATATTGACGCTCGAGTTTCTCAAATCGAAGCTCAAATAGAGCAATCTACTTCTGACTTTGATATTGAAAAGTTAGAGGAAAGAAGGGCTAAGCTCACCGGCGGCGTAGCTGTGATACAAGTTGGCGCCAATACGGAAATTGAAATGAAAAATTTACAGGAGAGAGTGAAAGATGCAAAAGAAGCGACTAAAGCTGCTATTGAGGAAGGAATTATTCCCGGCGGCGGCGTGACTTATATTCAAGCTGCTAAAGCTTTAGACAAGATTAAGACTGATACTGATGACGAAAAAAATGGCGTTGAGCTGGTAAAATCTGTGTTGGATGAACCTATTAGAATGTTGGCAGTAAATTCCGGAGTTGATGCTGGTTGGGTGTTGGGTCAAGTTAAAGAGAAAAGTGATCCAACATGGGGTTTTAATGCTTTAACCAATGAATATGAGGATTTGGAAGAAGCTGGAGTAATTGAACCTGCCAAAGTGGCTATTGCTGCTTTAACCAATTCAGCCTCAGTAGCTTCAATGATTCTGACTACAGAATGCTTAGTAACTGATGAGCCTGAGGAAAAAGAAGAATCGGCACCGGCAAGAGGAGGCATGGGCGGAGTTGGGGGCATGGGCGGTATGGGTGGCATGATGTAAATGCATGAAGCTAGACTTAAAGAAAGTTTCAAACAGGCGGATTAAAATCCGCCTGTTTTTAATTATAAAAAGTTGCCGCCGAATAGTACCGCACATTTTCTTTTGAATTTTGCTTCGTAAATTTATATACTGGAAGTATGGCTTCAGATGAAAAAAGAGATAAATCTTTAATTATTTTTACCTATGCTCCAGCAGGTGTCGGCCAGCTTAGAGTGACTGATGCATTATATACATCAAGACCAAAAGATATTGACTCTTTGATTTTTGGATCACATGATAAACGAATTAGTCGCTTGCATCGAATGGCAGGTCATAATTTCCTCTTAAGAAAGTTTATAGACTGGCTTCAGCAAGGTTTTCTTCAATATTTTTTTACCAAATTTTATCGCAAGTGGCTGCGCATGCGCACCAACAGATTATATGAGCAGATATCTATTTTATTGAATCAATATTTGGAAAAACCAGAAAAACTATTAATAATTTCTTCGCATTTTGCCTTAGCACATCAGCTGGCTGTAGTTAAGAAAAAAATTAAAGAGGAATATGATATTGATTTATTTTTGGTAGTCCAGATGACTGATGCGGCTCCTCGACTTATTTGGTTGGTATTAGGGGCAGATTTGATAGTAGCGCCTGATAATGAGACAAAATTAAAGCTGGAAAAATATGCTAGCCGACACAAGCTGGAAAAATTTAAGCGTATCCCAAAAATTAAAGTTTTGCCTTATCCTTTAAATCCTTTACTGGTCCAAAATTTAACTTCAGCTGAATTTGCTTCTAAGCGACTTCAAGTTAATCCAGAAGCTAAATTTAAAATTAATGTGTCGGTCCCTGTTCCCGGGGCAGCAGTTAATTTGGATTTTTTTTCCAAGCTGATTAATTATTTGCTTAATTCTCCTTCTAATTATCAATTTTTTTTAGTTTCAAAGTTTTCTAATTACACTAAAAATTTTATCTACAGCTTAATCAATAAAGATTCAGTGCAAATTTATCCGGGCAAGACAGGTCAGCAAGTGGTAATTGATTATTTGCGCTTACATAAATATGAAGTTATTTCCTTGGAAGTAACTAATCCGACCGAACAAGCTTTCAAAGCTTTATTAGATCCAGTGCAGCGTGGAGGCTCAATTTTATTATTTTGCGAACCTGCTTGTCAGCGAGAAGTAGAGAATTTAAAATTTTTACAAACTCATGATTTGCTGCCGGATCAAGAGACACAGAAAGAGATATTTGATTTATTTGCTGCAAACAAGCCAATGCCGGAAGCGATGAAAGAAAAAGCACGTTACTGGCGGGGGCTGCAATTACCTCAAAATCCTATTAAAGCAGCAAATTTTATCCAGTGGTTATATGAAGAACAAATTTTTTTAAAAATGCTTAAATTTCAGCCGGCTTTTAAGGTAGACAGGCGAGAAATCAATGATCAAGGAGTTAATATTTTTTGGCAGAATGTCAATTCTTTTATTGAATAAGGACTTGGATAAGGGCTTCAGCTAGGATACATTCTTTTTAAGGCAAAAATAGTAGCAGGGGTGAGAATTGAACTCACGGCCTTCGGCTTATGAATCCGACGCTCTAACCAACTGAGCTACCCTGCCTTTTTTATTGTTTTATATGTTGATATTTAAAAGTTGAGCGCACTTGATTATAGCAGATAATATATTATATAATAAGTGTTCTTAATGAGTGAATACTTGATATTTAAATAATATTAATTGTTTATAAAATTTTGCTCTTAAGATAGAATTTTAAAGAAACGACGCGGGATAGTGTACGGTGCACGCGAGGCTCATAATCTCGCAGGCTAGGTTCGACTCCTAGTCCCGCAACAATATCAAATTTAATACCAAATAATTTCCACCCATTTTTCAAAAGTGTTTTGGTCATTTTTTATTTGAGACTCATCTTCTTCAATAATTATCTCCGGTAGTTTAATTGCAATTTCCTTCTCTTTTTGTGTTAACAGTGCATCTCTCTTAAGTCTTTCTTTGGTTAAGGAATTTTCTACCTCTTCCAGTTTAGGTTGCTCTTCAGCAATTGAGGTTTTTAACTGCTTATATCTTTCCTGAATACTTTTGAGATTATCTTGAGAAAGAGATAGCCTTCGCAGCAAATTGCTGCGAAGGCTAATAATTGAAAAAAGAACAATTAAACTTGTTATAAAAATGGTCAGAGGATGATATAATATTTTTTTCATTAAATTTCATTTAATTGAACACTCTTAGCATTTTCTGATAGTATTTTTTTGAATTTTTTAAAATACGTTTGGTAAATTTTTTAATAAACTGTCCTAGAAAATTTTACATTTTGTGTTATTATAAGTTTTGTAAAAATAAACTTATAAGTAAATACTATAAGAATTATAGAAATAATTGTAAAATTTGTAAATTTTATAAAAAAATTACCGGCTAAAGTGTTAGCTCACAAATCTATCAGCCAAAAAAATTTATAAGCTTTTTAAAATTATTGATAACATTTAAAGCATATCAAAATAGCGTCACAATAACTATTGCTATCTTGAAGCATAGCCTTAAATTTAAATTATTTTTATCAATAATTAAGCTTATTACTTAAAATAATAAAATATAAACATTAATAATTAATAAGAAAATAAAAGGAGTAAGAATGTCTCTCACTTTAACTGAAGCGCAAGAACAATATCAAGAATATTTGGAATCTGACGGGAAAGCGGAGGCTACTATTATCGCTTATGTTAAAGATTTAGAGCAATTGGCCGATTATGCTCAAGATCAGGGTAAAGATACAGTAGAAGAAGTAACTCATGAAGACATTAATCAGTTTAAAGAATTGCTTAAAAAGCGGCGTTATGCCAATAAATCAATTTCACGCAAGATTAATTCAATAAAATCTTTTTTTAGGTTTTTAGAGAATAAAGAACTGTTGAATAAAAATCCGGCCCAAGAAATTTCTCATCCTAAACTTAAGCAAAAAGCACCACGTTTTTTATCTAAAATGGAATATCGCGCTTTGCGCGATGCTTGTCGTTCTGATGCTAGAATTTTTGCCATTGTAGAGTTGCTGCTGCAAACGGGCATGCGTATTAGTGAACTAGCTAATTTAAAAATGAATGATGTAGATTTGGAAAGAGAAGTGATTCATATCCGAGCTTATAAAAGCAGAGACGGCCGCAAAGTTCCTTTAAATAAACCTGCAAAGCAAGCGTTAATGAATTATTTGAAAGTAAGACCAAAAGCTAAAGAAAAACACATCTTTTTAACAAAAACCTGCCGCCCTTTTTTGGTAAGAAATATAAGAGCAGCTATCAATCGTCATTTTAAATTAGCCGGTATTAAAGATGCTATTGTCAATGACTTACGTAATACTTTTATTGTTGAACAATTAAAAGCAGGCACTCCATTAGTGTACGTCTCGCAATTAGTCGGCCACAAGCGTATTACTACCACCGAAAAGTATCTCAAGCTAATTGAAGACCGCGAAGAAATGTCTCCGGAAGTAGAAATTGAAGAATTATAAAAAAGTTAAGTGACTACTTTCCTTGATTTAGTTGCTAGTTCTTGCTAACTTGTTCTAAATGCTAGATACTTAAGTGTGAAATAATTAAATATTGTTCTTTTATGTCTAACGCAAGCTCTCAAACTAAATGCGTATTTTCAGGCACCCGTGCTACCGGGCGTCTTCACTTAGGAAATTATTTAGGGGCCGTTAAAGGTTATATCCAACTGCAGGAAGAGTCTGATTACGATTGTATCTATATGGTTATGGATTTGCACACTATTACTACTCCTTTTGACGCACAGCAATTGCCCAAAGCAACTCAAGCCATCATTCTAGATTATTTGGCTGCCGGGCTTGATCCTGAAAAAGCAATTATTACGGCTCAATCTTTAGTGCCTCAACATACCTATTTGGCCTTTTTATTTTCTTCAGTTATGACTGTGGCAAGAATGCAGCATTTACCAACTTTTAAAGAAAAAGCAGCTCAATATCCTCAAAATGTCACCACTGCTTTGCTGAACTATCCAATTTTAATGGCAGCTGATATTCTTATTTATAAGGCTGAGCTAGTACCGGTAGGTATTGACCAAGAACCTCATTTAGAGGTTGCCCGGGAAATTGCTCGTAAGATGAACCAGCAGTTTGAGACTAATTTTCCTGAACCACAGAGGTTTGTAACGCCTGGTGAATATATTCCTTCACTAACCGGTGAGGGAAAGATGAGTAAATCGATTGAAGGCAGCTACATTAATTTAGTTGATGATTTAGCTGCTATTAAACAAAAATTAGCCAAGGTGCCAACAGACAGCGGGATAGGCACAATTAAAGAATTGCCTGCCAAAAAGACTGCCAAAACCAGTATCCAGCACAAGCAATATTTAGATCACAAGACAGAAGAGACGTCGCCGGGGGTTTCCAGCTTACTGCAGTTGGTGCGATTATTTGAAGGAGAAGAAAAAGTTGAGGCTTATGAAAAGGCTTATCAATCTGGGGGGATTTCCTACAGTGGGCTTAAAGAAGAATTAGCTCAAGCTATTTTTGAAGAGTTAGAACCAATTCAAAAACGAAGAAAAGAATTATCGCAGCAACCTGACTACATTGAAGAAATTGTTATGCAGGGTGCGAAAAAAGCAAAAGTTATAGCGCAAGAAACATTGCAGGAAACTAAAGATTTAATGGGTTTAGGTTTGCGCTTGCCCTTATAACTGTTTTGAATAACTGTTTTGATAGCTCTTATTATTAGCGGTTATTGCTCATTGATATTTATTATTCATATTATGGTCATTATTAATAGTGCCGGGTGTTGTTAATATGTCCATTATTAATAATCGTAAAACTTAATGTGTTAAAATGAATAGTTCTCTTTAATAAACATATGAACAAAGATCTTTATTGATTAGAATTTATAGGATATTGTTTAAAAATTATGGGAAGGATTAAGAAATAGAGATAAATTAGATTAGATAAAAATTTATTAAACAATAACATTAAGCCTCATGGGCTTAGCGCTGCCTCAATAATTTACTATTTTTAGCCATATAGAAATATAAAAATTCAATTAATGACAGATAAAAAAACACCTTCACCGCAGCAAGACACGAAAACCTTAAAAGAAAAGGTAATGCAGATAATTAAGCCAAACAATAATCAGGCTGCCAATGGACAACAGTCTACAGCCGGCAAAAAAAAGCAAGCTCAAGCTAATAAGGAGAACCAGTCCGGAAGTCAAAAGGCAAAAAAAACCGATAATGACGGGGGTAGGAAATCTATTGGCCAAAATAAAATTTCTCGCAATCCTTTAGCTCAAAAATCAAACAAAAAAAATAAAAAGTATGTTAAAGAATTTGAATTTAAAGTAGATCTGAACAAAATTTTTAAAAAAGGGTTTGTTTACATTATCTTGCTGTTCTTATTTTTGCCTTTTTTATTTTCTTTACTGACCAGCGGCGTTGAAACCATCAGTCTCAGCCAAGTAGTGAAAGACATCAGGGAAGAAAGGGTTGAAAAAATTCGGGTGGCAGGCGATGAGTTAAGAGTTTTTTACAAAGATGAAGAACACAAGACAGCTCTTAAAGAAACAGGCCAGGAAGCTTTAACAGTTTTAGATTCGGCCGGGCTGGATATTACTGAAGTTGATTTGTTGATTGAAGATGTCAGCTTAGGGCAAATGTTTTGGGAATTAGTGTTAAACTTACTGCCGTTAGTGGTTATTATTGTTATTTTTGTTTTAGTGATGCGGCAAGCAAGAGGGGCGCAAGACGGTTTACTGGGTTTTAGCCGTAGCAAGGCTAAAGTTTTTATTAAGGGCAAGCAGGATGTTAAGTTTGAAGATGTTGGTGGTATGGAAGAGGCTAAAAAAGAATTACTAGAAGTAGTTGATTTTTTAAAGAATCCTAAAAAATATTTAAAGGTAGGAGCTAGGACTCCGAAGGGCGTGTTGTTAGTGGGGCCTTCCGGCACCGGTAAAACTTTACTGGCTCGAGCAGTGGCTGGTGAAGCCAATGTACAGTTTATGTCAATTGCCGGCTCTGAATTTATGGAGATGCTGGTTGGCGTTGGAGCTTCTCGAGTGCGTGATTTATTTGAGACTGCTAAAAAATTATCACCGTCCATTATTTTTATAGATGAAATTGATGCCATTGGTCGGTCGCGCGGCATGGGTTATGCCGGAGGTCATAACGAGCGTGAACAAACTTTGAATCAAATTTTAGTAGAAATGGATGGCTTTGAACCAAACGATAATGTCATTGTAATGGCAGCTACTAATCGTGGTGAACTGCTGGATTCAGCTTTAGTTAGACCGGGTCGTTTTGACCGGAGAGTGAGGGTTGATTTACCTGACTTAGAAGAAAGAAAAGATATTATCCAAATTCATGTTAAAGGTAAGCCGCTGTCTTCTGATTTAAGTTTTGAAAATATTGCTAAAAGTACGGTTGGTTTTTCCGGTGCAGATTTAGAAAATATGCTTAACGAAGCAGCTATTAGAATTGCAAGAGAAGGGCGATCTGAAATTGTAATGGAAGATATCGAAGAGGCTTCTTTGAAAGTAAAATTGGGACCGAGTAAAAAACGTTTGCAAAATAAACGAGAACGACAAATCACAGCTTATCATGAGGCCGGCCATGCGGTTTTAGCTCATGTGCTGCCGGCTTCAGATCCGGTTCACCGTATTTCCATTGTGTCACGCGGACAGGCTTTAGGCTATACTTTCACTCCGCCAGAAAGAGATAAATTACAAACTACCAGAACAGAATTAGAAGGTAAAATTATTGAAATGTTGGGCGGTCGTGTGGCTGAACTGATCAAATTTGATGAACAAACCATTGGCGCCAGCAGTGATATTGAACGCGTGACTCAAATAGCTCGTGCCATGGTGATTGAATACGGCATGAGTGATTTAGGTCCGATGAATTTTGGCCCTCAGTATGACAATAAAGATTACAATAAAATGTGGGGTGAGCCTCATAAAATTTCTGATCAGCTGCAGGAAAAAGTTGATTCCGAAATTCAAAAAATTATCGATCAAGCTTTAGAGAAGAGTCAAGAATTATTAGAGGAATATAATCAAGAGTTAGATGATGTCGCAGCTCGCTTATTGGATATAGAAACTTTAGACAGTGAAGAATTTGAGCGCATCATGGGTTTTGAAAAGATTAAGCATGAAGATAATGATTAATTTGAGTTTAAGATAGATTGAAGCTCAAATAAGATAGACAGTAAGATAGATAAGAGGTTTAATATCTTTTCCAGTGAGCGGGACAGGGGAGCAGATTCTGTCCATTTATAATGGACAAAACGCTGAGGCTCCTCGAATTTATTTTTATTTATTAAAGGTCTTGTTATGTCTGACCGGCCAATTTTTCTTATTGTTGACGGTCATGCTCTTATCTACCGTGCTTTTTATGCCTTGCCCAAACTAACCGACCCTCAAGGAAGAGTCATCAATGCCGTTTATGGTTTCACTCGTATACTCTTAACTGCAATCAGTGAATTTCGTCCTAAATATTTAGCGGTTACTTTTGATCATCGCAAGCCCACCTTTCGCCATAAAGAATTTGAAGACTACAAAGCTCAGCGGCCGGAAATGCCGGACGAACTGCAGCCACAAATACCGGTGATTAAAAAAGTAGTAGCAGCTCTCAATATTCCTCAGTTTGAGCAAGAAGGTTATGAAGCTGATGATTTAATTGGCACTGTTAGTTATTTTCTTGACCATTGTCCGCAAAAATTAAAAGCAGATGAAGATATATTGTCTGTTATCGTCACTGGTGATAAAGATTTATTACAGTTAGTGGATGACAATACTCATGTTTGGCTCCCTGGCAGAGGTAAAAAACAAGATCGAGAATATGATGCTGCAGCGGTTGAAAAAGATTTGGGTGTTAAACCAAGCCAAGTGGTAGACATGAAGGCTTTGATGGGTGATCCGTCAGATAATATTCCCGGTATAAAAGGGATTGGGCCTAAAACAGCTGTGCGGCTGTTAGATGAGTTTGGCAATTTGGATAAAATTTATCAGGAAGTAGCTTTAATTGAGTCCGGCGAAAAAAAAGAGGGCGGGCTGTTAAAAGGCGGCTTGTTAAAAAAACTGCAGCAAGAAAAAGAAAATGCTTATATGAGTAAAAAATTAGCTCAGATTGAGCAAAATGTTGAGCTGCAAATTGATTTACCTCAATGTCAAGTTAATAGTTATGATAAAGCTGAGGTCGTTGCATTATTCCAGGAGTTAGATTTTAATTCTTTAACCCCTTTTTTACCTAATGATCAATTTGAGCTAGATATTCAAGAGGCATTGTTTTAAAACTTTTTTAAAGAACAAATTTACTATACAAGAATCTAAAGTTTTTTTATTTTTTAAATTTATCTTTATGCAGCAACAATTAAGAAAGGTGGCTTTGGTTCATGATTTTCTTCGAGAATATGGAGGAGCAGAGCGAGTTTTAGAAACACTGCATGAAATTTTTCCTTCTGCTCCGGTTTATGTATCTTTTGTTGATAAAAAAGCTCTTGATTCTCATTGGCATAAATTTCAAGATTGGGATATTAAACAAACCTGGTTTGCTAAAATTCCTTTGCATAAAAAACTCTATTCTCCTTTGCGGTTTTTGGCTCCTAAGGCTTTTGCTTCTTTAAAGTTAGATAAATTTGATTTAGTAATCTCTTCATCCAATGCTTTTGCGGCCAAAGCTGTTAAGCCTAAAAATGGTTTGCATTTATGCTACTGTCATACTCCTCCGCGAGCTTTATATGGTTACTCCACTATGTCTGCATGGAAAAAAAAGCCGCTAATTCACTGGTGTGGTCAATTAATTAATCATTATATGAGGGTGATTGATTTTAAGCAGGCACAAGCAGTTGATCAATTTATTGCTAATTCAAAGGAAACTCAGCAAAGAATTAAAAAATTTTATAAAAAAGAAGCAGTCATTATTCATCCACCGGTGAGTTTACTTTTGCCGGCTCGTGAGCTGCTGCAGATTAAACAAAATTCGGCTCAAGATTATTATTTTTATGTAGGCCGTTTAGGTTTGCAGAAACATCCGGAGTTAGCAGTACAAGTCTGCACTAACTTAAAGCGAAAACTGTTGGTGGCAGGCACCGGTCAAATGTTACCGAAATTAAAAAAAATAGCCGGTGAATCAGTGCAGTTTTTAGGAGCAGTGACTGATCAAGAACTAGCTGAACTATATGCCGGTGCTAGGGCTTTACTCTACCCGGTAGAAGATGAGGATTTTGGTATGGTGCCTATCGAAGCTATGTTAGCCGGGACACCGGTTATTGCTCATCGTTCTGGCGGACCACAATATACTGTTATGAATCAAATGAATGGCTTATTATTTGATGACTTAAGTGTTCAGGGATTACGGCAAGCTATTAAACAATTCGAGCAGCTGCCTAAGCAAACATTTTCTGCTAAAAAAATTCAAGAAAATGCTCGCCAATATTCAAAAGAAAATTTCAAAAAACAACTCAGACAGTTAATTGAGAGGGTTGTAAAAAGATAATAATTTATATGAAGATTAAATTTATTGGCTGATTAATTCTCCATACACCACGCTGTTAGGCTGCATTTCAACTTCAGTTCTCAGTCTGTTGTCACTAGTGCTTAGAGAAAAATTTAATTGTCGGCCGTCCAGAAATTCTAAAGTTAATAGATATTCTCCTGGTATTATGTTATTAAAGGTCACAGGTACAAATTCTGTGCGTTGGTGATATATATCTGCATTTGCCATCACAAAATCAACATTGCCGTGATTATTGCGGGCTGCTAAGGCTTTAACCCAGCTGCCTTGACCGGTAATAAATAAACGCTGCTCGCCAATTTTGTCAAGCAGCTGTAAAGCATGGTAGCGCGGTTTGGGTTGAGATTCAAAGTCTTGGTGAGTGAGCAGCCCCCACCGGCCCCAGTAAGCTTGATGGTTGGGATCTTTACCATCTTGGATTTCAAAGATAAAAACGCGGTCGGCCAACTGGTTTAAAGTAATAGCGCCGGCGATTGCATGAGCTGCCCCGTAATTATTGTCATATGCCGCGTGGTTGCTGCTGTCAGGCCCCCACTCTGTAACGTGTAATTTTAATTCTCTGGAAAGTTGAGGGTAGCGGGCCAGCCAGCTTCGAATCTGGGTTAAGTCTTTTTCAAAAACACTTAATGAATGATCGTAGCGATGCCATGAGAAAAAATCATACTTTAAATTATTATTAATTGCATGGCGGGCCAAAGCGTGAAACCAATCACGGTAAAGAGCAGTAGTGGCCGGACCTCCCAGGTAAAAATCTTTTACATATGGTTGATTTTGAGCTTGATGCGCTCCAAAAGCGGCATAGGAATACATAGTTAAGTAGTTTTTATGGCCGTATGTTTTCCAGCCTCCAAATAAATCAGGTTCATTCCAGACTTCATAATAGACTTCATCAATACCGCGAATCCCGGAAATATGCTCAATAGTTTTTTGGACTACGGTTTGCCAATCTGTCCAGTCATGAGGAGCGTCAACAATATCACCTTTGGAAATCGCGGGAGGCATATAACTTAAAACAATATAAGGTTTAGCGCCGGCAGCTAAAATGTCATCCAACATTACATCTAATTGAGAAAAATTGAAAGTTAAATTTTGAGGAGATCCCTGCACGATATCATAAAAAGTGTAAATATGATCCAGGCGGATGTATTCAGGATTTAAAGCTTGTACTTTTTGCATGATAGGATTAAGGCGCCAGTCATGGCTTTCTCCGCCTTGTGCTAAATTAAGCCATGAGCGATTGAGCGGACTGATTACGGCTTGGGTATCAATGACTATATTAGCGGGCTTGCCTAAGGCTTCGGAAAAAATTTGTTGAATTGAATCAAGTTGGGCAGCACTGGCAATCAAGAAGACACTGAAAATAATAAAGAAAAATCCTCCAACTATTGATTTTCTTTTACGATTAGTTTTGAAATTCATCTAGGTTGCTAATTCATGTTAGATTTAAAAATTAAACCTCACTTCATCTTAGCAAATTTTAAAGCTAAAGGGAATTAAAAAGGCTGCTGCAATGCAGAAAAGCAGTGTAGAAAAATAAATTTCATCAGACTGGTTAAAAGGAGAGTTATTGCAGCCGGCAGTTACAATAAATGTAGTTATTGTAAATAAAGTGCGAAGCGGCTTGTTGCTGCTTATTACAATTTATACAGTTTTCTACTCGTTTTCATCATAATCTCCATCAACTTGTGCAGCAAATTTTCTAACATAATTTTTTTGTTCTTCATATGACTTCCCCTTCATTTCCAGAGGACTGACATCGTAAACTACTTTAATCGGTTTTTGTATTTTTTCTAAAAGTTCATCGATTTCTTCACCAAGGGTTGTAGTATGAACTTTATCTGCCTCTGTTCCTGCAACGTGCAGCATTTTTACCATTTTTTCAACAGAGTTATACATCTTAATTAAGCCTTCTTCTTCTGCTGACGGATGGTCAGCAGCAAATACAAGCCCATCTAACTCATATTCTTCAACAATCAGTTTAAGGCATTCAAGGTTCGATACGAGGTCTTTTAATGACGCTTCTATCCCTTGAGACTCTAATTTTTTCTGCAACTTCTTCATCACAGGCGATCTATAAGGTCTTTCATCTTCCACAAAAACAGCTGCAATTGTTTCTTTAATTTCTCTAATTTTATCAACTCCAAAACCAACTATAACATTTGCGTGAGCAGTAATAGCGACACCCTCTTCTTCTTCTTCTTCTTCTTCTTCGGATTGTTTATGAAGTTCTTGTGCCAGCTTAACACCCCTTTCTTTTCTAGCCGGACCCATCAGTCCCATCCACGCTCCCTGGAAAGCCCTTTGTTTGAGAGCCATCTTTATTCGATCAGAAGGCTTCATACCCGGTACTTTCGGGAAAAATTCTTCACCAAACGTAGTGCGGTAAATTTCTTCCCATGGATTAAAGTTGAATTCAAGATGAACACCGCTAATTGGAACATTGGGATATTCTTTTTTAAGTTCCTCAACATAGTCCGCATTTACAATCGGAGGAATCCAGTTTTCTAATTCGGGAATAAACTCAATTAATTTTTCAAAAAATTTATCAAATTTCCTAAAGGTGGGATATAATTCCACCTTTATTAGTTTTTTTCCCTGTTCTTTTCTTTCTTCATTTAATTCGTTTAAAATTTTAAATAACTCTTCCGGATTGAATAACCAACCGGCAGTAGAAATAACAGGGATTTTTCCTTCTTTTTGAGGAATTGTTTCTTCAGTAAATTCGTGTTTAGCAGATTCATGTTCTGTTCCTGCGCTGCTTCCCCCAGTTAGCTCTGGATTTTCTTTTTCCGGTATCATCATTTTAATTTTTAACAATAAGTCAACTTTTAATATGTCTCTATAAGGTTAATATTAAATGTTTTGCTTTAATCTCTTGAGTAATAACTGTAATTTTACCATAAAAAAGCTTAAGTTTGAAATACAATCAAGGCTAAAGCTGATTTTTATATTTTTGTTAAAATATTTTTTAGATATTATAGAAATTATTTAGTACTTTACAGAATTGTTTTTAATTTTTAATAACTTCAGTTATAGTAAATATATCTTAATGAATTTGGCTAAATGCGAGCTGCAAGGCTTATGCTATAATCAAATTCGTTAATGAATAATAGTAAATAGTTAATTTATTAAATAAACAGCCCATGAAAATAAACCTTAAACTGCCCATAATAATTATTTTCTTTTCATTATTTACTCTCAGTGCTCACGTTTTTGCTCAAAGCGCATCAGCAGCGCGTTTTTTCTTTGGCCCTTCCGGGGGTGAGGTGTTTGATCAGCTCGAAGTTGAAGTTGGAATTGATACCGAAGGTGAAGCAGTGGAGTCAGCAGTAGCGATTGCGACTTATAATCCTAATCATATCAACATTATTAGTATTTCTGCTAATGATTTTTTTGACAATATTGATGTTGACGCAACAACCAGTGGAGAGCTGGTTATTACCGGTACTTTAAATTTAGAAAATACAGATGGAGTGACGGGCAGCGGAAAAATGGCTACTATGATTCTTGAGCCCAAAATTACCTCCGGCACTTTTGAATTGGATTTTCGCTGCAACACTACCGAAACAGATGATTCAAATATAATGAACATAAACGGCACCAATTTATTAGCAACTGATGAGCAATGTGCTCAAAACGTTTCCGGTAGCTACACTGTGGAAAGTGAAACAGAGTCACCAACTGCTACTACTGAAGCCACTACTAAAGGAGATCAACCGGTGATGCCGGATGAGTTGGCTGTAGCCGGACCAATGAATTGGCTAAAATGGCTTGTTTCTGGATTGGCTATGATCGGAGTAGGGTTGTTGTTGCTTTAATTTTAATTATTAATTTAATTTTATTAGTCTTTCCCTTGTTATTGCCTTCTGTTCCAGTTGCCCGCTATATAATTATATTGTTATGCTAATTGCTGCAATTGGCTCGTTTTTGGAAAAATAGAACTAATTTTGTCTGGTAAATCCAGCAAGCTATTAATTTAACACTGCTCAAATCAAACTGTTTTTTTGCTTTTTAACTTCCACTCCCTAAAAATTTACTGAACAATTCTTGACAATTTAGCAGACAGTTATTATCATTGCTAATAGACGATTGGATATTTTAATATTCGTCAGTAAAAATATTCGTAAATATATTGATATTTGCAATATTTGTAAATTATAAATTGTAGTATCTTAAAAGATGATTAATCTCAGCCCGCGGCAAATTCAAATTTTGAGAGCTATTATTGAAGAATTTATTGAAACAGCTGATCCGGTTGGTTCGGAAACAATTGATAAAAAATATAATATTGGAGTATCTCCGGCTACTATTCGCAATGAGATGGTTGAGTTAAATAAAAAAAGCTATTTATACAAACCTCATTTCAGCGGGGGTCGTATTCCGACAGCCAAAGCTTTCAGGCTATATGTTAACGAATTGATGAGAGAAGAAGAATTGTCTGTGGCTGATGAAGTTAGTGCTAAAGAAAAAATATGG
The DNA here is from genome assembly GCA_964588685.1 of uncultured Pseudomonadales bacterium. Taxonomy (GTDB): domain Bacteria; phylum Patescibacteriota; class Microgenomatia; order UBA1400; family PJMF01; genus CAYVBW01. The sequence goes on along the minus strand of CAZPQG010000001.1, from coordinate 80,105 downwards.
AGCAGCCGCGATCAGCTGGGGCAGCTGCTGCAGCAGAGTTGTCAGGCTTTAGCCAATCGAGCTCACGCCATTGGTCTTGCGATGTCTAATGAAAGCAATATTTATCATGCGGGTTATGCTAATTTGCTCGAGATGCCGGAGTTTTATGATATTAAAGTCATGAAAAGAACTTTATCAATTATTGAACAAGCTCGGTTGTTAAATGAGATTTTTTCCAGAGCACAAACTTATGATAAAGTTCAGATTGTTTATGGTAAAGAGTTGGGTGAAAAAGAGTTGGAGTCTGTGGGCTTAATGTTTGTTTCTGTTAATGCGATGGGTCATCAATGTCGGTTGGGAGTTTTAGGGTCTAGAAGATTCAACTATTCTTATATAGTGCCTGTCATGAAGTATTTTAAAAGTTTAATTGAAGAAATAGTTTAGAAAGTTTCTAATTATGAGTCAAAAAAAAACTAAGGAAGATAAACAAAAAGAAACGCTGATAGAAAATGAACTGCAAACTCTAAAAAATCAGTTGGAGGAAGCTAGAGAAAGAGAAAAAAGGTCTTTGGCAGATTATCAAAATTTACAAAGACGAACTCAACAGGAGCGTAGTCAAATAGTTCGTTTTGCTAATAAAGATCTGATTAAATCTTTACTACCAATTTTGGAAAATTTAGAAAAATTATCAATTCAAATAGAAGATAAAGCTTTCACTATAACTTTGAAAGATTTTAAACAAATCTTGCAGCAAGCTGGCTTAGAAGAAATTAAAGCTTTAGGAAAAAAATTTAATCTAGAAACCATGGAGGCTGCAAACAAGAAAGGTGAAGGTGATCAGGTCACTGAAGTATTGAGAAAAGGCTATCGATTAAAAGAAGATGTAATTCAGCATGCAAAAGTAGTGCTGGGAAAAGATGATGAAGAATAGTTTGATAATGAAGAGTTATTTAATACAATATGCGTTTGTTTGTTCATTAAGATTTAATTCAAATTTAATCCAAAAAGTATATTAACAGTTAAGTAATTAATTAAAATAAATATAAAGGAATAATTATGGCAAAAACAAAAACAGAAGGTAAAATTATCGGCATTGATCTTGGAACTACTAATTCTGCAGTAGCGGTGATGGAAGGTGGTTCCCCTAAAATTATCCCGACTGCTGAAGGCCGCAACACGTTTCCTTCAATCGTCGCATTTAAAGACGATGAAACTTTAGTTGGCGACCCGGCCAAAAGACAAATGGTTCTTAATCCAAAAACTACTATTGAATCAGTAAAAAGATTTATCGGCCGCAGGTTTAGTGATGAAGTAGTTGAAAAAGCAATAGAGCATGTAACTTACGAGATCACAGAAGGAAAAGATAAGATGGCTGTAATTAAAGTAGATGATGAAACCTATACTCCGCAAGAGATTTCAGCTCAGGTACTGCGTAAAGCTAAACGGGATGCTGAAAGCTATTTAGGCAGCAAGGTGAAGAGAGCAGTTATTACTGTACCGGCTTACTTTAATGATTCTCAGCGCCAAGCAACAAAGCAGGCAGGAGAAATTGCCGGCTTTACTGTAGAGAGAATCGTTAATGAGCCTACGGCAGCTTCTTTAGCTTATGGTTTAGACAAAAAAGAGGATGAAACAATTGCAGTTTATGATTTAGGCGGAGGCACATTTGATATCTCTATTTTAGAAATTGGTGATGGTGTGTTTGAGGTGAAATCTACTAATGGAGATACCTTTTTAGGCGGAAATGATTTTGATCAAAAGGTAATGGATTGGATTGTTGAAGAGTTTAAAAAAGAGCACGGAGTTGATTTGTCAGCTGACAAACAAGCCATGCAGAGAATTAAAGATGTGGCTGAAAAGGCTAAGATTGAATTATCAACTGCTCAGCGAACAGATATCAATCAGCCTTTTATTACTCAAAGTAAAGAAGGCAATCCACTGCACTTAACTATGACGCTGACTAGAGCAAAACTTGAAGAGTTGGTTGATGATTTGATTGAAAGTTCTTTTGGACCGGTTAAGCAAGCACTTAAAGATGCGGATATAAAAGCAAGTGATGTTGATCAGGTTATTTTAGTGGGCGGTCAAACCAGAATGCCTAAAATTCAAGAAGAAGTGGAGGAGTTTTTCGGCAGAGAGCCTCATAAAGGCGTTAATCCAGATGAAGTGGTAGCTATTGGGGCTGCAGTTCAGGCAGGAGTTATTAGCGGCGATGTGGAAGATATAGTTTTGCTTGATGTGACTCCGCTTACTTTAGGGATTGAAACTTTAGGTGGGGTGAGGACTCCTTTGATCGAACGCAATACTACTATTCCAACCAGCGCTTCAAAAGTATTTTCTACTGCAGCTGATAATCAAACTCAGGTTGAGATTAATGTTTTACAGGGTGAACGCGAGATGGCTAAAGACAATAAGTCACTCGGTCGTTTTATCTTGGATGGAATTCCGCCTGCACCTCGAGGAGTGCCGCAAATTGAAGTCAGCTTTGACATCGATTCTAATGGAATCTTGAATGTTTCTGCTAAAGATAAGACTAGCGGCAAGGAACAATCTATTACGATTAAAAATACGACTAATTTGGATGAAGAAGAGGTTGAAAAAATGAAGCAGGAGGCTGAAGAATTTGCTGAAGAAGACAAAAAGAAAAGAGAATTAATTGAGGCCCGTAATCAGGCTAGCAGTGTTGCGTTTGAGATGGAAAAACAGCTTGAAGATTATGGCGATAAACTAAAAGAAAAGGATAGAGAAAATTTGGAGGAATCAATTGAAAAGTTAAGAGAATTGGCTGAAAAAGAAGAGGCAGCTAAAGAAGAGTTGGAGAAAGCGGTAGAACAAACTTTAACCGCTGGTCAAAAGTTGAGTGAAGCGATGAGAAAAGAGCAAGAGGCTGCCGCCAAAGATGAACAAGCAGGAGCAGCTAAGGAAGCTCAAGATGACGATTCTGGGGAAGATGTGGAAGAAGGCGAGGTTGTTAATTAATTAGGCTTTAGTTCAACTGAGAGGTTGCTTTAAAAAGCAAATTTGAAGCGAGGGGTTCCGTCAGGAATCCCTTTGCTTTAATCTCGGGCAAAATATATTGGTTATTATAGAATAACTTATATGAACCTTTCAGTTATTGTCCCGGTTTATAATGAACAGGCTACTGTGGCCAGAATTTTACAAAAATTGACCGCAGCTAAGATTGCCGGCGAAATAATAGTGGTAGATGATGGTTCAACTGATCAGAGTTGGCAGAAAATTAAAAAAATTAAATCTAAA
>CAZPQG010000001.1:4319-76768 GCA_964588685.1 uncultured Pseudomonadales bacterium | reverse complement strand
AAATTAAATCTAAAAAAATTAAAGCCTTTAAAAAAAATAATGAAGGAAAAGGCAGCGCTGTTAGATTTGGTTTAGAAAAAGCAAGCGGTGATTACATCTTAATTCAAGATGCTGATCTGGAATATGATCCTGTAGATATTGAAAAGCTGGTAAAAGCAGTTAACAAAGATAAAGTCGAAGTTGTTTATGGCTCTCGTTTTTCAGGTCCTCATGCCAATTTGTTATTTTGGCACAAAGTAGGAAATTTGTTTTTAAATTTTTTTGTTAATATTTTGTATAATACTACTTTGTCAGATATGGAGACCGGTTATAAGTTAATACCTGCTGATTTAATGAAAAATTTGGAGCTAAAAGCTAATAAATTTGATTTAGAGCCTGAAATTACTTGTAAAATTTTAAAAAAAGGAATAAATATTTTTGAAGTGCCAATTAGCTATGTCGGCAGAACTCATGAAGAAGGCAAGAAAATAACTTGGAAAGATGGAATATCAGCTTTCTGGGTAATTATTAAACTTAGAGTTCTTCCCTAATTAGGCATTAGTTATTATCAATAATTCTGAAAGATAAGTTATAACTATGCCATCGCAAAAAGATTATTATGAAATTTTAGGAGTTGATAAAAATGCAGATCAAGCTGACATTAAAAAAGCTTATCGCAAACTGGCTTTAAAATATCATCCTGATCGGAGTGAAGCTGAAGATGCGGAAGAAAAATTTAAAGAAATTAATGAAGCTTATCAAATTTTGTCAGATGAGGAAAAACGGCAAGCTTATGATCAATACGGTCATGCTGCCTTCAATCAGGCCAGGGGTATGGGCGGCGGTCCTTTTACCGGCGGTGCTCGCTCCGGACCTTTTACTTATACTTATAAATACAGCGGCGGTGAGGAAAACCCATTTCAGGATTTTGACTTCGGCGATCCTTTTGAAATATTTGATACTTTTTTTGGCGGCGGTTTTGCCAGGCGAGCGCGACGCCCTCGTTATAGTTTAAAAGTTGATTTTATGGAAGCAGTTGAAGGCACCACTAAGGAGGTAGAGATTAATGGCGAAAAACATAAAATCAAAATCCCGGCTGGTGCTGATGACGGAACCCGTATTCGGTTTGGAAATTTCGATGTTTCTTTAGATGTTAGACCACATCCACGCTTTAAGCGCGAAGGCTATGATGTGTATGTAGATGAGAATATCCCTTTTACTTTGGCTGCTCTTGGCGGCACAAAGCAGGTAAAAACTTTGGACAAGGAACTCAATTTAAGAGTCCGTCCGGGAACTCAGTCGCATACTTTGGTTAGGCTGAGAGGAGAAGGTATTCGTCGTATCCGCGGCGGTGGCCGGGGCGATTTTTATGTTAGATTAATAGTTGAAGTTCCGGAAAAATTAAATCAAAAGCAAAAACAATTAATTAAAGAATTGCAAGAAACAGGGTTAGAGGAAGATTAAATTTTTGCACCAGGCAATATATCTGTTATTAATTGTTGTATGATCAATATCAATAGTTATAATCAATAATAGAGTCAGTAAAAAATAAAAAAAATTACAATTATTAATTATTAAATCAAAAATATGATAAAAAAACTTGTAATTGTGCCTTTATTGTTGCTGTTTATGATGATAGGCTCTGTTCATGCTCAGAGCAATGATTTACCTGAACCAGGTATGCTGCCCGGCAATTCGTTTTACTTTATAAAGAACTGGTCAGAGAATATTAGAGGCTTTTTTCTTTTTGATGAGTCTGACAAGGCTGAACATTTATTAAATTTGTCGGAAATTCGTTTGTCGGAAGCTAAGCAATTAATTGAAGAAAATAATTTAGCATTAGCTGAAAAAACGCTTAATAGATATCAAGCACAGCTGAATAAAGCTTTGTCAAAAACAGAAGAATCTAGAACTGCAGGCCGTGATGTTGATGAGGTATTGAGCCAAGTTTCAAAAGCTACGCTTAAACACCAGGCAGTATTGCTTGATGTTTATGACAAGGTTCCCGAGCAAGCTCGACCGGCTATAAAACAAGCGATGGAACAAAGTTTGCGAGGTCATGAGACAGCTCTCGGAGCTGTGTCCGGAGAAAAACAACAGGAAATTTTGCAAGATGTGGAAAATGGCAGATCAACTCTAAGACAAAAAATGGATGAATTAAGAGACAGAGGCATCGATGTTCCAAGTAAGGAGGAGATTGAACAAAGAATGCCAACTCAGCTGGAAATTGACAGACCGGACATTCCTGCTCAACCGGGACAAGGTCAAGAATTAGAACCGAGAGAATTTAGATCGGAAGAAAGAGAGATCCCGGTGAAAATGAATGGAGATACTATGATGGACGCAGAAAGATCTGAAGTAGAAACTCAAATGCTGGAAGATGTTGACAGACCGGAAACACCAGCAAGGCCATAAATAAAAATGACAATTTATTTGATTAACTAAAAAATAAATATTTGATACAGGGATTGTCAAATATTTATTTTTAGTTATAAAGCCGGTTTTGATTGAAAGACTGGATATTTCCCCTCACTTTCGCTATAATAGTTGTGTTAATGAAAAGACGGAAGTTGCAGTTATTCTATATTTCACAGTAAATACAGGACAATTAATGTAATTTATTTTTTGAAGTTGCTTGAAATCTGGCAGATATTGACAGCGGACTGCACAAGTGCGTTTTTTTGTTTAGTAAGAAGCTGCAGTCTTGAAGCTTATTTTAAATCTAAGAGAACAGCAATTATTAATGAACATTTTACCGACTAACATTATTTACATATGAACAATTATTATGGCTAATCTTAAACAAATAGTTAGAACAGAATTTGCTGCTGCTATTAATCAAATAGCACGCGAAAGAAAGATAGAACCTCAAGCGATTTACGATGCTATCGAACATGCTTTAGTATCAGCCTATCGCAAGGAAACAGGTGGATTGGATGATGATTACTATTATTTTGTTGAATTAAATAAAGAATCCGGAGAGTCAAAAATATTTAAAGCTCCTATTCTGGAAAGAGATGAAGAAACTAATGAAATATTAGAGTGGGATGAAGATAAAGCTGAAGACGTTACTCCCCCCGGTTTTGGCAGAATTGCGGCTCAAACAGCAAAGCAGGTTATTTTGCAAGAAATTAGGCGCAGTGAAAAAGATCAAATTTTAGCAGAATTTAAAGATAAAGTAGGGGAAGTTGTCACCGGACAAGTGCTGCGCATGGATCGAGGTGCTGTGGTAGTTGAAGTGGGGCGAGGACAAGCTTATATGCCGCCTACTGAACAAATGCGAGGAGAATATTATCGGAAAAATCAAAGGATTTCTGTTTTAATTAAAGAAATATCAGAAGAATATCGAGGTTCTTCTATTATTGTGTCGCGTTCTGCTCCGGATTTAGTTAAAAAATTATTTGACCGAGAAGTGCCGGAAGTAAGCTCCGGAGCAGTTGAGGTAGTGTCAGTGGCGCGGGAAGCTGGTGTTAGAACCAAGATTGCAGTCCGTTCTACTCAGGAAGGAGTTGATCCAGTTGGTTCTTGTGTAGGCCAAAGAGGGGTTAGAGTGCAAAAAGTGATAGAAGAACTTAATAATGAAAAAATTGACATTGTGCCCTATCATGAGGATTTAAACTTGTATCTTAAGGCAGCTTTGGCTCCGGCGGAAAATTTATTAGTTGAAATTGATGAAGAAAACCGTAAAGTAATGGTAACGGCACCTGATGATCAACTATCATTAGCTATTGGACGCGGCGGTCAAAATGTTCGCTTAGCAGCGAAATTAACCGGTTATTTAATTACTATTAAATCAGCCAAAGGAGATGTCGAATCTGAGGTTACAGGTGAAGAAGAATATGAAATAGATACTTGGGAAGAATTGTCTGAGGAAACAAGAGAATTTTTAGTGCAGCATAAACTTACCACTATTTATGATTTGGAAAGATTTCAAGATAAATGGATTTCGGAAGAAACTATTCCTTATGAGGAAAAGGAAGCGATTGATAAAAGAATTTCAGATTATCAAGCACAACAAGCAGAAAAAGATCAAGAATCGGATTAAAATTCAGGCAGCTAAATTTAAATTATAAATTTAATTTTGACTGTGAATTTTGAGCTGTAAGACGGTATTAATTTTATGAAAAAAACTAGACCACCAATTATCACTATCATGGGCCATGTTGATCACGGCAAAACTACACTCCTGGACTATATTCGTCAGACTAAAGTTCAAGCGGGAGAAGCTGGCGGTATTACTCAGCATATTGGCGCATATCAAATAGAGTTTAAGGACCAGCCAATTACTTTTATTGATACTCCGGGTCATGCTGCTTTTAACGAGATGAGACAAAGAGGGGCTCAAATTACTGACATAGTAATTTTAGTTATTTCAGCTAAAGATGGTGTGCAGCCGCAAACCAAAGAATCAATTAAATACATTAAAGAAGCTGATATCCCTTGTATTGTGGCTCTTAATAAGATGGATCTAGCAGGAGCCGATCCGGATGCTGTAAAAACACAGTTAACAGAAAGCGACATAGTGGTTCAAGAATATGGCGGAGATGTTGAAACAGCTGAAATTTCAGCTTTAACCGGCGAAGGAGTAGATAAATTATTGGATTTAATCGTTACTTTAGCAGAATTGTTAGAGTTAGAAGCTGATGATGAGGCACCTTTGGAAGCAGTGGTGATTGAAGCTGCTAAAGATCAATATAAAGGATCAATTGCCAGAGTGATTGTACAGCAGGGCGCGTTGCAAATTAAACAAGAATTAAAAGTAGATGATATAAAAGGGAGAGTACGTTCTTTGATTGATGAAAAGGGCCAACGTTTACAAGAAGTTAAACCGGGAGAACCGGCAGAAATTTTAGGCCTGAACGATGTGCCGGAAGTGGGTGCAATTATTAGAGATGCTTCTGCTTCGAAAGCAGTCAAGGAGAAAGAAACAGCTGTTGAATCGGAATCAGCGGAAGAATTTTGGAACAATGTAGATATTGATGCCATGCTGGGCGACAAAGAAAAATTAAATTTAATCGTTAAAGCTGATGTTAAAGGTACCTTAGAAGCCATTACTCAATCTTTAGACGAAGATTCTATTGAGATAACTTCAGCCAGTGTCGGTTTATTAACAGAAAGCGATTTAGAACTAGCTGCAACAACTGACAGTGTGGTTGTGGTTTTTGGACAAGAAATTCCTTCTACTTTAAAAAAGATGGCTAAGCAGATGGGAGTCATTGTTAAACAGTATGATGTCATCTATCGCTTAATAGAAGAATTAGAAGAAAAAACAATGGAATTGATGGACCCTCATTATGGCGAAGTCGAACTGGGTCAAGCGGAAATTTTACAAGTATTTGATTTTGACGATCGCAAAATTGCAGGCATTAGAGTGATTACCGGTGAGATTAACCGCCATGACAAACTTTATTTAAAACGAGATAGTGAAATTATTGCAAGACCGGTGATAAGCAGCATGAAGCGCGGCCAAGAAGATATTGAAACAGTGAAAGCTAAAAGCGAAGCAGGTCTAGCTTTTAAAAATAAAAACTTAAATTTTAAAAAAGATGATATAATAGTGGCCTATAAAAAAGAATTAGGTTAAAATTGGAAAATCTTTAAAAAAATATTAATTAATGGTTACTTTATTTGCTGGTTAATTCTGGCAAAATAAGGGCATTTAAGGAACATACCATGGCTTTACAAAAAAAACAAAAGGAAGAGATCATTGAAGAATATCAATTATTTGAGGATGACACCGGTTCTCCGGAAGTTCAAATTGCGTTGTTAACTGCCAGCATTCAGGAAATTATTGATCACTTGAAAGATCATCCTTCTGATGACCATTCGCGCAAAGGCTTGCTGCGTCAAGTTTCTAAAAGAAGACGTTTATTGAGATTTTTAAAAGATCGCAGTGAAGAAAGATACGAAGAATTAATTAAACAATTAGGTCTTAGAAAATAACTTAATTATTTAGTTTACTGTTGATATTATCAATTACCTATTATTAATTAAATTCATTAAAGAGAGAGGGCAGCTGAATTTCGATTGGCAAGCAGTATTTATTTTAATTAATTTAGTTCAAATAAATTAATGACAAGCTTTATCAGCTTTTGCTTTTAAATAAATACCGTCTGCTTATTGAGTTCAGTTTCCTCAATCTTCAACATTTATGAATCATTTGGCACAAACTAAGGTTATGGCTGCTAACTAAGTGGCAATTAATCTTGTTGTTATGCTAAAAAGGAAAAATTATGTCATATCCAACATACGAGGATCAAGTTAATTATCAAATAAAAATTGGAGGAAAAACAGCTGAATTTACCATTGGTAAATTTAGTGAACAAACTTCAGCCGCTGTTTTAGCTAGATGCGGTGACACTATTATTCATGTCACTATAGCTTTAGGCGATAAAGTAGACTGGGGCTATTTTCCGCTGCATGTAGAATATGAGGAAAAATTATACGCCAGCGGTATTATTAAAGGCTCGCGCTGGGTGAAGCGAGAAGGCAGACCAACTGATGACGCTATTTTAAAAGCCAGAGCTATTGATCGCTCTATTCGTCCTTTATTTCCAAAAGGTATTACTAATCAAGTGCAAGTAGTGACTACAGTTTTTTCTTATGATGGTGTCAACAGCCATGACACGCTCGCCTTAGCTGCCACGGGATTGGCTTTAAGTATTTCTGAAATTCCTTTTAATGGTCCTTTGGCCGGGCTGCGGATTGGCTATCAAAAAGAAAATCAAGAGTATGTAATTAATCCTTCTGAGGAAAAACAAGAAGAGTTAGATTTAGATTTAGTTGTTTCCGGCAGCGATGAATCGGTTGTTATGGTTGAAGCTGCTGCTGATGAAGTAGATGAAGAGATAGTGATTTCGGCCATAGGGCAGGCTCAAACAGAACTGAAAAAAATTTGTCTTGAGATTAAGAAAATTGCAGCTGAAATTGGCAAAGAAAAAGTCACTTTAGTGCCTTCTTTAACTGAAGAGGCTAAAGCTCGTCAAGAAAAAATTACTCAAGCAATCAGTGATAAATATGAAGAAGAAATACATGAAGCTGTAGTGACTCAAGCTCATTTAGAAGAACTTGACCTTGATGCGCTCGCAGAAAAAATAGCTGATCATATAAATGAAACTGTAATGACGGAAGATGAGCCGGCAGTTGAACCGAAAGCAGTTAAAGAGATTATTTACGAGTTAATGAATCAAGAGGCCCGAAGAATGATTTTAGAAGATAAAGAGCGGCCTGATGGTAGAAAACCTGATGAAATTCGTCCCATTTGGACGAAAATTGATATTTTTCCCCGCACTCATGGCAGCGCTATGTTTAAGCGCGGAGCCACTCAAGCAGCAACGGTTACTACGTTAGGTAGTCCGTCTTTAGGTCAGCATATTGAGGATATTGAAGGGGAAGAAGTTCGCCATTACATTCATCACTACAACATGCCGCCGTATGCTGCCGGTGAAACTGGACGTTTTGGGTATCCCAAACGCCGCGAAATCGGACACGGCGCTTTAGCTGAAAAAGCTTTGCTGCCCATGATTCCGTCACAAAAAGAATTTCCTTATACTATTAGAGTAGTTAGCGAGATTTTGTCATCAAATGGTTCTACCAGCCAGGCTTCAATTTGTGGTTCCAGCATGTCCTTAATGGCAGCCGGAGTACCAATTAAAAAACCGGTGGCAGGTATTGCGATGGGCTTGATGAGCGAGCAAGAAGATTTAGACAATTATGTGATTTTGTCTGATATTCAAGGCTTGGAGGATCATGTGGGTGATATGGACTTTAAGGTAGCCGGAACCAAAGATGGAATTACCGCTATTCAAATGGATATTAAATTGACCGGCATTACTGTTGATCTACTGCGCCAAGCTTTAACTAGAGCTAAACAAGGCAGGCTTCACATTTTAGGAAAAATGCTTGATACTATTGAAGAACCTCGTGAAGAATTGTGTCAATTTGCGCCTAAAGTGCATCAGTTGGAAATTCCGGCTGATCGGATCGGTGAAGTGATTGGCCCCGGAGGCAAGATTATTAAAGAAATCATCAATTTGACTGAAGCAGAAGTTGATATTGAAGAAGATGAAGAACGAGAGGTGGGTATCGTCAATATTGCTTCTGATGATATTATGGCCATTAATAAAGCTAAAAAAATGATTGAAAATATTCTCAAAACGGTAGAGATAGATGAAGTATATGAAGGCACTGTTACCAGAATTGAAAACTATGGTGCTTTTGTTGAATTTTTACCTGGCCGCGAAGGCTTGGTTCATATTTCACAAATGGCAATCGGCTATGTTAAAGATCCGCGTAGCTTAGTGAAAGTGGGTGATGAAATTAAAGTGAGAATTGCTGAAATTAAAGACGACGGCAAAATTGGTTTGTCAATGCTCAGCAAAGAAGAAGAGCGTAAAATGAACCAGCGCAAACGCAGTAGAAGAAAATAAATTAATTTAACAATAACAGAAAGCAAAAGAGACTTATTTTAACTGTTATTAAAAATTAATGGTAAAATTTAAAGAGTTTTAAAACCAAAAGCAGCCAGCTAAGATGGATTGCTTTTGGTTTTTTAATTTTTAGCTAAAAATTTATTCTGATTATCCCCTACAGCTTGCACTGCTTAGCGGGACAGGGAGCAAGCTTTCGCTCCAGCTGGAGATAAAGCGTTGAAAGCTTTCGCTCAAAAATTTATTGTATACTAATTAGTATGACTCTGCCCGCAATTCAATCTCCGCAACATAAAATTGGTCTTTTAGAATTAGATATAGCTCCTGCTTTAGCTGATTATTTAGCCTTAGATTTGCAGCTGTCTGATGATGTGGCGCAAATGCAAAAACTTTTACAGAAAATAGGAGCTGTGGGGCTTGAATATTGTACCGGTTTAATATTAGATCCGGTTTATAGTTTTAAGGTTGCTAAAAAACCGGGTAAAGCTGGTATTTTAATGCGCATGACTCCTGTACACCAAAAAAATAAACCACCGGCGGTGCCTGCTTTAAACTCCAACTATGGGCTTGAAGAAATGCGGAATAATTATACTTTAGCCAAATTAGAATTACCCTATCACCCTCAAGAAAAAAATGCTCTAAGAAAGAAAAAATTATTAGCTGAAATTTATGATTATTGTGATTATTTGAATATTAATTTATTATTAAAATTGATTATCTATTCGCCTTCTGATCAGGAATTAACGCCGGACGCTTTTCAAGAGGCACAACTAAGAGCTGTCCAGGAATTAAGGAATAATGTTGACCTCTTAGCTTTGCAAAGTCCGGCTGATCCTTTAACCAGCGCTACTTTAACTGCAGAACTGGATATACCATGGATTTTAATGGGAGAAAATCATAACTATGAAGAATTTAAACAAAAATTAAGGATGTGTTTGGAGAACGGAGCCGCAGGATTTTGTGCGGGCCTATCTTTATATCCTGAAATTAAAAATTATAAACTAGAAACTGGAACTCTTGATTTAGAAAAAATTACTCGCTTCTTTAACACCACTTTGCAAGATCGGTTAATAGAGTTAATGAGGATTAGTGAAGAAAGTTAAATTTGAATTATTTGGGCGAGACTTCTGGGTTATTCTTATTTTAATTAGTAATAAAATTTATTAATAAATATTCTTAGAATTATTGTTTATGCTGCAAGCCATTTTAGATGTTGAAACTAAAAAAACTTTTGATGAAGTAGGGGGTTTTTTCCCGGATCGGCTAGGCATTTCTTTTGTTGGAGTTAACATCCGCCGTCAATTTGGAGATAAAGGTGAAATGAAGTCTTTTTTTGAAGACGATTTGCAGGAATTATTTCCTTTGTTGGAAAAAGCTCAGGTTCTGGTGGGTTATAACATTAGCGGCTTTGATTTACCGGCTTTAGCCCCTTACTATACGGGTGAAATAGAGACTTTCCCTTCATTAGATTTAATGGATCGTATTAAAGAAAGTTTCGGTCATCGCATTAAATTAGATAGTGTAGCTAAAGAAACTTTAGGGTCGGGGAAAATAGGGAATGGTTTAGACGCTATCAAGTATTATCAAAATAAAGAATTTAAAAAGTTGCAGCAATATTGTTTAAAGGATGTTGAAGTGACGCGGGATATTTACGATTATGGCTTAAGACATGGCCAGGTAAATTTCCGCAATAAATGGAACAGATTGATAGAATGCGAAGTGGACTTTACTTTTACTCCTAAAAAAAACGACGGAGTACAGATGGCATTGATTTAAATTAAATTTTAAAAATAGCACCAGTTCCCTAAAATTAACCCTTTTATTTTAGAACCCCCTATCTTTTAATTAGCAATCTGCTATAATCTTTAGTTACAAACGATAAATGATCAAATAAATAAATATAACTATAACTTCATCTACTTTGAATTTCCGTCTTTTTTATTCTGTTATTTTTGAATTTTAAATATTATTTAACTATTTCGTGTTATTAATTAGTCTTGTCAGAGAGGAAACATATGGACAACGACCAAAGACAAACCGGTGTCATCAACTGGTTTAATATCCAGAAAGGATATGGATTTATTACCCCAGATGAAGGTGGCAAAGATGTGTTCGTACACATCACCGAACTTGATGGAGTTGATGCCAATGAAATGCAAGAAGGAGTTCAAGTTGAATTCACAGTTGAAGAAGGCCCTAAAGGTCTTCAGGCTACTCGTGTTACATTAGTTGAATCGTCCGGAACTGATTCATTAAATTTGGCTGCATAAGTTTGTGAAAATAAAACTCTGCTGAAAGCTGTTATTTGCTTAAGCAGAGTTTTTTTGTGGCTGGAAATCATTATTAATTCTCTTCTCAGAATTTATTTAAGCCTTGACAGGGTGATTTTTAAAAGCGTGTTGTGGTAAAATTAGTTTATGCTTAAATTTAATGGTCTAGCTTCAAAAATAGGGTTAGATTTTAGTTACAACCCTCACGACCAAGCTCACGATCAAACAGTGGCTGCCAATACCTCTCTCCCACATCAGCTTACTGCTAACGTCAAGCTTTTACACAAAGTGGCTGTGATCAGTCAAAATAAAGTTCTAATTTTAAAAAGATCAGCTAATGCTTTCTCACGGCCTAGTAAATGGGATTTGCCTGGTGGTAATAGTGAATGGCCGCAGAACGCTGCTCAACCTAAAATTAATTTGCATCAACAAGATATTGCTCGGGAGATACGAGAAGAGACAGGCTTGAGCTTATCGCCTCAACTTTTTGAGGAAGAAAAATTAATTTATTTTGCTACTTATTTTGAGCCTGAACCTCAAATTTACTCTATTAATTGTGGCTGGACTGTCCAGATTGAATCTCAGTTAGCCTTAACAGTAAATTTATCTAAAGAACACACCAAATTTATTTGGATTGCTAAAGATGAAGTACCGCAATATGATTTTGGAGGCAGTGACCGAGACTTTGAAACCAAAATTATTCGGCGTGCTTTAAACTGAATTTGCCCTATATATTGTAAGAAATATTGTTTAAGCTTAAACAATAAGATTTTTTTTGCTAAGTTTGATAAAATAGTTTTTTGTTAATTTTAAAAATAATTTTTTTTAAATCTAATTCATTACACTTTGATAAAAGTTCTGTTAATTAATAATTAAGATGATTATTTTAGTTGGTTCAACTAATCCGGTAAAAGTTAATGCTGCCACTATTGCTGCCTCAGAAACATGGCCGGAGGTGCAAGTGCAAGGTTTTGCTGTAGATAGTGGAGTAAAGGAGCAGCCAATGAGTGATGAGGAAACAAAACAAGGCGCAATGAATCGAGCTAAAAAAGTCTTAACAAGGGCAGGCAAGTTTAACAAAAGGATCAAAAATAAAATGGACAGCAGCCAGCAGCAGATTTTAGGCATGGGATTGGAAGGCGGAGTTTTAATTGATAACAACGATCAAATGTGGACTACTGTTTGGGGTGCAGTTATTGATCAGGATGAGCAAATTTATTTCAGCAATGGCGCTAGGATTAAAGTGCCGGCGCTAGTGGCTCAAGAAATTTTGAATGGAGGAGAAATGGGTCCTATTATTGCTGATTATCTTAATCAACCGGGTTTGAAGACTAGAGAAGGTTTAATTGGAGTGGTGACTAAAAATTTTGTTGATCGAACTGAAGAATATGCTGCTATTGCTAAACTAGCTTTGGGTTTATGGTATGGTAGAAACTGGCAAGTAGATTTAATTAAAAATTCTAGTTAAACAAAAAAGTGGATTGAGGATTTAAAAATGGTGGCCGCATTAATAGTTTTCAGCTTTAAATGATTAATTTTTATAATATGATTTTTAATGTAATAGAATAAGTGGTAATTAATAGAATAAGTGGTAATTAAAAGCTTCAACGCTGCGCTATGCAAAAAATTCAAGAATACACAGCAATTTTCGAAAATAAAAAAATTTATAATCAAAAATTTGAACATTATCATTTTGAATTAAAAAAACCTCATACTTTAAATTTTAAAGCCGGCCAATACATCTCTTTGTTAATTAACGATTCAGGTCTGCATCGAGCTTATTCAATCTGCAGCGATCCGGATATTAATCACGGCATTGAGATTTTGTTGGATGTAACCCCTCAAGGTTTAGGAGTATCTTATTTGCAAAGTTTAAAGTTTGGCGATGAGATTAAATTTTTAGCTCCATTGGGAAATTTTACTATCAATTCAGATACCAATGGCAAAGCTATTGTTTTAGTTGGAACCGGTTCGGGAATAGCTCCTTTGCACAGCATGGTAGTAGATCAATTAAAAAATAAAGATTTCGCTCAATCTGTTACTCTTTTTTGGGGACTGCGGTACGCTAAACAATTAATTTGGCAGGATGAATTTACACACTGGTCAAAACGATTCTCAAATTTTCAATTTCATCCAACTTTGTCAAGACCGGAACCTAAATGGCCTTTGTGCAGGGGCAGGGTAACTAACTGTTTACAAATACATGAATTACCATCTCAAGCCGATTTTTATTTGTGCGGCTGTCGAGCCATGGTTAATGATACTAAAGAAGTATTATTACAAAAAGACGTTCCTCCTCAGCGTATTTATCATGAACAATTTTATTAAGCTTTAAGATCAAGCTTTAAATAATAATGACGCTTCTTTGTAAGCAATGCTGCCTCTTTTGATTTTTTAGGTTGAAAAAAAATATAATTTCAGTTATAACTATCATTAACTAATAATTACTAATTGACAACTCTCTTAAATTAGAGAAAATAATATCAAAATATAACAGAATAACAATAGATTATTATTTATAATCTAGCACTTTAATCATATTAATTGTTTGAAAGGCAATAATGAATTTAAAAAAATACTACCCTTTTATTATCCCTGCTATCTCCTTGTTTTTAGTTTTATTCTTGGCTTTCCGTTGGTACAATTTAAGGATTCAACGTGATAATGATTTAGATACTGACGGAGTTGACATCGAAGACCTGACTGAAGAAGATGAAATTGTTATCGGCACTCCTGATGCCACTACGGTTACTTTAGAGCCTGAAGAGGAAGAACCGGCTTCAGGACAAGTTAGATATCGTCTCACAGATGACCGCCTGCTGTTTAGTGTTGCAGCCGATTTACCAAAAGAGGAAGCAGCTTTGTATCAAACCTGGGTTAGTACAGACGAGCAAGAAGCGTTTCAAAAAGCGTTTACTTTAGAATATAGCAAGGGTGGGTATACCGGCAGCGCCTCAGTTTCTCAAGATCAACTACCATTGGAAATTGTTGTTTCCAGGCAGTCCGATCCAGAAGTGGAAGAAATAGAGCGCGAACTGCTAAGAGGAGTGATTGAAAATGATGATCTTGAAAAAGAGCTGGAGGCAGAAGAAGACTTGGAATAAATTTTGGTACTTGAGGCCTGTATCTGGCTCTGATAAACTTAAGTTATAACCAGGCTAGGAAGATATTCTTAGATGGTATTAACAAATTATTAACTAACCCTATTAAGGGAAGAAAAGGAGCATTTATGAATGCTTATAGTTACACAAATTCAAAGGGGCAGACCTACTATCTTCATAAGAAAGATGTAACCCTGAAAAATGGTCGTGTGCAAACTATTTATTTCTTTGCTCGTGACGTTCGAGACGGAGCAATTGAAGCTGTACCGGCTGGGTATGAAGTGGTAGAAACTGAAAGAACTGGTATGCCTGTGTTGAAAAAGATAAAATAAGATTAATAATAAAACTGTAATTAAGTTTTACCTAAAACCCGCATCATTTGGATGCGGGTTTTATAGTAAATTTGTTAGAATTAATGTGAATAAATTAAGGTTTTCTTAGATTTCTGTTTGGGTTAATTTTTTTTTAAATAACAATAGGCTGAATAGTTTAAATTACTCTATTAATTAATTTTATTTTTTATGAAAATTATTATCGGTGCTGATCATGGCGGTTTTAAATTAAAAGAACAAATTAAAAAATGGCTGCAAACACTAGATTATAAAGTGGTTGATGTAGGAGCAAAGCAATTAGATCCTCAAGACGATTATCCTCAGTTTGCATTTGCTGCTGCTAAAAAAGTAGTGAAGAATAAAGAAGTATTCGGTGTTTTGTTCTGTCGTTCCGGCGCCGGCATGACTATTGCAGCTAATAAAGTGGCAGGGATCAGAGCAGTGGAACTTTTTAATGCCAATAGCGCTCAGCACGCTAGACAGCATAACAATGCCAATATTGCGGCTCTTTCTGCTGACTGGCTGGAAGTAGATGAAATTAAAGAAATAATCAAAACTTTTTTAGAGACGGAATTTGCTAATGAAGCAAGACATCTAAGACGTATTAATCAGATAAAAGCATTTGAAGCTCAAAATTAGCAATTTAAGCCTTTGTTTTATTTAACAGTGATATATTAATCATTATTTTACATATGAAGTTTTACCCCGCCATTCTTTCTGATTCTTTAGAAACTATTGCTCATCAAGTAAAAATTGCTCAGTCAATTCCTCAGGTTACAGTAGTGCAAATTGATATTTTAGATGGCTTGTTTGCTGATAATTTAAGCATTCTGCCCAGTGACTTGTTCAATTTAGAGCTGGGCCGCTTAAAAGCTGATTTGCATTTGATGACAGAAGAACCACTAGATTTTGTGCATGAATTATTAATTAATAGCAAAGCTTCAGCTCGTAAAAAATCGGTGCCGGTCCGCGCTGTTATAGCACAGGTGGAACGCATGAGCTATCAAGACCAGTATTTAGAGGAGTTAGAGCAAAATAATTTTAAAAAAGGTTTATCTTTAGATATTTTTACGCCTTTGCCGGCTATTAATGAAAAAATTTATCCTCAATTAGATTATATTCAGTTGATGGGCATTGAAGCTGGTTTTCAAGGACAACAACTGAAGGAGATTGTCTATCAAAAAATAAAAGATCTTAAAAATTATGCTAACAAGAAAAGTTTAAATTTTGAAATTATCGTAGATGGTGGAGTTAAGCTGCATAATTTGAAAAAAATAAAAGAAGCCGGCGCGGATTCAGCTGCCATTGGCAGCTCGTTGTGGACTGCTAAGGAACCTAAAAAAATTGCAAAAAAAATCGCAAATATTTAGAATAGACAAAGACAAATAGAGTTAAATCAAAGCAAGTTGGCGTGAAGTATTTATATTAAGTTAAATTTTAAAGTGATAGCCACATAATAATTACTATTGTTTTTACATTTTATGAAAACAGATATTCAAATACCGGAAAAATTTACTGCTAAAGAAATTAAAAAAGTTGCTTTTTTTGGCAGCGCTGATGTCGAACCGGATCACCCCCTTTACCAAGAAGTATTTGATATTGCTCAACAGGTAGCTCAACAAGGCAAGACAATTGTCAATGGCGGTGGACCAGGGGTGATGCAAGCTGCCACTAAAGGCGCTCAATCAGTGGTTGGCAAAAGCGTGGCTGTTACTTTTTATCCAGAAGATATGACAGAGTTTGAAGGCAGAGATGTTGGCAACGAAGTGCAAACTGAAATTGAAACTGCCAACTATATTGAGCGCATGTTTGGCTTAATTTATTATTCAGATTTATTTATTTGTTTTAAAGGCGGGACTGGAACTTTAAGCGAATGGACTACCGCTTGGTTGATGGCACATTTATATTTTGGCGACCATAAGCCTGTAATTTTATACGGTGATTTTTGGCATGAAGTGATGGATGTTATTAACAGAAATTTTTTCATTGAAGATAAAGAGAAAAAGATCTATAAAATAGTGACAAATCAAGCTGAACTAATACAGGCGATTTCAAACTTTGAAGAAGAGATTGCAGCTAGAGCTTAATTTACTACTTAGTTAAGCCAATACTTGCAGTTTAATATTGATAATGTTTGGATTCTTTCCTTGCTTTTTTCTTGTTTCTCCTTGTTTTTTAATTTTTAATTCATAGATCTATAGTCTATGGCTAATGAATTAAACATTGAGGGTCCTCAACATTTTATTAAGTACGCAGATTTATTTTTTTGATGTAGTTTTAATCTTTAAGTTACGGTTTAGTCATTGCCTGTTTCGTGATTTAATAGAGTTATAGTAAATAATTATTTAAAAAAATTATCACTCGACCGCAATTTATTAACGGGTGATTGATTATTAACGAACTGTCTTTATTATGCACCAAGTTATCACTGTTGGTTCAGCAGTAGTGGATATATTTATTCATACTCATAAATTTCAAGTTAAGCAAGGTAAATCTGGCTTAATGCTGTGTCAAACTTATGGCAGCAAGTTAGAGGTTGATAGTTTCAATGTGTTTACCGGCGGCGGCGGCACTAATACTGCCGTTGGTTTTTCCAGACTCGGTTTTCAGACAGCTGCAATTTGCGAAACTGGTCGTGATAAGTTTTCTTATTTAATAGCTCAAGATTTAAAAGAGAATGGGGTGGCTACTAATTTAATTATTGAAGAAAAAAAAGAACAGACGGGCGGGTCGGTAATTTTGGTTTGTTCGCAAGGAGAACGGTCAGTGTTAGTGCATCGGGGAGCGTCAGGTATGCTTGATCCTTTTGATATTCCTGCCTACTGGCTTTCTCAGGCTCAGTGGGTTCATCTTTGCAGCATTGGCGGTAAAAAAAACACTTTACATAAAATTTTTAAATATACAGCCAGAAATAAACGGGATAATCTTTCTTGGAATCCGGGCAAAAAAGAATTGTTTTTGTTAGCTAATCGTCAGCTTTTACTTGAAGAAATTCCGTGTCATATTTTTTTTGTTAATCAAGAAGAATGGGACATTATTGCTGATGTGCAGAGTGATGTTCTGAATAATTTTCAATATGTAGTGGTAACAGCTGGTAAAAAAGGGGGTGATGTTTATCATCGTGGCCAACATGCCTTGCACTATCCGGCTTTAGGTAAAGAAGTAGTTGATGCCACCGGCGCCGGCGACTCTTTTGCTACCGGTTTTACAGCTGGCATCATCGACAATAAATCTATTAAACAGGCTGCTGTTATGGGTGCAAAAAATGCAGCTTCAGTCATCAAATATTTTGGAGCTAAAGCAGGTTTGCTGACCAAAAAAGAAATAATATGAAATCTATACAGCAAAAATTAAATTCCGGCGCCAATGCTGACGCAAATGCTAATGCTAGTGCTGATGTAAAAGCTCAGACCGGTTCTGCGGCTGCTTCTAATTTAGACTCCAAGCCCTCTAACTCTGATGGTTTTAGCAACAACTACCGGCAAATTCTTCAAGATGAAATTCAAGAATTAGAAAAAAAAGCAGTTTCTGCAAAAATGCCTGAAGAATTAAGAGAAAAAGTTAAAAAAGATATTGTTTCTTTAAAACGAAGTGTAGAATTGGGTAATTATGACATTAAATACGAAACAGTAAGCAAATATATTGATTGGGTGCTGCGTTTGCCTTGGGAAAAAGAAGTTCAAGACAGGTTGGATGTACAGGAAGCAAAAGAGATTTTTAATAAACACCATTATGGTTTGCAAGAGGTTAAAGACCGTTTTTTAGAATATATTTCAGTCATGAACTTAAGAAAGCAAAATTTTGCTGAAGAAGAATTCAGCGCGCCAATTTTATTATTAGTGGGCTTAGTTGGGACCGGTAAAACTACTTTTGGCTATGCTTTAGCTGAAGCTTTAGAAAGACCAATGGTGAGAATTCCTTTTGGCGGCATGGCTGCTGCCAAAGATTTACGTGGCAATTCTAGACTTCTTTTAGGCAGTGAGCCGGGCAGAGTCATTAAAGGATTATGTAGGTCAAAAGTAAAAAACCCTGTGATTCTTCTGGATGAGATCGATCGAGCTGCTGATGAAGCCAACCAAAGCATTATGGGAGTTTTAATTGAGCTGCTGGATCCTGCCCAAAATCATGCTTTTACTGATAATTATATTGATTACCCTTTTGATTTAAGCAAAGCAATTTTTCTTGCTACTGCTAATAATACTGCCAGACTGCCGACTGCTGTTTTAGATCGTGTTGAACGAATTGATATGCCTTTATATAGTGATCATGAAAAATTAGTCATTGCTAAAAAATATGTTTTGCCTGAACTTATTAAACAAGCTGGACTTAAGCCAGAGCAATTTATTATTAAAGAAGAAGTTTGGCCTGAAGTGATTAGGCCGTTGGGTTATGATGCCGGCATTAGAACTCTGCAAAGAACTTTGCAAGGAGCTGTCCGCAAGGCGGCTAGGATTATTGTTGAAAGAGATTTTGATAAAATCATTATTAATCAAGATAATCGCAAAATATTTTTGCCGCAGTATTGATTGTTTAAAAATAATTTTTAATTTTAGTAGTGCTTGCTATTTTTTAATTTCTTCTTAATTTTTTAGCTTCTGTTATAGAAAGAATCTTTTATCTTTTCTCATAAGTATATTTTCTAGATAATATATAATAGGTTCTTATGAATCAAAGTAAAATACTTGATTTACCACAAGGCGATATTTTTAATGGTCTGGATAATAATAGTGAAGAGAGGCAACATAATAATAATCAAAACACGCA
Organism: uncultured Pseudomonadales bacterium; assembly: GCA_964588685.1. Taxonomy (GTDB): domain Bacteria; phylum Patescibacteriota; class Microgenomatia; order UBA1400; family PJMF01; genus CAYVBW01. The sequence goes on along the minus strand of CAZPQG010000001.1, from coordinate 57,893 downwards.
GCTAAATTACAAAAAAACAGAAACGACTTCAGCTAATTCTATTCCCCAACCCTTAATTTTAAATTCAGCCGGCCTGCAAGATCAAAATGAGCTGAATAATTTAACAAAAAATTTTTTAACTGAATATGCTTGGGGCATTGCTTATCAACAAAAACCGGTAGTTTCTCCAATTGAAACTGACGAACTGGCCTCAAAACTGGCGACTATCTATGAAAAAATAAGAAGAATAGTTGATTGGAAAGAAGAAAATTTAATTAGAAGAACTGCTATTGAAAGAATTCTTAAACGAGCTCTTTTATCTGAATTTTCTGGTTTGGGCCAGAAGTCTTTAGATGCAGACAAGGTTACTGAGCCGCTTGTTCTAGAAATGGTAAGAAGTGGCTACTTTTCCAACCGCCCTATTTCTAAAAATAAAATCCCTCTGGCTAAACAAAGTTTGTCAAAATATATTTATATTCTTAACAATTCATCTTATGCCAAAGGCCAAGAATCGGCAGGAACATCATCAGCTGATTTGGATAAAAAACAAAAGAAAAAAAATAAACTCAACTTCAAAAAGAAAATTAATTTTTATAATTGGATTTTAGAAATTGCCGCCTGCGAAATAGAGGAAATTTTAGAGCCTGCTTTTAAGGAAAATGCCTTGATAAATTTTATGACCTCTTCAATTCACAGCAGCTTAAAGGTGAAGCCAGCAGGCAAAATGTCTGATGAACAGATTTTAATTCAGACTTATATTGCAGTGCAGCGGGCACTTTTTGCTTTAGATGCACCAATTATTAGTTTTAATTTAATAAAATACCATTATCCACAGTGGTTTGAAAATGATCCAAAATTTATTGACGAGTTTTCTCGTAATATTGAGCAGGTTAAACAGCAAATCAATGCTGAGTTAGAATATAAATTTAGCAAAGAGTTTTTTAAAATTTGTGAAAAAATGGATGCTGCTTACTTAATTATTGGAGATGTGATTAAGGATATCGAAGATGAACCGGAAGAAATTGAAGCCAAACTAACAAATAAAAAGAAATTATCAGATTTAATGAGCGCCGTTTACAATCGCCGTTTAGCCACTCTTAAAAGTAGAACTTATCGCTCAGCAATTTATTCAACCCTTTCAATTTTTGTAGCAGGCATAACCAGTTTATTCATTTTTGAAGTGCCTGTTGCGGCATTATTAGGCGATGGTTTCAGTTGGTTTGCTATTTTTGTAGATTTGGCAGTGCCCTCTTTTTTAATGTTTTTTTTAGTAATTACCATTAAACCGCCTAAAAAAGAGAATCTACAAAGAGTCAAGCAAGAAATTTACAAAATTTTTTATCACAGTCAAGAAAAAGATGAGTATGAAATTAATTTAGGCTCGAAAAGAAATGGTGTAGTTAATACTATTTTCAGTTTTATTAGTTTAATAGGCGGTTTACTAGGTGCTTATGCTGTTTATACAATTTTTAGATTGGCGGGTGTTCCTTGGACGTCAATATATATTGATACTATTTCTGTGGCTTTGGTCTTGTTTGCAGCTACAATTATTAGGCGTAGAGCACAAGAGCTAACCATCAGAGAAGATGCCGGCCTCTTAACAATGATGATAGATTTTTTCTATTTGCCCTTAGCTAAAGTTGGGCAATGGCTATCTACTAAATGGAAGGAGTATAATATAGTTAGTGTATTTTTGACTGCTTTGGTCGATGCCCCTTTTAGTATGATTGTGGGAGTAATAGAAGATTGGCGTTCTTTTTTAAGAGACCGCCGTTCAGAGATACATTAAAGATCTAATTTATCTGTTTGCAAAAAATCAGCAATTGGTATTTGAACAATTGGTATTTCATCAATCCAGTATCATCAATTCAGTAGTTAAATTTTCAGTAATTAGGTAAAATTAGGTTAAAGTTTAGACAGGGTTTTTAATTAAGTTGAAAAATTGAATTATAATACAATTAATGTTTAAAATTTGAATTATTAAATATAAGTAAGAAAATTTATGAAAAAATTAAAGATTATGCCATTAGGCGGGATGGGCGAAGTTACGCAAAACATGTTTCTTTATCAATACGATCAAGAAATTATGATCGTTGATTGTGGAATTGGATTCCCTGATCAGTATATGCCCGGAGCTGATATTATTATTCCCGACATTTCTTATTTATTGCAGCAATTGCAAAAAGGTAAGAAAATTGTCGGTATGGCTTTAAGCCATGCTCATGATGATCACGTGGCTGCTTTACCTTATTTATTGCCTGAACTGCCTGATTTTCCAATTTATGGCTCACCCTTAACAGCCGGCTTTGCTCAGCAAAGACTAAAAGACGGTAAAATTAATAAAAAAATTAAGATTTTTCAAAATCGCAGCTCTGTAAAAATCGGGACTCATTTTTCAATCACTCCTATTTCGGTGACTCACTCTGTACCCGATGCCAAGCATTTGCTAATTGATACTCCGGTCGGGCTAATTTACCACGGCTCCGACTTTAAACTGGACAAAAATCCAATTGACGGAGTTTTATCAGATTTAGAGATGGTTCAAAAAGCCGGTCAAAAAGGCATTTTATTGATGCTGTTGGATTGTTTGCGCGTGGAAAGAGCAGAATGGAGCCAGTCAGAATCAACTACCGGCCCCGCTATTGAAAAAGAAATCCATCAGGTTAAAGGAAAATTTATAGTAACTTTAATGAGTTCGCATTTGCATCGTATTCAACAGGTGGTAGATTTGTCTATTAAAAATAACAGAAAAGTGGTTTTTGTTGGCCGAAGTGTAGAGCAAAACGTAAGAATAGCACGGCGTTTGGGTAAACTTGATATCCCTCAAAAATCATTAGTTAATAAAAGAAAAATTTCTAATTTCAAAGATCATGAATTAACAGTCATTATTGCCGGCAGTCAAGGCCAAGAGGGTTCTTCTTTAGTAAGAGCAGTGTTTGGAGAACATAGAATCATCCAAATTAGTGAGAAAGATAAAGTAATTTTTTCTGCTGATGCTATTCCCGGCAATGAAGTTCCTTACTACAGGGCAATCAACGAATTGTGTCGAAATCGTATTCCGGTGGTTTATCCTACTTTGTCACCTAATATTCATCAAACCGGTCATGCCAGTGCAGCCGAACAACAAGAAATGGTATCTTTAGCGCAGCCAAAATTTGTGATGCCAATCGGCGGGGATGATCGGCATAGAGAATTGTTCCGTACTAGAGTTGCTCATAAGCTAGGTTATACTGACGAGCAAGTTTTAATTCCTGGTTCAGGAGAAGTAGTGGCAGTAGATCAACAGAATTGGAAAATTGAGCAGCAGTTTAGCTTGAATCCTAGAATCGTTGACGGTTTGGGTGTTGGAGATGTGGGTCCAATTGTGTTGTCAGATCGAATGGCTTTGAGTGAAGCAGGAATAGTGGTGGTAGTTGTTCCAAGAATAAAAGGTCGCTATCAATTAAATCGCATTCAAGTTATCTCAAGAGGTTTTGTTTTTATGAAGCAAGCTGAAGAAGTGATCGAGTTTATTAAAGAAAATACAGCTGAGGTTATTCAAAAAAATAAAAACTTAAAAGATTATCAATTAAAAAAGAAAATAGAAAAAAACCTACAAAAAGGTCTTTACAGACGAATTGAAAGAGAACCAATGGTGATACCGGTTTTTTTGGATTAACAAACTAACTAACAATTTAAATTTAGAGGGTTAAGTCAAAAATAATAACAAGTTATGAGCTGCTTTTAATTTCCGGCTTTTTATTGCTATACTATTTTTATGGGAAGACGTAAAAAAAATAAACCAATTAAACTCAAAATTGAAGCTAATACTCTGCATTCTATTTTAGCAGTTTTTTTTATGTTGCTGGGTTTGTTGATTGCAGTTTCTTTTACCGGCCAGGGTGAAATTCTCCAACAGCTCTATTCTTTTTTAAGTTTAAAGCTCGGCTTAGGGATGCTATTTTTACCCTTGATTTTTATTTCTTGGGGATTAGTTATGCTGCAAGCTAAATGGAAATGGTCTGAACCCAATATGTTGTTGGGTTTGTTAATTTTTGCTATGGCTTTTAGCATTGCTTTTCAGACCGGCGAGATTGGAGAGCAAACTTACGCCAATATCGCCCGCTTGTTAAATCCAATCGGTACCTACATTACTGCGATTGGATTAATGATAGTGGCTGTTTTAATTGCGTTCCAAGCTTCTTTAACTGAGTTGGTAGCATTCATTAATCAAGGACTAGAAAAGCTAAAAGAAAAGAAACTTAATATTAAGGTTGAAAAACAAAAGAAAAAATTACCTTTTATTAACCAACTATCAAATCTTAAAAATAAAAAAAAGAACAAAGTTAAAGTCACTAAGGCAGATCTCAAAAAGCAAGGAATAGGCGATGATCAAAGCGGCACTGCTGTTGCTGCTGCTCAAAAAGCAGCTCAAGCAAAATCTGATGCTAAAATTGATCAGGATGAAATAGAAGCAGATAAAGACTTAATGACTCCCAGCAATTTGCCTTTAGTGTGGGACTATCCTCCTTTGTCTTTATTGTCTGATGCCAAGGGCGGAGAGGCTGACAGAGGAGATGTTAATCAAAATGCCGATATTATTGAGGGAACTTTGGACTCGTTCGGCATTCAAGCTACTGTCAAAGAAGTAAATTTTGGCCCGTCAGTGACTCAATATGCGCTGGAGGTAGCAAAAGGCACTAAATTATCACGTATTACTAGTTTGTCAACTGATTTAGCCATGGCTTTGGCTGCTCCTACCGGCCAAATTCGTATTGAAGCACCAATCGCCGGTCGTTCTTTAATCGGTATTGAGGTGCCTAATCGATCTTTTGAATTTGTGACCTTAAAAGAAATTCTTGGTTCTAGTGTTTTAAAAAAACATCATTCAAAATTAGCTGTCGGTTTGGGTATTGATGTAGCCGGCGACTCTGTTATTGCTGATATTTCTCGGATGCCTCATTTACTGATTGCCGGTTCTACCGGTTCCGGTAAATCAGTTTGTATTAATAATTTTTTAAGCTCTTTGTTATTTAGAGCCAGTCCTTCCGAATTAAATTTGATTTTAGTAGATCCCAAACGTGTCGAGCTCACTCAATATCAAGATATCCCGCATTTAATTACACCGGTGATTGTTGAGCCTAAGAAGGTTATTTCTGCGTTAAAGTGGACAGAAAATCAAATGGAAAAGCGCTATAAGCTTTTAGAGGAAGTGGGGGTAAAAAATATTGCTGCTTACAATGAGCTGGCTGGTTTAGCTGCCATGCCAAATTTAATTGTTGTGGTGGATGAAATGGCAGACATTATGATGTTTGCTCCCGGAGATGTGGAGAGCTCGATCACTCGTATTGCACAGATGGGCAGGGCAGTTGGCATTCATTTAATTCTCTCTACACAAAGACCATCGGTCGATGTAATTACAGGTTTAATTAAAGCCAATATTCCGGCCCGGATTGCCTTTCAGGTGTCTTCTTTAACTGATTCTAGAGTTATTTTAGATTCGCCAGGAGCGGAAAAGTTACTGGGTCGAGGAGATATGCTATATCAAGCGCCGGAAAGAGCAAAGCCAATTCGAATTCAGGGCACGTTTGTTTCGGGCAAAGAAACTAAAGCTTTAATTGATTATCTAAAGTCACATGGTCAAGAGCCTGATTATGAAGAAGATGTGACTGCTAAATACAAGGCTAATCAAATCACCGGTTCCGGTGGTGTTGAGGAAGCAATGCAGCGAGATGAATTGTTTGATGATGCTGTTCGCGTTTTTCGCAAAAGAGGCAAAGCCTCGGCTTCTTTGTTACAAAGACGGCTGCGTATTGGCTACAATCGAGCGGCTCGTATTTTAGATCAATTGTTTGAGGCCGGACTAATCGGTCCGCATGAAGGCAGTAAAGCTAGAGAAATTAAAGAGGCTGAACTAGAAGCTTATTTAGCAAAGATAGATAATGATGAAGATTGATTTTGATTTTACTTTTACTGCGATGCATTGCGTTGCTGAAAGTGATTTTTAAAAATTTTGTGCTGTCGGCAAAAATACCATTTGCCGGAAAATTGATGACGGCAAATATTTCCTTAAGGCCTCTTTTTAAATTTTTTTAAATCTTCCAGATTGCCGATATCAAAAGAATCTTTTTGGGTGATATGAGTGTAAACCGGAAATTTATGCTGCAGCAGCCAGGGGATAATGTTGCCCGGTGAATCTAAATTTTGTTTTTGCTGCTGGTATTTTTTTAATAGAACCAGCGAATTTTTAGGAAAAATATAAAAAGGAATGGCTTGATAGTTGCTTTTAGGCTGAGCCGGTTTTTCTTCAAAGTCAATAATTTGCTGTTGCCTATTCAACACAGCACACCCGGAGCGGTTTTTAATAATTTCTTTGGTTTGTTTTTTCACACAAGTAATAAACGCATTCGGATGCCGGGTAAATAACTTTAACAGTTGAGGGATGATGTTTTCCGGGGTGCGATCACTGGCTAAAACTAAAATTGAATCTTGCCACCAATTTAATTGATTCAAAGCAAAGATTAAATCTCCAAGTGAGCCCAATTTTTCCTGAGGATTGTTAGTTTGGTCATTTAAAAGCTTAATCTCCAGATCAGGATAATGGCGCCCCAGATATTGTTGATAGTCTTGGTAAAAACGATTATTTGAAACTAAGGCCAATTCATCAACTTGATTAAGGTGCTGCAAGCAGCCAATAATCATATCAGTAATGGATTGATTTTGCTTGTTTTTAAACAAACCTTTAGGAGTTTTCTCGCCAATTTTTTTTAAACGAGTGCCGTAACCGGCTGAAAGAAAGAGAGCCTTAAGAGGTTGAGCGGATTTTTGCATGAAATCATTTTAACAACTAAGTTAAAAGGCAACAATCCACACTGGACTAAAATAATTTAATAACAAGGGAACTTAAATGATAGCTAATTAGTGTGGAGATGAGGGGGAGTGACCCCCTGTCCGTCAACTAGCAAATTAGCAACTACTACAGACATAGTTTGTTTTTGCTCAAGTGGAATTAGTAAAACAAACAAACTGTTTTTCCACAGCCATGCCGTAATCTTAGGCTAGTTTAAGGCATGAAGTAAACTAGCTGTCACACTGACTGGGTTGTCACCTACCAGTTCTCATCAGTGAGAAGAAACGAGTAGATGCCAGTTACGCGTAAGCGTAAGCTGGGGTTGCAGGGCTGAAGAGGCCTGTGACAGCTTCTTTAGCTGATGCAACTAAACTGTTAACTTTGTTGACAGTTGTTTTTTTGACCCTGTTTAACATCTCTTGATCAAAGATGGTCTGCAGTTGTTAAAGAGCTGTTGCGTCTAAACAATACATCCCCTTTTAAAAATAAAGCGATTTTTAAAATTGGTTAAACAGCGTTGAAACTTAATAATAGCTGCCTTTTTTCTTATTACTTCTAAAGCTGTTTTTTGACAATCAATAATATTATAAGACATTTGAATATTTTTTTCAGCAGCAAAATCATTGATTAGGCTTTTTTTAGCCTGGTGAATATTAAGAATAACGGTTATGCTATTAAATTTTTAAGGTTTTAAGCCTGTCTTTAAGCCTGCTTCAGCTTCTGGCTGCAGCCAGGCCAATTACTTGATTGGCGCCGGCTAATTTTAATATTCGGGCGCATTCGTTTAAAGTGCTGCCCGTGCTGAGTACGTCATCAATCAACATGATAGTTTTATTTTTACTAAGTTTTTGGTAATGAGGATCAATGCCGAAACTGTTGTCTAAATTTTTCAACCTTTGTTTGAAAGTACTACTAGCTTGTTTGGCAGTATGGCGGGTTTTTATTAAAAGGGGCACACTGGGTGTGTGAGTTAATTGTCCTAAGTTTTCGCCTATTAGTTGAGCTTGGTTAAAACCTCGGTTATTCAATCTTCTTTGAGAAATTGGCGTCCAAACAATTAAGTCGCTTTGCGGTAGATTGAGATGGAAATATAGTAATTCGGCTAAAATTTTACCAATGTTTTTAATACGGTGATACTTAAGATTTTTAATTAAATCAGAAATTGGAGGTTGGTAAATGGCTAAACTTAAAGCTTGATCAAGATATTTTTGACTAAATAAGTCAGTGCAAGGACCACAGTTGAAATGAATTAATCGGTAGCAACGCAGGCACAGCAGCCGGCCTTTTTGGCCGCAGCAGACGCAATATTGAGGCAAGAGCCAGTTAATTGGGTTCAGCATGAGGTTAGTATAAATTAGGTTGCTTAAGCAAAAATTAAATTTTTGTCCTGAAGCTGAGTATTGAATTAGGAAGGCTGTTGAGTGGCAGTGAAAAATTAAGTCCTGTGCTGAAAGGCGGTGTTGTATAATAAGTCAGTAATAATCACTCTTTGTAGAGTTAATAATAATTTTAAAATTTGGATCCGTAGCTCAGTTGGTTAGAGCGCTCCGTTCACATCGGAGAGGTCAGCTGTTCGAGTCAGCTCGGATCCACAAGTGGACAAATATAAGTTATTAATATTTCTATGTCATTAAAGAAACGGTTAAACAAAGAAATGAAGCAGGCCATGAAGGCAGGAGAAAAACTTAGATTAGATGTCATTCGTCTTCTGAGGTCTAGGATTAAAAATACTGAAATTGATCAAGGGGAACTTGATGATGTCCAGGTGCAAGAAATCGTACAGCGTCAAATCAAGCAGTGGAAAGACGCTATTATTGATTATAAGCAGGGTCATCGACAAGATTTAGTGACAGAAGCGCAGCAAAAAATTTCAATTCTGCAGGAATTTTTACCGCCTCAGTTATCTGACGATGAATTAAGAAAAATTATTAAACAAGTGAAAACTAAAACCAATCTTGACCAAGCAGGTCCTTTAATTGGCAAAGTCAAAGAAAAAGTAAGTAATCAAGCTGAGGGAGCCAAAATTGCGGAACTAGTTAGAGAATTAATGGCTGAAGAAGATAATTAATTCTTTTAGCTGTTTGTCATGACCGGCTGCTCACTATGAGCTTATGCAAACTAAAAAAATCGGCAGAATTTTAACTGAAGAAAGACAAAGGCAAAGTATTACTTTGTCCAGGATGGCTCAATTGACCAAAATTAAAAGTAAATACTTACAATATTTAGAAAATAATCAATTCGACAAATTACCTCCCGGCACTTTTGTGAAAGGATATATCAAAGCCTATGCCCGAGTGCTTGATCTTGATCAAAAATCTCTTTTAGCCTTACTGCGTCGAGATTTTCAAGAAGATAATCAAGGACAGCTTCAACCCAGAGATTTTATTAATCCCGGAGTAAAAAGACAAAATTGGTGGCGGTCTGCTTCCTTGGTGACTGTAGTTGTGGCTGCTGTATTCTTTACTTTACTGGCCTATGTGGGCTGGCAGTGGCATAGTTTAAATAAACCTCCTAAACTAGAAATTCATAATCCTAGTGAAAATGAATTTGTTTCCTCAGAAATAGTAGTGAGTGGACAGACAGATCCTGAATCAATTGTGACTGTTAATGCTCAGCCCGTGTCATTGAATCCGGATGGATCCTTTCGCAGTGAAATTTATTTACCTAAAGAAGGAATTACTACTTTGACAGTAGAAGCAATTGATCAACGAGGCAAAACTAATATTGAACAGATTACAGTTTATGTGAGATTTTAATAACTTAATTAGCTTTTATTTTTTAAAATGATATATTACAAATTAGAAATACAGGGGGGATAATTAAACTAGTTTTAGATTAATTTATAAATTATTAGCTGAAATCATAAATTATTGGCTGAGTTAATATATTACACAATAATAATTATTTAACACATATGGCAGATTTTTTACCTTATTTATTCGCGGTAGTATTAGTAGTTTTGTCTGCTACTTTAGTGGCAGTGGGTGTACATCTTATTTTAGTTTTGAAATCTTTTCGTGAGGCTTTAGATAAGATTAATACTGTTTTTGATGAGACGGAAGAAAAAATTAAAGCTATTACTGAACCACTGCAAAATCTTTCCGGAATTGCTGCCGGAGTTAAGACCGGAGTTAAAGTGTTTGAAGGCTTTGTTAATTTTCTGAATAAGAAAAAGGGGAATGAAAGTCCGACTGAAAAGAAAAACTAATTTAGTTTGGTTGACAGAGTCATCAATCTTTTATTAAAGATGGTTGTAAAGGATCGTGTTTATGCCGCAGTCTAAAAATCAAAAAAAGAAAACTGAATTTGCTACCGGATTGTTAATGGGATTTTTACTTGGCTCCACTAGTTATTTCTTGCTTAATACCAAAGAAGGCCGGGAGCTGCAAAATTCTTTTAAAGATAAATGGCAGGCTGTGCAAAAAGAAATGCCGGCAGTTTCAGAGTTTACTATTGGCGACCTAAAGCTTAAAGAGATAATCAATGTTTTACTGGGGATTGATGTGATTAAAAAAAAGCGACGGGAAAAAACAATAGTCATTAAAGATGCTAAGCGCCGCCACTCTGGTATTAAGCCAAAACAGCCTCAGAAATTTAAAGGTTTGGAAAAAGAATAATAAATCTCCGGGCTTTGCATTGATCTATTCGCCTGCAAGTTTATTTGCCTTCAATCTAATATTGAGGTTAATTGATCGACATTGCCTCTAAATGAGTCCGTTTTTTTGATTATTATTGGCTTATCAAAATTATCTGATAAAATTTAAGAGTCATCCATAATTAGGTAATTTTATAAACTAATTTTACAAAATTATTTAGGAACCAGGTTATGCTTACGGCTGAACAATTAAGAAAAAAATATTTAGACTTTTTCTCCAAAAGAGGCCACGCTGTGACTTCTTCAGTTTCTTTAGTCCCGGCAAATGATCCTACTACACTTTTTACTACTGCCGGAATGCAAGCAATGATGCCTTATTTACTGGGTGAACCGCATCCAAAAGGGAAAAGAATTACTAATTCCCAACGCTGCTTTCGTTCGCAAGATATAGAAGAGGTGGGTGATAATCGCCACACCACTTTTTTTGAGATGCTGGGTAATTGGTCTTTAGGAGATTATTTTAAAGAGGAGCAGCTAAGATGGTTTTTCCAATTTTTGATTGAGGAAGTGCAGCTGCCGGCGGAAAATTTATATGTATCTGTTTTTGCCGGCAGTAATAAATATCAAATAGAACCTGATAAGCAGTCTGCCCGGATTTGGCAGAATCTATTTGCCCAGCAGGGAATCACGGCTGAAATTGTAGAAAATCCGAGGCAGAAGGGTCTAAATAAAGGTAGGATTTTTTATTATTCAGCAGATAAAAATTGGTGGTCTCGAAACGGTAATCCGGATCAAATGCCAGTTGGAGAACCCGGCGGGCCTGACAGCGAGGTATTTTATGATTTTGGACCAAATTTTAAGTTTCATGAAAAATCAAAATTTGCAGATCAGCCGTGTCATATTAATTGTGATTGCGGCCGTTTTTTGGAAATAGGTAATAGTGTTTTTATGCAATATCAAAAAACAAAAACAGGCTTTAAAGAACTACCGCAAAAAAATATTGATTTTGGAGGGGGCTTGGAAAGAATTTTGGCAGCAGCTCAGCAGCAGCCTGATATTTTTCAAACTGATTTATTTTTGCCCTTGATTAAAAAAATCGAGCAGACAGTAGATAAAAAATATCAACAAAATAAAGTCAGCTTTAGAATTATAAGTGATCACATGAAAGCAGCGGTGATGCTCATTAGTGATGGAGTTAAACCAAGCAATAAGGATAGAGGTTATTTAGTGCGTCGACTCTTGAGGCGTGCTGCTAGATACAATTTAAAATTGACTGATGACACGCAAGTTTTAACCGGGCTGGTGCCAGTCACTGCTGAGCTTTATGCTGAAGTTAAGCCGGCTATCAAGCGAAACCAGGCAGAAATTGAAACAGTTATTACTCAGGAAATTGATAAATTTAAAAAAACACTCAATAGAGGTTTGCGCAAGCTTTCTCAAGAATTTACCTCTAAGCAAAAACTAACCGGTCAGTTTGCCTATGATTTATATCAAACTTACGGCTTTCCTTTAGAGATGACTATTGAGGAGGCTAAATTAAATAATATTCAGCTTGATAAAAATTTGGCTCAAGATTTTAAACAAGCTAAAAGCAAACACGCTCAGATTTCAAAAAAAGGCTCTGAGCAAAAGTTTAAAGGAGGTTTAGCAGATGAGTCTGAAGTTACAACAAGTTATCACACCACAACTCATCTTTTACACTCTGCCCTTAGAAAAATTTTAGGACAGCATGTTAAGCAGCAAGGCTCTCACATCAATCGACAGCGTTTAAGATTTGACTTTTCTCACTCTGAAGCTCTTACGAAAGAGCAGCTGCAAGCTATTGAAGACTTAGTTAATGATTGGATTGAGCAGGATTTGCCGGTTAAAAAGAAGGAAATGCCTAAGAAGGCAGCTTTAAAATCAGGGGCTTTAGCTTTTTTTGCTGAACGTTACCCGGATCCGGTGACTGTTTATCAAATTGGTCAAGACAAGATGGTTTCTCAAGAGCTTTGCGGCGGCCCGCATGTTCACAGTACCGGAGAGCTGAGCCCGATAGAAATTTTCAAAGAAAAATCAGCTTCAGCTGGTGTCAGGCGGGTTTATGTTAGACATAAAACCCCAAAATTATAAGCTATTTGATAATTTTTATTCTGATTTTCCTCCCAAGCTTGTCCTGCTGAGAGGGAGAAACAAATCAAAATGGGGAAGCCCGTTAAGGACCGTCCCACAGAGTTTATTGCCCTTCACACCTTATTGATAAATATATTGTATAATGACCATAATATGGGCCTGCCAAAAATTTTTTCTAAAAAAAATCTGAAAAAGGACAAGTTATTCTTTTTAACTTTATTGACTGACCAGTCAATTCATTCAAGCTTGTGGCAAGTATTTGAAGAAAGAATAATTTTGCTAAGTAAATCTAAAGTCAGATTTTACAATACTCCCAAAGAACAAGTGCTGCAAATGGATGAAAGCCTTCAAGATCTAGGCAGCAAATCCGAAAAAACAAATGAAATATTATTCGCTTTTGAATCTCATTGGGTAGAGAATAATAAAATTTCTGCTGCTCACGAAAAAGAAATTAAAAAGCTGACAGATGCACTGTCATTAAAACCAGTCGGTTTTGTTTTGATCACGCAAGCTATTTTTCAACATTTAATCAAGAGTAATACTTTTTTGTCTTCGATTTTGTTGTATGTGGGTTCTAACTTTTTAGATTTGTTGGTGGTACGTCAAGGACAAGTGGTTGGGTCTTTGTCGGTTGGTCGATCTCAAGATATAGTGTCTGATTTACAGGAAGCACTGGCGCGTTTAGAACAAGATTTTGCTGCCAACGGTAATAAATTACCGGCCAATATAGTTTTATCATCAGCCATGATTGACCAGGAAAAATTAAGACTTTATCAACAACGGCTTTTCTCACTGGATTGGACTGAAGATTTTAATTTTGTACAAAAGCCAATCGTTGAAATTATTGCTCCTGATCAGCTGCTGGAGATTGTGACTAAACATTATGGTAAGGCTGTTGCTAAACAAAAAGGGTTGATTTCAGACGGTGAAATTGGGAATTCAACTGATGCAACTGTGACAAGCAAAACATTTTTAGCCACTGATTCTTTGCCGGATGCAGCATCAGAGCCTGCTCATAGTGAAGATTCGGCTGTTGAACAAACTGAGCAGGCAGAGCAAAAACAAGAGGAGGTTCAACAAGCCAGCTTTGGAGTTCCAATTAAACAAACTATGGCCAAGAGTCAAGGCGTAACAGAAGACTCAACTTCATCAATATCAGATCAAGCGGCACAAGATGAAAGAAACGACAACTTGCGGCCGGCTGAGCCGGATAAATTTTCCAAAAAACAGACAGCAGCTGCCCGAGCGCAAGATGATGGTTCTGATCCTCCCTCCTTTCAAGATAAATCAAGCAGAAAACAAAAAAAGAAAGGGGCAAAATTTTTTAAATTAATAGCCATCGGTGGTGCTTTAGTAGGTTTGATTGTTTCTGCCTTAATATATTTCGTTTTATTAAGCATGAATTATAAAGTGGCTTTGGAAATAACTCCTCATACTGAGACGCTGGCTCAAGAAACTTTTATTGTTTTAAATTCTGAGATTGCTGAATCTGATGCAGAGAATAAGTTGTTAAAAGCTGCTGTAATTCAAGAAGAAGTGACCGGCGAAGAAACAATACAAACTACTGGCGTTAAAGAAACAGGGGAAAAAGCTGAGGGTACAGTCACAATTTTTAATAAAACTAATGAGGCTAAAACTTTTACTTCGGGCACTAGTTTAAGCATTGATGATTTAGAGTTTGAATTGGCTGAAGAAGTTACCGTGCCTGCGGCCACTACTGAGGAAACTGAAGACGGGGAAGCTGAAATAAAAGAATTTGGCAGAGAAAAAGAACTTCTGGTTACGGCTGCAGACATTGGAGCAGAAAGTAATATTAGCAAAGATACTGAACTAAGTATTGATAATTTCGGCGAAAATACTTATGCGGCCAAAGCGGAAGAAGATTTCAGTGGTGGTTTAAGTAGAGAGATTAGAGTGGTGGCTGAAGAAGATTATCAAGAATTGCTGGATACTCTTGAAAAAAGGCTGTTGCAGCAAGCTCAAGAGCAATTAAATGATCAATCCGATCATAATCAACACATCGTACCGACGGATAATTATCAAATAACTGCAAAAGAGTATAGTCACGAGATTGGCGATGAGGTGGAAGAAGTTAGTTTGAGCTTAACTTTGTCTCTGCAAGCCTTAAGTTATACCAGTGAAGATTTGCAAGAATTAGCAAAAAAAATTTTGCTAAGTGAGGCGCCTGAAGATTATGTTTTTGTTGATGACAGCTTTACACATACCTCTGATTTAATTACTGAAGATCAGGATCAAATTGGACTTGAAATAGAAATTTCAGGAGAAGCAAGAGCTGAAATTAAGGAAGAGGATTTGCTGCAGCGTTTATTAGGTTTATCACTTGAGGAGGCTGAAGTTATTAGCAGAGAGGAAGAAGTTATTAAAGAGGTAGCTTTTGTTTACAGCCCTTTTTATACGAGGCGCTTATTCTCATCGCTGCCTAAACAAGCTGACCGCATCGAGATTAAAATCAATTAAAGCTTATGTCAAAGTTAGATAATTTAGGGATAGACCGCCAGGAACTAGTTCAACTTTACCGGGAGGCTTTGCTAAAATTTGGGACTTATGAAGAAGTCGAGGCTGAAGTATCAAAGAAATTAACTCGATTAGTTATAGCAGAAAAGGTGCAGCAGAATATTGATGATCAGCATAGCCGACAGCTAAAAAAATCAGTTCCCCGTATTATAAGATTTGGCGCTAGCTCTGTACCGATTTTTTTAATTGTAGTTGGCTTATTTTTATTAGGCAGTGCTGTGGTACCAATTGCCGGCTTTTATTTAAGAAGTTTGCCCACAAGTCCTGCTTTAATCGCACCTATTCCCAAAGAAGAAGTTATTAGCACCACTCCTTATGTAGTAGCCCAGACTGCTATGACAGGCGATCTTTCACAAGAGATGGGTCAAATTAAAAAAGGGCCTGTTATTGTTGATGCTGAGCTTGATTATACGAATTTGTCAAACTGGTTTGAAAATCAAATGGTAACCGATTTGGTTAATCGCACCAGCTTGTTGTCTCAGCAGGTCGGTGAGTATATTTTGGAAATACCTGAGTTAGATGTTAATAATGCAGTGGTAAAAATTGGAGGCGTTAATTTAGATGAAAGCCTGATTCAATATCCGGGCACTTCTCTTCCCGGTAAACCGGGTTCACCAGTTATTTTCGGCCATTCTATTCTGCGTCGGTTTTACAATCCTAAAGAAACTAATCCCAGACGGTATAATTCTATCTTTAGTACTATCATGACTTTGGAGCCCGGAGATAGAATCTATTTAATCTACAATGATGTTAAATATACTTACACAGTAATTGACAAAAAAGAAGTCAAACCAACTGATACTTACATTCTTTCGCAAGATTATGATAGTTCTCAATTAAAATTAGTTACTTGTGTGCCTGAAGGTACTTATTTAAGAAGAGGGGTGGTGACAGCCCAATTGGTAAAAGAGTAGTTGTAAAATACAGGCAGCTATAGCACACGCTTATAAAATAAGCTTTAGAATAACTACTAGATTTTGACCAACAAGCTTTGATAAGTTTCAATTATAAAGAACTAGGTTTAAAGTAAAATTATTAAATTTATAAATTAACTCAAAGCTTGTTCAATAATGAATCAGAATCAGAAAACAATACTGGCCATTGATTACGGCACTAAAAGAATTGGTTTGGCTGTTTCTCATGGCCCGCTGGCTGTTCCCGTAAAAGTGATTGAATATCAGCAGCAAAACCAAGCCATCAAAGACATTATACGGTTTTGTCAAGAAGAAGAAATAAAAAAAATAATCATTGGTATTTCTGAAAAGGAGACTGCTGCCAAAATTCGCAGCTTTAGCCAAAAATTACAATCACAACTTTCAATTCCTATTGAGCATTTTGATGAAACTCTATCAACTAAGCAGGTTAAGAAAAGATTTTTACAAAGAAATAAAGCTTTACCTGAGAAAATAGATCATTATTCAGCCGCTTATATTCTTGAGGAATGGATGGCTGTCCATAAAAATAACTATCATTGAAGTTATCATAAAAACTTTGATTGGCTTAAATAATAGCAGTAAAAAAATTGACTAATAAAAGCTTTGCAGAATACAATAGATTAATAATTTCTCATCTTTTAAAAACTGTGTTAAACTTAATGAACTTAGTGTGAATATCATACTCAATACCTATGATAGGAGTATCTAAAGAGAAAAAAGAAAAGATTGTTTAAAATAATATCTAACTTATTGAATATTATGCCGGCAAATTCAGTAAATAAAGTTAATAAAATTAAGTTTTTAAAAACAGCCTTGATAGCTGTGGCGGCTGTTGCCGTGCTGGTGACCGCAGCTGTTTTAATTGGAATGATCTTATTACAAGCTCCGAATCCGGCTGATAATCAATTAAAAAGATTTGTAGTGCAAAAAGGTGAGCCGGTGAGTGCCATCAGTGAAAAATTGGAACAGGAAAATTTAATTAAAAGTTCTCTGGTTTTTAAAATTTATTATAAATTAAAGCAAACTAAAACGCAGATACAAGCTGGCAGTTTTGAGTTGTCGCCGGCCATGGATGCTCCTACTATCTTAGAAATTTTAAGTGAAGGCAGCGACGATTTATGGATTACTTTACCTGAAGGCCTAAGGCGTGAAGAAATTGATCAAAGCTTAGCAGAATATCCACTGCTTGATTATGACACTGAAGAATTTTTGGCCCAGACAGTATCATTAGAAGGGCAGCTCTTCCCCGATACATATCTAGTACCTAAAGAAATTACTACTCAAGCCTTGATTAATTTAATGCACAATACTTTTGAGAAAAAAATAGAGCCTTTACAATCTCAAATAGAACAATCCGATCATTCTTTTAATGAAATTTTGACAATGGCTTCTCTTTTAGAGAGAGAAGCGCAAGATGTTGAACAATTGGAGTTAATTTCGGGAGTTTTATGGAAGCGCTTGGAAAGAGGGATGCCTTTGCAGGTTGATGCTACTTTACAATATGCAGCCGGTTATAATGAAGAAACCGGTAGTTGGTGGTCAGCTCCTTCTGCTGCTGATAAAGAAATCGATTCAAAATTTAATACTTATCAAAATCCAGGTTTGCCCCCACGCCCAATTTGCAACCCAAGTTTAAATGCTTTTACTGCAGCACTTAATCCTCAATTATCGTCATACCTTTTTTACCTTCATGATCGACAAGGGCGAATTCACTTTGGAGAAACTCTTCAAGATCATAATCAAAATATAAATCAATACTTGCGTTAGAAACAGGCAGCTGATAAAATACGCTTTTATGCAAGCAGGCATAAAAATAGTAAAAAAGATTTAAAAATTAAAAGTTAAATTTTAATTGAAGCTTCAAGAAAAAATTTACGCTTAGAAATTTTATAAGATTGCAAATAGCAGTTTAAATCTGCTGTTTAGAAGAGCTTGCACTAAAAAATAAAAAATATAAAACGTAAATATTTAGTCAAACATTTAATTTATTAATCAAAAGGGAATAGAAATAATTCAGCTCAGTTATAAATTCACACAAATTTTTGTGATTTCTCAAAATTAATTTTAAGCTAGTTTATAGAGGCCGCTAGTCAGCCTCTTGAGGTTAATTGTCTATTTATATAGAGATATTTTTAGTCTTAAGTTTACTTTAAATTTACTTTATTTAGATTTAAATATTTATTTAATTAAATTTAACATTAATTGTCAACCAGTTCATTTAAAGGAGCCTTCATGGAAAATAGCCAACGTCAATATTGGGGGAAAAAATATAAAGTTCTACCTGAACTTGATTTGATAGGTTTACAGATTGAAAGTTATGATAATTTTTTAACAAATGGTATTAAAGAATCTTTGACTCAAGTCAACGCAGAAAAAGGCATTGAAGATTATACTGGTAAAAATTGGGCTCTTAAATTTGGCTCGTATCATTTTAGAGAACCAAAATATACAGTAGCTGAAGCTAAGGAAAAAAATTTAACTTACGAAACTGCTTTATATGTTGAAGCTACGCTCACTAATAAGAGAACAGGAGAGCGTCGCACCCAGGAAGTATTCATGGGCGATATTCCAAGAATGACTCCCGTGGGGACTTTTATTATTAATGGTATTGAGCGAGGAATAGTGACCCAGTTGGTGAGATCACCGGGGGTCTTTTTCTCTGGTGAAGAATACCGGAATACAGGGGAGGTATATTATTTAGCAGAGCTGCGGCCGTTAAGAGGATCTTGGATTGAAGTTGCTGTTAGCCGAAGAGATGTAATCACAGTTAAAATAGATCGCCGCCGTAAAATTCCTGCTACTGTTTTATTACGTGCGTTTGGGATCGAATCAGATGAAGAAATTATAGAATTTTATCAAGATATTTCTGAAGAAGATGAATATAATTTAATTGAAAATACGCTGGCTAAAGATGATACCCACAATAAAAATCAAGCATTAATCGAAATTTACGAAAAACTTAGACCGGGTGAGCCGGCTACAGTCGAAACAGCTAGAGATTATTTTCACACCCATTTTTTTGATGAAAGACGCTACAATTTAGGAGAAGTAGGACGCTACAAGCTCAATCGGCGTTTAAAAAATGATGTCGCTGAAAGTACAGTGGTTTTAAACAAAGAAGATATTACCGCGACCATTCGTTATTTAATTGGCTTACAAAATGGACAGGGTAAAGTTGATGACATTGATCATTTAAGCAATCGTAGAGTGCGCCGTATTGGTGAGCTGGTTAAGGATACAGCCTTTCGAGTTGGCATGATTCGTTTAGAAAAGTCAATTCGTGAAAAAATGTCGTTAACTAAAACGGATTCAAGTCTGACTCCCTCTGCTTTAGTTAATGCTCGACCGTTAATTGCTACTGTCTCTCAATTTTTCCGTCGTAATCGGTTGTCAGCCATTTTAGATCAAACCAATCCTTTATCAGAAGTTGACAATCTAAGAAGATTGTCAGTTTTGGGCAGCGGCGGTGTAACCCGTGAACGAGCCGCTTTTTCTATGAGAGATATTAACGTCTCTCAGTATTCTCGTATTTGTCCTGTCCGTTCCCCCGAAGGTCCTAATATTGGTTTAGTGACTTATCTAGCATTATACACTCGTATTAATAAATTCGGATTTTTAGAAGCTCCTTATCGTAAAGTTGAGGAAAAAAACGGTAAGATGAAGCTGACTGATGAAATTGTTTATATGGCAGCTGATGAGGAAGAAGATTGCAAAATCAGTCACGCTGAACTTGAATTAGACAAAGATAATTTTATAAAAAACGAATGGGTTGCTTATCGTTATAACAATCAATTCTTGGAAGGGCCGGTAACAGAAATCGATTTTGTTGATCTTACCCCGCGCCAAGTGGTAGGCACCTCTGCTTCTTTGATACCTTTTATTGCTAATGATGAAGCCAATCGCGCTTTAATGGGCAGCCATATGCAGTGCCAGGCGGTACCCTTAGTCAAACCTGAGGCGCCGGTGGTTGGCACCGGTATGGAATCAGTTGTATCTAAAGCTATGAATCGAACGGTGGAAGCAAATCACGGCGGCGTAGTGACATATGTTGATGCGCAAAAAATTGTAATTGAGGTCAATAAAACTGAACGCAAAGATGCCAGCAAGCAGCACGAACAAAGCTTTGTAGACAATATCAGCTTTGAAGATAATAAAGAAATCTATCAAATTAAAAAATTTGAGAGAACCTCGCAAAGCACTAGCTATTCACAAAGACCTATAGTGGATGTAGGTGATCGAGTTAAAAAAGGCGATTTAATTATCGACGGCCCAGCTTCAGATGAAGGCGAATTAGCTTTGGGTACTAATTTATTAATTGCTTATTCTTCTTTTGACGGTTTAGGCTATGAGGATGCGATTGTCATTTCAGACCGGTTGGTCAAAGAAGATCTAATGACTTCTGTTTATATTAGTGAGCATGAAGCGCAAGTAATGGATACCCGTTTAGGGCCTGAAGAACTAACTAATGATATCCCCAATGTTTCAGAAAATTATTTAGCTAATTTAACTGAAGACGGTATCATCCGCATTGGCAGTGAAGTTAGCTCAGGCGATATTTTAGTAGGGAAAGTAGCCCCAAAAGGCGAAACAGAATTAAGCTCAGAAGAAAGACTATTGAGAGCTATTTTTGGTGAAAAATCAAAAGAAGTGCGCGACACTTCTCTGCGAATGCCCCACGGCGAAAAAGGGACAGTCATTGATGTGCAAATTTTAGATCGAGCTCAAGGCGATGAACTTGATCCCGGAGTGTTAAAACAAGCGACGATTAGAGTAGCAGAAAAAAGAAAGATCAAAGTTGGAGATAAATTGGCCGGGCGTCACGGCAATAAAGGTGTTATTTCTAAAATTACGCCAATGGCTGATATGCCTTATTTAGAAGACGGTACTCCAATTGATGTAATTATTTCTCCCTTGTCAGTCTTAGCTAGAATGAACTTGGGGCAGTTGCTGGAGGCACATTTAGGCTGGGCTGCACAAAAGTTAGATTATAAAGTTGCCCTGCCTGTATTCGAAACTTTTAATGAAGATAAAATTTGGCAGGAGTTAGAGAAAGCCGGATTGCCCGCAGACGGTAAAGTACGGTTGTTAGACGGTCGAACAGGCCAACCTTACCAAGAAAAAACTGCTGTCGGTATTACTTATCTGCTGAAGTTAGTGCATATGGTTGATGACAAAGTGCACGCTCGTTCAACCGGGCCTTATTCTTTAGTCACTCAACAACCATTAGGCGGTAAAGCTCAAATGGGGGGTCAGAGAGTAGGAGAAATGGAGGTCTGGGCCTTGGAAGCGCACAAAGCGGCTCATAGTTTACAAGAAATGTTAACCATTAAGTCTGATGATGTCAGAGGACGTTCTAAAGCTTTTAAGGCAATGGTGAAAGGCATCGATATTCCGGCGCCGACTATTCCTGAATCATTTAAAGTTTTGCTCAGCGAATTGAAATCATTATCTTTAGATGTCATTCCGCTTGATTTACAAGAAAAAGAGGAAGACGAAGATGAAGACGAGGCGGAGGCAGCTGAAACAGAAGAAGCGGCTGAAGCTGAAGACGTTGAAGATAAAGAACAAGACGAGCAAGAACAAAATGAGGAAGCAGACGAAACTGAAGAGCAAGACACTGCTTCTGCAGATAATGAAGATGATGACGATGAAGAAGAGGAAAAAGATGAGATAGATGACGATGATAATTCTGATGATGAACAAGAGGCTGATGAAGCTAAGGCGGAGCCTTCGGAAGATGATTTGCTTGACGATGAAGAAGAGATGGAGAGCGAGGAAGATGTCGACGAGATTGAGGATGAAGAGATAGACAGTGAAGATTAGTTAATAAGAATAGCTTATAAGAGTAACCAAGATAGGAGCAACCAAGAATACTAAAAATTAGACAAGCAAGTAAAGACTAATATTTAATAACACAACAATTAATCAATAAGTAAATAATCAATATAACAAGAAATATATCAAATAAATAACAAAAATTTACTTTTATGAAAAATATTATTGACTTTTCAGCTTTGCAAATAAAAATTGCTTCGCCTGATGATATTTTAGACTGGTCTTACGGCGAAGTAAAAGAGCCGGAAACCATTAATTATCGTTCTCTTAAACCGGAAAAAGACGGTTTATTTGATGAAAAAATTTTTGGTCCGGTTAAAGATTACGAATGCCACTGTGGTAAATACAAGAGGCGTCGTTACAAGGGGATTATTTGCGATAAATGTGGAGTTGAGGTCACTCATTCCAGAGTGAGAAGAGAAAGAATGGGGCATATCGAGCTGGCTGCTCCTGTGGCTCATATTTGGTATTTCAGAGGTGCTCCCTCAATCATCTCCAGGTTGCTAGGAGTTTCTCCACGCGATCTTAGTTCTATTATGTATTTTTCTCAGTACATAGTTTTATCAGTAGACGAAGCTAAACGAACCAATATTCTTGATAATTTAGACGTGACTCAAATTAAAGCGGAGGAAAATTTGAGACAGCAGGCAAAAAAGAAAATTGAAAATATTAAAACGACTTTAAAAAATGATAAAGATGATCTAAAAGAAAAAGTTTCCAAAAAAGAAACTTTAGACATGAAAATAGAAGAATTGGAAATTAAAGCTAAAAAAGAAATAGTTCAAACCAAGCAAGATTTAACAGAGCAAACTGAACAAAATACTGAAATTTATGAAACCATTAAGACAATGGTTGAAGATATAACTAAAAAAGCAGTATTAACAGAAGATCAATATATTAAATTAGTTGACTATCAGGCTGATAATTTTATTGAGGTTGGAATGGGTGCAGAAAGCATTTTTAAATTAGTGCAGGAAGTGGATTTAGAAGCATTGCAAGACAGTTTGCTGAAAAAAATAGAAGAAACTAACAGTAAAACTAAATTAGCGGCTTACATTAAAAGATTAAGAATTGTTGAAAGTTTTAAAAAAGCAAAGATAAATCCGGAATGGATGTTCGTTAAAATGCTGCCGGTTATTCCTCCTGATTTGAGACCGATGGTGCAGTTGTCAGGCGGCAGATTTGCCTCTTCAGATTTAAATGATTTGTATCGCAGAGTGTTAAACCGCAACAATCGTTTAAAGCATTTAATTGAATTGGGTGCACCAAACATAATTTTGCGCAACGAAAAAAGAATGCTGCAAGAAGCTGTCGATGCTTTAATCGACACTAAATCTTCCGGTAGACGGAATTATCGCCGTACACCTTTAAAATCATTGTCTGATATGTTGAAAGGCAAAAAAGGCAGATTCCGCAGAAATTTATTGGGTAAAAGAGTAGATTATTCAGGCAGAAGTGTTATTATTGTTGGCCCTGATTTAAGATTAAATGAATGTGGTCTGCCTAAAGATATGGCTTTAGAAATGTTTAAGCCCTTTGTTTTTCATGAATTGATTTTGCAGGGACATGCACCCAATGTTAAAAGCGCACGCAACTTAGTTGATATGAAAGAACCTGAAGTCTATGATGCTTTAGAGAAAGTAACTCAAGATCATCCGGTTTTACTCAATCGTGCTCCGACTTTACATAAACTGGGCATTCTTGCTTTCTACCCCAAATTAATTGACGGCAATGCTATTAAAATTCACCCATGTGTTTGCCCTGGTTATAACGCTGATTTTGACGGTGATCAAATGGCCGTGCATTTACCTTTAACTAAAACTGCGCAAGAAGAATCAATTGAATACATGATGGCAAGCAAAAATTTATTAAAGCCTGCTAACAGCCAGCCAATTACTGTGCCTAATAAAGAAATGGCTATGGGTGTGTTCTATCATACAAGAATTGATGAATCATTAGATGAATATCCTCATGTTTTTGCCAATGAGGATGAAGCATTTCATGCTTTTGAAAATAAGTTAATTAAGCTTCATCAGCCAATCAAAATTAGAATTAAACGGGCTGAGAGTCAAAAAATTATTCGAACAACTTTAGGCAGGGTAGAATTAAATCAAATTTTACCGGAAAGTATCCCCTTTATTAATGAAACAGTAGATTCAGAGAAAATTAAAGAAATCGTAACCGAAGCCATTGAAGAGTTGGAAGAAACGGAAATTGTGCAAGTCATTGATGAAATTAAAGATTTAGGTTTTAGAGCAGCTACTCTGTCTGGAATTTCAGTGGGGGTGACTGATTGTGTAATTAATGACACTAAAGATGAAATAATCGAAGAAGCTAATAAGAAAGCTGAAGACCTGCACAAAAATTACCAACAAGGTTTAATCACTGATGAAGAAAGAAAGAAAAACAACTTTGATATTTGGATGGATACAACACAGGACGTTGCTGATTTAACCTGGGAATCATATGGAGAAGATAATGCGGTAAAAGTTATTATTGATTCCGGCGGCACTCGTGCCTCAAAAGATCAGGTTAAACAATTAGCAGCTATGAGAGGCTTAGTGGTTGATCCGCTAGGCAATATTGTTGAAATGCCTATTAAATCTAATTTCCGCGAAGGCTTGTCAATTTTTGAGTATGTCAATTCCGCCAGAGGATCTCGTAAAGGTTTAACTGATTCAGCTTTAAAAACTGCTGACGCCGGTTATTTAACCCGCCGCTTAGTAGATGTGTCTCATGATGTTATTATTCGAACTGAAGACTGCGGCACTACTGACGGCATTGAGATTTCTCGAGAAGAACGTCCAAAGTCTTTCCTGAATCAGATTAAAAATCGAATTGTTCTGGAAGATGTTGAAAAAGACGGTACAGTTTTACTTAAAAAAGACGAGATGATTACTCCTAAGATCGCCCGAGAGATTGAACAAGCTGGAATAGAAAAGATAAAGGTGCGCTCACCTCTTACTTGTGAGGCTAGAAAAGGCTTGTGTGCTAAATGTTATGGCCGTGATTTTTCTACTAAAAAACTGGTTACTATTGGTACTCCAGTTGGTGTGGTGGCAGCTCAATCAATTGGTGAACCGGGCACACAGCTAACGATGCGGACCAAGCATTCAGCCGGGATTGTAGGCTTAGATGTGACGCAGGGATTGCCTCGCGTAGAAGAGTTGTTTGAAAACAGAACTCCTAAGTCTAAAGCTATTATTTCTCGTATTGCCGGAAAAGCTGAGATTTATGAAAAAGACGGCGAGCAAATAGTTAAGATTAAATCAACCACCGATGATGATGTAGAGGCTTATGTTCTCTCAAGCAATGATAGACTATCGATTGAAGATGGCGATTTAGTCTATGCCGGTCAAAAAATTACCATGGGTTCAATTGATAATACTCAGCTGTTAAAAATTAAAGGCTTAAAAGCCGCCCAGTTAAATATTGTGTCTGAGCTGCAGGCTGTGTATGAGTCGCAAGGCATTCGCATTAATGACCGCCACTTTGAGACAGTAGTCAGAAAGATGGGCGATAAGGTTAAAATTAAAGAACCGGGTGATACTAGCTTTATCACGGGCGAAGTAATTGTTAAAAGCAATTTCATTGATGTTAATGAAGATGTCATGTCTGCCGGTGGAGAGCCGGCTGTAGCTGAAGTGTTGTTATTTGGTATTACCAAGAGTGCTTTGTATACTGATTCTTGGTTGTCAGCAGCTTCATTCCAACATACTAAGAGAATTTTGACCAAAGCTTCTATTAATGGTGCTATTGATTACTTAGAAGGATTAAAAGAGAATGTTATTATTGGGCGGTTAATTCCCACCACTCCGGAACGAGCACGGCTCGATCACTAAGCAGTTAATAAATAAAGATAAGAATTCATACTGCAAAGTATGTTTTCATATGATATAATTGACAATTCGAAACTAAGAAATTAAATTTAAAAACAAACAAAGAAAGAAGATTAATTCATTAGTTTCAAATTAATTTAAGTAGAAAATATGCCAACTATTAATCAACTAATCCGTAAAGGGAGAACCAAAAAAAAGAAAAGAGTTAAAGCCAGTGCTTTAAGAAAAGATTATAATGCTATTACCGGCGAAACTACTCAGAACCCCAACCCTCAAAAACGGGGGGTGTGTACAGTGGTTAAAACAATGACTCCTAAAAAACCAAACTCTGCTTTAAGAAAAGTGGCTCGAGTCAGATTGTCTAATCAAGTGGAAGTAACAGCTTATATTCCGGGTGAAGGCCACAATTTAGCTGAACACAGCATTGTTTTAGTAAGAGGCGGCAGAGTTAAAGATTTACCGGGAGTCAAGTATCATATTGTAAGAGGTGTTTATGACTGCGCTCCGGTTGAAGGAAGAAAGACAAGCCGCAGCAAATATGGAGTTAAGAAATCCTCATAATATATAGTATTTAGCCATAAAATCCAATTATGCGTACTAAGAAAAATTACACCAGAGAAATTGAGCCTGATTATAAGTATGATTCAGTCTTAATAAACAAACTAATTAATCGTTCGATGAGAGACGGCAAAAAAACTATTGCCCGTAAGCAAGTGTATCAAGCTTTGCAGGCAGCAGCTAAAAAGACTAACAAAAAGCCTGCTGAGCTAATCAAAGAATTGGTTGCTAAAATTTCTCCGAAAGTTGAAGTTAGAACTAGACGTGTGGGAGGAGCTTCATATCAAGTACCGGTACCGGTTAAGCCCAAGCGAGCCACTTCCCTGGCCATTCGCTGGATGGTAACTGAAGCTAATAAACGCTCTAATGTTAAGTATGGTTCTTATGCTAATAAATTGGCAGCAGAAATGTTGGATGCTCTAAAAGAAGAGGGAGGAGCTATTGCTAAAAAGAATCATGCTCACCGCATGGCTGAAGCCAATAAAGCTTTTGCTCACTTTAGTTGGTAATTTAAAAAATTCAAAAGTTAGAAGTGGAGCTCTAATATTAATAGCTGATCCTGTGAGCCACTTTTAACTTTTGAATTTTTACTTTAATAGTATTTATATCTAACTTTAATAAGATTTGATTTTTATAACTAATTTTAATTTTAATTATGTCTGACAATTTACATCATAAACAAGTTTCACTAGAAAGAATAAGAAACATAGGGATTATTGCGCATATTGATGCCGGCAAAACAACTACTACTGAAAGAATTCTTTTTTATACCGGCCGCAATTATAAGATTGGCGAAGTTGATGCTGGTGAGGCTACTATGGATTGGATGGAGCAAGAACAAGAAAGAGGCATCACTATTCAATCAGCTGCTACTACTGCTTTTTGGCAGCAATATTTCGATTCTCATTTACCAAAGAAAGATTATCGGATTAATATTATTGATACTCCGGGCCATGTAGATTTTACGGCTGAAGTTGAACGTTCACTTAGAGTGTTGGACGGCGGAGTGACAGTGTTAGATGCCAGCGAAGGCGTCCAATCTCAGTCTGAAACTGTTTGGCGTCAAGCTGACAAATACGATGTGCCAAGGCTTTGCTGGGTTAACAAAATGGATAAGCTGGGGGCTGACTTTGAAATGACTCTAAAAGATATAAAAGAGAAATTTGGGGTTAAACCAGCCGTGTTGGTCCATCCCATGGGTGCTGAAGATAAATTTAAAGGCGTAATCCAATTGTTGGAAAAAAAAGCTTTGTTTTGGGAGGATACTTCAGCTGATGTTGACCCCGAAATTAAAAAAATTCCGGAGCAATATATATCTATTGTTGAAGAAAAGAGAAGCAAGCTGGTAGAAACAATAGTAGAAACAGACGATGAGTTGATGGACAAATTCTTATCTGAAGAAGAAATAACAGTCAATGAACTTAAAGCAGCTTTGAGAAAAGCTACCATTGACTACACACTAGTGCCCGTTTTATGCGGTAGTTCTTTTAAAAATACCGGCGTGCAGGTGCTGCTTGATGCCATTGTTGATTATTTACCTTCTCCTTTAGATATTAAACAGATTACAGGCATTCATCCTGAAACAGAAGAAGAAGAAGTTAGAAAATTGGTTCCGGAGGAAGATTTTTGTGCCTTGGCTTTTAAAATCCAGACGGACCCTCATGTCGGCACTTTAACCTATGTGCGAGTTTATTCTGGTGTCTTAACAGCAGGCAGTTATATTTATAATTCCAGCTCTAACGAAAAAGAGCGAATTGGGCGACTACTATTGATGCACTCTAATCAAAGAGAAGAAATTGAAGAAGCTAGAGCCGGAGAAATTGTAGCTATTATCGGATTAAAAAATACTGCTACCGGCGATACTTTGTGCACACAAGATAACCCTATTGTTCTAGAAAGAATCGCTTTTGCTGAACCAGTGATTTATTTAGCTATCGAACCTAAAACCAAAGCTGATCAGGAAAAAATGGGTATGGCTTTGAATAAATTAAGCAATGAAGATCCAACGTTCGAAATTAAAATTGATCGAGAAACAGGGCAAACATTAATCGGCGGTATGGGAGAATTACATTTAGAAGTACTGGTAGAAAGAATGCGAAGAGAATTTTCAGTTGAGGCCAATACCGGCAACCCTCAAGTTGCTTATCGTGAAACAATTTTAGAAACCTCAGAAGGTGAAGGTAAATACATTAGACAATCCGGTGGACGTGGACAATACGGTCACGCTCTACTTAAGATTGAACCACTAGATCGAGGTACAGGTTATGAATTTGTTGATGAAATTAAAGGTGCTGCTATTCCTAGAGAATTTATCCCGCCAGTTGATAAAGGTGTGCAGGAAGCTATGGAAAGAGGTTATGTGGCTGATTATCCCCTCACTGATATGAGAGTTATTTTATATGATGGTTCTTATCATGAAGTTGATTCCAGCGAGGTTGCTTTTAAAATGGCAGGTTCATTAGGTTTAAGAAATGCTTTGTCAAAAAACAAAGTTGTTTTGTTGGAGCCGATCATGAATGTTGAAGTATCCACTCCCGAAGAATACATGGGCGATGTAATTGGCGATTTAGGCAGTCGGCGGGCGGAAATTAAAGGCACTAAGACTAGAGGCAACGTTGTGATTATCAACGGTTTAGTTCCTTTGGCCGAAATGCAGGGCTACGTTACCATTTTGCGCAGCATGACCCAAGGGAGAGCCAGCAGCGTGATGCTGCCCTCTCACTATGATGTTGTACCCAGTCAAATTACTAAAGAAATTGTTGAGGAAAGGAAAGGAACTGACAGCAAAGTAGAAAAAAAATAAGTAAAAAAGTAAAGAAGATTGAGAATTATTTAACAATTTTATTTTTTCCTTTTCTTTCAAGGCAGTTTGAGTTAAAATATATAGATACGTGATTTACAATAAAGTAAATAATTAAAAAAATAAATAATTGAGCCAATATCAGTCATTAAAAACTAATAATTAATTAAGGAGTCAACATGCCAGACAAATCAAAATTTGAACGAACAAAACCTCATGTCAACATCGGTACTATTGGCCACGTTGATCATGGCAAGACTACATTAACAGCTGCCATGACTCACGTATTGTCAGAAAAAGTACCCAGTGACATTAACCAATCCTTAGATTATGAGGATATTGAAAACAGCGAGGAAGAGGTAGCTCGCGGCATAACTATTAATATTAAACATATCGAATACGAAACTGAGGATCGCCACTATGCTCATATCGATGCACCGGGCCACGAAGACTATATTAAAAATATGATTACCGGCGCAGCTCAGATGGATGGCGCTATTCTGGTAGTGGCCGCAACTGATGGCTCAATGCCTCAAACTCGTGAGCACATTTTATTAGCCAAACAGGTAAATGTGCCTAAGATTGTTGTGGCTTTAAATAAGGTTGATATGGTTGAAGATAAAGAGTTGTTAGATTTGGTTGAAATGGAAGTCAGAGAACTGTTGACTAAATACGGTTATGACGGTGATGAGGCTCCAATTATTAGAGTTTCAGCTTTGAAAGCTTTAGAAGGAGATGAGGCTGAGCAGGAAAAAATTATGGAGCTGATTAAGACCATTGATGAATATATTCCTGAACCTGAACGAGATTTGGATAAATCATTTTTAATGCCGATCGAAGACGTCTTCTCGATTAAAGGCAGAGGCACAGTGGTAACCGGTAGAATCGAATCCGGCATAGTTAAAGTAGGCGAAACAGTTTCAATTATTGGTTTTGACAATGATACTGAAACTACTGTTACAGGAGTAGAAATGTTCAGAAAGATGTTAGATCAAGGACAGGCCGGGGACAATGTCGGCTTATTATTAAGAGGTATTAAGCAGGAAGATGTTCAGAGAGGCCAAGTAGTAGCTGAGCCTGAAAGCATTAAAGCCAGATCCAAATTTGAAGCAGAGGTCTATATATTGAAGAAAGAAGAAGGCGGCCGTCACAAGCCTTTCTTCAGCGGATACAAACCACAGTTTTATATTAGAACCACTGATGTAACGGGCGAAATAAAGCTCCCTGAAGGAGTAGAAATGGTTATGCCCGGTGATAATGCCAAGATGACCGTAGAATTAATTTCTCCGGTGGCTTTAAACAAAGGCTTGAGATTTGCTATCAGAGAAGGCGGGATTACAGTAGGGGCTGGTGCCACTACTAAAGTAATTGAATAAATAATGGCAAATTAAGTAACAACCCCGTCTGATGGCGGGGTTGTTTTATCTTAATCTTAGTTTTGAAATAGAAATTAATATTGAACAGCCATTATTTTTTTTATTGTTTAATAGCTTGTTAACAACAGGCTGTTAAAAGATCAATAAACAATTTATTATCAAATTATTAAAATAATAGTTTACAACTCTGTACAAACAGCAAAAAATTTATTATAATCACGCCCTGTCGTTATTAAATTTCACTCTTAAATTAAGGTGAAATCAATGAACAAAAAATAATAAAAAGTATTTTTAAATCTATCAATATTTAACAACTGAATAATTATATGGCAAAGAGTAAAAAGCAAAATAATGAGGAGTTGCAAGACAAAATCAGGGTGAGATTAAAATCTTATGATCATCGAGTGATTGATGAGGCCAGTCGTAAAATTTTACAGACGGCTTTATCTACCGGAGCTAAAGTAATAGGACCTGTGCCTTTACCGACCCACATTAAGGAATTTACGGTTTTAGTTTCTCCTCACGCTGATAAAGATGCCCAAGAGCGCTATGAGATTAGAACTCATAAGAGGTTGATCGATATTGTAGAACCGACTAACAAAACAATTGATTCACTAATGCATTTGGAACTACCTGCAGGGGTAGATATTCAAGTTAAAATGTAAAGAAAGAATCGTTATTTACAGTAAATTAATGATTTACACTGTGGTAATTCAATTTAATTCGATTAAGAGAAAGCAGCATTATAATTTATATGTTAGACACAATTTTTGCTACCAAAGGAGCAATGTCACAAGCTTGGACCAAACAAGGCAAGCGATTGGCGATTACCAAATGCATAGTTGATCAAAATGTTATTTTAGGTAAGCAAAAAATTTTAACTAAGGTTTCAAAAACTTCAACTTTTAAAAAAGAACCAACTTTAATTCTTGAAATCGGCTACGGTAAAAAGAAATTAAAAAATACCCCGAAACCGCTCCGTACCATTATTAAAGAGAGCGGTTTTTCTAATGGTTTTAAGCAAATAAAAGGTATTAGAGTTGATTTTAAAGATGATAAGTCTGAAGCTGATTCGGCTTTTGAAGTTGGTCAAACTTTGAATCCTGACCAAATTTTAGCAGTCGGCGATATAGTGAAGGTACAAGGTACTTCAAAAGGGCGTGGTTTCACCGGTGTCATGAAACGATATGGTATGTCCGGCGGCTTCAAAACTCATGGTCAAAGAGATCGCGACCGGGCAGTTGGCTCGATTGGAGCTTCTGCTGATTGGAGTCGAGTTTTTCCGGGTAAACGTATGCCGGGACATATGGGGGATGAAACGGTGACAGTAGCCAATTTAATCGTGGCTCACATTGATCCTCAAAAAAATGAAGTCTGGCTGAGCGGACCTATTCCCGGACATCGCAATGCTATTGTTAAAATTGTTAAAACCGGGCAAACAGAGGAATTGGAGTTAGACCGGAGAGCCTCAGGCCTTGATGACAAAACTATAGATCAGGCACAAGAGAGTGAAAAAGATGAGACAGAGAAAAAAGAGAAAGAAGAAAAAGACGAGCAGCAGCCAATGAAAGACAAAGAAAAGAATGATGGCAAAGAAGACAGCAAAAAAAATGACCAAGAAAATGAAGATAATAATGATAAAGAAAGCAATAAAAAAAAGAATAAAAAAGAAAATAAAAATAAGAAGACAAAGAACAAAAAAGAGAAATAAACTTAATACTTAGAATTTAAAAATAATAGATTTTAAAATTAGATAATTAACATTAATAATTTTAGATAAGTAACATAATTAATAAAAGATGAAAATTAAAGTAATTAGAACTACCGGCCGAAATAGCAGCTTGACAGTGAGTGATCAAGTTTTTGACAATATCAATGATCAACTTTTGGCTCAAGCGGTAAGAGTGTATCTGTCTAATAAAAGGCAAGGCACCAGTAAAACTCAGACTAGATCAGATGTGTCTGTCACTACGCGTAAATGGTATGCCCAAAAAGGGACGGGCAATGCTAGACACGGAGCTCAAGACGCTACCTTGTTCGTCGGTGGAGCTGTTGCTCATGGTCCAACCGGTATGGAAAATTGGAAAAAAAGTTTATCTCAGCAACAAAAAAAGCAAGCTTTGAGAGCTGCATTGTCGGCACAAGTTGAGAACATTTTAATTAATGATGAAATATTGGAATTATCAGGTAAGACAAAAGAAGCTTTTCAGTTGTTGGATGATATTATTAACGATTTTAACGAAGCATTTGAATTAACTGAAAATATAATTTTAATTGTTCTTACAGAAAAAAATGAAAAATTTAATCGGGCTGTTAACAATATCAAAAATATCAGAGTTTTGCTGGCTAACCAGCTTAATGCTTTAGTTGTTGCTAAAGCTGATTTAATAATTTTAACCAGCGAAGCGTTAGAAGCTTTGCAGCAAAATGAGTAAATTAATTAAAAAACCTATTATTACTGAAAAGACGCTTAATCTGGCAAACGAACAAAACGTTTACACTTTTGAGGTTGCTTTTAAGGCTGCAAAACCTCAAATTAAAAGTGAGATCGAAGAATTGTTTGAAGTTGAAGTAGAAAGAGTTAATACTATTGTTGCACCAAGTAAGCGCAGACGAGTGGGCAGCAGAAGAATCCAAAAATTAAATACTGTCCAAAAAAAGGCGTTAGTGAAACTTGCGCCAGGACAAAAGATTGAATTATTTGATATTAGCGAGTAAATTGATTCATTAATTTAAACTCTAAACTGATTTATATATAAAAATGCTTAAAAAGAAAAAACCTACATCACCAGCAACCAGACATCAGGTCAAGATAGATCGAACAGATTTGCATTCGGGCAAGCCGGAAAAATCACTGTTGCGCAAAGGTCATAAGAAAAGGCAAGGTCGGGGTTATCAAGGCCATATTACTATGAGACACAGAGGCGGCGGAGTTAAGAAAAAGCAGAGAATTATTGATTTTCGCAGAGATAAATTAGGCGTACCCGGTGTGGTACAGCGTATTGAATATGACCCCATGCGCAGTGCTAATATTGCTTTAATTTATTATGCTGATGGTGAAAAAAGATATATTTTAGCACCTAAAAAAATTAAGTTGGGAGATACAATTTTAGCCGGCAAATCAGTGGAGCCGGAACCAGGCAATGCTCTACCTTTAAGCGAAATTCCGGTGGGAATGCCAATTCATAATATAGAGTTAAGACCAGGCAAAGGCGGGCAAATTGTGAGAGGCGCCGGAACAGCAGCTTTAATTCAGTCAAAAGAAGAAAAGTATGCAGTTGTGGAACTGCCCTCAAAGGAACATCGGTTTATAAATTTAAAATGTTTTGCCACCATCGGTCAGATAGGAAATGCTGATTGGAAAAATAGAAAAATTGGAAAAGCCGGCCGAAGAAGATTAATGGGCATTCGACCAACGGTGCGCGGTACGGCCCAGCACCCGGGTTCACACCCTCACGGCGGTGGTGAAGGCAGAAGCGGTGTTGGCTTGAAATACGCAAAAACCCCTTGGGGCAAGATTGCCTCACCAGGGAAGAAGACTAGACGTAAAAAATTTACTAATAAATATATTGTCAAAGACCGCAGAGAGAAGAAATAATTAAATTAATAAAACTTAAACAGATATTAAAAAGATCGACATCTAATTAACAGGAAAAATAAATTATCTAATAACTATTTAAAAATATGGCAAGAAGCAGTAAAAAAGGACCATACGTTGATCAAGTTTTAATGACTAAGGTTAAGGAACAAAAAGTGACCGGTGACAAGCAGCCACTTAAAACTTACAACCGAGCATGTATGATTGCCCCTGAGTTTGTGGGTCATACTTTTTTGGTACACAAAGGCAAAGGTTTTGAAGAAGTCTTTGTGAACGAGAATATGGTTGGTCATCGATTGGGAGAATTTGCCCCCACTAGAATTTTTAGAGGCCACGGCCGAATGGTGAAAAGAATTATTACCAAGACTTAATCAAGCTTTAAAATTTATAAATAGCAATTTTTAACAAGCATCATAATGAAAATTAAAGCAGAACAAAAAAATTCCAGACAATCGCCGCGCAAGGTTAGATTATTGGCTAACGAAGTTAAAGATCTGTCTTTGGAAGAAGCTTTTGTGCAGCTGTCTTTAATGGAGCGTAAGGCTTCAGTGGTGCTGTTGAAAGTATTGAGGCAGGCAGTAGCCAATGCCACTCATAATCACAATTTGCAAATTGAAAATTTAGAAATAGATAACATTTTAGTTAAAACAGGACCTACTTATAAAAGAATGAGGCCGGTATCCAGAGGCAGAGGTCATAAAATTTTAAAAAGAACTTGTCATGTTGAGGCAATTTTAAGTACTAAAGAAGAGATGGCTGCTTCAGCCGCTCAGGCAGCTAAGCAAACCGAACAAAGCACAGCCGCTAAGAAAGAAAAGAAGCAAGCAGCTAAACCTAAAACTGAAAAAAAGAAAAAAAGTGATGTTAAAACCAAAGCGAAGTCTGATTCTAAGGCCAAGAAATTTATTAAGCCTCAGGCAGAACCACAGGCAAAACTGAAAGACAAAGATCAGACTCAGGTTAAAAATCCTATTACTAAGACACACAGAAGAAAAAGCGGACTTTAAAAAATTTAACAACAATCTTAATAAGATAAATCACTAATTAAAAATATTAAAAATAATTAAAAAGTCAAAATATGGGACAAAAAGTTAATCCAATACTATTTCGCATGGGCAAATTTTATTCTTGGAAATCAAGATGGTTTGCAGATAAGGATAATTATTCGGATAAAGTGCTGGAAGATTACCGCTTGCGTTCTTATTTACAAAAAAAGCTAACCAATGCCGGCTTGGATGAGGTAGTGATTGAGAGATCTTTAACCACAATGCAGATAACTTTAAGTGTTAGCCGTCCGGGTGTAGTGATTGGAAAAGGCGGTTCTAATTTAGAGGAAATTAAAAATACTATTGAGGAGATGTTATCGGCCACTAAAAACACTAAGTCCGGTAAGAAAATTAGAGTCAATATCAAAGTAGAAGAAGTAGAAAAACCTGAATTAAGTGCTAAATTAATTGCTGAAAGATTAACTTACCAATTAATAGGCCGTTATCCTCATCGCCGGGCTGTGAGCCAAGCGATAGAGAAAGTGATGTCATCTGGAGCAAAAGGTGTTAAAATACAGCTTTCGGGAAGAATTGGCGGTACTGAAATTGGTCGTGTAGAAAAATACACTGAAGGCAGTGTGCCGACGCAAACTTTAAGAGCTAATATTGATTATTATGAAACCCCGGCCAAAACAAGGAGTGGTTTTGTCGGTGTTAAGGTTTGGATTTACAAAGGTGAAATAACTGATGAGCAAGAAGGCTAAAAAACAAAATAACTGATGAGCAAGAGGCCTAACTTGTTTTAAAAAATATTAAAAATAAAAATTAACAATTTTAAACTAATTATAAATTTATGTTGCAGCCAAAACGCAGAAAATACCGGAAAGAATTTAGAGGCAGAAATAGAGGCATGGCTTCCAGGGGAACCAATGTTGATTTCGGTAGTTATGGCTTAAAGGCTATAGAAAGAGGCCGTATTAAGGCTCGAGCTTTAGAGGCAGCTCGTAAAAAAATTACTTTTGTTACTCAAAGGAGCGGTAAGTATTGGGTTAGAGTTTTTCCTCATAAGCCTATGACTCAAAAACCGTCTGGAGTAAAAATGGGTTCAGGTAAAGGAGAAGTAGATCATTATGAAGCTAAAGTGCAGCCGGGCACAATATTATTTGAACTGGGTGGAGTTGATGAAGCCACTGCTCGCTCTGCTTTTAGAAAAGCGGCTCATAAGCTGCCTGTGAAAACAAAGTTTGTTATTAAGGATTAAGCTATGAAAACTAAGCAAATTAAAGCCTTGCATCAAAAATCAATTGTTCAGCTGCAGCAGCAGTTGGAGCAATTGCAGCAAGAACTGGCTTTAACACGATTGGAGCTGGCTGCTCAAAAACTTGATGATACGAGCAAGCCGGATAGATTAAGAAAAGATGCAGCCAGAATTAAAACTATTTTAACAGAGAAAAAAAGTGCCAAGGAAGAACAAGCTGCTAGTGAGGAGCAGGCTGCCAGCAAAGACCAAGCTGACGGCGAAGAGCCGGCAAAAGATAACAATTAATCACATTAATTAATCATTTAACTAAAACAAAAAAATGAAAACGTTTAAAGGCATTGTAACTTCATTAGCTAGAGAAAAAACTGCGACAGTTGAGTTAGTGCGCAAATGGAAGCATCCTTTATATAAAAAGTATATTAATCGGTCAAAGAGACATGCTTGCCATGTGGATGATATTGATTTAGCAGTGGGAGATAAAGTATTAATTCAAGAATGCCGTCCGATTAGTAAAACAAAACACTTTAAAGTGATTGAAAATTTAAGTCAATCATAATTTTAATTAACAACATTAGTGTAAGCAATTATTTAAATCATGATACAATTAAGATCAGTTCTTAAGGTAGCAGACAATACAGGAGCCAAAAGGATTAGAGTCATTCTTGTGTACGGAGGCTCTAAACGCAAATTTGGTTATGTTGGTGATATGATTTCGGCTTCAGTCATTGACGCTGACCCCAATGCCACTGTCCGCAGGGGAGAAAAAGTCCAAGCTGTAATTGTGCGTACTAAAAAAGAAAAACGTCGTGAAAACGGCGAATATATCCGTTTTGACGATAATGCAGCTGTGATTGTAGAGTCGCGCCAAACCCCTGTGCCTATCGGCACTCGAGTATTTGGCCCGATAGCCAAAGAGGTTAGAAAACGAGGTTATAGAAGAATTGCTAGTTTAGCTCCGGAGGTATTGTAAAGGAAAAAATATGAAATTTAATATCAACGATAAAGTCATTATTACAGCCGGTAAAGACAAAGGTAAAAAAAGTGTTATTACTAAAGTCTTGCCCAAAGAAAATAAGGTGGTAGTGAAAGACGTAAATTTATATGTTAAACATATTCAACCTATGCCGATGATGAATCGGCCCGGAGAAAGAACAGTTTTGGAAAGACCAATAGAACCGGCTAAAATTGCTATTTTAAATCAAAAAGGCCAACCGGATAGAATTGGCTATCAATTTAAAGAAGACGGTACCAAACAGAGAATTTTTAAAAAAACAGGCCAGCCAATTCCTTATCAGCAGCCGGAAAGTACTGCTCAGGAAAAGGCGGATTTACAAGCACAGCAAAATGAGGCAGCAAAAAAAGAAAAATAAAAAATGAATCGTTTAAGAGAAAAATACCAGCAGGAAATACAAAAAAAGCTCATATCAGAGTTGGATCTGCCTAGTAAAATGGCTGTGCCTCAAATAGAAAAAATTGTGCTTAACACCGGAATTTCTAAACCTGAAGACGCCGGCGAAAGAAAAAAAGTAATTGACAATGTTCAACAACAATTTGCTGCTATTACCGGCCAAAAAGCTCAAATGACCACAGCTAAAAAAGCTATTTCGGATTTTTCTTTACAAAAAGGAGAGCCGTTGGGAGTCAAGGTTACTTTAAGAGCTGATAAAATGTGGCAGTTTTTAGATAAATTGATTGCAATTGTTTTACCGAGAGTTAAAGATTTTAAAGGTGTTTCTAGAACAGCTTTTGACGGTCACGGCAACTATAATTTAGGTTTGGATGAGCAGATTGTATTTCCGGAGATAGATTACGACGAGATAGATTCAGTTAGGGGTTTGCAAGTGGTGATAGTGACTGATACCGAAGATGATGCTGAAGCTTTTCAATTATTGGAATTATTAGGTATGCCCTTTGCAAAGGAAGAAGAATAAAAAGATAATAATCATTTTTTAGTAAAAAAATATTAATGGCTCATATATGGCAAAAAAAGCAAAAATCATTAAATCAAGACGTCTTAGAAAGAAAAGAAAAAAATATTTTGATAAATATTTAAGTAAAGACAAAAGAAAAAAGAATCGGGTCTCAACTCGAGGTGTAACTCGGTGTAAAATTACGGGTCGGCCTAGAGGTTATATGAGTTATTTTGGCTTAAGCAGACTAACTTTTAGAGAGCTAGCTTCTAAAGGAGAACTGCCCGGAGTAGTTAAAGCAAGCAAATAAAAAATTTATTAAAAAGATTATGTTAATCTCAGATCCTATCAGCGACATGTTTATCAGGCTTAAAAATGCCCTTTTGGCAAAAAAGGAGCAGACGGTGGTTCCTCATTCAAAAATGAAAGAGGCCATCATTTTAAAGCTTAAGGAAAATAAATACATTCAGGATTATGAGGTCTTGGATAAAGATCCGCAAAAAGAAATTTTAGTGAAACTAAGATACGTTGATGATTTGCCGGCTATTTCCGGTTTAAAAAGAATTTCATCTCCCGGCAGAAGACTATATGCCGGCGCTAAAAATATACCGTTAACATTAAATCATTACGGTATTACTTTGCTGTCAACCAACCAAGGCATCTTAACCGATGCAGAAGCTAGAGAAAAAAATGTGGGTGGAGAATTAATGTTTCAAGTTTGGTAATATTTTTATTTATTGTGTAACTTAATAGTATTTTTAATTTAAAAAATATGTCAAAAATCGGCAGAACACCAATTACTTTACCTGATGAAGTTAAGGTTGAAGTAAAAAAGAATAAAGTTTTAATAAAAGGGCCAAAAGGGGAACTTTCTGCTCCGCTTTTTAGGCATATTCAGGTTGTAGTTGAGGACGGTCAAATTAAAGTGTCGAGGGACCAAGATACTAAAGAAATCAGATCGTTTCATGGCTTAGTGAGAAGCTTAATTAACGGTCATGTTATTGGTGTGACTGAAGGTTACAAAAAGGTATTAAAGTTAGTTGGAACTGGATATAGAGTTAAGAAAAAAGGGCAAGGTTTAGAAATGACAGTTGGCTACTCACATCCGGTGGAAGTGGAGCCGATTCCTGATATTAAGTTGGAGATAGAAGGTAATGATACAATTATTATTTCCGGCATTGACAAACAATTGGTGGGTCAAGCCGCTGCGAATATTAGAGATATTAAGCCGCCTGAGCCCTATAAAGGCAAAGGTATTCGCTATGAAGATGAGCAGGTAAAAATTAAACCCGGCAAAACAGCTACGGAATAAATTGAAATAAATTTGAACAATAATAATTAACATGCAGTCATTTTTAATAATCAAAAAAAATTTATTATTTATTTAAACTATGCCTCATAAAGTTAAGCATCGCACCAGACAAGAAAAGAGAAAGAGAGCGGTTCGTAAAAAATTATACGGGACTGCTGACAGGCCTCGTTTATCTGTTTTTAGATCCAATAGATATATTTATTTACAATTAGTAGATGATGAGGTCGGAGAAACTATTTTAGCCTTGAGTGATATTGCTCATGATGAAAACTATCAAGGCAGTAAAACAGAACGGGCGGCGGCAGTGGCTAAAGATCTGGCTCAGCTAATGAAAAAAAATAATATTAAGCAAGTAGTTTTTGACCGAGGGCCGTATAAATACCACGGTCGAGTCAAAGCGGCAGCTGAAGCTTTAAGAAAGGAAGGTATTAATTTATAAAGTTTACTTTTTATAAGTTTGCATTAATCTATTAAGTTTAACTTTAATAATTTAACAAAGAATATATGGCGCCACAAAAAAATCGTAATCAGAAAAAATTCGAGGAAAAAGTAATTCGTATTTCTCGAGTGTCAACTAAAACTAAAGGCGGAGATCAAATGAGCTTTTCAGCCCTAATGGTAGTTGGAGATAGAAAAGGCAAGATTGGAGTGGCTTTAGGCAAAGCACCGGGAGTCGTTGATGCTATTCGCAAAGGTGCACGTTTAGCTCGTAAAAAGATGATTGAAGTGCCAAGAGACGGTACCACTATTCCTTTTACCATTGAAGGTAAATTTGGAGCTGGTCATGTGTTATTAAAGCCTGCAGCTCCGGGGTCCGGAGTTATCGCCGGCGGTTCAGTACGGCAAATAATGGAAGTAGCAGGTATTAAAGATGTGTCTGCCAAGATTTTGGGCAGTGATAATCCGGCTACTAATGTCTACGCTGCTTTAGAGGCTTTGAAAGCGACGGCGCGGATTGTAAAAGTAAGAGACATTACTCTAAACGATGAGGGCAGTGATCAAAAGTCGAAAAAGAAGCAACGCGCTAAATCTAAGACCAAAAAAACAAAAAAGAAAAAGCAATCAAAAG
Organism: uncultured Pseudomonadales bacterium; assembly: GCA_964588685.1. GTDB lineage: Bacteria > Patescibacteriota > Microgenomatia > UBA1400 > PJMF01 > CAYVBW01. The sequence continues at coordinate 17,364 of CAZPQG010000001.1, read as the reverse complement.
CCAAGAAGAAGACTGCGGCTAAAAAACACAGGGCAAAAAAAACTGCGGCTAAAAAAGAAGAAACTGATAAAGAAGCAAAAGCTAATCAAAAAGAGACAGGCAGCAAAAAGGGAAAAAATAAGAAAGAAAGAGATGGGAAAAAATCTGCTAAGAAAAAATAGAATTTTAAAAAGACGCAAATTATGAGTTTATTAAATCAACTTAAAAAAACTACTACTAAGAAAAAGAAAAGATTAGGCCGAGGTTATGGCTCCGGTAAAGGCGGTCATACTACTAATAGAGGGCAGAAAGGTCAAAAATCACGCTCAAACCACAGAATTCCACTTTGGTTCGAAGGCGGTCAGCTGCCGTTTACAAAAAAATTTCCTATGATTAGAGGTAAAAGAAGATTCAAAGAACGAGAGAAAACTGCCGAGCTTAATTTAGATGAGATTAATGCTTTTGATTTTGATGTCGTTTCTTTAAAAACATTGAAAGCAAATCGCATCATTGATCCTGCTTTTAAGGAGGCCAAAATAATTAAAAAAGGGCGTTTGGAAAAGAAGGTAACAGTGAAAGGAGTAAAAGTTTCTGCCGGTGCAGCCGAAGTCATTACTTCTTTGGGCGGTACTATTGAGCAGGCTGAAGAACAGGAAGAAAACAAGGAAGATAAAGAAGATTAAGAAATAAAGAAGAACCAGCCGCATCAAAAAAGAGTCCAGTAAGAGAAAGTTAATAGTTTTTAAATTAATTTTAGTCTTAGATATTGTTTAAAATTTTTTGTTTGTTAAGAAATATAAAAATTTGTCAAGCAACTTATTTAAACTTTTGTGTTAAAAAAAATCATTGCAACCACCAAAAGAGTATTGTCTACTAAAAAAGTAAGAAAAAAGCTTTTGTTTACGGCCTTATGCTTTTTAATTTTTAGAGTGTTGGCACATATTCCGGTTCCAATTGTTGACACTCAACAGATTCAGGAGATATTTTTAGGCAGCGACTTTTTAAGTTTGCTTAATCTTTTTTCCGGCGGTACTTTAATCAGGTTCTCAGTAGCTGCTGTAGGTATTAATCCTTATATTACTTCTCAGATAATTATGCAGTTGGCTGGTATGGTTATCCCTTCAATTAAAGAGCTGCGTAAAGAAGGCGAATCAGGACAAGCCAAGGTAAATCAATACACACGTTTTATTGCAGTGCCTTTAGCTATCGTTCAAAGTGTGTCAGTAGTGGCTTTGCTGCAATCACAGGAACTATTGGTTTCTACTAATCCCTTAGCTATTGCTGCTGTTATTTCCAGTTTGGTAGCCGGAGCTATGATTGTCTTGTGGATAGGCGAGCTTATTAGTGAGTACGGGATAGGAAATGGTGTGTCTATGATTTTATTGGCCGGAATTATTAGTCAGATTCCGGTTGCAATTGCTCAGGCTTCATTTGTGGTCCAGCGCCGGCAATTTTTAGTAATGCTGATGTTTTTAGCTTTATTTGGCGCTGTGATTGGGTTGGTAGTGTTTATGAATGAGGCTGTGCGCAAGGTAATTGTGCAGTATGCAAAAAGAATGAGAGGCAGCCAGATGCTCGGCGGACAAAAAACGCACTTGCCAATTAGAGTTAATGTGGCCGGAGTAATGCCGATTATTTTCGCTTTATCTTTAATGCTGGTGCCTGCTTTTGTGGGGCAAATTTTAGCTTCTTTAGATCATGAACGGCTTTCAGCATTAGGCAATAATTTAATGGTTTGGTTTGATCAAACGTCAGGTTTTTATATGATTTTTTACTTTATATTAGTTTTTGTCTTTACTTTTTTTTCAGCGCTGATTTTTTTTGATGCTGACGATTTATCTTTAGAACTTAAAAAAAGCGGCGCTTATATCCCCGGTATTAGGCCCGGAACAGCCACTAAGAAATTTTTAGAATATGTAGTGACCAGAGTTACTTTGGCTGGAGCTATATTTTTAGGAGTAATTGCTTTATTGCCGTTGATTGCTCAGGCACTAACCGATGTTCAGGCTTTAGCTATTGGAGGCACCAGTGTTTTAATTGTCGTGTCTGTGATTCTTGAAACATCCAAGCAAGTAGAAAGTCAGTTGGTGGGTCAAGATTATGATCAATATACTTAATATTTAATTAAATCTGAAAAAAAGAGTTAATCGGATGCATTTGTTTAATGGTGGTTTAATAGTTGTTCAAGATAACTAAAAAAAATAAAATAATAAACTCGAGAGTTAAAACAACTTATTAAAATTAAAACGTTAAAAAAATATTAATTTAACTAAAACAATATGAAAAGATATGTACTCATCGGGGTTCAGGGTGCCGGTAAATCAACTCAGGGTAAGCTGCTCTCAAAAGAGTTAGGCATTCCCTATTTATCTTCCGGCCATATTTTCCGTCAAATAGCTAAAAGCAGAACTAAATTGGGCAGATGGTTAAAAGAAACGCTGAACGCCGGAGTCTTGGTTGATGATGATAAAACAATAGAAATTGTGAGTGAATATTTAAAAAAACCGGAATACAGAAATGGGTTTATTATAGACGGCTTTCCTCGGACTCTGCCCCAAGCGAAAGCTTTTTCCGATGGTTCAGAGCAGGTAATTTTTATTGATGTTTCAGATAAAGAAGCTTTATGGAGAATTTCCGGACGAGATGATAATCGAGAAGATGAAACACTGCGAGCTATTCGTAGAAGAATTCAGTTATTTCATGAAGCTACTACCGGCGTATTAGATTTTTATGAGAAAAGAGACCAGCTCATTACAGTTGACGGCGAGCAAGAAGTTAAAGAAGTTTTTAACGAAATTATGACTAAACTTAAAAAGAAAGGCGCACTCAAAAGCAATCAGAATAACAATTAATTTTAGTCAACAAGAGTGCTTATTATCGACTAGACCTGGAAAAAGAGTATAGATTTGATATAATTAGCCGTTCGTTGCGCATTAAAAGCGTATTAAATTAGCCTTAAAAGTTAATTAAATATTAGTTACAAATTAAGTAGATAAAAAGCAATAACATTAAGTAGATAGTATTATTTATGGGTAAAGTTCAACAGCATAAACAATCAGCTAAAGAAAAACGTCAAGATGATTCGACTGCAGGTAAAGATCAGTCTAAAGATCGATTCATGATTTATGGCGAGGTAGAAAAGTGCCTCCCCAATACTACGTTTAGAATAAAAGTGACTGATAGTCAGGTTGAGGCCTTAGAGGGCAAAGTTTTGCTAGGTACATTATCGGGTAAAATGAGGCTCTATCGCATTCGGGTAATGCCCGGAGATATTGTTAAAGCCTATGTTTCAAAATACGATTTAGGAAAATGCAAGATTATTTATCGTTCTACTAATAAGAATATTAAGAAAGAATTTTAATCATGAAAGTTAGCCCGTCAGTTAAAAAGAAATGTTCAAAGTGCAAAATTGTTAGACGTAGAGGCACGGTGTACGTTATTTGCGAAAACCCTAAACATAAACAAAGACAAGGATAATTGAATTATGCCAAGAATAGCAGGAAAAAACATACCAGAAGATAAAAAAGTTCCTTATGCCTTGACTTATATTTACGGCATTGGTTTAAGTCGAGCACAGAAGATTACTGATCAAGCAAAGATTGATCGTGATAAAAGAGCCGAAGATTTAACCGGTCAAGAGATTCAAACTTTGCAGAAATTGCTGGAAGATTATGTTATTGAGGGAGGTTTAAGAAGACAGGTGAACGATAATATTAATCGTTTAAAAAGAATTAAAGCTTATCGCGGGCTGCGCCATATTGCAGGTTTGCCTGTAAGAGGCCAGCGAACCAGAACTAATGCGCGTACTCGAAAGGGTAAAAGAAAGACAGTAGGAGCTATTACTAAAGAGATAGAAGCAGGAGATCGCGACGAAGACTAAAAGCTGTCAAAAGCTGAAATTAAAAGTTGTTTGAGTTAGCCTTATTAACTCTTGAACTTTAATTTTAAATTTAAAAAAATAATTCATTAATCATTTATGGCAAAATATTCGAAAAAAAACCAAAATAAAAAAGTAGTGCCGCAGGCAAAAATTTATGTTAATGCTACTTTTAACAACACTTTGGTCACTATTACTGATTTAGAAGGCAATGTTATTGCTTGGTCAAGTACGGGCAGGGCCGGGTTTAAAGGGTCCAGAAAATCTACCTCGTATGCGGCACGAGTGGCTGTGACCAATGCGATTAACAAGGCATTAAATCTTGGTTTAAAGGGAGCTGAAGTTTATATAAAAGGGCCGGGTCCGGGACGAAATGTTGTGCTGAGAACACTGCGCAACAAAGGCGTTAATGTGACTTTAATTGCAGATATGACACCGGTGCCTCACAATGGTACCAGGCCTAGAAAAGAAAGAAATTAAGATTAAAGACTAAAAAATAAAAAATAAATTAATAATATTTAATAGCAACAGATAACAAAACAATATTATGGCTAGATACACGGGTCCAAAACAACGATTACAGAGAAGAATAGGTGAAGATCTTGGTTTAAAGACTAATGCTTTAAAGACAGCTAAGCGGATTAATATTCCGCCCGGGCAGCATGGTCATAAGAGATCGCGCCGCTTGTCAGACTATGGTGTGCAGCTGAAGGAAAAACAGAAAATTAAGTATATCTACGGCATTTTGGAAAAACAGCTGAAAAAGACATACAAGAAGGCTGAGAAAAGCTCTTTAGGCACAGGCTTAGCTCTTTTGGTGTTACTGGAAAGAAGACTGGATAATGTGGTTTATCGTTTAGGCTGGGCACCGACTAGGGCTGCAGCCAGGCAGCTGGTGAGCCACAGTCATGTTAAAGTTAATGATAAAAAGATGAACATTCCTTCTTATTTGGTGAAAAAGGATGATGTTGTCGAGTTAAAGAAGTCATCTACTAATATTCCGGCTGTAGCAACAGTTTTTAATAATGAAGGCTATGAAGTATCTGAGTGGTTGGAAAGAAAACATAATCTAGCCAAGGTCTTAAGATTTCCTGAGCGTGATGAGATTGACGGCACCATTGATGAACAATTAGTTGTAGAGTACTACAGTCGTTAATTAGTTTGGTCAATTAGTTTTGTTTTTTAACTTATTAATTATCTGGAAACGGATTCCTTGCCCTGGCAAGGGAGGAGAAACAAAGGAGAAAAAATTATGAAAGCAGATCAAGCACAAAACACTTTTTTTAATCCAATCTTTACGATTGACGAAGAAAAGTTAGCGTCCAATCATTCTTTATTAACTTTAAAGCCTTTAGAAAATGGCTACGGTCATACTTTGGGTAATGCTTTAAGAAGAGTCTTGCTGAACTCATTGTCCGGCGCTGCAATTGTTTCGGTTAAATTTGATAAAGTGCAGCACCAATTTTCAACAATTGAGGGTGTGAAAGAAGATATGGTTGAGTTTTTACTGAATTTAAAAGAAGTGAGGGTTAAGGCCGATACAGACGGTGAAGGGGTGGCCCATTTAGAAATGAAAGGCCCCGGAGAAGTTACAGCCGAAGATATTAAATGCGAAGCCGGGTTCGCTATTGTCAATCCGGATCAGCACATAGCTGCTCTAGGCGAAGGGGCAGTTTTAAATGCAGAATTAACTTTAGAAACAGGTTTAGGTTATCGAACCGGAGAGGTGGTACCTGAAAAAGACATTGGAGAGTTGTTGGTTGACGCTATTTTTTCACCGGTGCTCAATGTTTCATATAAAGTTGAGTCCACTCGTGTTGGCCGCAGAACTGATTATGATCAATTGTCAATTGATTTAAAAACTAACGGCACCATTACGCCTAGAGAAGCTTTGGAGCAGGCGGCAAAGATTTTAGTTAAGCAGTTTAAGCAAGTTTATGACCCTGTCATTATTGAGGAAGAAGAAGAGGAAGAAAAATTGAGTCCTCAAGATGCCGAAATATTACGGTTAACTGTAGAAGAACTTGATCTTCCGACTAGAATAGCTAATGCTTTGCGCAGAGGCGGTTTCCAAAATGTAAGAGATTTAGTGGAAGCAGAAAAAGATGAGGTCGGCAAAGTGAAAAATATTGGAGAAAAAAGTTTGGAAGTGATTGCGGAAGCTTTAGAGAAAAAAGGAGTCTCGTTTCAAGAAGAATAAGCAGCTTTAAGGAGCCGAGACTCATTTAATTAATTGATAGTGACTTATTGTAATTATGAGACATCGAATTAAAAAAAGAAAACTAGGCCGCAAGACGGCTCACCGTAAAGCCTTATTACGTAATTTACTGCGTAGTTTGTTTTTGCATGGCAAAATTACAGTCAGTCGAGGTCAAGCCAAAGAAGTGAAGCGGCAGGCTGATATTTTGATTAATCAAGCTAAAAAAAATACAGTGCACAGTCGGAGAAAATTGCACGAGTTTTTTGGGAAAAGAGAGATAGTCAATGCTTTAATTGATAAAATTGCGCCAGTGATGCAAGACAGAAATTCAGGCTTCACCACTATCCAAGAGGTTGGCGTTAGAAGAGGTGACAATGCAAAACTGTTTAAAGTTGAATTAATCAATAAACCGGAAAATTTAGGTACTTTTAAACCGGCAGATAAGTAAGGAAAAATAATTTAATTATGAAAACACATAAAACTTTTGTTCAGCGCAAAGAAGATGTCAAAAGACAGTGGCATTTGGTTGATGTGGAAAATCAGATCCTGGGAAGAACAGCTACCAAAATTGCGCAGCTTTTGATTGGTAAAAACAAACCAACTTATACTGCTCATGTTGATGCTGGAGATTTTGTGGTAGTAACTAATGCTAAAAAGGTGGCCGTGACTAGGGGTAAAGAAAATAAAAAAAAGTACTATCGTGTGTCCGGCTATCCCGGAGGGATGAAAGAGATTTCTTATAAAGATTTAGCTCAGCAAAACCCTGAGATGATCATTATCAGAGCTGTTAAAAATATGCTGCCTAAAAATAAATTCCGTAAACCAAGAATGTCTCGCTTAAAGGTTTATCCTTTGGCAGAACATCCACATCAAGATAAATTTAGTAAAAATAGTTAAATATATGAAACATCAACAACAGATTACCAAAGCAGTGAAAGCAGCTAAAAGAAATGGCAGCAATAGTAAAAATAATCCTAAAAAAGGAGCCAATCTTAATTATCCTCAAGGTGAATATACAGAGGGTATTGGCCGCCGCAAAGTGGCAGTGGCCAGAGTAAGAATTTATCAGGAAGAGGGTGATTTTATTGTAAACGATCAGCTGGCGGCAGACTATTTTTCAGGTATTCCCCTTGCTGCTATTAAATTTAATGAGCCTTTTGTTGTTACCAAAACAGAAGATGATTTTGCTGTTACAGTGCACGTTTCAGGTTCAGGCAAATCAGCTCAACTTGATGCTGTGCGCCACGGTTTAGCCAGAGCTTTAGAGGAATTTGACCCTAAAACTAGATCTTTTCTTAAAGAAAAAGGCTTGCTGACTCGCGATTACCGCATGAAGGAAACTCGCAAACCAGGTAGAGGCGGAAAAGCTAGACGCAAAAGACAGTCTCCCAAAAGATAATTCTAATTGTATACCGCCGCTAGCTGCACAGTATAAACAGACTTTCAGAATTTATTTCCGTAAACTAGTCTCCATATAACTAGTCAGCAACCGTTGCCGCTATTTGGCAGCTCTTGCCCGGCTGATTAAAAGCTATCAAAAGTTATGGAGTTTTTAAAATTTTTACAGCAATTACCAGACTTCTTCTCTAAGAGGTTTGCCGACTCTGAAGTTAACCACTCGATGGGCTTTTACCACCTTCTTTTTATCTTCGTTGCCAAAAGGAACAACTAATTTATCATCAACTTTGTTTACATAAAAAGTGCCAAAACCTGAAACAACCACCTTGTCGCCTTTGATTAAAGAGCGGCTAATTTCATCAAAAACTGTATTAACCGCTTCTTTAGCAGCTGTTTTTGGTAAATGTGCTTTTTTAGCAACAATGTCGATCAGTTGAGTTTTAGTCATAATTTTCTTTTTAACTTTTTATTTTTAATAATATTATATTGATTATACTATATTAATATTTGTGATGTTTAGTGTATTAGTTTGATGGATCAAGTCAAGCATTATTTTTAAGCACGAGCCTGGTTTTAAATATGAATGTGTATAGGTTGTTAAATTTTAATCCTAGCTTTAAATAGCTTGGCCAGTGCTGTTTTTAAACTTGGCCAAATGCTGTTTTTAAACAACTAAGCCACTAAGCCAATGAGTATTTGAGTATACAATACTTGCTGTTTAGTATCTAGTGTAATAGCTTTTTTATTGCAGCTTTTCTAAAACTTATTTTATCAACTGTTTTTAAAGCTTGTTTACAAACCGGTGCTGCAAAGCCGCCCATCATTATTTTCTCATTATTTTATGGCAAGTGAAGGCCTGTTTTCACCTGCTAAATTAAATTAAATTTATACAAAATTACTAAACCGGCTCCTAATGAGTCAAAAGCAACGTCGGTCACGGCAGCAGTTCTACCCGGTACCGTGGATTGATGTATTTCATCAAATACGGCATAGGCAATGCATATTAAAAAAGCTTTAAACCAGATATAGTTAAATTTGTAGTTTAATTGAGCCAGGCCTCTAATGATGAGAAAATATAACACGGCATACACTACAATATGAGCAGTTTTTTTAAAAATAAAATCAGCTGTTGATAAGGATAATGAAGGCAGTATTTCTTGGGAAGAAAAAAGAAAAATTAGTCCGGCCCAGGCTGCAGCGGGCAAAAAGGCTGTTAAGTATTTGAGTAACTGCTTGTGAAAAGAGGAATGTTTAGCAACCATATATGAGCCGGCTGGCAATTATCATCATTAGTCCTCCAATTATAACAGCAATTAATTGTGTTTTCGCTATGACGGTAAAGTTAAGGTCAGCATAATAAGTTGTTAGATCCGGTTGTTCCATTTCATTGCTCATTGGTTGGCTAAAATCTACATGATACTGTGCTTCAAGAAAATTTTGCAGCTCCTCTATTTCTAACTCCAGCTCTTTTTGCCGTGGTGAAACCTGAAGTTCTGAGTTTATGCTGTTTTCAGCTAACAGCTGGGTGTCATGAGAGTTCATAGGTTATATTAATTTTTAAAATTGAATTTAGATAACTGCGGCCCTAAGCTAAATTTAGATAACTGTCTTTGAAATAAGTGTTGACCGTGCTTCAATTTAAACAGGTATTAAGGCTGTGTGCCGGTGGTGTTTGCTTACACAGTAGTGCGAGCCGGCAGCAGTAATTAAGCACTAGTAATTAGATAGATAAATAATTTTAAAAAAAATAACTTAAAGCTTCTTGAAAACTTTACAGTTTAGTTGTCAGTTTGTTTGATAATTTTTATCGACTTGATAACTATTACCGTCAGCATTTTTTATTGATGTTTTTTGCAGCAGCACTTGCAGCTTTAAAAATTGTAAAAAAGAGGTATATTGTTATGTACTGCTAGTTTATAAAACATGTAACTTGAGACAGCAGTGCTGTTAAAATACCCTAATTAGGGGTAGAGTTGATATTTTAAAATGTTTTCACGGCAGCATTTTTTTTGCTGCAATTTTGGATGAGTACAGGCTTTATTCTGGCAAAGCAAGACAAAACGCTGAGGGCCCTCCCTCAGAATTTATTGAATTTATTAACAATTTTAATTACTTCTATGCATAACAATTCTTCTTTTAATTGGAAAATTATAGCTGAGGCTGGACACGGAGTAATGCTGGCCTCGCAATTAATGGCTAAAATAGCTAAGCGCCACGGTTTGCAGGCGTTTAATTATTTAGAATATCCTTCCTTAATCCGCGGCGGACACCAAACCGGTCAAGTTTATGCTGATGCTGAGACAGCTGCCAGCCAACAGCGAGTCGTTGATGTGATGGTAATTTATACACAAGACAGTTTTGCAGAGCTTGGTGCTGAAATTACAGACGACACACTTATTATTTATAATTCAAGCTTTGGAGAACTGCCTGAAGAAATTGTCAGCCAATACCAAGACAGAATTTTTCAGATGCCTCTTTCCGATTGGGCTAAAGAAATTACTGACACCACTTTGTCAGCTAATATTGTGGCGCTAGGAGTTTCAGCCTTTGCTCTGGGTTTAGATGCAGCTATTTCTCAACAGGTGATTGTAGATGCCTTTGCCGCAGAAAAGATAGCTGAAAAAAACAAGGCCGCTTTTGAACATGGATTTGCACAAGCAAAAAAACTAATTGAACCTTTATTTGCTATTTCTCCCCAAGAAGATAAGAGCATTTTGTTAACAGGCAATGAAGCGGTGGGCTTGGGAGCTTTGGCTGCCGGTATGCAGTTTTACAGTGCTTATCCTATGACGCCGGCTACAGGTCTGCTTCATTTTTTAAATAAACATAAACACAAAATGCCGGTGGTTGTTAAACAGCCCGAAGATGAGATAGGAGCCATTAATCAGGCTATTGGTGCTTCCATAGCCGGGTTAAGAGCTATGACCGGTTCGTCCGGAGGAGGCTTTGCTTTAAAAGTAGAATCTTTGCCTTTTGCCGGGATAGCAGAAGTGCCGCTGGTAGTGTTGGAAGCACAACGCACCGGGCCGGCCACCGGCGTTCCCACCTGGACTGCACAGAGTGATTTAAAATTTGTTTTAACTGCCGGCCACGGCGACTTTCCTAAAGTGGTCTTGGCGCCCGGCACAGTGAAAGAGCATTTTGAGTACACTAAGATTGCTTTTTATCTGGCTGAAAAATATCAGCTGCCGGTGATTATTATTTCTGATAAATATATTTTAGAGTCACATCAAACCATGCCGGCTCCTGAGGATAAACAGTTGAATCAGCGTCAAAGCATGACTAAATCAGATGAATTAAATGCTGATGAACAGTACCTGCGTTATTTGAACACGGAAGACGGTATTTCAAACCGTACTATTCCCGGCCAAGAACATGGTTTATATTTAGCCAATTCTTATGAACATGAGCAATGGGGTTTTGCTACAGAGGATGCTGAGACAATTAAACAGGCAGTAGATAAAAGAGAGCGCAAAATAGAAACTCTAACAACAGAAATCCCTCAACCCAAGCTGCTGGGTCCTCAACAGGCTGAGATAACTTTGGTCGGCTGGGGTTCAACCGCTAATGTTTTTTTGCAATTGCTTGCTTTAACCAAAGAGACTGCTGAAGGATTAGTGAATATGATTCATATTCCCTGTTTGCTGCCATTTCCCAAAGAAGGGTTTTTGCAGTTGGCTGATGAAGCTGAAAAATTAATAATGGTAGAGGGTAATGTATCCGGTCAGGGCGAGAGTTGGATCAGACAGCACACCGGTGTTGAAATGGACGATCATATCAGAGTTTACGACGGCAGGCCGTTTTACGCTGAAGATTTACTGACAATAGTGAAAAATAAAGCGGCGTAAGGTTTTTCTTTTTAGAAATTAACAGTTATTAATTGAAAAATTAATTTTATGAAAATTACCAAAAAATCTATTAAAACAAAAATTAAACCAAATTGGTGTCCCGGCTGCGGCAATTTTGCTATTTTACGAGCTTTTCACGCTGCGATGGCAGAATTAGAGCTGCAACATGAAAATGTACTGATTGTTTACGGGATTGGCTGCGCCGGTAATGAAGCAGATTTTAACCGCACTTATGGCATTCACGCTCTGCACGGGCGGGGCATTGCCAATGGCATTGGAGCCAAATTAGCCAATCATGAGTTAAAAGTAATTGTTGTAGGCGGTGATGGTGGTTTGTATGGCGAGGGCATTAATCATTTACTGGCAGCAGCCAGAGGCAACCACGACATCACGGTGTTAGTACATAATAATTGGCGCTATAGTTTAACGACCGGCCAAGCTTCACCTACCACCCCTCAAGATACAGTCACTAAAAGCACGCCGGAAGGACTGATCGAAAAGCCATTAAATCCTTTGCAAACGGCTTTGAGCGCTCATGCCACTTTTGCAGCATTAGGTTATTCCGGTAATTACAAACAACTGCAACAAATTATTCAAGCAGGTATTAGCCACAGAGGCTTTGCTTTAATTGATGTTGTCCAACCTTGTATTTCTCTCAATAAAGAACAGGGGCTTGATTGGTATCAAGAGAAAATTAAGGAATTAAAGGATCATGACTCTCAAGATTGGCAGGCTGCTTTTGAGCAAAGCGGTAAAACAGATGAAATTTTAACCGGCATTTATTATCAGAATCAAGACGTGCCGGCTTATCACGAGCAACTTGAACAGCTGCAAGAAAAAACTTTAATTAATCAGTGGCGTGATGAAGTAGATTTATCTCCAGTGATGGCGGATTATCGTTGAAAGAAGTAAAGTATTAAATAGCTTAAGCAATTGCAGCAGCGAACAGATTGCTGGTTTGGAGTTGTTTGATGTAACTAAATTTCCCCGTTTTTAAAGTCTTTAAAACTGTCAGTGCTAACTGTAAATTTGGGCCGGACTGCTAACTGTAAATTTGGGATTCAGTCAGGACCATATCAATTTTTTGGTCATTGGCAGTTGACGGCAGCTCCGGCAGTATTTGTTCTTCAAAAGCTAGGCCGATGGTAAAAATGTCAGGGTTTTGTGCTAGGTAGCGATCATAATAACCATTGCCCCTACCCAGTCTATCTCCGGCCGGGGTAAAAGCCAAACCGGGAACAAGAGCGGTCTCGATCGTGCCGCTGTATTTTTCTTCTGAATCCGGTTCCAAAATTCCAAATTTATTTTTAGTGAGTGCAGCAGTGTCTTTGATACGAACAGGCGCTATGGTTTGCTGATCAAAAATTTTAGGCACTGTCACAATTTTATTGTGTGCCAGCAAGTTTTTAATTAAAGGCAGAGTCTGCACTTCATCTTCAGCTGCCAGATAAATAAAGAGGCTTTTGGCTTGATGAAATTGAACAATATTTTTGAGCTGTTTGCTAATTTTTTGCGAAGTTTCTTTAATTTTAGCTGGGCTCATTTTTTGCTGGAGCTGTTTAATTTTTTGCCGGACAGCTTTTTTTTGTTGTTGGGTTGTTGTTTGAGTCATATCTTGACCTCAGAATTTATTAATAACTATTTTGAAGTTTAAACTGTTAAGCTGCTAATTACAGTCTACCAACTGAGCGCAATTTTTTAAAATCAACTAAATACTAAGTCAAGTAACATTGTTAATTTTTG
>CAZPQG010000001.1:0-4219 GCA_964588685.1 uncultured Pseudomonadales bacterium | reverse complement strand
TTTTTGAACCAAGCGCGGCTGTTTTATCTATTGTTTTAAGTTATAATTTAATTTGATATTGATATAAAAGGATAAAATACCTTTGAGCATTACACTCTGCTACAGTAATATTAATATTAGCAATTTAACTTCTTATTAACTAACTGCCTCACTAAGGAAAAAACATGCAGCATCTAAAAAAAGTTGACCCTCAAATTTTTAAGTTAATTAAAGCCGAGCAAAAACGACAGGCAGAAACTTTGATGATGATTCCGTCGGAGAATATGTCCTCCAAGGCAGTGCTGCAAGCTGTCGGGTCTTGTTTAGGCAACAAGTATGCCGAAGGCTATCCCTACAAGCGTTATTATCAGGGTCAAGAAAACGTTGATCAAATCGAGACTATTGCCATTGAGCGGGCTAAAGAAGTTTTTAAGGTACCGCATGCCAATGTGCAGCCTTTGTCCGGTTCCCCGGCTAATTTGGCTGTGTATTTAGGGCTGCTTACACCGGGTGATAAAATTATGGGGCTGGATTTGGCTCACGGCGGGCATTTAACACACGGGGCTAAGGTTTCTGTATCTGGCATTTATTACCAAAGTGCAACTTATACCTTAGGCAGCGACGGTAAAATGGATTATCAGCAAATTAAAAAGTTGGCATTAAAAGAAAAACCAAAGTTAATTGTGGCCGGCATTACTGCCTATCCTTTACAACTGGATTGGGCCAAATTTGCTCAAATTGCTGAAGCAGTTGATGCTTATTTAATGGCAGATATTGCTCATTTAGCAGGGTTAGTGGCCGGCGGCGTATATCCAAGCCCGGTGCCTCATGCTCACGTAGTCACTACCACTACGCATAAAACTTTGCGTGGTCCAAGGGGAGCTATGATTATGGCCACTGAAGCAGGGATGAAAAAAGATGCTGACTTAGCTAAGAAAATTGATCGAGCGGTTTTCCCTCGCCTGCAAGGAGGCCCTCATATCAATGCTATTGCCGGTATTGCCGTGGCTTTAAAGGAAGCTCGAACCACTGGTTTTAGAAATTATACAGAGCAGATTGTAGAAAACAGCCAAGTGTTGGCAGAGGAACTGCTAAATTATGATTTTAATTTAGTGGCCGGAGGCAGCAACACACATTTAATTTTAGTTGATTTGCAGAATAAAAAATTATCCGGTAATTTGGCAGCAGAGGCTTTGGAAGCAGCCAATATTGTTTTAAACCGCAACACTGTGCCCAATGATCCCAGCACGCCATTTTATCCGTCAGGGATTAGAATGGGTACGCCCGGCATTACTACACGAGGTATGGGGCTTAAAGAGATGAGGCTGATTGCACAGATGATTGATCAAGTACTGAGCGATATAATTGAGATTAAAGAGCAGGAAAACATTACTAAGAAACAAGCTAAAGAGGCCGGTGTCCGGCAAAAAATCATCAGTCAATCGCAGGCTGTAAAAGAAGTTAAACAAGCAGTGAAAGATTTGTGCGGGCAGTTTCCGGTGCCGGAAACATATATTTAAGCATTAAGTTGTTAATTACTGTCAACTATAGCTATGGCTCATATTATTGCTTGAGCATAGGCTTTAAACCATCACTATGGCTAATATCATTGACGGCAGCAAGCTGTCTAAACAATTAAAGAAAGAAGTTGCTAAAAAAAGCAAACAATTGGCGCGCAAACCAGGTTTGGCAGTGGTGATGGTGGGCAATGATGCAGCCTCAAGGTTTTATGTTAATGCTAAAGAAAAGGCGTGTGCGAAAGCCGGTTTTTATTCGCGGAAAATTGAGCTCTCGTTCGGAGTGATGCAGAGTGAGCTGGAAAATACTATTCAAAAATTGAATCAAGATGCTGAGATTGATGCTATTTTAATACAGCTGCCTTTACCTGAGCGTTTAGATCAAGATAAGATAATTAGTCTGATCCATCCGGCTAAAGATGTCGATTGCCTCCATCCGCAAAATTTGGGAAGCTTAATGGTTCACAAAGAAGCGCCGCCTTTATCAGAGTTATTGGCTCCTTGTACTCCGAAAGGAGTGATGCGTTTAATTCAGAGCACAGGGGAAAAAATTGACGGCAAAAAAGCGGTGGTGGTAGGCCGCAGCCGGCTGGTGGGTAAGCCTCTGGCTTTATTGTTATTAGCGCATCAAGCTACTGTTGCTATTTGTCATTCTCATACTTTAAATTTAATTCAAGAGTGTTTAACGGCTGATATTTTGGTTTCTGCTACCGGCCGGCCGCATTTAATTACTGGTGACTTGGTTAAACCGGGAGCGATTGTGATTGATGTCGGTATTAACCGCTCCCAGAATGGTTTGGTAGGTGATGTTGATTTTGAGTCAGTGCAAGAAATAGCCGGGCATATTACGCCGGTGCCGGGCGGGGTTGGTCCGATGACTATTGCTTGCTTGTTGGAAAATACTTTGTTGTTAGCTCAATATGCGCAATCGTAAATTATCACAGCTGCGGTTTAAGCTAAAGCGAAAGCTGAGACGGCAGGTGCAAGATAAATTCGGTAAGACAGTCAATTTTTTACAAAACAAAAAGTTGGCAGCTGCAGGTTTGCTGTTGTTGCTGGTGATTTCGAGTACAGCTTCTTTTTTTTATTTTAAAAATTTGCCAATTTTCAAGCGTCAAGATCTGAGGGCAGCAAATGAATCAGCTGCAGTAGAAGGCGCTGCTTCTGATGACGGGCCGGAAGCAGGGTTGCAAGATTTAAGCCGGCTGAACATGCTGCTATTAGGCTACGGCGGGCCCGGACATCAAGGGCCTTATTTAGCTGATGCTATTCAGGTGGTTCATTTTGATTTTGAAAGAGGAGTCTTGGCTTTTATTTCTATTCCAAGGGATTTATGGGTTGAGCTGCCTAACGGAGGGCAGATGAAAGTGAATCAGGTTTTGACTGCCGGCAGTGATTCGTCAAACATTGTGGCCGGCGGCAGCAAAGTTTTTAAGCAGCTAGCAGAGCAAATTCTTGGTTTAGAAATTGATTATTTTATCGGGATCGATTTTGTTAGTTTTAAGCGTTTGATCGGCGGGCCGTTAGGCGGCATTACGGTTGAGGTGCCCGAAACCTTGAGCGATAAATGGTATCCCATTCAAGGTGAAGAGCTTAATCCGTGTGGTTATTCCGAGGCAGAAATTACGCAATTAACTAATGATTATTCAGGGTTTGAGCTGGAAAAAAAGTTTGAGTGCCGCTATGAACATGTTTATTTTGAGGCCGGTCCCAACCAGATGGAGGGTGGTGACGCTTTAGCTTATATGCGTTCGCGTCATGGTTCAGCCGGAGGAGATTTTTCGCGCAGTGAGCGGCAAAGGGCAGTGCTGCTGGGTATTAGAGATGAGATTTTTTCTTTGCGAGCTTTAGAAAATGTACCTGAGTATTTTGAGTTGTTGACGCAACATGTTGTGACTGATTTAGATTTAGAAGTAGTGCAATATTTAGCTCCGGCTTTAAAGACTGCAAATGAGTTTGAAGTAAGAACTGTTACTTTAAGCACTGACAATGTTTTACAGGCAGGGACTGCTCACAACGGTCAGTTTATACTAACGCCGCGGCAGGGCAGCGGGCAGTGGTCTGAGGTGAGGCAGTTTGTACAGGCGGGATTGGAGTAATATTAGTCTTATTTTTTTCCTTAGAAATTTTGCTGCTGTTGAAAATAAAAGGGCTGTGAGAAGCTCTCTTGTTATGCTGCTTGTTAACAGGAGTTTAAAAAAACAACACAACCTTTAATGTGTTCTGAAAGAACAAAGGTTGTGTTGTGTGTCATGAACTCTATTAAAGCCTTTAGTAGTAAAGACTTTAACAATCCTATTATTGCACTAAAGAGGCAGTTCATCAATAACTTCTTCTTCCTCTTCAACAACTTCCTCCTCCTCCTCAGTAGGTTCTAGCTGTTCTTCTTCCATCGGTTCTTCTTCCATCGGTTCTTCCTCCATCGGTTCTTCCTCTTCCATTGGTGAGAGCTCCTGCTCCTCATATTCATTAACCGGTTGTTCTTCAACCTCTTCAATGTCCGGAATAAGAACATCGGGAGATTCTTCAATTGCCGGTTCTTCAACTGTTAAAACGTTGGCTAAAGCAAAAACAAGGCCTCCAACAATCACCAATCCAATGATGATCCAGAGCCATGCGTTTGAGCCTTGCTGCTGCGGCTGTTCCATAGTAGGTTCGGGCATAATACTCCTTTAATTAATTGTTAATAATAGTTATATATAGTATATGCAATCAAAGAGGAG